>NZ_JBITHE010000006.1:0-189581 GCF_044457665.1 Streptomyces sp. NPDC050535
GGTTGATAGGCCAGATGTGGAAGCCTAGTAATGGGTGAAGCTGACTGGTACTAATAGGCCGAGGGCTTGTCCTCAGTTGCTCGCGTCCACTGTGTAGTTCCCAGACAACGAACGGTTGTGCTGGCTGAACAGTTTCACTAATCAATTGAATAGTGTGCTTGTTCGCTGCCCGTTCGATACCCCACTTTATTGTGGGGAGTCTGACAGGGTTTCGGTGGTCATAGCATGAGGGAAACGCCCGGTTACATTCCGAACCCGGAAGCTAAGCCTTATAGCGCCGATGGTACTGCAGGGGGGACCCTGTGGGAGAGTAGGACGCCGCCGAACAAATCTTGAGGACCTCTGGTCCCAGCGACTCGCTGGGACCAGAGGTCCTTTTTTGTTTTTCCGAAGCGCGCCGGGTACCTGGCTGCGCGAGAATGACTTGCGGTACCGAAGACAGGAGTCACCATGTCCACCAACTCTCCCGATGAGCGACCGGAGCGCGACCAGCGAAGCCGGGACAGTGGTGACCGCGGCGGCTACCGCGGGGGCCCTCGCCGCGACAACGATCGCCGTGACGGCGATCGCGGAGGCCAGAGCCGGCCCGACGCCAGGAGCGGCGGTGACCGTGGCGGTTTCCGGCGCGACGACAACCGCCGTGATGACACCCGGCGTGACGACAACCGTGGTACCGGTGGCTTCCGTGGCCGCGACGACCGGGGTGCGGGTGACCGCGGTGGTCGTCCGCCGTTCCGGCGTGACGATCGTCCCAGCGGGCCACGTCGCGACGACCGGGACCGGGGAACCGGTCGAGAGGGCGACCGTCCGGCCTTCCGTCGAGATGACCGGCCCACCAGTGGTCCGCGTCGTGACGACAACCGTGCCGGCAGCGGTCCGCGCCGTGATGGCGATCGCGGAGGCCAGGGGCGGCCCGATGCCAGGAGCGGCGGTGACCGTGGCGGCTTCCGGCGTGATGACAACCGCCGTGACGACAACCGAGGTACCGGTGGCTTCCGTCGTGACGACCGGCCCACCAGTGGTCCGCGCCGTGATGATCGGCGTGATGGTGGAGACCGCGGCGGCTTCCGTCGTGACGACCGTGGCGACGCCCGCCGTGACGACCGCCGCGATGACCGTCCGGCGTTCCGACGCGACGACAGCCGTGGGTTCCGCCGCGAGGGGGATCGCCCGCCATTCCGTCGTGACGACCGGCCCAGCGGTGGTCCGCGTCGTGACGACAATCGAGCCGGCGGTGGTCCGCGTCGTGATGACGACCGTGGTGGCAGCGGTTTCCGTCGTGACGACCGCCGTGACAGCGGTGGTGACCGTGGGGGCTTCCGCCGCGATGACCGTGGTGATGCTCGCCGTGACGACCGTCGTGATGACCGTCCGGCGTTCCGGCGCGACGAGAGCCGTGGCGACAACCGTGGTACCGGTGGCTTCCGTCGTGACGACCGGCCCACCAGTGGTCCGCGTCGTGACGACAACCGTGCCGGCAGTGGTCCGCGTCGTGACGATGACCGTGGTGGCAGTGGTTTCCGTCGTGACGACCGCCGTGACAGTGGTGATCGGCGTGACAGTGGTGGTGACCGTGGCGGTTTCCGTCGCGATGACCGTGGTGATGCTCGCCGTGACGACCGTCCGGCGTTCCGACGCGACGACAACCGCCGTGACGACAACCGAGGCGGTGGGTTCCGTGGTCGTGACGATCGGGGAGCCGGCCCGCGGCGTGACGACAGGGGCGGCGGTCGCCCCGGTGGCTTCCAGGGCCGTGACGACAGGCGCGGCGACGACCGCCGTGGTGGTGGCGGTTTCCGGGACGACCGTGACCGGGACCGTGAGCCGATCAAGCGGCTGCCGATCCCCGAGGACGTCACCGGCGACGAGATCGACAAGGACGTACGGCAGGAACTGATGAGTCTCCCCAAGGGGCTTGCCGAGGATGTCGCCAAGAACCTGGTGATGGTCGCCCGGCTCATCGACGAGGACCCCGAGGGGGCGTACGGCTACTCGAAGGTCGCCCTGCGGCTGGCCTCGCGCGTTGCCGCCGTACGGGAGGCGGCCGGCTTCGCCGCGTACGCGAGCCAGAAGTACAGCGAGGCGCTCGCCGAGTTCCGGGCCGCGCGCCGTATGACCGGCGGTGTGGACCTCTGGCCGGTCATGGCGGACTGCGAGCGCGGTCTGGGCCGGCCCGAGAAGGCGCTGGACATGGCCGGTGCGCCCGAGGTCCAGAAGCTGGACAAGCCCGGGCAGGTCGAGATGCGTCTCGTGGCCGCCGGCGCGCGACGGGACATGGGCCAGATCGAGGCCTCCATCGTGACCCTCCAGGGTCCCGAGCTTGCCTCGAACTCCATGCAGCCCTGGACCGCGCGACTGCGCTACGCCTACGCCGACGCGCTGCTCGCGGCCGGTCGGGAGGGTGAGGCGCGCGAGTGGTTCGCGAAGGCCATCGAGTCCGACAAGGACGGCAGCACCGACGCCTCCGACCGGCTCGCCGAACTGGACGGCGTCGCGTTCGTCGACGCGTTCGTCGAGGACGACGATGAGGACGAGACGGCGTCGGTGACGACGGTGACGGTGACGGACGTGCCGGCTCCGATCGAGTCCGAGAGCGACACCGTGGCCGAGTTCGACGATGAGGATGACGACGAGGACGAGGACGAGGCTCTGGAGAACGGGCCGACGCCGGACGACGCCGACGCCGACGGCGATGACGCACCCAAGGGCGCGTCGCAGGGCTGACGCCGCGCAGGACACGTAGAAGCGGACGGGCGGGACTCCGGAAGGGGTTCCGCCCGTCCGCTTCTGTCAGCCCGCGAGTGCCCGGAGTACCAGGCCCGAGGCCGGTTTCGGGCCGAACGACGTCGACTTGCGCGGCATGGTGACACCCTGGCGGGCCAGTTCGCGTACGACCTCCTCGCGGACCGGATGCATCAGGACGGCCGTGCCGCCGTCGCGCTCCGCCTTGTCGACCGTCGCCTCGGTGTCGTGGATGTACGCGACGTGCTCGGGCGAGTCCTCCGGGATGCCCCAGACGTGTTCGAGGAGCGTGGCGTGCAGGACGGTCGCGTCCAGGGTCCGCCAGGCCTGCGGGTGGTCACCCGGGATCGTACGGGCGAGGAGAGCCGGGGACGGACGGTCGACCAGGTGGAAGGCGCCGTCGCCGGCCAGGAGGAAGGCGTTTCCCTGCGCGGCCGACGCGGCCAGGGCTTCCATGGCCTCGGCGAGGGGGACGTCGAGGCGGCGTACGCGGAAGGTGTCCGTGAGGGCGGCCAAGGCGTCGGCGACCGGCAGGCGGTGCAGGAGGCGGTGGATCGCGCGGACGCGGAGCGGATAGCGAGTGGTGTCGACCAGGAGGACCAGGCCGTAGTCCCAGGGGCTGGGGGAGGGATGCTCCGCGCGTAGACGCAGATACGTTGCCCAGCGGTGGTGGCCGTCGGCGATGAGGGCCTGGTGGTGACCGAGATCTGTCCGGATCTCGGTCAGATCGGCCGGGTCGGTGACCGCCCACAGACGGTGGCTGAAGCCGTCCTCCGTGGTGGTGGAGAGGAGCGGCGGGTGCTTGGCCGTGCGTTCGATCACGGCGGCGGTGCCTGCCCGGGAACCGTTGCCGCGGTACGTCAGCAGCAGGGGTTCGAGGTTCGCGGAGGTGGCGCGCATCAGGGCGGCGCGGTCCGCGATGACGTGCGGCATCACGTCCTCGTGGGGGAGGACGACGCCGTCCGACGGCTCCGACAGACGCAGGGCACCGATGATGCCGCGTTGCAGCATGCCGCCGTCGCGCTGTTCGTAGACGTACAGACCCGGCTCGGTGTCGGTGGTGAGGACGCCCTCGGACAGCCAGAGGTGCAGGGTTTCGGCAGCCTGCTGGTTGCGCGCGGTGGGGGTCGGGTCCTGCGGGAGGATCAGCCTGACGATGTTGTGCGGGTCGGCGGATTCCAGGTGGAGCAGACCGTCCGGCCGTACGACGACGTCGTACGGCGGTGAGGTCACGGCGGCCAGGCTGCCGACCCGGTCGGGGTCGTAGCGCAGGCCCCTGAAGGGGTTCAGATCAAGGCCCATGCGTGCGGGTACGTGCGCGGGACCTGCATAGTTCATTCAGGCATCGTAAGTGTGTCAGTGACATGCGCGATGATCGGGGCAAAGGGATCGAATGAGGAGCGATGCGGAATGAGCCAGAGCGTCAGGACGCGGCCCGAGGGCAGTGCGCGGGCCCTGAGCGAGGCGTACGACACGGCTCTGCTCGACCTGGACGGAGTGGTGTACGCGGGCGGTAACGCCATCGCGCACGCCGTTGAGTCCCTGGGCACGGCCGGCTCCGGAGGGATGCACCTCGCCTACGTCACGAACAACGCGCTGCGGACGCCGGACGCGGTGGCCGAGCACCTCACGGAGCTGGGGATACCGACCGGGGCCTCCGACGTCATCACCTCGGCGCAGGCCGCGGCCCGGCTCATCAGCGAGCAGGTGCCCGCCGGCGCGCGCGTGCTGGTCATCGGCGGGGAGGGGCTGCGGGTCGCGCTGCGCGAGCGAGGGCTCGAACCGGTCGAGTCGGCGGACGACGATCCGGCGGCTGTGGTCCAGGGATTCGGCGGTCCGGATCTGCCCTGGGGGCGTTTCGCGGAGGCGTCCTACGCCATCGCGCGCGGGGTGCCGTGGTTCGCGTCCAACACCGATCTGACGATCCCGAGCGCACGCGGGATCGCCCCCGGGAACGGCGCGGCGGTCGAGGTCGTACGCATCGCCACGGGCGCCGAGCCGCAGGTGGCGGGCAAGCCGCTGCCCCCGATGCACCGCGAGACGATTCTGCGGACCGGGGCCGAGCGGCCGCTGGTCGTCGGTGACCGGCTCGACACGGACATCGAGGGCGCGTTCAACGGCGAGGTGGACTCGCTGCTCGTACTGACCGGCGTCACGGACGGCCCGCAACTGCTCGCCGCTCCGCCGCAGCACCGGCCGACGTACGTCGACGCCGATCTGCGCGGTCTGCTCACGGGGCAGCCCGAGGTCACCGAGTCGGCGGACGGGTTCCGCTGCGGCGGCTGGACGGCGACGGCCGGGACCGAGCGGCTGGAGTTGCAGGGGGACGGCGAGGCCCTGGACGGGCTGCGGGCGCTGTGCGCGGCGGCCTGGACGGCGGCCGGCGACGGGACGTGCGAGCTGGACGGGGGCAAGGCGCTGGCGCGGCTGGGGCTCTGAGCGCGGAGGGGATGCGGACACCCCCGGCCGCGGTGACCTGGGATCCAGCTGGAATGCGAGGGTAGGCTAACCTAACCGGGTGTTGGTAGACAGTCCCCCCGAAGCGCGTGCGGAGACCGCCCCCGCGCCCCCAACCCGCCGGGCGATTCGCACCTTTGGGCTCCTGGCTTCCCTGGGCCTGCTGGTGCTCGTCGCGCTGGCGAGTATCGCGATCGGTGCGAAGGCGCTGCCGCTGGATCAGGTCTGGCACGGCCTGTTCCACGACTCGGGGACGTACGCGGATGTCGTGGTCGGTGACCGGCTCTCCCGTACCGTCCTCGGGTTGCTGGTCGGCGCCGCGCTGGGGCTCGCGGGGGCCGTCCTCCAGGCGCTGACCCGTAACCCGCTGGCCGACCCCGGACTGCTCGGGATCAACGCGGGCGCGTCCGCCGCGGTCGTCACCGCCATCACGTACTTCGGTGTCACGAGTCTGAGCGGCTACGTCTGGTTCGCCTTCTTCGGGGCGGCCGCGGTGGGTGCGCTGGTCTGGTTCCTCGGCGGCAGCCGGGGGGCGACCCCGGTGCGGCTCGCGCTCGCGGGCACGGCGATCAGCGCCGCGCTCTACGGCTATCTGCAGGCCGTGATGATCACGGACGACGCGGCGCTGGGCAGGATGCGGTTCTGGACCGTCGGCTCGCTGGCGTCGGCCACCGACACCACCATCAAGCAGGTGCTGCCGTTCCTGGCGGTCGGCACCGTCCTCGCGCTGGCCCTCGCCCGCCCGCTGAACGCCGTGACCATGGGCGACGACACCGCCCGCGCGCTGGGCGCCAACCTGAACCGCACCCGCGCGCTGTCCATGGCCGCCGCGACCGTGCTGTGCGGCGCCGCGACCGCCGCCTGCGGGCCGATCGTGTTCGTCGGCCTGATGGTCCCGCACGTCGTCCGGTCCTTCACCGGGCCCGACCTGCGCTGGATCCTGCCGTACGCGACCGTGCTGTCGCCCGTGCTGCTGCTCGGCGCCGACGTCGTCGGCCGGATGGTCGCGCGGCCCGCGGAGTTGCAGGTCGGCATCGTCACCGCGGTCCTGGGCGGCCCGGTCTTCATCTATCTCGTACGACGGCGGAGGACGGCGCAGCTGTGACGACCACACGCAACCGGGAGAGGGGCCATCCGGCTCTTCGCGTCCGGGGTACCCGGGCCGTTCGGACACCCGGGGGGCTGTCGGTCCGGCTCGACGTCCGGGCGTTCGCCGTCGTCGTGCTCCTGCTGGCCGCCGCGCTCACCGCGAGCGTCGCGCTGATCGGCACCGGCGACTTCCCGATCTCGGCACCGGACGTCCTCAGGACACTGTCCGGCGACGGCACCGCGATCCAGGAGTACATCGTCAACGACCTGCGGCTGCCGCGGGTCGTCGTCGGCCTGCTGGTGGGGGCCTCACTCGGGCTGGCCGGCGCGGTCTTCCAGTCCGTCTCCCGCAATCCGCTGGGCAGTCCGGACGTGCTCGGCCTCGGGCAGGGCGCGACGGCCGGTGCGCTCATCGTGATCGTGCTGTTCTCGGGGAGCGCGAACCAGGTCGCCCTCGGGGCGCTCGTCGGCGGCCTCGTGACCGGACTAGCCATCTATCTGCTCGCGTGGAAGCGGGGCGTGCACGGTTATCGACTGGTTCTGGTCGGCATCGGTGTCTCCGCGATCGTCACGGCGGTCAACGGCTATCTGCTCACCAAGGCCGACATCGTCGACGCTGCCCGCGCGGTGGTCTGGATGACCGGCTCCCTCAACGGCCGTGACTGGACCCAGGTATGGCCGCTGCTCATCATGTGCGCCGTCCTCGTCCCGCTGGTCCTCGCCAACGCGCGCGGGCTGCGCATGACGGAGATGGGCGACGACGTCTCGTACGCGCTCGGAGTGCGGGTCGAGCGGACGCGGCTGCTGCTGATGCTGGCCGCCGTGCTGCTCACCGCGGGCGCCACCGCCGCCGCGGGCCCGGTCGGTTTCGTGGCGCTCACCTCGCCGCAGCTCGCCCGGCGACTGACCCGCTCGCCGGGGCCGAACCTGGTGCCCTCCATGTGCATGGGCGCGACCCTGCTGATCGTCGCGGACTGGGCCTCGCAGCGGGCCTTCGGCGCCGACCAGCTTCCCGTGGGTGTGGTGACCGGAGTCCTCGGCGGTGTCTATCTGCTCTGGCTCCTGGTCACCGAGCGGAAGGCGGGCCGGATATGAGCGCCGCGCGGAAGGCGGGCCGGTCGCGAACGGGCGCCGCAGCGAACGAGAAGACCAAGAGGAGCACCACCACCGTGAACCGCCTGTCCGCCGAGAACGTCACCCTCGCCTACGACCAGCGCGTCATCACGGAGAAGCTGTCGGTGGAGATACCCGACAACTCCTTCACCGTGATCGTCGGCCCGAACGCCTGCGGCAAGTCGACACTGCTGCGTGCCCTCTCGCGGATGCTCAAGCCCGCTCAGGGGCGGGTGCTGCTCGACGGGCAGGTCATCCAGTCGATGCCCGCGAAGAAGGTGGCCAGGACGCTGGGGCTGCTGCCGCAGTCCTCGATCGCGCCCGACGGGATCACCGTCGGCGACCTGGTGGGCCGGGGCCGCTATCCGCACCAGGGGCTGCTGCGTCAGTGGTCCACGGAGGACGAGCGGGTCGTCCAGGAGTCGATGGCCTCGACCGGCGTCGCCGAGCTCGCCGATCGCTATGTCGACGAACTCTCCGGCGGCCAGCGCCAGCGGGTGTGGATCGCGATGGCGCTCGCCCAGCAGACACCGCTGCTGCTCCTCGAC
The DNA here is from genome assembly GCF_044457665.1 of Streptomyces sp. NPDC050535. Classification (NCBI taxonomy): domain Bacteria; kingdom Bacillati; phylum Actinomycetota; class Actinomycetes; order Kitasatosporales; family Streptomycetaceae; genus Streptomyces; species Streptomyces sp. NPDC050535. Next base: position 7,950 of record NZ_JBITHE010000006.1, read on the forward strand.
GAGCCCACGACGTACCTCGACATCCAGCACCAGATCGACGTCCTGGACCTGTGCGCCGAGCTGCACGAGGAACAGGGCCGCACCCTCGTCGCCGTGCTCCACGACCTCAACCACGCGGCCCGGTACGCCACCCACCTGATCGCCCTGCGCGAGGGCGAGGTCATCGCCGAGGGCCCGCCGAGCGACATCGTCACGGCCGGTCTGGTCGAGGAGGTCTTCGGGCTGCGCTGCCAGGTCATCGACGACCCGGAGACGGGCACCCCGCTGGTGGTGCCCGCGGCGCGCAAGGCACGCGCGCGGGTGGCCGCTACAGAAGCTTCCTGAGGCGGAACAGATCGAGGACACTCGCCTCCAGCTTCACCCGGCCCGAACCCCAGGCCTTCGCGAAGTGCAGCTCGCCGTCGACCATGGCGACCAGATCGTCGCCGGACATGGTGAGCCTGATCTGGGCCTTCTCGCGGGGCGGCCCCTGGAGGGTGTCCAGCACCCTGATCCGGCCGTCCTCGAGACGGCCGACGAAGGTGACGTCCAGGTCGGTGACACGGCAGCTCAGCGAGCGGTTCAGGGCCGCCGCCTCGCGTACGTCCCCGTCGGCGCCCGCCATGTTGTCCGCAAGCTTCTCGAGCGCACTGCGGCACTCCTCGATCGTCGCCATCGTGATCGACGGTACCGCAGCGCTTCGGGGTAGCGTCGGGGCATGAGCGACTCAGTGCCCCGGACCCCGTCCGCGCAGGGCGAGGTCCCGGAGCCGGAGGTTCCGGCCGAGGCCGACCCCGCGTACGACCTCGCCGCCCCGGCCCCGCTGAACGTGCCGCGCACCCCCACCGGCAACGCGGACATCGACGCCCAGCTCGACCGGCTGGCCGACGCCGACCACCTCGCGACGGACGGACACGTCGAGGTGTACGAGGATGTACACCGGGGGCTGCGCGACGCGCTCACCGCGCTCGACGCCCGCCCGGAATCCCCGGCGCCCCCATCGCCGTACAACCGCAGGAGCTGAACCGAACGTGGCAGGAGTGGCACGCCGCCGCCTGGACGCCGAGCTGGTCCGCCGGAAACTCGCCCGCTCGCGCGAGCACGCCGGACAGCTGATCGCCGCGGGGAGGGTCACCGTCGGCAAGACCCTCGCGGTCAAGCCCGCCACTCAGGTGGAGACGGCGGCCGCGATCGTGGTGACCCAGGACGACAGCGACCCCGACTACGTCTCGCGCGGCGGACACAAGCTCGCCGGCGCGCTGGAGGCCTTCGTCCCGCAGGGGCTCGAGGTCGCGGGACGGCGGGCGCTGGACGCCGGAGCGTCCACCGGCGGCTTCACCGATGTACTGCTGCGCGCGGGAGCCGCCCATGTGCTCGCCGTCGATGTCGGCTACGGTCAACTTGCCTGGTCTCTGCAGAGCGATGAACGCGTCACAGTCAAGGACCGTACGAACGTACGCGAGTTGACGTTGGAGGCGATCGATGGGGAGCCCGTGGATCTTGTTGTCGGGGATCTGTCCTTCATCCCGCTCGGCCTGGTGCTGCCCGCCCTCGCGCGGTGCGCGGCGCCCGACGCCGATCTGGTGATGATGGTCAAGCCACAGTTCGAGGTGGGGAAGGAACGGCTGGGGAGCGGCGGTGTCGTGCGCAGCCCGGAGCTGCGGGCGGAGGCCGTGCGCGGGGTGGCCGCGCGTGCCTGGAAGCTGGGACTCGGGGTGCGGGGGGTCACGGCCAGTCCACTGCCGGGGCCTTCGGGCAATGTCGAGTATTTTCTGTGGCTACGTGCCGGGGCACCCGAACTCGACCCGGCCGACGTTGACCGTGCAGTGGCGGAGGGGCCGCGTTGACACAGACCGGAGCTCGTACAGTTTTCCTGCTCGCCCACACCGGGCGGCCCGCTGCGATCCGCAGCGCCGAACTCGTCGTCCAGGGGCTGCTGCGCTCCGGGATCGGCGTACGGGTGCTGGAGGCGGAGGCGGCCGACCTGCCGCTGCCACCGACCGTGGAGCTGGTGAAGGAGGCCACACCGCAGTGCCTCGACGGCTGCGAGCTGCTGATCGTGCTTGGCGGTGACGGGACGCTGCTGCGCGGCGCCGAGTTCGCCCGCGCGTCCGGGGTGCCGATGCTCGGCGTCAACCTCGGCCGGGTCGGGTTCCTCGCGGAGGCCGAGCGCGACGACCTCGACAAGGTCGTCGACCGGGTGGTGACCAAGGCGTACGAGGTCGAGGAGCGGATGACCGTCGACGTCGTCGTGCACCAGAACGGCGACATCGTGCACACCGACTGGGCTCTCAACGAAGCGGCCGTGCAGAAGGTGTCCGCCGAGAAGCTCCTCGAAGTGGTGCTGGAGATCGACGGGCGGCCGGTGACCGGGTTCGGCTGCGACGGGATCGTCTGCGCGACGCCGACCGGTTCCACGGCGTACGCGTTCTCCGCGGGCGGGCCCGTGGTCTGGCCGGAGGTCGAGGCGCTGCTGATGGTGCCGATCAGCGCGCACGCGCTGTTCGCGAAGCCGCTGGTGACCTCGCCGGACTCGGTGCTCGCGGTGGAGGTGCTGCCGCACATTCCGCCGGGGGTGCTGTGGTGCGACGGGCGACGGATGCTGGAGCTGCCGCCGGGGGCGCGGGTGGAGGTCCGGCGGGGGGCGGTGCCGGTGCGGCTGGCCCGGCTGCACCACGCGTCGTTCACCGATCGGCTGGTGGCGAAGTTCGCGCTGCCGGTTTCCGGGTGGCGTGGGGCGCCGCACTAGTCGTACGAGGTCTGCCGCATCGGTCGTAGGAGGTCCGGAGCGGTGGTGCGGCCGGTGTACGGCGTTTGTACGGTGTCCCACTCCCGCGGGTGACAACGGACCCTTTGTGGGTCCTTGTCACCTGCGCCTTCGCACCAGCGGGGTGGGGGCCGTCGCACATCCGGTCCCTGACCTCGTAAGGTCGTGTCCGTGTTGGAGGAGATGCGGATACGGTCGCTCGGAGTCATCGACGACGCGGTGGTCGAGCTGTCGCCCGGCTTCACCGCGGTGACCGGTGAGACCGGTGCGGGCAAGACGATGGTGGTCACCAGCCTCGGGCTGCTGCTGGGCGGACGTGCCGACCCCGCCCTGGTGCGGATCGGCGCCAAGAGCGCGGTCGTGGAGGGGCGGATCACCCTGCCCGTCGGCGGCACGGCGGTGGTACGGGCCGAGGAGGCCGGGGCCGAACTCGACGACGGGGCGCTGCTGATCAGCCGTACCGTTTCCGCCGAGGGGCGCTCGCGGGCCCATCTGGGCGGGCGCTCGGTGCCGGTGGGGGTGCTCGCCGAGCTCGCCGACGAACTCGTCGCCGTGCACGGCCAGACCGACCAGCAGGGGCTGCTCAAGCTGTCCCGGCAGCGGCAGGCGCTCGACCGGTACGCGGGGGACGCGGTCGCCGTGCCGCTCGCCAAGTACGCGGGTGCCTACCGCCGGCTGCGCGCCATCTCGGCCGAGCTGGACGAGATCACCACCCGCGCGCGTGAACGGGCCCAGGAAGCCGACCTGCTGCGCTTCGGACTCGACGAGATCGCCGGCGTCGAGCCGCGCGAGGGCGAGGACGTGGAGCTGGCCGCCGAGGCCGAGCGGCTCGGCCACGCGGAGGCGCTGGCCTCGGCCGCCACGGTCGCGCACGCGGCGCTCGCCGGCAATCCCGAGGATCCCGAGGGCATCGACGCGGCGACGCTCGTCGCGGGAGCGCACCGGGCGCTCGAGGCCGTACGTTCGCACGACTCCTCGCTCGGTGCGCTGTCCGGGCGGATCGGCGAGATCAACATCCTGCTGCGGGATGTGGCTGGGGAGCTGGCCGGGTACGCCGACGATCTCGACGCCGATCCGCTGCGGCTCGCGGCGGTCGAGGAGCGCAGGGCAGCGCTGACCCAACTCACACGGAAGTACGGCGAGGACATCGACGCCGTGCTCGCCTGGGCCCAGCAGGGGGCCGCCAGGCTGCTCGAACTAGACGGCGACGACGAGCGGCTCGACGAACTGACCGCCGAGCGGGACGCCCTGCGCGCCGAACTGGGCGGCCTCGCCCAGGGGTTGACGGAGGCCCGTACGGAGGCGGCCGAGCGGTTCGCCGCCGCGGTGACCGCCGAGCTGGCCTCGCTCGCCATGCCGCACGCACGCGTGTCGTTCGAGATCCGGCAGACCGACGACCCGGAGGGCGTGCGGCTCGACGGCCGAACGGTCGCGTACGGTCCCGCGGGTGTCGACGAGGTCGAGCTGCTGCTCGCCCCGCACCCGGGCGCGCCGCCGCGGCCCATCGCCAAGGGCGCCTCCGGCGGTGAGCTCTCACGCGTGATGCTCGCGGTGGAGGTCGTCTTCGCGGGTACGGACCCGGTGCCGACGTATCTGTTCGACGAGGTCGACGCCGGTGTCGGCGGCAAGGCCGCGGTCGAGATCGGCCGGCGGCTCGCCCGCCTCGCCAAGACCGCGCAGGTCGTCGTCGTCACCCACCTCCCGCAGGTCGCCGCCTTCGCCGACCGGCAGTTGCTGGTCGAGAAGACCAACGACGGGTCCGTGACCCGGTCCGGCGTCAAGGTCCTGGAGGGCGAGGACCGCATCCGCGAGCTCTCCCGGATGCTGGCCGGCCAGGAGGACTCGGAGACGGCCCGGGCACACGCGGAGGAACTGCTGGCCACGGCTCGGGCGGACGGGTAGTTGTTCGGTGGCGGGTGACCCGCCGGCGGCGTGGTGGGGCGTGGCGTGACGGTGGCTGAGCCTGCGTACGCCGGTGCCGTGCTCGCTCCCGCGTCGCCCGCGTCGGTCGTCCGGCGGTTCGGCTGGGCGGAATCGCGTGACGGGGGCGGGGGCCTGTCACTCGTGTGAGTGACTGCGGCTGTCGAGTTGGGCGGGGAGTCGTGTCCGCGTTCGGGTGGTGGTGCCGGAACGGGTGTGCGGCCTGGCATCCTTGGCGTTGGACGCGGAGCGCGATGTGCGGTACACCCCCTCTGTACGTTTCTCCGCACGATCCTTCTGTACGTTCTTCGTGACCGTCCGACGCCGAACCAGGAGCCCCGGCCACGTGACCCACGTGAGCAGCCACTCACCGCATGGCCAGTCGCCGTTGCGCACCGTGCAGGTGCTCGGCGGTGGAAGCGCGCGCAGCGGTGCGCATGTGCGGTCGCTGACCTCGGGGCTCGTCGCCCGGGGCGTGCGGGTCACCGTGTGCGCCCCCAGTGATGCCGATCGCGCCTACGGGTTCACCGGTGTGGGCGCGCGGCATGTCCCCGTGCCGCGCAGCAACGACCCCGCCTCGGTGGCCGCGCTGCGGATGGCCTGCGCGGACGCCGACCTGGTGCACGCGCACGGACTGCACGCCGCGCTGCGGGCCACGTTGGCGCTGAGCGGGTGGCACACCCCGCTCGTCGTCACCTGGCACACGCGTCCGCCCGCCGAGGGTACGCGGGCGCATCTGCTGCGACTGCTGGAGCGGCGGGTCGCCAGGGCCGCCGCCGTCGTTCTCGGCACGTCCTCCGACCTGGTGGACCGGGCCCGCAGCAGGGGCGCTCGCGACGCGCGGCTCTCCGCCGTCGCCTCCCCGGTGCCGCGCGGTGTTGTCGAGCACGGGGACCCCGACCTGCTGCGGCACAAGGCGCGGGCCGAACTCGGCACCACCGGAAGGCCGTTACTGATGGCCGTCGGCTCCCTCGACCCGCACCGCGGGTACGAGACGCTGTTGGACGCCGCGCGGGTGTGGCGCGACCTCGACCCCATGCCGCTGCTCGTGATCGCGGGGGAGGGGCCGCTCAGGGCGGTCCTTCAGCGCCGTATCGAGGACGAGGGATTGCCCGTCCGTCTGATGGGGCGGCGCGACGACATCACGGAGCTCCTCGCCGCGGCCGATCTCGCGCTGCTGCCCAGCAGTTGGGAGTCCAGGTCCGTGCTCGCGCAGGAGGCCCTCCACGCGCGCGTGCCGCTCGTCGCGACCGCCGTCGGCGGAATCCACGAGCTCGTCGGCGACGCGGCCGAACTCGTCCCGTACGGAGACGCGAAGGCGCTCGCCGAAGCCGTCACAGGCCTTCTCGGCGACCCCGCGCGCCGGGAACTCCTCAGGGACAGGGGAGTCCGGCAAGCCGCCACCTGGCCGACCGAGGACGAGACGGTGGCCCAAGTACTGAGTGTCTACGACGAGTTGACCGAGGCGCGACCGCTGCCCTGAGCGAGCCACCTACGACACATGTCTCCGGGCCCGCAGCGCCAGGCTCAACGCCAGTACGGTCTGGGGGTCGTCCAGGTCCGTGCCCAGCAACTCCCCGATCCGGGCGAGGCGGTTGTAGAGCGTCTGACGGTTGAGGTGCAGTTCACGGGCCGTCTCCGCCTTGCGGCCCGCGTGCGCCAAGTACGTCTCCAGGGTGGGGAGAAGCGGCGGTTTGGAGCGGTTGTCGTGCGCGCGGAGGGGGCCGATCGCGCGGTCCACGAAGGCCGCAAGGTCCGGATGGTCGCGCAGCCGCCACAGCAGCAGGTCGATGTCCAGGCGCCGGGCGTCGTACCAGGGGCGGTCGGTCAGCCCCTGCGCGGCCGTCGCCGTCTCCGCCGCGTGCCGCAGACCCGCCGAGGCCGCCGCCCAGCCGCCCGCGACGCCGACCACCACCACCGGGGGCAGCGCGCCGGGCCGTTGCATGCCCGCCCGCTCCACGCCCGCCCGCAGCGCCGCCGCGACCCGGTCCGCGACCGCCGAGCGCTCCGACTCCGACCGCAATCCCAGCAGCAGCGGGACCCTGCCCTCGACCGGACGTACGCCGAGCAGGACGGGCACTCCGACCGAGGCGAGCTCCTCGGCGACCGCGCGGGCCAGGACCGCCCAGCCGCCGCCGGGGGAGAGGCCGTCGGCGAGCCGCATCACGACGGGCAGGAGCGGGCTGCCGCCGGGCTTGAAGCCGAGCACCCGGGCCTGCGCCGGAGCGTCCTCGGCCTCGATACGGCCCTCGGCGAGGTCGGTGAGGAAGTCGCCGCGTCCGCGCGCCGCGAGCTCCTCCTCCTGGCGGGCCTGCATCAGGACGACGGCCAGGATTCCGGCGGTCCGCTCCGCCGCGAGCCGGTGCACCGGGGCGACCGGGGCGCTGACGGGCAGCAGGACCAGCCGTGCCCGTACCGAACCGGTGCCGGGGCCGCCCCCGGGCACGTCCACGAGAGTCGTTCCCGCGGGCGGCTCCTCCTTGTGCTGGCCGCGCATGCCCTCCCACACCTGGAGCGGATCGGCGCCCGAGCCGCCCGACCCTGCGGCGTACAGGAGCTGCCCCTCCGCCGTCTCCAGGAAGACCGGATTGCCGCTGAACTCCGCGAGGATCCCGAGGACCTGGGGGACGCCGCCCCCGCCGAGCAGTGCCTCGGTACAGCGCCTGTGCACCTCCTCGGCCCGCTGGAGGAGGGCGTAGTGGCCGTTGACGATCTCGGTGTGGATCTCCTCCGTGACGGCCACGAAGGGCACCTCGCGGTGCAGCTGGACGAGCGGGAGACCGGCCGACCTGGCCGTCTCCACGAGGGCCGCGGGCAGCCGGGTGAACCGCGGGCCGAGCTCCACCACGAGGGCCGCGATGCCGCGCTCGGCGAGCGTGCGGACGAAGGCGCGCTGGTCTGCGGGGCGGGTGCCGAGGCCGTACCCCGTGGTCAGGAGCAGTTCGCCGCCCTTCAGGAGCGAGGCGATGTTCGGGACCTCGCCCGCGTGCACCCAGCGCACGGTGCGCTGCAGCCGGTCGGCCCCCGCGAGGATCTCCGGCAGCCCGCCGCGCAGGCCGGGCAGCTCAAGCGCCCGCCGCACGGTGATTCCGGCGCCCTGGGTGTCGTAACGGCTGTCCATGGTTCCGGACGCTACCCGCCGGCACGTTTCGGAACATCTCCGGCCCGTTACGGGAGCGGAAGTGACCGGCCGCTCAGCCGGGCACGGGAGCGATGTTGTGGTTGGAGCGCGGCGAAAGCCGCGCCCGCCCTGGAGAGGGGAACCCTGGCAGCCGCCCCTTTCGGCGGGGGACAGGACTGCCTTCCAGCCCAGGCGGGCACGGCGGATCGGGCGCGTTCAGGACGTTCGGGAGCCGTTCAGGAGCGGGCGTCGATCGTGTTCAGCCGCCGTACGCCCCCGAAGCGGTCAGCCTCAGGGCCGTGTCGATCAGCGGAACGTGACTGAACGCCTGCGGGAAGTTGCCGACCTGGCGCTGGAGCCGGGAGTCCCACTCCTCGGCGAGCAGGCCCAGGTCGTTGCGGAGGGCGAGCAGCTTCTCGAAGAGCTTGCGGGCCTCGTCGACCCGCCCGATCATCGCGAGGTCGTCCGCCATCCAGAACGAGCAGGCGAGGAAGGCACCTTCGTCGCCCTCCAGGCCGTCCACGCCCGCGTTCTCGCCGCTGGTCGGGTAGCGCAGGATGAAACCGTCCGAGGTCGACAGCTCGCGCTGGATGGCCTCGATGGTCCCGATCACGCGCTTGTCGTCCGGCGGCAGGAAGCCCATCTGGGGGATGAGGAGCAGCGAGGCGTCCAGCTCCTTGGAGCCGTACGACTGCGTGAACGTGTTGCGCTCCTTGTCGTAACCCTTCTCACACACGTCCCGGTGGATGTCGTCGCGCAGCTCGCGCCACTTCTCCAGCGGACCGTCCGCGTCACCGGACTCGATGAGCTTGATCGTGCGGTCGACGGCGACCCAGGCCATCACCTTGGAGTGCACGAAGTGCCGGCGAGGGCCGCGGACTTCCCAGATGCCCTCGTCGGGCTGGTCCCAGTGGTCCTCCAGGTAGCGGATCAGCTTGAGCTGGAGGAGCGAGGCGTAGTCGTTGCGGGACAGGCCCGTCATGTGGGCGAGGTGCAGGGCCTCGGTGACCTCGCCGTACACGTCGAGCTGGAGTTGCCCCGCGGCGCCGTTGCCGACTCGTACGGGCCCCGAGTTCTCGTACCCGGGAAGCCAGTGGAGCTCTGCCTCGCCCAGCTCCCGTTCCCCGGCGATGCCGTACATGATCTGCAGGTTCTCCGGGTCGCCGGCGACCGCGCGCAGCAGCCACTCGCGCCAGGCGCGGGCTTCTTCGCGATAGCCGGTGCGCAGCAGCGACGACAGCGTGATCGCCGCGTCACGCAGCCAGGTGTAGCGGTAGTCCCAGTTCCGTACGCCGCCGATCTCCTCCGGGAGCGAGGTCGTGGGCGCGGCGACGATGCCGCCCGTGGGTCCGTACGTCAGGGCCTTGAGGGTGATCAGGGAGCGTACGACGGCCTCGCGGTAGGGGCCGTGGTAGGTGCACTGGTCGACCCAGTCGCGCCAGAACTCCGCGGTGGCCTCCAGCGACTCCTCCGGCTCCGGCAGGGCGGGCGGTGCCTTGTGCGAGGGCTCCCACGAGATGGTGAACGCGATCCGGTCGCCCGGTGCCACCGTGAAGTCGGCGTAGGTGGTCAGCGCCTTGCCGTAGGTCTCGCAGGCGGTGTCGAACCACACCGAGTCGGGGCCGGCGACGGCGACCGTCCGCCCCTCGTGCTTGTGCACCCAGGGCACGACACGGCCGTAGCTGAAACGCATCCGCAGCGCGGAGCGCATCGGGACCCGGCCCGTGACGCCCTCCACGATCCGGATCAGCTGCGGCGCGCCGTCACGCGGGGGCATGAAATCGGTCACGCGGACCGTGCCGCGTGGGGTGTCCCACTCGGATTCCAGGATCAGCGAGTCGCCGCGATAGGTGCGGCGCGCCGCCGTCGGCGGTTTGGCGTCGGCCGCGTGCGCCGGCCCCAGCCGCCAGAATCCGTGTTCCTCCGTGCCGAGCAGTCCTGCGAAGACGGCGTGGGAGTCGAAGCGGGGCAGGCACAGCCAGTCGACCGTGCCGTCCCGGCAGACCAGCGCCGCTGTCTGCATGTCTCCGATGAGTGCGTAGTCCTCGATGCGCCCGGCCACGTGCAACTCCAGTCGAACGGCTACCTCGCCCCCTGCGGGGCGGTCGCTCTTGCGGTCAAGGGAACGTTGGTAATGCGTCGCTACGAAACGTCAATAGTCGGTGCGATTGTCGTTGCGAAACGAACTGACGAGCTTTCGTGTTCCGGGATACGGACGGGGTAGGTGCCGTGTTTCAGCCGGGCTCGGCAGCGAGTGTCCGAGCAGGATACGACGCACGTGGAAGATCCGCGTGCCGCTCCCGGTAACCCGGGTGGGCCGATCGAGTGAGACTCCAGTGCGTGGCGTGTGGGGTACGTGTCGACGTGTGTGCGGAGCGTGGCCGGAAGCAGCCTCTCCGCGGCGCTGATACCCTGGTAGCCCGTGGACCGGTGGGAGAAAAACCCCCGAACCGCAGCGACGGCACCTCCGGAGATCTTCGGACACCACGCCGGTACGCACCCCAGACCGCGACCACGGGAGCCCCCTCTTGGCCATGACGCCCGCTGCTTTTCGAAACAGCACAGCCACGACGACCAAGCACATCTTCGTCACCGGGGGTGTCGCTTCCTCCCTCGGCAAGGGACTCACGGCCTCGAGTCTGGGTATGTTGCTCAAGGCGCGGGGCCTGCGGGTCACGATGCAGAAGCTCGACCCGTATCTGAACGTCGACCCGGGCACCATGAACCCGTTCCAGCACGGTGAGGTGTTCGTCACCAACGACGGCGCCGAGACCGACCTGGACATCGGCCACTACGAGCGTTTCCTCGACGTCGATCTGGACGGCTCGGCCAACGTCACCACCGGCCAGGTGTACTCGACGGTCATCGCCAAGGAGCGGCGCGGCGAGTACCTGGGCGACACCGTGCAGGTCATCCCGCACATCACCAACGAGATCAAGCACCGCATCCGCCGGATGGCCACCGACGACGTCGACGTGGTCATCACGGAGGTCGGCGGCACGGTCGGCGACATCGAGTCGCTGCCCTTCCTGGAAACGGTCCGTCAGGTCCGTCACGAGGTCGGCCGCGACAACGTGTTCGTGGTCCACATCTCGCTCCTCCCGTACATCGGCCCCTCCGGGGAGCTGAAGACGAAGCCGACCCAGCATTCGGTTGCCGCGCTGCGCAACATCGGCATCCAGCCGGACGCGATCGTGCTGCGGGCGGACCGCGAGGTGCCCACCGCCATCAAGCGCAAGATCTCCCTGATGTGCGACGTCGACGAGGCGGCCGTGGTCGCCTGCATCGACGCCAAGTCGATCTACGACATCCCGAAGGTGCTGCACACCGAGGGCCTGGACGCGTACGTCGTCCGCAAGCTGGACCTGGCCTTCCGCGACGTGGACTGGACGGCCTGGGACGACCTGCTCGACCGCGTCCACAGCCCGCTGCACGAGATCAACCTGGCGCTGGTCGGCAAGTACATCGACCTGCCCGACGCCTACCTCTCCGTCACCGAGGCGCTGCGCGCCGGCGGTTTCGCGAACAAGGCCCGCGTGAAGGTGAAATGGGTCACCTCGGACGACTGCAAGACCCCGGCGGGCGCGGCCAGGCAGCTCGGCGACGTCGACGCGATCTGCATCCCCGGCGGCTTCGGCGACCGCGGCGTGTCCGGCAAGGTCGGCGCCATCCAGTACGCCCGTGAGAACAGGATCCCGCTGCTCGGCCTCTGCCTGGGCCTCCAGTGCATCGTGATCGAGGCCGCGCGCAACCTGGCCGGCATCGCCGACGCCAACTCCACCGAGTTCGACCCCGGCACCGCCCACCCGGTCATCTCCACCATGGCCGAGCAGCTCGACATCGTGGCGGGCGAGGGCGACATGGGCGGCACCATGCGGCTGGGCATGTACCCGGCCAAGCTCGCCGAGGGCTCCATCGCGCGCGAGGTGTACGACGGCAAGGAGTACGTCGAGGAGCGGCACCGGCACCGCTACGAGGTGAACAACGCCTACCGCGCGGAGCTGGAGAAGAAGGCCGGTCTCCAGTTCTCCGGGACCTCGCCGGACGGCAAGCTCGTCGAGTACGTCGAGTACCCGCGCGACGTCCACCCGTACCTGGTGGCGACCCAGGCCCATCCCGAGCTCCGCTCCCGCCCGACCCGCCCGCACCCGCTCTTCGCGGGCCTGGTCAAGGCCGCGGTGGAACGCAAGACAGGCAAGACAGCCAAGTAACACGAGGGTTGTACGGTGTCCGGGGTGTGTGCCTTTCGAGGTGTGCACCCCGTTTTCCGTCACGGGTACCGGTAACGGTTCCTGTGCGGGGCCAGTTTCTTTTGCACGTGTGGGAGGACAGGGCATGACCATCAAGGACACCGCCGAGGAGTGGGAGATCAGGGCGAGCGAGACCCCGTTCGTCGGCAACAAGACCTCGGTCCGTACGGACGACGTGGTCATGCCCGACGGATCGGTCGCCCGCCGCGACTACCAGGTCCATCCCGGCTCCGTCGCCATCCTCGCCCTCGACGACGAGGACCGCGTCCTGGTGCTGCGCCAGTATCGCCACCCCGTGCGCCACAAGCTCTGGGAGATCCCGGCCGGGCTCCTCGACATCCCCGGCGAGAACCCCCTGACCGCCGCGCAGCGCGAGCTTTACGAAGAGGCGCACATCAAGGCCGAGACCTGGCGGGTCCTCACCGACGTCTACACCACGCCCGGCGGCTGCACCGAGGCCGTCCGCGTCTTCCTCGCCCGCGACCTCTCGGAGGCAGAGGGACAGCGCTTCGAGGTCGAGGACGAGGAGGCCGACATGGAGCTGGCCCGGGTCCCCGTCGACGAGCTCGTACGACGGGTACTCGCCGGAGACCTCCACAACACCTGCCTCGCAGTCGGCGTGCTCTCGCTGGTCGCCGCGCGGAACGGCGACGGTCTCGACGCGCTGCGCCCGGCGGAAGCCCCGTGGCCGGCCCGGCCCTTCGAGGTCTGACCCCCGCCCGGCCTCCGCCCGACACCCGTCCGACGCAATCAGTCCTACGATCGCCTGATCCGATCGGGGGACCTGTCCGCCGCGCTCCGCACGGATCGTCGCAGAGCGTGAACTAGGCTCTGAAAACGCCCCGTCCGGAGTCCCGGCGGGTTTGCGCGCGCAGTGGGACGGGAGTGTGGCCCGTGACGGATCAGGCGGTGGACAACGGCGGCACGAAGGTGTCGGCAGAAGGGCAGCGCCCGGCTGCCGAGTCCGCTCCTACGGAGAGTCAGTTCCTGGGTCGCACAAGAGAGTTGAAGGAACTCCGGGCCGACATCGAGCGAGCGGGCCTGGACACCATCTCGGGCCGGAAGGCGCCCCGCGCGCGCGTCCTGCTCATCGCGGGCAAGCCCGGTTCGGGCCGCACCGCGCTCGCCGAGGAGCTCGCGCGGCAGGTCGCCGAGAGTTACCCCGACGGCGTGCTGCGCGCCCGGCTCACCGAAGCCGACGGCACCCCGGTACCCACCGAGCGCACCGCACGGGAGCTCCTCACCGCTCTGGAGCGCCCCACCCCGCCCGGCGCGGACGCCGACGACCTCGGCGAGGCGCTGCGCGAGGCCCTCGCCGTCCGCCGCGTCCTGCTCGTGCTCGACGACGCGGCCGACGCCGAGCAGGTCGACGCCCTGCTGCCGGACACCCCGGACTGCCTGGTCGTCGCCGTCTCCGGCGGCCCGCTGACCGGCATCGCGGACGTCCGCCCCTGCACCCTGGGCGGCCTGGACACCAAGTCGGCGCTCGAACTCCTCGGCCGTTTCACCGGCCAGGTGCGCATTACCGTCGACCCGCTCTCCGCCGAGAACCTGGTCGAGCTGTGCGCCGGCCAGCCCGCCGCCCTGGTGCTCGCCGGCGGCTGGCTCGCGTCCCGCCCCCAGTCGGCGGTCGCCGACCTCGCCAAGCACCTGCGCACCGAGGGCGACGAAGGCACGGCGCCGGCCCGCATGCTCCGGCTCACGTACGCCTCGCTGCCCAGCGCCGCCGCGCGGATACTGCGACTGCTCTCGCTCGCCCCGGCCGGTCTCGTCGACCCGCACACCGCCTCCGCGCTCGCCGGCTGCTCGGTGAGCGCCGCCCGCACCACCCTGGACGACTTCGCCGCGCTCGGCCTGCTGCGGCCCGTCCCGTCGCCGCTGCCGCAGTACGAGGTGCCCGGCTGCCTGCTGCCGCTGCTGACCGCGCTCACCGAGGCCCACGACCGCCCCGCCGAGCTCCAGCTCGCCCGCGCCCGGATGCTGGAGCGGACCGTACGGCTGCTGGTGTCCTGCCGCGCCATCACCGAGACCGACAGCTCGCCCGCCCGCGAGAAGCTCGCCGGAATGCCCCGGGCCCTGCGCTTCCCGAACCCCCGGGCCGCCGCCGACTGGCTGCGCATCCGGCAGCCCGCGCTGCTCGCCTCGGCCCGGCTCGCGGTCGCCGACGGCGAGCTGGACACGCTGGCCCGCCGCCTGATGGCCGCGCTGGTACGGGCGATGGTCGCGCACATCGGTACGCGGGCCGCCGCACCCGAGCTGTACGGGATCCACCGGCTCGTCCTGGACGTCGCCGAGCGCCGCGAACTGCCCCGGGAGAAGGCCGCGGCCCTGCTGAACCTAGCGGACCTGGACGCGCAGACCGGCCGTACGCCCGAGGCGCTGGTCCGCTACCGGGCCGCGCTGGACGCCGGACGCGAGGCGAACGACCTGTATGCGACCGGCCGCGCGATGGAATCCGTAGGCGGCGCCCACCAGGAGCTCGGGGACTACGACCGGGCCGCCGACTGGTACGGGCGGGCGCTCGCCGAACGGCTCGCGCGCGACGAGCGCGTGGACGCCGCCCGGCTGTACGGCCGTATCGCCACCGCGCACACCTACGCGGGCCGCTACGGCGAGGCGCTGCGCAACTGGCGGGCCGCCGTCACCGGGCACCGCAAGAACGGCGATGTGGCCGCTCAGGCACGGGCGTTGAGCGAGCTGGCCCGTGTCCAGGAGTACGCCGGGCGGCCCGAGGAGTCGCTGCGCACCTGCCAGGAGGCGGCCGAGTGGGCGCGCCGCGCGGACGACGTACGACTCCAGGCCGCGCTTCAGCTCAGGCTGGCCGACACCCTGGACCGGCTCGGCGACCCGGCGGCGGCCCGGCTGCACCGGAGTGCGGCCGAGCGAATGCTGGGTGACGAGCTCCCGGAAAGCGCATCAGCCAGGGAACAAGACGCTAACGCCTGCGAAATCCGTAGTACACCCGAAAAAGATTGATGCATTGGAAGGCTAGACAGAGAGAATCCCTTCATTAGACTGGCTCCGCCGCGTTCTTTCGTGGTGTCTCCCGGTGTGCTCCCTCGCGTCGGGTATGACCTGCAATGCCCTGGCTTGTGTCGCCCCGGCATGCGCAGCCCCAGAACCCTCTGAGCCAAGGACCGTGATCGACGTGAAGGTCGGTATCCCCCGCGAGGTCAAGAACAACGAGTTCCGGGTGGCCATCACCCCCGCCGGTGTGCACGAGCTGGTGCGCCACGGCCACCAGGTCCTCATCGAGCAGCACGCCGGTCTCGGCTCCTCGATCACGGACGACGAGTTCGTCGCCGCCGGTGCGCGGATCCTCGCCACCGCCGACGAGGTCTGGGCCACCGCCGACCTGCTGCTCAAGGTCAAGGAGCCCATCGCGGAGGAGTACCACCGCCTGCGCAAGGACCAGACGCTCTTCACCTACCTGCACCTGGCGGCGTCCAAGGAGTGCACGGACGCGCTCGTCGGGTCCGGCACCACGGCGATCGCCTACGAGACCGTTGAGCTGCCCGGTCGCGCCCTGCCCCTGCTCGCCCCGATGTCGGAGGTCGCGGGCCGGCTGGCTCCGCAGGTCGGCGCGTACCATCTGATGCGCTCGGTCGGCGGCCGCGGTGTGCTCCCCGGTGGCGTCCCCGGCACGCAGCCCGCGCGGGCCGTCGTCATCGGCGGCGGTGTCTCCGGCTGGAACGCCACGCAGATCGCCGTCGGCATGGGATTCCACGTCACGCTGCTCGACCGCGACATCAACAAGCTGCGCGAGGCCGACAAGGTCTTCGGCACCAAGGTCCGGGCGATCATGTCCAACTCCTTCGAGCTGGAGAAGGCCGTGCTGGACGCCGACCTCGTCATCGGTGCCGTTCTCATCCCGGGAGCCAAGGCGCCGAAGCTCGTCACCAACGAACTTGTTTCGCGAATGAAGCCGGGAAGTGTTCTTGTCGACATCGCGATCGACCAGGGTGGGTGCTTCGAGGACTCGCGTCCCACCACACACGCCGAGCCGACCTTCCCGGTCCACGGCTCGGTCTTCTACTGCGTCGCCAACATGCCCGGCGCGGTGCCCAACACGTCGACGTACGCGCTCACCAACGCGACACTTCCGTACATCGTGGAGCTCGCGAACCGCGGCTGGGTCGAGGCGCTGCGCCGTGACGCGGCGCTCGCCAGGGGTCTCAACACGCATGACGGCAAGGTGGTTTACCGCGAGGTCGCCGAGGCTCACGGCCTTGAGCACGTGGAGCTGGAGACCTTGCTCGGTTAAGTCATCAACGGGTAAAAAGGCGATACGTCAACACGGCTCGTCAACACCGCACACCCGGCCGGACCTTGCCCGACGAGGTCCGGCCGGGTGTGTGTCGGGTCACTTTGTGACACTCGTTCAACTCGCCGCGAACGTAACCCTTTAACCGATTCGTACACCGGTGAAACCTGCTGTGCGACGGCCTTACGCCCTTGACAGAGGGGTGTTCGGTTGCCGACACATCGGGTCGGGTCCGGCGGATTGTGTTGCTGCGGAGCGGTGACACGCCATAGAGTCGCCAACCGTCGGCATGGTGCCACGCTGACCTATCGAGAAGTTTCCTGGTCACCAAGGAGGTAAGACGACTTGTGAATGAGTCGACATTTACTCCCGGGGGTGGTCAACCAGGAATGCCGACGCGGGGCCAGGCCCCCACGGGGCTCGAGGCTGTCGGCTCCGTCGCTGTCCGCACCTTCGCAGCCCAGAAGAGTCCCCGTATGACTCAGACAGCACACCCGAGCATGGATGGCCATCACGTGAACGCCATGGCCGGCAACGGAAGTGGCGAGAACCGCACCCACTTCGCCGACTTCGACGAACTGCCCGAGGGGCACTTCTACGACCCCGACGCCGAGTACGAGCCCGATCCCGAGTACGCGGCCACGCTCGCGCCGGACGCGGCCCGTCAGCGCCGTGAGCGCGTCGGCCCGACGGGACGCCCGCTCCCGTACTTCCCGATCCCCGGGCCGCTGACCGACCACGGCCCCGCGACGATCGTGGCGATGTGCAACCAGAAGGGCGGCGTCGGCAAGACCACGTCGACCATCAACCTGGGTGCCGCGCTCGCGGAGTACGGACGCCGGGTCCTGCTCGTCGACTTCGACCCGCAGGGCGCGCTCTCGGTCGGTCTCGGCGTCAACCCGATGGAGCTCGACCTCACCGTCTACAACCTGCTCATGGAGCGGGGAATGACGGCGGACGACGTGCTCCTGAAGACGGCGGTCCCGAACATGGACCTGCTGCCCAGCAACATCGACCTGTCCGCCGCCGAGGTGCAGCTGGTGAGCGAGGTGGCGCGTGAGTCCACGCTCCAGCGCGCCCTGAAGCCGCTGATGGCCGACTACGACTACATCGTGATCGACTGCCAGCCCTCGCTCGGCCTGCTCACCGTGAACGCCCTGACGGCGGCCCACAAGGTGATCGTGCCGCTCGAGTGCGAGTTCTTCGCCCTGCGCGGTGTCGCACTGCTCACCGAGACCATCGAGAAGGTCCAGGAGCGGCTCAACCCCGAGCTGGAGCTCGACGGCATCCTCGCGACGATGTACGACTCGCGCACGGTGCACAGCCGTGAGGTGCTCGCGCGCGTGGTCGAGGCGTTCGACGATCACGTCTACCACACGGTCATCGGGCGCACGGTGCGCTTCCCGGAGACCACCGTCGCCGGTGAGCCGATCACCACGTACGCCTCCAACTCCGTCGGTGCCGCCGCCTATCGCCAGCTCGCCAGGGAGGTGCTCGCCCGGTGTCACGCCGAGTGAGTCTGCCGGGGGCCGACGAACTGTTCCGTACCACCGGGGGAATGGCGCTCCAGTCGTCCTCGCCCTCTCGCCGGACCAACGGCGAGGCCCGGGTACCGGCTCCCGCGGGCGAGAGCGACGCGGTGGCCGCCGGGGACGACGCACCGCAGTCGGTGCCCGTCCGGGGCGGTGACGGCGAGGGCGACGAACACGTCGCGGCCGACTCCGACCCCGACGCGGGATCCCGCAGCCGGGGTGCCACCGCCGAGCGCTCCGGGCGAGGTCAGGCAGTGCAGGAAGGTTCTGCCGCCGGACAGTCCTCGCGCAAGCGCGGACGGGGCCAGGGGCGTCGGCCCAGCGGGCGGGAACGGCACGACGAGAAGATCACGGTGTACGTGTCCGCCGAGGAACTCATCGACCTCGAGCACGCCCGGCTGGTGCTCCGGGGTGAGCACGGGCTGGCCGTCGACCGCGGGCGGATCGTCCGGGAGGCGGTGGCCGTCGTGCTCGCCGATCTCGAATCCCGGGGGGACGCGAGCATTCTCGTACGACGGCTTCGTGGGCGGTAGGAGGTAGCCTGCGAGCGCTATGCCCTCGTATGACGCTTCCGTCCCGCCCTCCGGCCCCGGTGCCGGCCGTCGGCGTGTTCTGGGGCGGGGGCCCGGGGAGGCGCCCCCGGCCCCTGTCGAGGAGCCGGTGCCGGCGCCGCCCGTCGGTTCCGGGGCGCCGGCGGAGCCCGTGGAGTCCGGGCCCGAGGTTCTTGCCGGGCCCGAGCCTCCCGTCGAGCCCGAGCCAGAGGTCCCCATCGGGCCCGAGCCCGAGCTTTTCGCCGAGTTCGAAGCCGCATCCGAACCCGAGCCGGAGCCCGACGACGAGGACGGCGACGGTGTCTTCAAGGTGCGCCTCGCGAACTTCGAGGGCCCCTTCGACCTGCTGCTTCAGCTGATCTCGAAGCACAAGATGGACGTCACGGAAGTGGCGCTGTCGCGCGTCACCGACGATTTCATGGCCCACATCAGGGCCATGGGCCCGGACTGGGACCTCGACCAGACGACCGAGTTCCTCGTGGTCGCGGCCACCCTGCTCGACCTCAAGGCGGCGCGCCTGCTGCCGTCCGCCGAGGTCGAGGACGAGGCGGACCTGGCGCTGCTCGAGGCCCGGGACCTGCTCTTCGCGCGGCTCCTCCAGTACCGCGCGTACAAGCACATCGCGGACATCTTCCAGGCCCGCCTCGACCAGGAGGCCCGCCGCTACCCCCGTACCGTCGGACTGGAGGACCACCACGCGGAGCTGCTTCCCGAGGTGGTCATCAGCATCGGGGCCGAGGGGTTCGCGAAGCTGGCCGTGAAGGCGATGCAGCCCAGGCCCAGGCCGCAGGTGTACGTCGACCACATCCACGCGCCGCTGGTCAGCGTGCAGGAGCAGGCGGGGATCATGGTGGCCCGGCTGAAGGAGCTGGGGGCGGCCAGTTTCCGCGACCTCATCGAGGACACCGCCGACACCCTGACCGTCGTCGCCCGGTTCCTCGCCCTGCTGGAGCTGTACCGCGAGAAGGCCGTGGCGCTGGACCAGGAAGACGCCCTCGGGGAACTGGTCGTGCGCTGGACCGGCGGGGACAGCGACGAGCAGCCGAAGGTGACGGACGAGTTCGACCGGCCGCCCGAGGTGCCCAAGGAGGAGAAGAAGGCGTGAGCGAGGACACCACCGAGATCCCGGCCGGGCCGCGCACCGTCGCCGACCTCGATCTCAAACCCGCCCTGGAGGCCGTCCTCATGGTCGTGGACGAACCCGCGACCGTGGAGCACCTCTCGAAGATCCTGGAGCGGCCGAAGCGGCGGATCGCGGCCGCGCTGCGCGAGCTGGCCGACGAGTACACCGTGCAGGGACGCGGCTTCGAGCTGCGGCTCATCGCCGGGGGCTGGCGGTTCTACAGCCGGCCCGAGTACGCCATGGCCGTCGAGCGCTTCGTCCTGGACGGGCAGCAGGCCCGGCTCACCCAGGCGGCCCTGGAGACGCTGGCCGTCGTCGCGTACCGTCAGCCGGTCAGCCGATCCAGGGTCTCGGCGGTCCGCGGAGTCAACTGTGACGGCGTGATGCGCACCCTCCTCCAGCGCGGTCTGGTCGAGGAGGCGGGCACGGAACCCGAAACAGGTGCGATCCTGTACAGGACGACGAACTACTTCCTGGAGCGAATGGGCCTGCGCGGCCTGGACGAGCTCCCGGAGCTCGCGCCCTTCCTCCCCGAGGCGGACGCGATCGAAGCAGAGACGCTGGAAGGGGTCCCGTCGTTCGATCCGGACGCACCGGACTCAGATGCAGACGACACGACGACGACGGAACTTTGATGCGAAGCAGTGGCAGTGGCAGTGGCGGTAACAGCGGGCGCGGCAACCCCCGCGGCTCCAGTGGGGGCGGCAGCTCCCGCGGATCCGGCGGAGGCGGCAGCTCCCGTGGGTCCGGCGGAGGCGGCAACCCTCGCGGGTCCGGTGGGGGCGCCGGCTCCCGTGGGTCCGGCGGGAGCGGAGACTCCCGCGGGGCCGGCGGGCGCGGAGCCCCCCGGGGAACCGGTGCGGGCGGCTCCCAGCCGAGGAGCGGGGGAGGGCGTGACGAGCAGCCCAAGCGCCCCGGCAAGCCGCGTCCCGAGGAGCGCCGCTACGACGTAGGCCCCGCCGCCTCCCACGAGGGCCCCAAGTCCGGGCGCGGCAACGCGGCCCGCGGCGGCGCCAAGGGCGGCCCCAAGCAGGGTCAGCAGCGCGGCGGCCGTACGGAGCCGGCGCGTTCGCGTGAGTACGAGACGCGGGCCGAGGAGCGCAACCGGGACCGGTACGCCGGCAAGCCGGAGATCAAGACGCCCAGGACCCACCCCGGGGCCGAGGAGGAGGGCGAGCGCCTGCAGAAGGTGCTCGCGCGCGCGGGCTACGGTTCGCGGCGCGCCTGCGAGGAACTGGTCGAGCAGGCCAGGGTCGAGGTCAACGGCGAGATCGTGCTGGAACAGGGCATGCGCGTCGACCCGGAGAAGGATGAGATCAAGGTCGACGGGCTGACCGTCGCCACGCAGTCGTACCAGTTCTTCTCGCTGAACAAGCCCGCCGGTGTCGTCTCGACCATGGAGGACACCGAGGGCCGTCAGTGCCTCGGCGACTACGTGACGAACCGCGAGACGCGGCTCTTCCACGTCGGGCGGCTGGACACCGAGACCGAGGGCGTCATCCTGCTCACCAACCACGGTGAACTGGCGCACCGCCTGACCCACCCCAAGTACGGCGTGAAGAAGGTCTACCTCGCGCACATCGTGGGCCCCATCCCGCGCGACCTGGGCAAGCAGCTCAAGAACGGCATCCAGCTGGAGGACGGGTACGCGAAGGCGGACCACTTCCGGGTCGTCGAGCAGACCGGCAAGAACTACATGGTCGAGGTGACCCTGCACGAGGGCCGCAAGCACATCGTGCGCCGCATGCTCGCGGAGGCCGGCTTCCCGGTCGACAAGCTGGTGCGCGTCTCCTTCGGCCCGATCACCCTGGGCGACCAGAAGTCGGGCTGGCTGCGCCGCCTGTCGAACACCGAGGTCGGAATGCTCATGCAGGAGGTCGACCTCTAGGAGCGCCTGTCGCTCAGGAGTGCCCGTCGTTTTCGGCCGGTTCCGGGATTGTTCCGGAACCGGCCGATGCTTTTTCCGCTTCCCGGCCGTCTGTACGGGTGAGGGAAGGGAGCCCGCGATGGGTGGGACGAGAGAACGCGAGGGCCGGTCGTCCTCGCGGAGCGGGACGGACCGGATCGTCACGAGCAGACGTCTGACGGCTCCGGAGGGCGGTGTGCGCCGTTTGTCGCCCACGGGGGCCGGCGGGCCGGGAGGCGTGCCTGGAGGGCTCCTGAGGGCCGCTGGGGCGGACGGCGTGTGTGAGGCGCGTTTCGGGACGGGCGGGGTGTGCCCGTGAACTCCGGGGAGCTGCTGGAACGTTCGCTCGCGTACGCGCTGGGGAGTGTCGCCGTCGTGGTGCCGGGGAGTCTGGGGCGCGCCACGCCCTGCGCCCGGTGGGATCTGGGGGAGCTGCTCGGGCATCTCGACGACTCGGTGGACGCGCTCTACGAAGGGGTCTCCGAGGGACGGGTGGGCCTGTGTCCCTCGCCGCGGGCGGCCGATCCCGTGTGCGCGTTCCGGGAACGGGCCTGCGCGCTGCTCGGCGCCTGGGCCGTGGTGTCGGGCGCGGTGCCGTCGGCCGAGCCGTCCGTGCGGGTGGGGGACCGGTCGCTCGAAGTCGGGCCGCTGGCGGCCGTCGGCGCAGTCGAGATCGCCGTACACGGATGGGACGTTGCCCAGGCGTGCGGGCGGTCGCGGCCGATTCCGCCGGCGCTCGCGGGCGAACTGCTCT
The DNA here is from genome assembly GCF_044457665.1 of Streptomyces sp. NPDC050535. Classification (NCBI taxonomy): domain Bacteria; kingdom Bacillati; phylum Actinomycetota; class Actinomycetes; order Kitasatosporales; family Streptomycetaceae; genus Streptomyces; species Streptomyces sp. NPDC050535. The sequence goes on from NZ_JBITHE010000006.1 coordinate 30,117, forward strand.
CAGTGGCAGGGGAGTTCGTCGCGGACGCGGACCGGGGTGTGCGCTTCGCCGAGCCGGTCGGCGCGCTGTCGTCCTGGTCCCGGCCCGAGGACCGGCTGCTGGCCTTCCTGGGGCGGCGTCCGAGCCCCCCGCGCCTCCTTCCGGGGCCGGGCCCGGTCTGCCTCCCGTGACTGAGCCCGGGGTGACTGTTTCCGGGCCGCGGCGGGCTGATCAAGGTGTGCGTGTCGACGGGTGGGGTCGCTGCGGCGGGAGCGGCGGTGGCGGCGTTCGGCCGTCTTGATCTGCCAAGAAGCCCTCGAATCAGCTCACTTGGAGGCTTGTGTGAGCCTACTCACCTCACTTATAGTCGTGATGACTATTAGTCGTTCTGACTATTAAGTGGGGAGTGAGTGGGCGTGCTCGCACGCGAAGGTCGGGCGTCTGGCGGCAACGCGCCAGAGGGCTACGACAAGTACGCGTTCGAGCCCTTCGCCGTCACCGTCGACTTGGCCGTCCTGACGGTCCGTGCGGGCGTGCTCCAGGTGCTGCTCGTCGAGCGCGGACAGGAGCCGTATCTGGGCCGCTGGGCGCTGCCCGGCGGCTTCGTGCTGCCGCACGAGTCCGCGGAGACGGCGGCCCGGCGCGAACTCGCCGAGGAAACCGGCCTGTCGGACATCTCCGGGCTCCACCTCGAACAGTTGCGGACGTACAGCGAACCCCGCCGCGACCCCAGGATGCGCGTCGTCTCCGTCGCCTTCGCCGCGCTGCTCGCGGACCCTCCCGAGCCGCACGGCGGCGGTGACGCGGCGCAGGCCCAGTGGCTGCGGTACGACGCGCTCGGTCCCCTCGCCTTCGACCACGACCGGATCCTCGCCGACGCCCACGAACGCGTCGGTGCCAAGCTCGAGTACAGCTGTCTCGCCACGTCCTTCTGCCCGCCCGAGTTCACCCTCGGAGAGTTGCAGCAGGTGTACGAGACCGTGTGGGGAACCGCCCTCGACCGGCCCAACTTCCGGCGCAAGGTGCTCGCCACGCCGGGCTTCGTCGACCAGGTCCCGGGTGCCGCGCGTCTGACCGGAGGCCGCGGAAAACCCGCCGCGGTCTACCGCGCGGGCGGCGCCACCACCCTGCACCCGCCCCTGATGCGTCCCACTCAGGAAGGACGACCCACATGACCACCACGACGCTCGCGAAACGTGCCGCCACCGGATCCCTGCTCGGCCTCGCCCTCGGCGACGCGATGGGGTTCCCTACCGAGTTCAACTCCGTGCCGGCGATTCTCGCCAAGTGCGGGCCCTGGCGCGAGATGGACCTGCCCAGGCCCGCCATCGTCACGGACGACACCCAGATGACGCTGGCGCTGGCCCGCGGGCTGCGTACCGCCATGGACCGTGGACTGCTGGACCCGCTGCGGATGGAGCGGCCGGTGCGCCAGGAGTTCGTGAACTGGTACCAGTCGCCCGACAACAACCGCGCGCCCGGCCGCACCTGTCTCGTCGCCTGCAACCTCCTGAAGAACGAGAAGCGCCCCTGGCAGGAGGCCAGCCAGATCGGCTCCAAGGGCTGCGGCGCCAACATGCGCGTGGCGCCCGTCGGGCTGGTGCGCGGGCTGAGTGAGGAACAGCGCGCGGGAGCCGCCCAGTTGCAGGCCGCCCTCACCCACGGACACCCCACGGCACTCGCCGCCGCCGACCTCACCGCACACGCGATCTGGCTCCTCGCCGAGGGGACCGAGCCGATGGGCCTGGTCGGCCGGCTGCGCTCGTACGCCTACGAGAACCGCCACAACTACCACTCCCGCTGGCTCGGCGACCTGTGGACCCGCGGCCAGGACCCCACGCCGGAGCACTTCATCGGGCGCGGCTGGGACGAGTGCCTGGAGACCCTGGACCACCTCAGGCACGCCGTGCGCACGGTCTCGCCCGAGGCCGATCCGTGCCTCGCCACCGGCGGGGGCTGGGTCGCCGAAGAGGCGCTCGCCACCGGCCTGTTGTGCTTCCTGATGCTCGTCGACGAACCCCTCACCGCCGTACGCCGGGCCGCCTGCACCTCCGGCGACTCCGACTCCATCGCCTGCCTGACCGGCGCCTTCGCCGGGGCCTACCACGGCTCGGACGCGTGGCCGACGTCGTGGGCCGACCGCATCGAGTACCAGGGTGACCTCATGTCGCTGGGGGCGCTCTGGGACGCCTGAGCGGCGGACTCAAGCCCCCGCACGGAGAGCTGACGCCTGGCGGACGCGCACGAGGAAGTCCTCGACGCGTGCCCGGTCCGGCTCGGCGGGGAGCGGGCTGCCGCCGGCCGACTCGTCCGCCTCCGTCACCAACTCGGTCATCCAGGTCTCGACGCGCGACCAGGAGACCTCGCCCCGCTTCACCGCGAGCAGCGGCTCACGCTGATCGCCGACGTCGATCGTGAGCCTGCCCGTGCGCAGCAGATCACGGGAGCTCGCCAGCAGGCGGAGGAGGTGCATGGCGTGCTTCCAGCGAGGGGCGCCGTGCTGACGTACGTCGGCCTCCAGCTTCCTGTGCTGGCCCATGGCATAGCGGATGAACGTCTCGTGTGCCCGCCGCGACAGGAACGCCTCGCGCAGGGCGAGGAGTTCGCGGCCCGTGTCGTCGACGTACTCCACGACGGGGGAGTGCAGGCACTCCAGGATGTTCGGGTTGGCGCGCAGGGCCAGCTCGCAGAAGCGCTCCAGTTCCCAGCTGAACTGCTCCTCCGCCGGGCCCTCGACGTGGGTCGGCGGCTTCTCGAAGCGCCAGAAGAGCGGGGTCGGGGCGAGGAACACGCCCCGCCGGTCCGTGTCGCTGGTGTCCGTGGCCAGGCCGAAGGCGCGCGAACCCATCACGCAGGAGTAGATCGTGTGGTCGCGCACCAGGGCCTCGGAATCCATGTCCCGGAGCGTATGCGCCAACTCACGCCAGGCTGATCGAATTTCCTGTCACGGTGATCTGCTTCTCGGGCAGCGGCTGCGTGGCCGGCGGGTTGGCCACCGAGCCGTCCTTGATGCTGAACTTGCTGCCGTGGCAGGTGCAGTTGATGGTGCCGTCCGCGACGTTGGCCACCGGGCACCGCTGGTGGGTGCAGATGTTGGAGAAGGCCTTGAACTGGTCCTTCTCCGGCTGGGTCACCACGACCTGCTCGTCCTTGAAGATCTTCCCCCCGCCGACCGGGATGTCGCTCGTCCTGGCCAGTTCCTGTCCGGGGGAGGCGGCGGCGGACGAGGAGTCACCGCTGTCGCCGTACTCACTGCAACCCGCGACGAGAGCCGCCGCGCCGCTCGCGAGAAGAATCGTGCGCCGCGTCGGGCGATGGGTCATGTCGTCACTCCGAAGGTGCGGAAGAACCAGAGGGCGGACGTCAGCCAGATGACGGTGAGGATGGTGAACACGAGCCCGCCGACGATCGGGAGCAGCCAGCCCGGCAGTCGCTCCGAGCGGAGCAGCAGCATCTTGGCACTGAAGGCACCGAAGAAGAAGCAACCCAGGAGAGAGTGCCACAAAACGCGTGTTTCGTACGTCTGATAGCCCAGCGCGTACAGGCAGTGCACCGCGACCGGCACCGACACCAGGAACGCGATCCGCCCCGACCAGCGGTGCAGCGCCGACGACCAGCTCGGCCCCGGCAGCCTCCCGTACACCATGAGGGCCGAGACGACCTGGACGAGCGCGAAGGCGAAGGCCGCCGTCGCCAGCCAGGACTTCACGGCGCCCGTGCTGCTGAAGCCGGCCAGGTTGAAGGCGGTCCCCGCCGGGTCGTGCACCTTGCCGTACACGCCGAGGCCGACCGCCACCGCCGCGGCGACCAGGGCCGGGACGAGATAGCGGGCCGGGTTCGGACGGCTGCGTCCGGGCGGCCCGGTCGGGAAGCCCCGGGTTGCGGCGTTCGGATCCACGGTCATGAACGGCTCCCTGCGCGAGAGGGGGTCGGATGATGGGGACGAGCGGGAGGTCAGGGCGTGACGGGCCGGGCGGTGAGCTGTTCGCCGTCGATCGTCACGGCGCCGGTCTCCGGGTCGATCTCGGGCGCCGGTGCGGGCCTGTCGTCGCGTTTGAGGATGCCGACCTGATCACCGCCGGGCAGCACGATCCAGCCGCCGTCGACCTTGGCGCCGCGCACGGTGGCAGTCGCCCGGTACAGTCCGGACGGCTTGACCGCCTGGTCCGCGGTGAACCCGTAGCGCTGCCCGCCCAGGTCGACGGTGCCCCGGATCCGCCTGCCGTCCTGGAGCCTGCCGTTCAGCTCGTCGCCCTTCTTGCCCGTGAGCTTCATGGTGCCGTCGTCCTTGACGTCGCCCTTCAGCCAGGACTCCTTGTCGTGGCCGTCGCAGAAGTACGCGATCGCCCTGCCGCCCCGCACGGTGACCGCGATCGCCGAGGAGTCGTCGTCGGTACGGCCCGCGTAGTCGGCGTTGGACGGCGCTTTCTTCGACGGGGTCGGCGACGGAGACGGTGGCGCGGTGGTCTTCGTGGGCGCCGGGCTTGGTTCGGCGCTCGGCGACGTGGACGCGGCCGGCGCCGCCTCCTGGGTGGACGACGCGGGCTTCGTCCCCGTCGTCGCGTTGAGCGACAGCAGGAACAGGCCGAGCACCAGTCCCGCGAGAAGGGTGACAACGGGTCCTGGACGCTTCATACGGGCCATGCGGGCCTCCCCCGAGGCGAGTCTCCTGCTATGAGAGCGGACCCTCGCCCCGGCGTCCAGAGGCGCACGGATGCGTTCTCGCTACATGTGGGACGAGTGGCGGAACGGAATGGTTCGAGTGACATTGGCAGGGTCTGAGGCCGGGCGGTGACCTGCCCCCGGCCCCGCTCTCGAAAGGCGTGACCAACCATGGCGGGTAACGATCTCGGCAGCCTGCTCGGCGGCCTCCTCGGTGGAGGCAAGGGCGGAACGGCCGGCGGTTCCGGCGCGGGCATCCTCGGGGCGCTCCTCCAGTCCCTGGCCGGCGGTTCGGGCAGCGGTCCGGCCGGTGGCGGCAGCGGCAACCCGCTGGGCGGCCTGCTGGAGATGCTCGCCAGGTCGGGGCTCACCGAGCAGAAGAACTCCTGGGTGGGCACCGGCGAGAACCAGCCCGTGACCGGCGCGCAGATCCAGCAGGCGGTACCCGACGAGACCCTCAAGCAGGTCGCCGAACAGGCCGGCGTCACTCCGGACCAGGCCGCGACCAAGATCGCCGAGACCCTGCCGCAGGCGGTCGACAAGCTGTCTCCGAACGGCCGGTTGCCGTCCGCGTCCCTGGAGGACCTCATCAAGGCGCAGCAGGTCTGACGCCCCGCGCCGGGTGCGCGGCCCCCGTCTCGTCAGGCGGGCGCCGCGCACCGGCGCGTTGCGGGCTGACTACGCTGGTGTGACAAGACGTATACGTACATCAGCGAGGAGCATCACCGTGGCGGTACGAGCGGTCCGGGGCGCCGTCCAACTGGAGCGGGACGAGGCCGGCCACATGGACGAGCAGGTCAGCGAGCTGCTCACCGCCGTCCTGGACCGGAACGGCCTCACCACCGACGACCTGATCAGCATCTGGTTCACCGCGACGCCCGACCTGCACAGCGACTTCCCGGCGGCCGCCGCGCGCAAGCTCGGCATCGTCGACGTGCCGCTGATCTGCGCCCAGGAACTGGCGATCGACGGCGCGATGCCCCGAGTCGTACGCGTCCTCGCGCACATCGAGTCCGACAAGCCCCGCGCCGACATCGCACACGTCTACCTGGGCGCGGCGGGCGCACTCCGCAAGGACATCGCCCAGTGAGGACAGCCCTCGTCATCGGCACCGGGCTGATCGGCACGTCGGCGGCCCTGGCCCTGACCGCACGCGGCGTCGTGGTCCACCTCACCGACCACGACCCGGAGCAGGCCCGTACGGCGGCCGCGCTCGGCGCCGGCACGGGCGAGGCGCCGGACGGTCCCGTCGACCTCGCGATCGTGGCCGCGCCGCCCGCGCACGTGGCCGCGACCCTCGCGGACGCCATGCGGCGCGGAGTGGCGCGCGGCTACCTCGACGTGGCGAGCGTCAAGGGCGGTCCGCGCCGGGAGCTGGAGGCGCTCGGCCTCGACCTGTCGTCGTACATCGGGTCGCACCCCATGTCGGGCCGGGAGAAGTCGGGGCCGCTGGCCGCCACCGCGGACCTCTTCGAGGGGCGCCCCTGGGTCCTGACGCCGACCCGGGACACCGACACCGAGGTGCTCAACCTCGCCCTCGAACTCGTCTCGCACTGCCGTGCCGTACCCGTCGTCATGGACGCGGACGCCCACGACCGGGCCGTCGCGCTCGTCTCCCACATGCCCCACCTGGTGTCCAGCATGGTCGCCGCGCGCCTGGAGCACGCCGAGGAGGCCGCCGTACGCCTCTGTGGCCAGGGCATCCGCGACGTGACCCGGATCGCCGCCTCCGACCCCCGGATGTGGATCGACATCCTGTCCGCGAACCCGGGACCGGTCGCCGACCTCCTCGCCGACGTCTCCGCCGACCTCGACGAGACGGTCCAGGCCCTGCGCGCCCTCCAGTCCTCCGACGAGGCCAAGCGGCGTACGGGTGCCACCGGTATCGAGGAGGTCCTGCGCCGCGGGAACGCCGGCCAGGTCCGGGTGCCCGGCAAGCACGGCTCCGCGCCGCGCGCCTACGAGGTCGTGGCCGTACTCATCGACGACCAGCCCGGCCAGCTCGCCCGCATCTTCGCCGACGCGGGGATGGCGGGGGTCAACATCGAGGACGTACGCATCGAGCACGCGACCGGGCAGCAGGCCGGTCTGGTGCAGCTGATGGTGGAGCCGAAGGCGGCGCCGGTGCTGAGCGCGGCGCTGCGGGAGCGGGGCTGGGCGCTGCGGCAGTAGTGACGGCGGCGGCCCTCCGCGGGTGGTTCCGGTCACCGCCCGCGTGGGCCGGTGACAGGGCCAGTAATACGGGGTCCGTGAAGCCAGTAACCTTGTGCGGGGCGCGATCGTGTCCTGTACAAGCCTCCGCCCCGCACCAGGAAGGTGTTCCCACCGTGGAAAACGGCGCCGCCCGGACCGTACCGGCTGTGATTGTCGCGATTGACGGCCCCTCCGGCACGGGCAAGTCGAGCACCTCGAAGGCGGTGGCCTCGCAGCTCGGGCTGAGCTACCTGGACACGGGCGCCCAGTACCGGGCGATCACCTGGTGGATGCTGAGCAACGGGATCGACGTCACGGACCCGAGCGCGATCGCCGCCGCCGCGGGCAAGCCGGAGATCCTCTCCGGCACCGACCCGCTCGCGCCGGCCATCACCGTCGACGGGACCGATGTCGCGGGCCCGATCCGCACCGACGAGGTCACCTCCAAGGTGAGCGCGGTCAGCGCGGTGCCCGAGGTGCGTGCGCGGATCACCGACCTCCAGCGTTCGATCGCCGCCGACGCCACGGGCGGGATCGTCGTCGAGGGGCGTGACATCGGGACGACCGTGCTGCCCGGCGCCGACCTGAAGATCTTCCTCACCGCGTCCGCGGAGGCGCGGGCCGCCCGGCGCAGCGGTGAGACCAAGGGCGCCGACGTCAACGCCACCCGCGAGGCACTGGTCAAGCGGGACGCGGCCGACTCCAGCCGCAAGACGTCCCCGCTCGCCAAGGCCGACGACGCGGTCGAGGTGGACACCTCCGACCTCACACTCCAGCAGGTCATCGAGTGCGTCGTCACCCTCGTCGAGGAGAAGCGGGACGCGAAGTGACCGAAGCACCATCGGTACGGGGTGCCGAGGTCGGGCGCCGTATCGGCGTAGGACTGATGTACGGCCTGTGGAGGCCGCGCGTCCTCGGCGCCTGGAAGGTCCCCGCGAGCGGCCCGGTGATCCTGGCCGTCAACCACTCCCACAACATCGACGGACCGATGGTCATCGGGGTGGCGCCCAGGGCGTCGCACTTCCTGGTCAAGAAGGAGGCGTTCGTCGGCCCGCTCGGTCCCTGCATGCGAGCCCTCGGCCAGCTGGAGGTCGACCGCTCGACCGCCGACCGTGCGGCCGTCACCCGGGCGCTGGGGGTGCTGTCGGACGGTGGTGTCCTCGGCATCTTCCCCGAGGGCTCCCGCGGTGAGGGCGACTTCGCGTCGCTGCGGGGCGGACTCTCGTACTTCGCCGTACGCAGCGGGGCGCCCGTCGTCCCGGTGGCGGTACTGGGAAGTTCCGAGAAGAGCAGCCGGTTGATAAAAGGGCTGCCCCCGCTGCGCAGCAGGGTGGACGTCGTCTTCGGCGACCCCTTCGAAGCGGGCGACGGCAGCGGACGGCGTACGCGCAAGGCCCTCGACGAGGCGACCGTACGCATCCAGAAGCAGCTCACCACGCACCTGGAGCACGCCAGGCGCCTCACCGGGCGCCGGGAAAACGCCGGGCGCCCCACCGGGCACTAGGCGACACTTGAGTAGTGGATCTCCCGATATGCGGAGGGTCCACCGATCACGACGATGAACTACGAGGTACGGACTTCATGAACGACCACATCCAGCCCGACGGCTCGGCAGAGCACGAGCACGGGGCGCTTGGCGATGCCGAGTACGCGGAGTTCATGGAGCTCGCCGCGGAAGAGGGCTTCGACGTCGAGGACGTCGAGGGCGCGCTCGGGGAGGCGGGCCACGGTCCGCTGCCCGTGCTCGCCGTCGTCGGCCGCCCCAACGTCGGCAAGTCGACCCTGGTGAACCGGATCATCGGCCGCCGCGAGGCGGTCGTCGAGGACAAGCCGGGCGTCACCCGCGACCGCGTCACCTACGAGGCCGAGTGGGCGGGCCGCCGCTTCAAGCTCGTCGACACCGGCGGCTGGGAGCAGGACGTCCTCGGCATCGACGCCTCGGTGGCCGCACAGGCCGAGTACGCGATCGACGCGGCCGACGCGGTCGTCTTCGTCGTCGACGCCAAGGTCGGCGCCACCGACACCGACGAGGCGGTCGTACGACTGCTGCGCAAGGCCGGCAAGCCCGTGGTCCTGTGCGCCAACAAGGTCGACGGCCTGAGCGGCGAGGCAGACGCCTCCTACCTCTGGGCCCTGGGCCTCGGCGAGCCGCACCCCGTCTCCGCGCTGCACGGCCGTGGCACCGGCGACATGCTGGACGCCGTCCTGGAGGCGCTGCCCGACGCCCCGGCGCAGACCTTCGGCACCGCGGTCGGCGGCCCCCGGCGGATCGCCCTCATCGGCCGCCCGAACGTCGGCAAGTCCTCGCTGCTGAACAAGGTGGCCAACGAGGACCGGGTCGTCGTCAACGAGGTGGCGGGCACCACCCGTGACCCGGTCGACGAGCTCATCGAACTCGGCGGTATCACCTGGAAGTTCGTCGACACGGCGGGCATCCGCAAGCGTGTGCACCTCCAGCAGGGCGCCGACTACTACGCCTCGCTGCGGACGGCCGCCGCCGTCGAGAAGGCCGAGGTCGCCGTCATCCTGATCGACGCGTCCGAGACCATCTCGGTCCAGGACCAGCGCATCGTGACGATGGCCGTCGAGGCCGGGCGCGCGATCGTCCTCGCCTTCAACAAGTGGGACACCCTCGACGAGGAGCGCCGCTACTACCTGGAGCGCGAGATCGAGACCGAGCTCCTCCAGGTCGCCTGGGCGCCGCGGGTGAACGTCTCCGCGCGCACCGGACGGCACATGGAGAAGCTCGTCCCGGCGATCGAGGCCGCCCTGGCCGGCTGGGAGACCCGCGTCCCGACCGGCCGTCTCAACGCCTTCCTCGGCGAGCTGGTCGCCGCCCACCCGCACCCGGTCCGCGGCGGCAAGCAGCCGCGCATCCTCTTCGGCACGCAGGCGGGCACCAAGCCCCCGCGGTTCGTGCTCTTCGCCTCCGGCTTCATCGAGCACGGTTACCGGCGCTTCATCGAGCGCCGGCTGCGCGAGGAGTTCAGCTTCGACGGGACGCCGATCCACATCTCGGTACGGGTGCGCGAGAAGCGCGGCGCCAAGAAGAAGTAGCGGCGACGGGAAAGGGGCGGCTCCTTGAGGAGCCGCCCCTTTCCCGTGGTTCCGCTCCCCCCAGAGCCTTCGGAGCAGAGCTCTCGGAGCCCTCAGAGCCCTCTGCGCGGCGCGGGCGGCAGTGCGGCCGGGACGTGGTGCATTCCGGTGCCCTGCTGCTGTCGCCCATTCGTCTGCCGGCGCGCGGAGTAGGCACCCGCGCTGTACGAGCTGTAGGAGTTCTGGGGGCTGTACGAGCCGTAGGAACTGAACGAGTTCGTGCCCTGCGGGAGGTTTCCGAAGGCCTCGAAGTCCAGCTCCTCCTCGCCCTGGCGGTCGCCGGGCAGGGCCCTGTAGGACCTGACCCACTCGGCGTAGAGCGCGTCGTAGATCGGCGTGGTCGAGGGGCCGCCCGGGGGGTCCTGGGCCGGTCGGGTGACGGGGACCGGCTGGAAGGGCCGGCGGCGGGGGGAGTCGTAGGTGTGCACGTACGTGCCAACGAATCTGGCCCCGCCGCGGATGCGGCCAACGCGTCGCTTTCGCAGGTCACCGGGAGCGTGCGGCGCGTTTCGACGCGGGCGTGGGGAACCGCGCGACCCGCTGACGGTCCGCAGCGCGCCGCGGTTCCCCGGCCCGGCCGGCGGAGCGCTCAGATCCCGGCGAGCGGCAGTGCGCTGGCGACGAGCTTGCCGTTGGCGGCGGCCTTGTCCAGGGCGTCACGCAGCAGGTCCTCGCGGGGCTGGCGGCCGATGGAGCCGACGGGGGCCGCGAACAGGAGCACCTGCTGGTGCTTGTTGGCGGCCGCACGCCAGCTGTCGGCGACCTGGAGCGCCTGGTGCGCCTGCCACCAGGCGACCGGCGAGCCGCCGCCGGTGCCCGGCTGGAGCACGGCGTGCAGCTGGCCCGCGGCGAGCAGTACGGACCAGCCGTGCAGCACGGGGGGCACCGAGTTCAGCTCGGTCAACGGCATGAAGCCCTGCTCGATGAGGAGGGGCAGGAAGTCGTCGCCGATGTCGGTCGAGCCGGGGCGGACGATGGGCCCGGTCGGTTCGACGACGAGCGCGGGGTGCAACTCGCCTTTGATCAGGACGAGTCCGCTGGTGACTCCGAGAACGGCCTGCTCGGGACCGGCGCCCGCCGGGCCGCCCTCGGCGGTGATCGAGCGGACGGCGCCCTGGAGCTGCTCCTCGGTGACCTGCACGACCTGCGAGGGCAGGCAGGAGGCGTGGGCGAAGGCCAGGACGGCCGTCTCGTCACCGATGAACAGGACGGTGCTGGTGCGCTCCTGTTCCGAGTCGCCCTGGGTGCGGCAGGACGTGCAGTCGTAACTGCCCGGGGCGTTCTCTCCGGCCAGCAGCCGGTCGGCTTCTTCGTCGCCGATCTCGGCGCGTACGTCGTCGCCGACGTCGAGCATGCGCGGCACGGTGGCTCCTCGGGATGCGGTGCGTGGTGATGCCGGGTGGCCCCCGGCATCTGAATCCGGGGGTCCCCGGCTCATGAAGATGACAACGGGCGATCTGTGGCCGGAGTCACGCCCGGAAGCGAACGGAATCGAACCAACCGAAGCGGAGCGTGAGATCACCGACGGAATCCGTCACTCCGAGCCAACTTCAGGGCCTCACAAGGAAGTTGACTCGGTGAAGTGGGTCACAGGTCGGTGGAGCGGCAGGTCGACATATCAGGAAATCAGCCTATGAAGTGGGTGGCCGGATTTCGCCGATACCCTCGGTAACGGTGAACTGGCCTCGTATGACAAGGAGTTGGTTGATATCGGTCCGCACGCTCCATAGATTCCTGCGCCGTGTGCACAGAGCACCGCTCGGGTACGTCCGCCGGCCGATCGAACCGGTTCACAGCACAGCCTTCGGCGGACGGGGCGGAGCGCGATCACCGGCGTCATACACGCGGGGGGACGCGCCCTGCCTGGGGGAGCCCGGGTACGTGGAGAGGGAACTACATGTCCGCATGTGCCGAGAACAGCACTCCCAAGGGTCGTACGACGCGTACGACCGCGGTCCTCGCCGGGGCGGCTCTGCTCGCCCCGCTCGGACTGCTCGCCGCGAGCGGTGACGCCGCCGCGGCCGACAGTGGGGTGTGGGACCGCATCGCCCAGTGCGAGAGCGGCGGAAACTGGCACATCAACACCGGCAACGGCTACTACGGAGGACTCCAGTTCTCCGCCAGTACGTGGAGCGCCTACGGCGGTGGCGCGTACGCGTCGACCGCCGACAGGGCGTCCAGGGACGCCCAGATAGCCGTCGCCACCAAGGTCCAGCGTGCACAGGGGTGGGGCGCGTGGCCGACGTGTTCGGCGCGGGCCGGAGCGTACGGAGGCGCGCCGGCGTCCTCGGGCGCCGGGTCGGCCGGAGGATCGGGCACGACGAAGTCCGCACCCAAGGCGGCGCCCAAGTCCGCACCAAAGGCGGCGCCCGAGGCGGCCCCGTCGAAGGCGCCCGCGCGTCCGTCGGGCGACCGCACGAACCGGAGTTCGTCCCGCGGCGACTACACCGTCCGTGCCGGCGACACGCTGAGCGCCGTCGCGGCGTCGCACGGGACCACCTGGCGGGAGATCTACGCCGCCAACCAGGCCGTCATCGGCGGCGATCCCGACCTGATCGTGCCTGGACAGCGGCTCGACCTCTGAGTCCCTCCGAGCCCCACTCCCCGTCGTTCTCTCCTGAACGCGGGATGCCGGGACTCCGGGCGGGGCCCTGTCCGGTCGGTCCGCCGACCGGGTGGGGCCCCGGCCCGGTCGGGCGCGGCTGGGCGGGCGGGCGTCCCGGGCTGCTTAGCGTGGGCCGATGCATCTCATGTGGCTCCCGTCGACCATGTCGAGCAAGTGCGTCCGGTACGCGGCCGTGGCCGCCGCCGCGCTGGCCGTACTGGCCCCTTCCAGGGCGGACGCCGCGCCACCGCCTCCGCTGCCGGGCTCTCGTACGACACGGGTGCCGTACGACTGTGCCAAGGATCAGTGGCCCTGGGGCTGTCTCGCCGAGTGCGAGAGCAGCGGCCGCTGGGACGCGAACACCGGGAACGGCTTCTACGGCGGGCTGCAGTTCTGGCAGCCGACCTGGAAGGAGTTCGGCGGTCTGAAGTACGCCTCGCGCGCCGATCTGGCCACGCGCGCGGAGCAGATCAAGGTCGCCGAGGCGGTGTTGGCCACCCAGGGGTGGGAGGCCTGGCCCGTCTGCTCCAGGAAATACGGACTCCAGGGCCGTATGCATGTGGTGAAGCGCGGCGACACGCTGTCGTCGATCGCCCGCAGGTACCAGGTCAAGGGCGGCTGGCGGGCGCTCTACCAGGCCAACAAGCAGATGATCGGGGCGTCTCCGGACCGCTTGAACGTGGGCACGCTGCTGGTCATCCCGAAGGGCTCGGGGGGCGGTGCCCGGATCTCGGCCCGACCCCGTTTCGGCCGACCCCTGGGGACTCATTCCGCGTCGACCCCGCCGGTTCCTGTCCCCACTCGGCCGCCTCTCCGCTGAACACGAGCGCGCCGCGGCGCAGTTCATGGACGTACGTCGTCCGGCCCGGCCTCCCGCGCAGGCCGGGCGGCAGCCGCTGTTCCGCGACCACCACGCTCGCGTCGAGGCCGTCGAGGAGTTCGTACGTCCGGGCCGCGACCGTCGGTGACATGCCCTGCGCGGGCTCGTCGACGAGCACCACGCGCGCGCGGGTCAGCAGGGCTCGGGAGAGGGCGAGCATGCGCTGTTCGCCGCCGGAGAGGGTGCCGGCACGGCGGGAGAGGAGGGGGAGGAGCTGGGGGTAGGCGTCGAGGGCGGGGCCGAAGTCCTGCCTGGGGGCGGCCAGTTCGAGGTTCTCGCGGACGGTCAGTGAACCGAAGACGGCCCGGCGCTCGGGGACGAAGCACAGGCCGCGGCGGGCGCGTTCGTAGGCGTGCAGCCGGGTGACGTCCGCGCCGTCCCAGACGACGGCACCGCCGGACAGGGGGACGGCACCCGCGAGGGCGCGCAGCGCGGTCGTACGGCCGGAGCCGTTGCGGCCGAGCAGCACGGTGAGGCCGGGGCCGGGCGCTACGAGGGTCACGCCGTGCAGGGCCTCCAGGGGTCCGTAGCTCACGCGCGCGTGGCGCAGGGCGATGGTCATCCGGCGGTCCCCGTCTCCAGGACGTGGTCGGCGGGACCGGAGGCGACGATCCGCCCCGCCGCCATGACATGGACCGTGTGGGCCAGGTCGGCGACGAGGTCGAGGTCGTGCTCCACGACGAGCAGGGCCATGCCGTCGGCGGCGAGGGCCCGCAACACGCGGGCGAGGAAGGTCACTTCGCCGCTGTCGAGGCCCGCGGCGGGCTCATCGAGCAACAGCACCCGCGGACTCCCCGCGAGCGCCCGCGCCAGCTCGACCCGCCTCAGCGTCCCTGTCGGTAGCCCCGCCGCGGGCAGCGTCCGCACCGGCCCGTCGAGCCCGAACAGCCGCAACGCCCGCTCCACGGCCCGCGGATCGGGGATCCGTCCCTGCTCGGCGCCCACCCGAACATTTCCCGCCACCGTCAACGAGGGGAAAACCGCCAGCTGCTGAAAGGTCCGCGCTATCCCGAGCCGTGTACGGGCGTGTGCCGCCCGCCGGGTGATGTCACGCTCCCCGAGCAACACCCGCCCGCCCGTGGGCCGCAGAGTCCCGGCGAGACAGTGGAAGAGGGTGCTCTTCCCCGCCCCGTTGGGACCCACCACGGCGGTGACCCGGCCGGGCCGGACATCGAGGTCCACCCCGTCGAGAGCGGCGAAACCCCCGTAGGCGACGCGTAATTGACGGGCACGGAGGGTGGGGGGCTCCGCCGGGGGGCGTGGACGTCGGGGTGTGCCGGGTCCCACGGGACCGGTCGGGGGGTGGGTGGACGCGTCGCGACGGGGGGTGCCCGGGTCCCTGGTGGGAGGGTTCCCAGCAGGCTCGGCCGCGCTTCCCGGCGTTCGGTTGTCGGAGTCGGGCCAACTGGCGGGGGCGGAATTTCCGGGAGCCGTGTCGCCCCGCTGGGCGGGCGTGGCAGGGCGTCGGCGCCCGGTGTCTCCGCGGTCCGGGGGGAGGAGGGCGCCGGGGTCGGTCGGGCCGTGTCGGTGGTCGGGTGCTGCCGGGCGTTGTCGGCCCGGCCCGTCCGGTGCGAGCCGTCGCGTGGCTGTCAGGGCGGTGGCTCCGGCCGATGTCAGTCGGCCGGGTCCTCGCGGCGTCGCCGGCCGGAGTTGCCGGCGTACACGGGCTCCCCGGGGAGTGAGTGTCGCGCGGAGGTGCGGACGCAACCGGGAAGCGCCGGTGCGAAGGGCCTCGTACGGGCCGCCGGGGAAGCGGCCGACGAGGACGGCGAGTACGCCGATGAGGGCCGCCGCGACCCCGCCGCGCGCCCCGGCGTCGAGGCCCACGAGCAGGGCCGCGGCGGCGAGGGCGCCGAGCACGCTGTCGGCGCCGAGGACGACGACCGCCGCGAACCAGAGAAGGCCGCGGATGGGGTCGTACGCCGTCGCGTCGAAGGCGCGCAGGCCCATGCCGAGCATGCCGCCGCCCAGGGCGGCCAGCGCGGCGCCCGCCACGAAGGCGGTCAGTTTCAGCGCGGGGACGCGGACTCCCGCCGCCGACGCGCCCGGCTCGTGGTCGCGCATCGCCGCGAGGGCGCGGCCCGTGCGACCGCGGCGCAGCGCGCCGGCCGCCAGCAACGCGCAGGCCAGCAGAGCCAGTTCGAGCAGGTAGTACGCACGGTCGCCGTCAAATCCCGCCGGGCGGTCGAGGGACAGGCCGGAGACGGCGTACGGCTGGGCGAAGACGAAGCGGCTGACGCCGACGCCCACCGCGAAGGTCGCCAGGGCGAGAGCCAGCCCGTGCCGGCTGATGGCGGGCCAGCCGGTCAGCAGACCGAGGGGGGCGACGAGGAGTACCGCCACCGCCAGCGCGGCCAGTTCGGGCAGTCGGGGCAGGCCGGGGAAGCGGCCCGCCGCGAGCAGGGCGGTGAAGAGGGCGCCCAGACCGGCGTACGCCGCCTGACCGAGCGAGATCTGGCCGCCCCGGCCCGTCACCACGACCAGGGAGA
The DNA here is from genome assembly GCF_044457665.1 of Streptomyces sp. NPDC050535. Taxonomy (NCBI): domain Bacteria; kingdom Bacillati; phylum Actinomycetota; class Actinomycetes; order Kitasatosporales; family Streptomycetaceae; genus Streptomyces; species Streptomyces sp. NPDC050535. The sequence goes on from NZ_JBITHE010000006.1 coordinate 46,021, forward strand.
GCAGCACCACGCCCAGCGCGGGGACCTGCACCGACGTGTGGAGGTCCGAACCCGCGAAGCCCAGGGGCAGGAGGAAGAGGACGACCGCCACGATCCACGCGCCCGGCGGCGTCGCCACTCGGGCCGTCGCCGTGCGCGGGAGCGCGTCGCGGGCGCCGATGCCGGGGAGGACGAGAGCCGCGACCAGGAGCGCGACCACGAACAGGTTCGCGCCGACGGCCTGGAGCAGCGGTTCCCCCCGGCCGGACGGGTGCAGGCGGGTCAACTGGCTCTGGGCGACGCCGATACCCAGCGCCACCACGACCGCCACCGGCAGGCTCCGCATCCGGGCGACCACGGCGACCGCGAGCACCTCCATGACGAGCAGGGGCATGCCGTACGGATCGAGGCGCACGTTAGGGGCGAGGAGTACGCCGGTCAGGCCGGACGTGAAGGAGCCGAACGCCCAGCCCGCCGCGGCCACCCGGTCCGCGTCGATGCCGCCGAGCACGGCCAGCGGACGGTCGTCGACGACGGCACGCGACTCCTTGCCGACACGCGTCCACCGTGTCACGGCTCCGACGCCCACGGCCAGCGCGACGGCCGCCGCCAACTGCCCCCACGGATCCGCCGACACCAGCGTCGGCGCGTCCGCGCGCGCACCCGTGCCCCACACCAGGGTGGCCCCGCCGACGAGCAGCACGAAGACGCCGATGGACGCGACCAGCGTCTGTGCCGGGTCGCCGCCGAGGACGGAAAGCGGGCGGAAGACGAAGCGCTCCAGGGTCACGCCGATCGCCGGGGCCACCAGCAGCAGCGTCACCGCGGCGCCGAGCCAGAGCGGCAGGCCCCACTCGACCGTCAACTGGCGCAGCAGATACGCGCACACCATCGCGATCGCCCCGTGTGCGAAGTTGAGGACACCGGTCGCCCGGTGGGTGACGATCAGCCCGATGCCCGTCAGGGCGGCGGCACCGCCGACCGAGAGACCGGCGAGGGTGAGGTCGTACGTCAGTGACGCCATCAGTCGTCCGGGTCGGCGGCGGACGGTTCGCAGATCGGGCACGGCCCCAGTTCCCCGCTCGCCAGCAGCAGCGCGTCCACCGGGACGGCCTCCGCCTTCCCGGCGACCAGCGGGCAGTCGGCGCGGTGCCACAGCGTGCCGCCCGGCACCGTCAGCAGCTCGCCGCTGATGGCGACCGGCGCGTCGGCCGCCTGCCCGGACCCGTCCAGGTCGGCGGGCTCGGCGGCGACCAGCAGCCGGTACAGCTCCTCGACACGGGCCGCCGCCAGCGCGTTCCCGCCGTGGGTGAGCAGCACCGCGGCCGCGATGATCAGCGCGGCGCCCGGCACCGTGCACGACGCCAGAAACGGCAGCTGCCGCTCCGCGTACCGCTCACCCGAGATGCCGTACCAGCCGATCACGCACAACACCGCTCCGGCGGCGAGCGCGGCCCACCCGGCCCACAGGACGGGGTGCGCGGTCCGCAGTCGAGCTGTCCGCATCCGGGGCTCCAACACGTCGTGTGTTTTGGTCCGTTGACTGTCCATGTCAGCCGATGGCTTGCACTATGCCTTCTGCAAGCTGACCCTGAAAGCACCGGGCGCACCTGGTCCGGTCCGACACCCGGTGGTGAGCCAGATGGTTCTCGGGAGCGACCTCAGGCGGGGGAACGGCCGGGGGGTGGCGGCAGCGGCGGTCCTGTTCCTGGCCGCGGCCCTCACGGCGTGCAGCGACGAGAGGGGGGGCGGTGACACGGACCCGCCCACCCCCTCCGTGGAACAGTCCGTACAACCCACGAGCGCGGAGCCCAGCCCCACGGGCCCCTCCGAAGCCGCGGCGGCCGAGGCGGAGGTCAAGGAGAACTGGGAGAAGTTCTTCGACCCGGCCGTCGCCCAGAAGGACAAGACAGCCGTGCTGGAGAACGGCGACGAGATGACGCCGGTGCTGGAGGGCTTCAGTGGTGACCAGCGCGGGCAGCAGGTGCGGGCCGAGGTCCAGAAGGTCGAGTTCACCTCGCCGACCGACGCGAACGTGACGTACTCGCTGATCCTCGAGGGCGCGACCGCGCTGCCGGGCGCCTCCGGAACGGCGGTCGAGCAGGACGGCACCTGGAAGGTGTCCGTGAAGACGCTCTGCGCGCTGGTGCAACTGAGCGGCAATGCCTCGCCGGGCCCGGGCTGTTGAGGCACTCGCCGCGGGTCTGCTGCTCCTGCTGAGCGCGGCCTGCGGCAGCCGCCTTCCCGAGAGCGACTTCGGGAACCGGTCCACCCCCTCCCCGCGGGGAGGCACCGCCCCGATCCGCGTCGGGATCATCACCAGTGTCACCAGCCCCGTCGGCGGCGCCGCCTTCACCGGTCCGCGCGACGGGGCGAAGGCCTACTTCGAGCGTCTCAACGCGCGCGGGGGCATCGACGGGCGGCCGGTCGAGGTGCGGCTGTGCGACGACGGCGGCAGCGGGGTCGGCAACAACGAGTGCGTGCACCGACTCGTCGACGAGGACGAGGTCGTCGCCCTCGTCGCCACCACAGCCCTCGACTACGCGGGAGCCCCACGCGTGTCCCACGCGCGCGTGCCCGACATCGGCGGGCAGCCCATCGGGCCGGCCTACGACACGTATCGGTACCTCTACGGGATCTACGGGAGCCTCGCGCCCCGTGACGGCTCGCCCGGATGGGACGGTCAGTTGTACGGCGGTACCGAGGTCTACCGCTACTTCAAGCGTGAACAGGGTGCCCGTACGGCCGCGGTGGTCTCCTACAACCAGTCCGCGTCGGCCGCCTACGCCCGGCTCGTCGCCCAGGGGCTGAAGGCCGAGGGCTACCGGGTCGTCACCGAGCAGGTCGACTTCGCGCTCCCCAACTTCCGTGCCGTCGCGGCCGATCTGAAGGAGCGGGGCGCCGATCTCGTCTTCGACGCTCTCGACACGCACGGCAACGCGCGGCTCTGCGAGGCGATGGACGACGTCGGGGCCGAGGTCATCGCCAAGGTGACCAACGTGCAGAACTGGACGTCCGCCGTCGCGTCCGACTACAAGGATTCCCCGCGTTGCCGCAACGCCCTGTGGGCCACGGGGGCCAGCCGGAGCTACGAGGACACCGGGGATGCGGCCGTACGGGAGTTCCGGGATGCCACGGAGGGGCTGGAGACCCACTCGCAGTGGCAGTTGGAGGGATGGGCCGCCGCGATGTGGTTCTCGGACGCGGCGGAGTCCTGTGGGTCCGCGGGAGTCACGCGTACGTGTGTCGACCGGTTCATGAACCGGGGGGAGCCGTACAGCGCCGACGGGTTGCTGGTTCCGGTCGTCCACCAGCGGCTGGCCGAGCCGCCTCGGACGCGCAGGACGTGTGTGTCGGTGGCGCGTTGGGAGGACGACCGGGGGTGGGTCTCCCAGGGGGACATGGACAGCAACTGCTTCGAGGTGCCGCAGCTGGGCTATCGGCCTTGACGGTGGCGGGCCGTGGGTTCTCGCCCCCTCCGCCCCTACCCGTCCCTTGTTCCTGGGGCTCCGCCCCAGACCCCGCTCCTCAAACGCCGGAGGGGCTGATTTCCAGCCCGTCCGGCGTTTGAGGACGAGGCCGTTCAGGCCGAAGGCGGGGGTCTGGGGGCGGCAGCCCCCAGGAACGGGACGGGCAGGGGCGGAGGGGGCGAGTAACCCTTGAGGACAGCTACTGTCCGCAAGGGGTGCCAGACTCGTGCTCATGTTGGAGACCTCGGCACGGCTGCTGCGTCTGCTCTCGCTGCTTCAGGCCCACCGCGAGTGGTCGGGGGCGGATCTGGCGGGCCGGCTCGGTGTCACGCCCCGTACGGTGCGCCGTGATGTGGACCGGCTGCGGGAGCTGGGCTATCCCGTCAACGCCAGCCCCGGCACGGGCGGCGGATACCAGCTCGGCGCGGGGGCCGAGCTGCCGCCGCTGCTGCTGGACGACGACGAGGCGGTGGCCGTGGCGGTGGGGCTGCGGACGGCCGCGGGGCAGGGTATCGAGGGCATCGGCGAGACCTCCGTACGCGCGCTCGCCAAGCTCGAACAGGTACTACCGCACCGGCTGCGCCGCCGGGTGAGCGCCCTGAACGCGTTCACCGTGCCGATGCTGCGCGGCCCGCAGCCGTCCGCCGTCGACCCGGCGGTGCTCACCGAACTGGCCAACCTCTGCCGGGACGCCGAGCGGCTCCGCTTCGAGTACCGCGACCACGGAGGCGCGGTCACCCGCCGTACCGTCGAACCGCACCGCCTGGTGTGCACGGAGCGCCGCTGGTACCTGGTTGCCTGGGACGTCGACCGTGACGACTGGCGTACGTTCCGGGTGGACCGCGTCGCCCCCACACCGCCGCACGGACCACGCTTCACCCCTCGTACGCCACCGGCCGAGGATCTGGCGGCGTACGTCTCCCAAGGCGTCTCCACGCGCGTGTACGCCTCGCACGCCGTCGTCAGGCTGCTGGTGCCCATGGAGGAGGCCGCCGAGCGGATCTCTCCCTCCGCCGGGACGCTGGAGGCGGAAGGGCCGGACAGCTGCGTTCTGCGTACCGGGGCCGCGAACCTCGATGTGATGGTGATCCACGTGATGATGACGGGCCTGGAGTTCGAGGTGCTCGAACCCGCGGAGCTCACCGAGGCGATCAGGACGGCGCGGGGCCGGCTGTCCCGGGCTCTGGAGCGGGCCGAGGTGCTGGGGAGACCGCCGCGTGCTCAGGATGGTGCGGGTGATCGGACCGCCGGAGAGGAACAGCCGGTACGGCCGACCAGGAAGGACGCGAACGACGTGATCAGGTAGAGGTACTCGATCTTCTTGTGACCGGTGGTGGCCGGCCATCGATCACCTTCCGGGCCTGCTGAAGCTCACGTCATGATGCTCGCGGCACCCCCCCGGATCCGACAGAGGTCATGCGGGGGTTGTGTGCCGGAACCGTGTATTTCCCATGCGGTGTCAGCTCTTGGGCGCCCACCGGAATCGGAATGAAAAGGTGCCGGCACACCGGCGCTGCCGCGCATTCCATTGGGCTATCCAGGACGGCGTCACCCCGGTCCCGAATTGCGTTCGAAGGTGTGCGAAACGCGGACCCAACCCCTCCTGGGTGTGACGGAGTTCGACCGAAACGCTTATCGCGATTCTGTGACAGAAGTGTGACCGGGGAGGGATAAGCGGTACATGGTGAGGGGTCGGGCTTCCCCGGTGGCGAGGGGCCGCCTAACGTGGCGTCCATGGCACCCATTCCCACTCCTCCCGCGGAGCCGCAGGACAGCACGGAACCCTATGTCGGGCTGGAGGCGAGCAGCGCGGAGCGCCGGGCCCGGGAGCACGGCTGGTCCACGGTGCGCTCGCTGCCGCCCGGCACGATCATCACCATGGAGTACCGCGCGGGGCGGCTGAATTTCGAGGTCAGCGACGGCAGGGTGACCCGCTGCTGGAAGGGCTGACGGCACCGCCGACGGTATGTGCGAAGGCCCCCGGCTCGTCAGGAGCCGGGGGCCTTCGCGGTGCGGGGAGAGGCTGTGCGTACCGATCCCGCGGATTCCGTGCGCTTCCTCAGGGCCCCGTCACGGGGCGGGCCGGGGTGTTCGTGGTCGTGCGCGGCGCCCGGTCCGGCTGCGGCGGTCGACGGCTGCCGACCGGGGTGACCGGGGTGCGCTCGGAGCGTGCCGTGTGCGGGCCGGGAGCCAGCGTGCCCGGCGCCCGTTGCGCGCGGGGGGCGGCCGTCTCGCGGGCGGACGTGTCCCCTTCCGCGCCGGTGGGCTGCGTGACCATGACGGGTGCGCCCACCGGGGCGGGGGCGGGAGAGCCCGCCGGCACCGGCGTGGTACGGGCGCGACGGGCACGCCAGTTGTCGCGCAGGGCGAAGATCCAGACCTCCGCGCGGGCGATCAGCGGCTCGAACCAGGGCAGCGCCAGCAGGATCAGGAGACCCGCCGCCCAGCCCAGGACCACGTCGCTCAGCCAGTGCGTGCCCAGGTAGACGGTGGTCAGACCGACGCCCAGGGAGACCACGGCGGAGACCGCGGACAGCCACCGTCTCGCCTGCGGGGTCGAGGCCAGATAGGCGAGGATTCCCCAGGTCACAACGGCGTTCGCGGTGTGACCCGACGGGAATATATCGCCGCCGAGACCCATCTCGTTCGAGCCGATGGTCGTCGCGTAGTGCGGACCGAGGCGGCCCATGCCGATCTTGGCGGCGCCGACCGTGATGTTCAGCAGGAGCAGGGAGGCAGCCAGCGTGAGCAGAGGGCGCAGGGTGTGCTGCCGCCAGGAACGCCAGCCCAGCCAGGCGGTGACCATCACGGCGGTGGGGCCGCGCTGGCCGAGCACCACGTAGTAGTCGAGGAACGCGTGGATCTGCTGCCATTGCTGATAGGGGCGGAAGAACATGACCTGCCAGTCGAGCCGGACCAGCCATGAGGTGATCAGTACGGCCCACACGATGGCCACGTAGAAGGCCAGGGTCGCGGTGAAGAGCACGACCCTGTGCCGGTTCATGACCGGCACATCGATGTGGGCCGGTCGTTCCGGCTCACGATCCAGCCGGGCGAAGACCCGGTCAAGACGAGTCAGCAATCGTTTGGTACGCACTCAATCGACGTTACAGCGAGTGAGCTGTGTTCCAGGTCGAATCACTCGATTTGTGATGACGATGTGATGTGGGATTCCTCTCAGGATGATGTCAATTTCCAATGAATCGCTAATCAGCCATGGCCGGACCCTTCAATTCCATTGATCAGGTGTGAGTTCGATTTGTAGCTCTTATATTTCCGTTCACCTGAAGATTGGGTGAAATTATCCATCCGCTCACCCGGCGTCACGGAGTTGATCATGGGGGGGCGGGGCGTTCGGTCGCCCGGAGGGGCGCTTTGCAACGGAATGTCGCAAGCGTGGCGGCGGGCTCGAGCGGCGGCTCGCCGAGGGTTCTATTGGGTGGACATGTCATATATGGGCCGGGAAGTATGGATGTCGGCCAGGCTTCGGATGGGAAACGTACGGGGGCAAGATGATCAAGACGGTGTTAGGTGGCGACCTGCCGTTATCGGCGCTGGACCTGGGGTCGATGGACGTCACGGAGCTGACCTGCTCGCCGTCCGAGGTGCGGCGCACTCCGAAGCCGATCCGGCACGGGCACCCGAAGCTGTGCTCGGTGGTGTTCGCTCAGTGCGGGGGACTGAGGGTGACCCAGGTCGGCCGTGAGGCGGTGCTGGGCGCACGGGACTTCGTGCTGTGCGACAGCTCGCGGCCGTTCGGCGTGCGGACCGCCGGCCACGGGAGAGCCACCGTGGTGCGGGCCCACGTGCCGCGGGCGATGCTCCCGCTCTCGGCCCGGCAGATCGACCGGCTGCTGGTGACGCGCTTGTCGGGGCAGGAAGGGACGGGGGCGCTGTTCACCCGGTTCCTCAGCGCCGTGACCGCCGACTGTGATTCCTACCGGCCCGCCGATGTCGCCCGGCTGAGTGCGGTGGGCCTGGACCTGCTGGCCGCGGCGCTCGCCCATCACGTCGACGCCCAGGCCCGGGTACCGGACGAGTCGCGTCAGCACGCCCTGCTTCTGAGCGTCGAGGCCTACGTGTGCGAGCGCCTGCACGACCAGAACCTCTCCGCGCGGGCCGTCGCCGCCGCCCACCACATCTCCGTGAGCTATCTGCACCGCCTCTTCCGGGCCCGCGGCATCACGGTCGCGGCGCTGATCAGGCGGCAGCGCCTGGAGGGTGCCCGCCGTGACCTGAGCGATCCAGGGCTGCGGGACGTGCCGGTCCACCAGATCGCCGTCCGCTGGGGCTTCAAGGGGCACGCCGCTTTCACGCGCACCTTCCGCACCGCCTACGAGATCGTGCCCAGCGACTACCGCCGCCGTGTCCTCGGCCTGCCCCTGTAGCGGAGTGCCGGAGTGCCGGAGTGCCGGAGTGCCGGGCTGTCCGTGGGCGGACGCGCGGAAGTACCGGCGGCGCTCGCGCGTCCGCCGGTACCGCGTCAGGTCAGACGCTCAGGGCCGCTGTCAGCCGGCCCACACCGCGCTGTCGCAGTAGGAGTCGCCGCTGGTCTTGTGCAGACAGATCTTGAACGTGTACGCGGTGCCCTCGGCGAGGTTGTAGACACCGCCGTTGCCGGCGCTCACGGTCTTGCTGGTGCCCGCGGTGCCGGCCTGGACCGTGTACCGCGTCGTCCCGTTGGGGTTGTAGACGAAGAGCTTGGCGGCATACCCGTCCGCCTCCAGGTCGTCGACCCTGACGATGTCGCCGCCCGCGGTGAACTGGACCCGGCCGCCGGGATCGCCGTCGTCGGTGTGCATCTCGTGGTCCACGGCGAGTGCCGGGCTTCCCGCGGTGAGCAGCAGGCCCACGGCCGCGACCGGTGTTCCGACCAGGGTAAGGATTCGCTTTGCTCGCATGCGTACTCCTCTTGAGGACGATTCCAAGGTCATGACGCCAGAACCACCTGGCGTCCGTTGCTTCGCCAGCCTTTCGTGATCGCCCCGGATGAGTCGTTAGCGGCAAGTCGACGGTCCTGTGCACGGAGTCGACAGTGGTGACGGGTGCGCCGCCAGGTGCGTGTGCTCACGGACTGTCACCAGGAACCGGGCGGCTCGGCGGGGCGTACCTGGATGCGAGGGTGTGTGGCGTACGCCACACCCCGGTGGAAGCAACGTGAGAGGTCCGCCACGCGCCAACGGCTGGAACTCGCGTACGCTGACGGCTCACTCGCCTTTGTTGCGTGGGCCGGGACTCCGCTCTCCCAGGCCGCAACCGCAGGGAGTCCCCACCCCGCGGTCCCGCCGAACGCGAGGGAACATCTGGGAGGTAGTGCATGTCCGGGACGACTACGGCCGCTGCGCGATGCCGTCGGGAGACCGGGGCCGGTGCCAACCGCTGGGTCGTCCTTGTCGTCCTCTGCGTCAGCCTGCTCCTGGTCGCCCTCGACGCCACCGTGCTGCATGTCGCGGTGCCCGCCGTCACCGAGGACCTCAAGCCCGGCGGGATAGAGCTCCTCTGGATCGTCGACGTCTACCCGCTCGTCTGCGCCTCGCTCCTCATCCTCTTCGGCACGCTGGGTGACCGTGTCGGACGCCGCCGGATCCTCCTCCTCGGGTACACGCTCTTCGGCGTCGCCTCCGGACTCGCGGCCTTCGCCGACAGCGCGCAGACGCTCATCGCCGCGCGCGCCCTGCTCGGCGTCGGCGGCGCGATGATCATGCCCGCGACGCTCTCCATCCTGCGGCAGGTCTTCCCCGACCGGCGGGAGCGGGCGCTCGCGATCGGTATCTGGAGTGCCGTCGCCGCCGTGGGCGCCGCGATCGGGCCACTGCTCGGCGGATTTCTGCTGGAGCACTTCTGGTGGGGTTCCGTCTTCCTCGTCAACATCCCGCTGATGCTGGTCAGCCTGCCCATCGGGCGACTGTTGCTGCCCGAGTCGAAGGGCGACGGCAAGGGACCCTGGGACGTCGTCGGCGCGCTGATGGGCGCCGCCGCGCTTTTCGGGCTCGTCCTCGGCGTGAAGCGGCTCGGCGGTGGCGAGGCGCCCTTCAGCCCGTTCACCCTGGTGCCGCTGCTGGCCGGCGCGGCACTGATGGTCGCCTTCGTGCGACGACAGCGGCGGCGCGAGCATCCGCTGGTCGATCTGCGGATGTTCTCCCGGCCCGCGTTCAGCACGTCCGTCTGCTGCATCGTGCTCGCCATGCTCGCCCTGGTCGGACTGGAGCTGATCGCCGCCCAGTACCTCCAGCTCGTGCTCGGACTCTCGCCGCTGGAGACCGGGCTGCGGCTGCTGCCGCTCACCGTCGCCGCGATGGCGGCGGGGCTGGCGGGCGCGAAGATGCTGCGGCGGTTCGGACCGCGCACGATGGTCTGCTCCGGGTTCTGCGTCACCGCCGCCGCGGTGGTGACGCTCTTGCCGATGGGCGGACGCGACAACACGGGACTGCTGCTCATCGGGTTCGTGCTTCTCGGCTTCGGGCTGGAGATGACGCTCTTCGGCGCGTACGAGTCGATGCTGAGCGAGGCGCCTCCGGCCCAGGCGGGAGGGGCCGCCGCGATCGGGGAGACCTCGTACCAACTCGGTGCCGGCATCGGCATCGCGCTCCTGGGGAGTGTGATGAACGCGGCGTACACACCCCGGCTGTCGTCGGTTCCGGGGGTTCCGGCCTCCGATTCCAAGGCGGCGGGGCACTCCCTGGGAGAGGCTTACGAGGTCGCCGCGCGGCTCGGCGGGCATCCCGGTGCTGTCCTGCGGCAGGCGGCCCGGGACTCCTTTGTGCATGGGCTGCATGTGACGCTGCTGGTCAGCGCGGGGTTGCTGCTCCTCGGGGCCGTCATGGCGCTGCGGCTGCCGCGGGTCATGGAGTGCGAGGCGCCTGCGGCAGGCCAGGCGGGGATTCCCTCACCCCGGGAAGTCGAGTCGTCCCGCGTGTCCGTGTAGTTCTCCCGCCCGCGCACCGCTTGTGCGGCCTCGACAAGGAGTGAGGGTCTCCCGTGAGAGTCGCCCGCCGTCGGCGGCTGCCCGTTCGCGAGCCCCTGGACGTGCGGGACACTGCGTCGTAACGTCGGCGTCGTATCCGTAACTAGCGCTGCTAGTTTTAGAGTTCCGGAGGCTGTGCCATGTCCGCGTCCTCGAAGCTGCCCCCCTTCGACCCCGCCGACCCGCTGGGTGTCGACGACCTCCTGGACGCCGAGGACCTGGCGGTCCGCGACACCGTGCGGGCATGGGCCGCGGACCGGGTGCTGCCGTATGTAGCCGAGTGGTACGAGAAGGGGGAGCTGCCCGGCATCCGGGAGCTGGCACGGGAGTTGGGCGGGCTCGGGGCGCTCGGAATGTCGCTCCGGGGGTACGGGTGCGCGGGGGCGTCCGCCGTGCAGTACGGGCTCGCCTGTCTGGAACTCGAGGCGGCCGACTCCGGGATCCGGTCGCTCGTGTCCGTGCAGGGGTCGCTGGCGATGTACGCGATCCACCGGTTCGGATCCGAGGAGCAGAAGCAGCGGTGGCTGCCCGGGATGGCCGCAGGTGAGGTGATCGGATGCTTCGGGCTCACCGAACCCGACCACGGTTCCGACCCCGGCTCCATGCGGACGTACGCCAAGCGCGACGGCGGGGACTGGGTCCTCAACGGGCGGAAGATGTGGATCACCAACGGGTCCGTCGCCGGGGTCGCCGTGGTGTGGGCGCAGACCGACGAGGGGATCCGGGGATTCGTCGTGCCCACCGACGCGGCCGGGTTCTCCGCTCCCGAGATCAAGCACAAGTGGTCGTTGCGCGCCTCCGTCACCAGCGAACTGATCCTTGACGACGTGAGGCTGCCCGCCGACGCCGTACTGCCGGAGGTCACCGGGCTGAAGGGGCCGCTGGCGTGTCTGTCACACGCGCGGTACGGGATCGTGTGGGGCGCGATGGGCGCCGCGCGGGCCAGTTTCGAGGCCGCCCTCGAATACGCCAAGACGCGCGAGCAGTTCGGGCGGCCCATCGGCGGCTTCCAGCTCACCCAGGCCAAACTCGCCGACATGGCGGTCGAACTGCACAAGGGGATTCTGCTCGCCCATCACCTGGGGCGGCGCATGGACGCGGGGCGGCTGCGCCCGGAGCAGGTCAGCTTCGGCAAGCTCAACAACGTGCGGGAGGCGATCGAGATCTGCCGGACCGCCCGCACCATTCTCGGCGCCAACGGCATCTCGCTGGAATACCCGGTGATGCGGCACGCCACGAACCTGGAGTCGGTGCTCACCTACGAGGGCACCGTCGAAATGCATCAACTCGTGCTGGGCAAGGCGCTCACCGGACTCGATGCCTTCCGGTAGGAATCTCGCGACTCCGGAGGAACCCGCAAGGACCCCGGCAAGGCAGGGCCGGTGAGCGGCCCTGCCTCAGCTCTGGTTGAAGAAACCGTCCGTGGGACGGCTCGCGGCCTCGCCGCTGACGATCTCCGTGTTGGCAGGGGTCAGCAGGAAGACGCGGGTGGCGACCCGCTCGATGGTGCCGCGCAGGCCGAAGGTCAGGCCGGCCGCGAAGTCCACCACGCGCTTGGCGTCGGCGGGCTCCATGGACGTGAGGTTGATGATGACCGGGACGCCGTCCCGGAAGAGTTCGCCGATTCCACGTGCGTCCCGGAAGCTGTCCGGGGTGACCGTGCCGATCCGGCGGCCCTTCACCTCAGCCGTCTCGGACGCGACCTTCACACGAGGGTCGGTCACCCAGGCATCGCCGGTCTCCGGGCTTTCGGCGTAGTTGTCGTCGTCGTAGTAACGCTCGTCATCGTTGTCGTCGACGAGGCCAAGCCAGGCACTCGCCTTGCGCACCGATCCCATGGACGCCTCCTCTCACAGCGGTCTTTCTTGCTTTCCGCATCCCCATGGTCGTCCATGATGCGGATGTAGCGCCAAGGGGATAGACGCCGCGCGGGGGTTTCGTGACGGTACTGGTGCACAGCGAATTCGTCGAGAGCCCGCGTTTCCCAAGGGTCCTGCTGTGTACGGCTGCTGACTGAGAGTGAAATATGATTCTCGACGGCGTTCGGGTGACGGATGGTGCGTACGGGTGAACGAGGTGGTGGATACGATGCCGCAGCTCAACTTCGTACGCATCACGGGGGAGTGTCGTGTTCGGGATTGTGAGGCCTTGCAGTCATCGCCTCGGTGAAGGACTCAAGACGCAGTGGATGGCGCATTTGTGCGGGCTGTGCCTCGCGCTGCGCGGGGACCACGGTCAGTTCGCCAGGGTCGTCACCAACTATGACGGGCTGCTGGTATCGGTTCTGACGGAAGCTCAGGCCGGACCCGATGGAGGGTTGCGGCGTACGGCGGGGCCCTGTCCGTTGCGCGGCATGCGCACGGCGTCCGTCGCGCAGGGCGAGGGCGCTCGCCTCGCCGCCGCCGTGTCACTGGTGCTCGCGTCAGCCAAGGTGCGCGACCACGTGGCGGACGGGGACGGGCTGTTGGCGCGCGGGCCGGTGGCGCTCGCCGCGCGCCGGGTCGCCAGGAACTGGGGGCGCGCGGGTGCGCGTACCGGCGCGGACGTCGGATTCGACACGGCGGTGCTGGTCGACGCCGTGGACCGCCAGATCGGTGTCGAGGCGCTCGCCGGGCTCGGGACGCCGCTGCTGACCGTCACCGAGCCGACCGAGACCGCGACCGCGGCGGCCTTCGCGCACACCGCCGTCCTCGCCGGACGCCCGGGCAACGCGGTGCCGCTCGCCGAGGCCGGACGGCTCTTCGGGCGGCTCGCACATCTCCTGGATGCCGTGGAGGACCGGGAAACTGACGCCGCGTCGGGCGCGTGGAACCCGCTCACGGGGACCGGGACGTCTCTCGCGGAGGCGCGGCGGCTCGCCGATGACGCGCTGCACGGTATACGGCTGGCGCTGCGCGAGGTCGAGTTCACCGATGCGCGGCTGGCGCACATCCTGCTCGCGCACGAACTGCGGAACTCCGTGGACCGCGCCTTCGGTACGAGCTCGTGCGGGCACCGGGTAGATGTATACGGTCCGCCGACCGGACCGTACGCGCCGCCCGGCGGACCGGGCGGACCACCGTTTCCGCCGGAGCCGCCGCGCCGTGACCGGCGCGGGCTCATCGCGGGCTGTCTGGTGTGGGCGGGGCTGGCCTGTACGTGTCAGATGTGCTGCGGTGAGTTCGAGGACCCGTGGAGCCGGCAGCGCAGGGAAGGACTCTGCAACCAGGGCGACTGCGACTGCAGTGGGTGCGGCGACTGCTGCCAGTGCGGTGACTGCTGCGGCAACTGCTGTGACGGTTGCGACTGCGGGTGCGACTGCTGACGGACGCGCCGGGCTCCCGCGATGCTTGGGGGTTCCGTCCCGCCGCCTGCGCGGGACGGAACCCGGGCTTCGCGGTGGGTGGTCTGTACGGGACGGACCCCGGCCGCGGCGGGCGACCGCCTCAGTCCTTGATCTCCGGCGGCGAGATCTCCGACTTCTCGATCTCCGAGCCGGTCGTGCCCCACTTCTTGAGGATCTTGCCGTACGTCCCGTCGGCGATGAGCTGGTTCACCGCGGCCCGGAAGGCGGGTGCCAGCTCCGTGCCCTTCTTGAAGGCGAAGCCGACGTCGAGGCGGTGGTACTCGCTGAGGAACTTCACGCCCTGCTGGTGAGCGACCGCGTAACGCAGACCGTTGATCGTGCTCATCACGATGTCGCTGCGGCCCTGTTGCAGCGAGGACCAGATCGCGCCCTGCTCGCTGTACGTCTGCACCTTGTACGCGTCCTCGCCCGCGTCCGTGCAGACCTTCTTGTTGTCCTCCAGCGTCGCCTCGAAGGTCGTGCCCGCCGCGGTCGCCACGTTCAGACCGCACAGCTGCTTCAGATCGGTGATCTTCGTCAGTTTGCTGTCGTCGCGGGTGGCGAAGCCCTGGCCGTCGTTGATGTACGTGACGAAGTCGATGGTCGCGCGACGCTCGTCGGTCACACCGAAGTTGCCGATCCCGAGGTCGTACTTGCCGCTGTCGAGGGCCGGCAGGATCGCCTCGAAGCTCGCGGCCTGGTAGTCGAGGTCGATGCCGAGGGCCTTCGCGACCGCGTTCGCGAAGTCGACGTCCTGACCTGCGAGCGTCTTGCCGTCCTCCAGGTAGGCGGTGCCGGGCGGCTGACCGGAGACGCTGACCGCGATGTCGAGGCCGCTGACCCCGGAGGGCAGCAACCTCGCCGCCGCCGCGTCCTTCTTGACGGCCGAGACCACGTCGGTCGTCGGGATTCCGTCGCTGTTGACCGCGGCCTGGGCGTCGGTGCCGCCGGAGCCCGTGCTTTCCGGGTCTCCGGAACCGCATGCCGTGAGCAGCAGCGCCGCGGAGGTCATCAGGGCGAAAGGTATGAGACGGCGACTTCGGGGTCGCGAAAGCGTACTCATGGCGTACGGATCTCCTGAGCAGGCGGAAGGCGGAAGGCGGAAGGCGGAAGGCGGAAGGCAGGCGGAAGCCGGGCAGGGGCAGAGAGCAGGCCGGCGGAAGGCAGCGGGAAAGTGAGATCAGTGCGCGAGGGGGGCGCGGAGAACGCGTGTGAAGGCGTGGGCGACGGTGCTCAGGAGGCACCGGGAAAAAGCAGAAAGCACCCGTCGGACAGGGTGCCGGAGGTCAGCTCAACAGGAAGAGGACCACACTCGACCGAAGTCGATGTGGGAGCGCGTGACCAGCCACTGCTGCGAGTGCATGGGCCAAGTGGAACAGGCATCCGTATTCGCGTCAACTGGCCTGAGACGTACGGCTCACAGTGTGGACACCCTTGACAGTGAGGGGAAACGCCCCCGTACTCTCGACCGACGGCCATGCTGAGGGGCTCGGCCGTCGGGGCGTCCTCGTGACGCCCTGTGTGGTCCGCCCGGTCCCGGTGACCGTGCGGCCCCGTGTGAAGGCACCACCGTGTTCGACTCGACGCATCACGGAGCCTTCGCATGTCGTCCGACACCCTCACCAAGGTGGCCGCGCCGGAAGACGCGGCACCCCCGCGCATCGTCCCGCGGCGCCGTCTCGGCCAGTGGACCGCCGCCGCTGTGGTCCTGGTCCTGCTCGGGCTCGCTCTCAACTCCGTAGTGCGCAACGACGCCTTCCAGTGGGATGTCGTGGGCGACTACTTCACGACCGCCGCGGTGCTGCGCGGACTCTGGCTCACCCTCTGGCTGACCGTGCTCGTCATGGCGCTCGGCTTCGCCCTCGGCACCCTGCTCGCCGCGTTCCGGCTGTCCGCCAACCCCGTGCTGAGGGCGGTGAGTTGGGGATACGTCTGGCTGTTCCGGTCGATGCCGATCCTGGTGCAGCTGCTGTTCTGGTTCAACATCGGGGTGCTGTACCCGGAGATCCTCGGGATCAAGACGGTGAACCTGTTCGGCCCGGTCACCGTCGCCATCATCGGCCTCACCCTGCACGAGGCCGCGTACGCCGCCGAGGTGGTGCGCGGCGGCATCCTCTCCGTCGACCGCGGCCAGATCGAGGCCGCGCAGGCGCTCGGTCTGAGCCGGTGGCGCCGCTGGTGGAAGATCGTGCTGCCGCAGGCGATGCGCTCCATCGTGCCGCCGGCCGGGAACATGCTGATCGGCACCCTCAAGGGCACCTCCATCGTCAGCGTCATCGCCGTGCAGGACCTGCTCTACTCCGTCCAGCTCGTCTACCACCGCACCTACCAGGTCATGCCGCTGCTGATGGTGGCCACGCTCTGGTACGTCGTCGTCACCTCGGTGCTCAGCGTCGGCCAGTACTACGTGGAGCGGCACTACGCGCGCGGTTCGGAGCGCACCCGATGAGCACCGGACGCCCCGCGCTCGTGATCGTCGGCGCCGGGCCGCGCGGGACCGGCCTCCTGGAGCGGATCGCCGCCAACCTGCCCGACCTGTACGGGGATCCGGGCGCGCAGGGCGCCGAGGGCGCCGAGGGCGCCGAGGGTTTCGACATCCACCTCGTCGATCCCTGTCCGCCGGGCGGCGGACGCATCTGGCGCGAGGAGCAGTCACCGCTGCTGTGGATGAACTCGCAGGCCCAGGACGTCACCATGTTCACCGACGAGACGGTGGCCATGGACGGGCCGGTGCTCGAAGGCCCCACGCTGCACGAGTGGGCGGGCCTCGACGGACGCGTCTTCGCGGACCGGCAGCGTCAGGGCACCTACCTGCGCTGGGTGTACGAACGGACCGTGGACGCCCTCCCGTCGGGCATCCGGGTCCAGCACCACCAGCGGCGCGCCCTGCGCGTCGACGGGCCTCGCGGAGGCCGCCAGCGGGTGTGGCTGGAGGGCGTGCCGCACCCGCTCCTCGCCGACCTCGTGGTCCTGGCACTCGGTCACCTCGACGCCGAACTCGACGACGAGCAGCGGGACTTGGCCGCGTACGCGGAGCGGCACGGGCTGGTGCACCTGCCGCCCGACTTCACCGCCGACAGTGACCTGTCCGCGCTGGAGGCGGGTGAACCGGTGCTGGTGCGCGGCTTCGGGCTCGCCTTCGTCGACCTGATGGTGCTGCTGACGGAGGGGCGCGGCGGCCGCCACGAGGGGGAGACGTACATTCCGTCCGGGCGCGAGCCGATCCTGTACGTCGGCTCACGGCGCGGGGTTCCCTATCACTCCAAGATCGGTTACGACTGGGAGGGCGAACGGCCGCCGCTGCCGCGGTTCCTGGGGCCCGCCGAGATCGACGGACTGCTCGCGCGGCCGGACGGGTTCGACTTCCGGCGGGACGTCCAGCCTTTGGTCGAGAAGGAGCTGGGGTTCGCGCATTACCACCGGCTGTTCGCGGCCCACTCCGAGCGGACGCGGATGGCCTGGACGGACTTCGAGGAGAAGTACGCGGGCGCCGACTCCGCCGAGATCCAGGCACTGGTGGCGTCCGCCGTGCCCGACCCGGCCGACCGGCTCGACCTCGCCGCCCTCGACCATCCGCTGGACGGGGTGCGGTTCACGTCGTACGAGGAACTGCAGGCGGGCCTGCGCGCGTACATCGAAGGGGATCTGACACGGCGTCATGATCCGTCCAGCAGCCCGGATCTGGCCGTCTTCCTCGGGCTGCTCTCCGTATACGGTCAACTGGTCCGGCTCGGCGACATCGGCCCGTGGTGGCACGCGTTCTTCAGCTATCTGGCGTCGGGGCCGCCCGGGCCCCGGCTGCGGCAGATGCTGGCCCTGTCGCGGGCCGGGATCCTGAGGTTCGTGGGCGCCGACATGACCGTCACCGCGGAGGACGGCGTCTTCCGGGCGGCCGGCGCCACCCTGCCCGGCGCGAGTGTCGAGGCCCGCGCGCTCGTCGAGGCACGGCTGCCGCACCCCACGGTCGAGCGCACCAGCGATCCGCTGCTGCGCGGGCTGTACGCGGAGGGGGCCGCCGCCACTCCCGAGGGACTGCTCGCCGTGGACCCCGTCGACAGCCGGGTCCTGGACCGCTCCGGCACTCCGCACCCCCGGCGTTTCGCGCTCGGTCCGCACACCGACGCGCGCGGCTCCGGAGCGTTCACCCGGCCGCGCACCGGCGGTCCGGCCTTCCGGCAGAACGACGCTGCCGCCCGTGCGGCGCTGGCGTTCCTGCGCGCGCTCTCCTGTCGGGCCGCGGCCTGAAGTTCCGAGCACGACGCGCTCACCTCCCGGCTCTCCGCCTCCCGGCCCGCCGCCGTACCCGCCCGGCGTTCCGCTCACGTCCCATCACGCCCCGAGGAACCCCATGTCTCTGACCAGTGATCCACCCCGAGCCAGAACGGCTACCGAACCGGAGGATCTCGGCGCGCTCAAGGTCGTGCCCGTCCGCCACCCCTGGCGCTGGGCCGCCGTCGTCGCGACCGCCGTGCTGCTCGCGCAGTTCGCGCACGGGCTCGTCACCAACGCCGGCTGGGAGTGGGAGGTGTTCGCCGACTACATCACCGCGGACGTGGTCCTGAAGGCCGTCTGGGTAACCATCCAACTGACTTTCTACGGAACGGCGTTGGGCTTCGCGCTCGGTATCGTGCTCGCCTTCATGCGGCTGTCGGCGAGCCCGTTCCTGAAGGGCGTGGCCTTCGCGTACATCTGGGCGTTCCGCTCGATCCCGCTGATCGTGCAACTGCTCTTCTGGTTCAACCTCGCCTATCTCTACCAGGAGTTGCAGTTCGGCATCCCGTTCGGGCCCGGCTTCTTCTCCTTCCCCACGATGGACCTGGTGGGGGCCATGAGCGCGGCGGTGCTCGGGCTCGCGCTGCACCAGGCGGCCTATGCGGCGGAGATCGTGCGTGGCGGCGTACTGGCCGTCGACAGCGGCCAGTTGGAGGCGGCGGCAGCGCTCGGCATCCCCAAGCTGCGGCAGATCCGGCGGATCGTGCTGCCGCAGGCGATGCGCTCGATCCTGCCGAACGCCGCCAACGAGGTGATCTCCCTCTTCAAGGGCACCTCGATCGTCTCCGTGATGGCGATCGGCGAACTCTTCTACCAGGTCCAGGTGATCTACGGCCGCAACGGCCGGGTCGTCCCGCTCCTGATGGTCGCCACCGCCTGGTACATCCTCCTGACCACGGTGCTCTCGGTCCTCCAGTACTACGTCGAACGACACTTCTCGAAGGGGGCCACCCGATGAGCGCCACGGTCACGAAGGACGAGGGCACACAGGACCGGACGGGACCGATGGTCGACATCAAGTCCGTCCACAAGAGCTTCGGTTCGCTGGAAGTGCTCAAGGGCGTCGACCTCGAGGTGCGGACCGGAGAGGTCACCGTCATCCTCGGCCCTTCCGGATCCGGCAAGTCGACGCTGCTGCGCACCATCAACCACCTGGAGAAGGTCGACCAGGGCTGGATCAGCGTCGACGGCACCCTCGTCGGCTACCGGCGCTCCGGCGACAAGCTGTACGAACTGCGCGAGCGCGAGATCCTCAGGCAGCGCACCCAGATCGGCTTCGTCTTCCAGAACTTCAACCTCTTCCCGCACCTCACCGTGCTCGACAACATCGTCGAGGCGCCGGTCTCCGCGCTGAAGCGTCCGCGCAGGGACGCCGTGCAGGCCGCGCGGAAACTGCTCGACCGGGTGGGTCTTTCCGACAAGGCGGACGCCTACCCGAAGCAGCTGTCCGGCGGTCAGCAGCAGCGCGTCGCGATCGCCCGCGCGCTGGCCCTGGAGCCGAAACTGCTGCTCTTCGACGAGCCCACCTCCGCACTCGACCCCGAGCTGGTCGGCGAAGTCCTCGACGTCATCAAGGACCTGGCCCACCAGGGCACCACGATGATCGTGGTCACGCACGAGATCGGCTTCGCCCGCGAGGTCGCCGACACCGTCGTCTTCATGGACGACGGCCGCGTCGTCGAGCAGGGCGCCCCTGGAGACGTACTCGACAAGCCGCGGCACGAACGGACCCGGGCGTTTCTCTCCAAGGTCCTCTGAAGCCGCCTTCCGTCCTGTCCGTTCCTTCCTTCCGTTCCTTCTGTCTGTTTCTGAAATTCCCTGCCACTCATAGGAGTTCGCCCATGCTGTCCCGACGCACCTTCGCAGTCTCCGTCGCCGCCCTCGTCACCGCACCGCTGCTCAGCGCCTGCGGCGGTGACAGTGACGCGGCTACCGGGACGGGCGGTTCGGACACCAAGAAGGTCGGCAACATCAACATCGGCCCCGACCAGAACCGCGTTCGCGGCAAGAAGGTCGACGAGATCGCCGCGCTCGTGCCTGCCGCCGTCATCAAGCGCGGCACGCTGAAGCTCGGCCAGAGTGCCGACGCCTCGCCGCCACTCGGCTTCTACGCGACCGACGACAAAACCCGGATCGGCTCGGAGATCGACCTCGCGACGCTCGTCGCGGACACCCTCGGGCTCAAGCTCGACAACGAGGAGGTCTCCTGGGAGAACCTCTTCGTCGGGCTGGACAGCGGCAAGTTCGACGCCGTGTTCTCCAACGTCACCGTCACCGAGGAGCGCAAGGAGAAGTACGACTTCGCGACCTACCGCCTCGACAACATCTCGTTCGAGGCGAAGAAGGACGTCGACTGGGCGGTCAAGGTGCCCAAGGACATCGCGGGCAAGACCATCGCCGTCTCCTCCGGCACCAACCAGGAGAAGATCCTCGTCGACTGGAGCAAGCAGAACGAGGACGCCGGTCTCGAGCCGGTGGACATCAAGTACTTCCAGAAGGACACCGACTACTACCTGGCGCTCCAGTCGGGACGTATCGACGCCTACCTCGGCCCGAGCCCGTCCGCCGCCTACCACGTCGCGTCCGCCGGCCAGACCGTCGTCGTCGGCACGCTCTCCGGCGCCGGCGACGAGCTCCAGGGCAAGATCGCCGCCACCACGAAGAAGGACAGCGGCCTCGTGGACGCCTACGCGGCCGCCATCGACCACGTGATCGAGAACGGCACGTACGCCGAGGTGCTCAAGCGCTGGGGGCTGTCGACCGAGGCCGTCGAGAAGTCCGAGATCAACCCCGCCGGTCTGCCGAAGACCGAGTCGTAGTCCACCCGGGTCCGGCGGGACCCGCACGGGTCCCGCCGCTCCCCGGCTCCCCGCTGAGAGGTTCCACTCAATGACCGCACCGAACGGCCGGGCGCTGCTGCACCTGGCCGCCGCCCTCGACCAACGGGCGGCCTACGACGCCGCCTCCCACGTGGAGCTGGCGCAGCTCGCCGAGCGCGGGGCACTCGACTTCGTGACGGTCGGCGACACCTTCGCGCGTCCGGGGCCCGACGCGCTCGCCGTCCTCGCACGGGTCGCGCCCGTCACCCGCCGGGTCGGTCTGGTGCCGACCGTGACCACCACGCACACCGAGCCCTTCCACGTCCAGGCGGCCGTGGCCACCCTCGACTGGGTCAGCCGGGGCCGGGCCGGCTGGCAGATCGACGTGTCGACGTCCGAGGGCGAGGCGCGGCTGTTCGGCCGTCGGCACGCCGCGCCCGCCGACGCGCTGTGGCGGGAGGCCGGTGAAGTCGCCGACGTGGCCGCCCGGTTGTGGGACAGCTGGCAGGACGACGCCGAGATACGCGACGAAACGACCGGGCGCTTCATCGACCGGGACAAGCTGCATCACGTCGACTTCGAGGGCCCGACCTTCTCGGTGAGGGGTCCCTCGATCGTGCCGCGCCCTCCGCAGGGTCACCCCGTCCGGGTCGTCGACGCGACCGGGGGCCATGCCCGGCAGACCGCGGCCCGGTACGCCGACGTGGCGCTCGTGCGGGTCGCGGGCCCGGCGCAGGCCCGTGCCGTAAGGGCCGAACTGCGGGACGGGGCCGCGCGGTTCGGGCGGGACCCGGACGAGCTGCGCGTCCTCGCCGGACTCACCGTCGACCTCGGTGACGGCGAGCACGCGGCCGAGCGGGGGCACGGCGGCGGCGGACCCCGGCAGACCGCGCAGGGCCCGCTGTACCGGGGCGGCCCCGTCGACCTCGCCGACCTGATCGCCTCCTGGCACCAGGCCGCCGCCGTCGACGGCTTCCACCTCACGCCCGTCGAACCGCACCGTGACCTGGAGCGGCTCGTCAACGGAACGGTGGCACTGCTCCAGCACCGCGGCCTGTTCCGCACCTTCTATCCGGGCAGCACGCTCCGGGAGCACCTCGGGCTCGCCCGGCCCGCCAACCAGTACGCCGTGACAGGGGGAACGTCATGACCGTACGCAGGCAACTGCACCTCGCCGCGCACTTTCCCGGCGTCAACAACACCACCGTCTGGGCCGATCCGCGGTCCGGGTCCCAGATCGGCTTCGCCTCCTTCGAGCATCTCGCGCGCACCGCCGAGCGCGGTCTTTTCGACTTCTTCTTCCTCGCGGAGGGGCTGCGGCTGCGTGAGCACCGGGGGCGTATTCATGACCTGGACGTGGTGGGACGGCCCGAGTCGATCACCGTGCTCAACGCGCTCGCGGCCGTCACCGAGCGGCTCGGTCTGGCCGCCACGGTCAACGCGACCTTCAATGAGCCGTACGAACTCGCCCGCAGATTCGCCACGTTGGACCACCTCAGCGACGGCCGGGCCGCCTGGAACGTGGTGACCTCCGCGGACGCCTTCACCGGGGAGAACTTCCGGCGCGGCGGCTACCTCGACCGTGCCGACCGCTACCAGCGTGCCGCCGAGTTCCTCGCCACGGCACGGGAGTTGTGGGACTCCTGGACGCCGGACGGTCTGCCGCGTCCGTTCGCGCACCGGGGGCGGCACTTCGACATCGCGGGCGAGTTCGCCGTCCCGCGCTCGCCGCAGGGCCATCCGGTCGTCATCCAGGCCGGGGACTCGCCGGAGGGGCGCGAGTTCGCCGCGTCCGCCGCCGACGTCGTTTTCACGCGGCACGGCACGCTTGAGGCGGGCCGTCAGTTCTACGCCGACGTGAAGGGGCGGCTCGCGAGGTACGGCCGGGCGCCCCAGGACCTGAAGATCATGCCCGGGGTCACCGTCGTGCTCGGCGACACCGCCGCCGAGGCCCAGGAGCGGGCCGCCGAGATCCGCCGCCTGCAGATATCGCCGCAGAACGCGATCCTCGCGCTGGAGCAGATCTGGGGTGTCGACCTCTCCTCGTACGACCCCGACGGCCCCCTTCCGGACATCGGCCCGGAGCCCGAATCGACCCTGGTCCAGGGGCGGGTGAAGGTCGCCGATCCCTTCGCGGTCGCCGAGAAGTGGCGGGCCCTGTCGCACGAGAAGGGGCTGTCGATCCGGCAGACGGTGATCGAGGCGAGCGGCCGGCAGTCCTTCATCGGCACCCCGGAGGCCGTCGCCGCCGAGCTCGACGAGTTCGTGACGCGGGACGCCGTCGACGGCTTCATCCTCGTACCCCATCTGACGCCCGGCGGCCTCGACGAGTTCGTGGACCGGGTGGTGCCGCTGCTCCAGGAGCGCGGTGCGTTCCGTACGGAATACACGGGCACGACGCTGCGCTCACACCTCGGGTTGCCGGATCCGGTGTGGAAGGGTTGATCACATGACGACGGACGCATCCGAGGACTGGAAGCACTGGCACGAGCACCGCACCACGACGGTGTCCGCGCCCTATGGACCGCTCGCCCTCACGGGCACCCACTGGATCGAGGACTATCCGGAGGGACAGCTTCCGGGCATCCCGGGACGGTGGGCCGCCGAGGACGACGCGGTCCTCCTGACGGCGGCGGCCGAGGACGGTCTCACCGTCGACGGGAAGCCCTTCACCGGTGAGATCACGCTCGGCGCCGACCTCGGCCCGGCGGACGGAGCCCGCGTCGGGCACGGCGAGCACCGGTTCGTCGTTCTCGTACGGGAGGGGATCTGGGGCGTACGCGAGTTCGACCCCGGCTCACCCGGGCGGCAGGCCTTCAAGGGCATCGAGGCGACCGAGTACGATCCGCGCTGGTCGGTGCCGGGGCACTTCACGCCGTACGGCGAGAGCCGCACCGTGCGTGTCGAGAACGCGGACGGGCGGGCGCGCGGGCTGGGACTCGGCGGGGTGCTCGCCTTCACCCTCGACGGACAGGACCTCACGCTCCAGGTCTCGGTGGAGAGCGACGGCTCGCTCTGGGCCGTGTTCGCCGACTCCACGAGCGGGGACAGCAGCCACCGCTTCCGGTTCCTGCGGCCGGCGGCGCCCGACGCCGAGGGGCGTACGACGGTGGACTTCAACCGGGCCGTGCTCCCGCCGTGTGCCTTCGCGGATCACTTCATCTGCCCGTTCCCGCCGCCCGGGAACACCCTGGGCACGGCGATCGCGGCGGGGGAGCGGAACCTGCTCTGAGTCGTCCGACGGGATCGGGTTCACGGCACGCGCGCGCCGACGGTGGTTCTCGTCGGCGCGCGTTCGTGCGCCCGGATCGTATCTCCCTGTGAGATGGCTGTGTGCATGTCAAGAATTCGCCATTCTCGGCCACTGCCCGGCGCGCCGGGTGGCCGGACCCGATGAGGGGGGTGGTCGCCGGTGATCAGTGCGGTGACATGGTCGGCGCCTGTCAACACGCGTAGCTCCGGGGAGTGACTGACGCATGATCAACCCCCTTGTAACGTTGGTCAGTTGAACCTCAGGTGACCAAAAGGGGCCCTTGCGAACACTGGCCGCACCGCCGAATACTCCCCCCACAGCGCTTGTCAGGAGCACGGCTTGTCCGGAATCCGGACGGGGGTGTCTCTGGCTGCGCCTCACGGGCCCCGACCCCACGCGGGCCCCCGACATCCCCATCGGAGGGACGAACGTGAGGATCAAGCGCACCACCCCCCGCAGCGGTATCGCGAGACGGACCCGGCTGATCGCCGTCACCACCGGACTCGTGGCCGCAGCTGCTGTCACCATCCCCACCTCGAGCGCGAGCGGTGCGGAGCCCTTCAGCGCGTCCGAGCTGAAGAGCGCCAGCTCCTCGGTGCTCAAGGCCGATGTTCCCGGCACCGCCTGGGCGGTCGACGCGAAGACCAACAAGGTCGTCGTCACCGTCGACAGCACCGTCTCCGCGGCGGAGATCGCGGAGATCAAGACCACCGCGGGCGGCAACGCCGGTGCCCTGCAGATCAAGCACGTCCCGGGCAAGTTCAACAAGCTGATCCAGGGAGGTGACGCCATCTACGCGAGCAGTTGGCGCTGCTCCCTCGGCTTCAACGTCCGCAGCGGCTCCACGTACTACTTCCTGACCGCCGGTCACTGCACCGACGGTGCGGGCACATGGTGGTCGAACTCCGGGCACACCACGACGCTCGGGACCACGGCGGGCTCCAGCTTCCCGACCAACGACTACGGTCTGGTGCGCTACACCAACACCACGATCGCCAAGGCGGGCACCGCCGGCGGCGTGGACATCACCAGCGCGGGCACCCCGTCCGTGGGCACCACGGTCTACCGTGACGGCTCGACCACCGGCACGCACAGCGGCCGGGTCACCGCCCTCAACGCGACCGTCAACTACGGCGGCGGCGATGTCGTCTACGGCATGATCCAGACCACGGTCTGCGCCGAGCCCGGTGACTCCGGCGGTTCGCTCTACTCCAGCTCCGGTATCGCCTACGGTCTGACCTCGGGCGGCAGTGGCAACTGCTCCTCCGGCGGCACGACCTTCTTCCAGCCGGTCGTCGAGGCCCTGAACGCCTACGGCGTCAGCGTCTTCTAGGACCGGCCCGCACCACCTGGCCGACTCACGCGGTACCCGCGGTACGCACCACCGGACCCCCCACGCACCATCTGCGGCCAGCAGCAGACGAGCCCCCGCACGCAACTGCCGTGCGGGGGCTCGCCCTTGCTCGGGTGACGGAGTTACCGTCGACGTACGTGCCTGATGCGCCCACTTCGGACCCTGGGGGGCCGTAATGGTGGAGGAGCTGGTGGCGGCGGGAGTTTCCGTCGCGTCGGTGGGGCTGGTCTATGTGATGGCCGGAGCCCGTGTCGTCAAACAGTACGAACGGGGCGTGGTGCTGCGGCTCGGCAGACTGCGCTCGTCGGTGCGCGGCCCGGGGTTCACGATGGTCGTGCCCTTCGTCGACAAGCTGCGTAAGGTCAATATGCAGATCGTGACGATGCCGGTGCCGGCGCAGGACGGCATCACCCGGGACAACGTCACGGTCCGGGTGGACGCGGTCATCTACTTCAAGGTGATCGACGCCGCGGACGCGGTCATCCAGGTCGAGGACTACCAGTTCGCGGTCTCGCAGATGGCGCAGACGTCGCTCCGTTCGATCATCGGCAAGAGCGATCTCGACGATCTCCTGTCCAACCGCGAAAAGCTCAACCAGGGCCTGGAGTTGATGATCGACAGCCCGGCGGTCGGCTGGGGTGTGCAGATCGACCGCGTCGAGATCAAGGACGTGTCCCTGCCGGAGACGATGAAGCGGTCGATGGCCCGGCAGGCGGAGGCCGACCGCGAGCGCCGGGCGCGGATCATCAACGCCGACGCGGAACTCCAGGCGTCCAAGAAGCTGGCGGAAGCCGCCGGGGTGATGTCCGAGCAGCCCGCCGCGCTCCAACTCCGCCTCCTCCAGACCGTGGTGGCGGTCGCCGCCGAGAAGAACTCCACACTCGTACTGCCCTTCCCGGTCGAACTGCTGCGGTTCCTGGAACGCGCACAGCCTCCGGCGCCGGTGCCGGCACCCCAGCCCCCACCGTCCTCGCCGCACGTCCCGGACTCCTCGTCCGTCTCCCCGTCTCAGGAATCGGTGCGGGAGCAATTCCCGCCTGCCGAGGCCCTGGTGGAATCGGATACCGAAAGGGCGAAAACAGGGCAGGACCAGACCTCGTAGGGTGCACAAGGGGCACTCGCCGAGTGTGTTCGCCCCCTGTCAGCCTTGCGAAAGTGGGCGTCGAGTCAGCCTCGCGATGCAGACGTGGGTGGAGGCTTCGGCCCTGGCCCGTTTCTCGGGCGGGTTGTTGGGCCCGGCCCCGCTTCCTCGGGCGGGTTGTCTGGGCCCGGCTCCGTTCCTCGGGCGGGTTCCTCGGTTCCGGCTCCGTTTCCTCGGGCCGGTTCTGGTCCCGCCCCGTTCCTCAGGCGCCGGAGGGGGCCGGAGAGCGGTTCTGGCGGAGGGTCGCCGCGAGGATGGTCACCGCGCTTCCCGCCACCGCCCACGCCGAGAGCACCAGCAGCGAGCCGGTCAGGTCGTTGCCCTTGAAGTAGGCGATCGAGCGGGCCGCCCAGGTGCCCGCGCCCGGCGGCAGGGCCGGGCCGATCGCCTTCCAGAAGGGCGGCAGCATGGGCAGAGGGAAGGCGCCGCCCGCGCTCGGGTTGCCCGCGATCACCACCAGCAGGATGGCCAGGCCGATGCCGACGATCCCGAAGACGCCCTGGAGGGCGAGGGTGGCCGCGCCGACCGCGAAGGTGATCAGGGCGCCGAGGCCCCAGAGGGCGCAGACGCCGCCGGGCAGGGCGCCCAGGACCGGCCCGACGATGACCGCGCCGCCGAGCCCGCCGATGATCGCGATCAGGGCCATCACGATGAGCCGGATCACCGCGCGCCTCGGGTTCGAGGGCCGTGCGCCCGAGCTGATCGCCAGGATCGACGCGGCGAGGTAGCCACCCACGCACCAGCCGACGACCAGGTAGAAGGACGAGAGCCCGTCGAAGTCCCGCGTGGAGGCCGGGGCCACGTCGACGGTCCTCACCGTGCGCCGCTCGGCCTTCTCGAGCGTGCTGGTGAGCGTCTCCAGCGAGGTGGCGAGGACGGTGCCGCCGCCGGAGGCGACCAGGAGTGTGTCGGTGGTGCCCGCCGGATCGATCACCAGGGCTCCGTCGATCTCCCGGTTCAGGATCCGCTCACGCGCCGTGGCCTCGTCGGCGATCGTGCGCGGGTCCAGCGGCTCGCCCGGGATCTGCTTCAGCCGGGTCACCGTCTGCTCGGCCGCCGCCCGTGGCGCGACGACTCCGAAGGGCACGTCCTTGGGCTTCGGGTCGTGCAGCGCGCCCACATAGGAGGCGATGAAGAGCAACTGGAGGGCGATCACGCCGATGACCAGCAGCGTGGCCCGCGGGGTGACCGCTTCCCTGACCTCGCCGAGGAAGGACCTGCCTGGTGCGTGGGCTGTCTGCGTCATGCCCTCACGGTCGGGGCTGCCCGGTGTCCGCGCAGGTGGGGCGGGGCCGAACGGATGCCCCGGGGCCGTTCGGCCGGCGGCGGGGCCGAGCGCCCCGGCGTCCTTCACCGCGTGACCAAGCTCATCGTGGCGGACGTACGGGCGTGGTTCTCGAGGCGGCGGCTCCCAACTGTGCTGGCCGGGCATGGAGCTGACGGAGAGGCAGCTTTTTCGGCCACCGGCGATGGCACTCAAAATACGTTCACACGTTCGAATAAGGTCGCTGACCGGGGCTGATGGAGCTAGGCTAATCGAACGAGCGTACGATAGACGTATCGGGCGTATCGGACACGTGGCTGAAATGGGGCGGAGTGATGGAGGTGTGGCATGGCGGGCTTCGCTCATCTGCACGTCGCGTCCGGTTACTCCGCCCGCTACGGCGCCGCCCACCCCGAGCAGCTCGCCCGGCGGGCTGCCGAGCGCGGTATGACGGCGCTCGCGCTCACCGACCGGGACACGGTCACCGGTGTCGTGCGGTTCGCGCGGGCGTGCGCCGGGTCGGGCGTCCGGCCGGTCTTCGGTGTCGACCTGGCGGTGGAGGCACTGGCGCCCCCGCCGCCCGCCCAGCGCCGCCGCACCCCCGCGCGCGGAGGCGCGCATGTCGTCGAACCGCCCCTGCGGTTCGTGCTGCTCGCGCGGGACCGGGCGGGCTGGGCGCGGCTGTGCCGCATCACCTCGGCGGCCCATGTCGGTGCCGTGTCCGGTACACCGCCGGTGGTGCCCTGGGAGGCGCTGCGCGAGTACGGCGGTCCCGGTCTGATCGTGCTGCTCGGGCCGCTCTCGGAGCCGGTGCGGGCGCTGGCGGCGGGCCGGGAGGACGTCGCGGTGAAGCTGCTGGCGCCCTGGCGGGAGGCCTTCGGGGACGGGATCCGGTTGGAGACTGTCGTGCAGAAACGTTTCGGCGTCGGGCCTGGATCCCTGCGCCTGGCCGCCCGCACCCTGGCACTGGCCGACCGCACCGGCACCACCGCCGTACTCTCCAACGCCGTCCGCTACGCCGACCCCGACCAGCACCGGCTGGCCGACGTCCTGGACGCCGCGCGGCTGCTGCGGCCGATCGACCGGCGCCGGCTGGACAGCGGGCAGCGCTGGCTCAAGGACGAGGGAGCGATGGCGGACAACGCGCGGCTGATCGCCGAATGCGCGGGAGCGGGCCCCGGACGGGCGGCCCGGCTGCTGGCGGACACCGCCGCCACCGCGGCCGCGTGCACCGTTGATCCCGCGGCGGATCTGGGTCTGGGCACGGCGCACTTCCCGGAGCCGGGCGTGCTCGGTGCCGAGCCCGGGGCGGGCGGTGCGGCACGGTTGCTGCGCCGGCGGTCCGAGGCCGGTCTGGTCCGGCGCGGCCTGGACCGTGACCGCGCCGCACTCGACCGGCTGGACGAGGAGCTCGACATGATCTCCCAGCTGAACTACGACTCGTACTTCCTCGCCGTCGGCCAGGTCGTGTCCGACATCCGGGAGCTGGGGATACGGGTCGCTGCCCGTGGCTCGGGCGCCGGCTCGCTGGTCTGCCACGCGCTGGGCATCGCCACCGCCAACCCGCTCGACCACCGCCTGCTGTTCGAACGGTTCCTGAGCGTCCGCCGCAGGTCGCTGCCCGACATCGACATCGACGTGGAGTCCGCCAGACGCCTGGAGTGCTACGACGCGATCTTCGCCCGGTTCGGCAGGGAACGGGTGGCGGTCACCGCGATGCCCGAGACCTACCGGGCGCGCAGGGCGCTGCGGGACACCGGCCTCGCACTCGGCATCGCGCCCGCGGACGTCGACCGGATCGCCAAGAGCTTCCCGCACCTGCGGGCCTCGGACATCACGAGCGCGCTCGCCGAACTGCCCGAACTGCGGCAACTGGCGGCCGAGGCGGGCCGCTACGGACCGCTGTGGGAGCTGGCCGAGGGCCTCGACTCCCTGGTCCACGGCATGGCCATGCACCCCTGCGGTGTGGTCATCAGCGACGCGACTCTCCTGGACCGGCTGCCGGTGCAGCCCACGCCGCAGGGCGACTACCCGATGGCGATGGCGGCGAAGGAGGAGATCGAGGCGCTGGGCAACATCAAGCTCGACGTCCTGGGCGTCCGTATGCAGTCCGCGATGGCCCACGCCGTCACCGAGATCGAACGGACCACCGGCAACCACATCGACCTGGACGACCCGCAACAGGTTCCGCTGGACGACGTCTTCGCGTTCAAGCTCATCCAGGAGAGCCAGACGCTGGGCCTGTTCCAGCTCGAATCGCCCGGCCAGCAGGACCTGTTGTCCCGCTTGCAGCCCCGCGACCCGCAGGACGTCATCGCCGACATCAGCCTCTTCCGCCCCGGCCCTGTCGCCGGAGGCATGCCCGAGCGGTACATCGCCGCCCGGCACGGCGGCACACCGCACTACGCCCACCCGGACCTGGAACCGGTGCTCGCCGACACCTACGGAGTGACCATCTGGCACGAGCAGATCATCGAGACGCTGTCGGTGATGACCGGCTGCGACCGGGCGATGGCCGAGATCGCCCGGCGCGCGCTCGGCGAAAAGGAGCGGCTGCCCAGGATCAAGGACTGGTTCCACGGTCTGGCACGGGAGCGCGGCTACAGCACGGCGGTGCGGGACGAGGTGTGGAAGACCGTCGAGGCCTTCGGCGCGTACGGCTTCTGCCGGGCGCACGCGGTCGCCTTCGCCGTACCGGCCCTGCAGAGTGCCTGGCTCAAGGCGCACCATCCGGCGTTCCTGCTGGCCGGTCTGCTCGAACACGATCCCGGGATGTGGCCCAAGCGCGTCCTCGTCTCCGACGCCCGACGCCGTGGCGTGCCGATTCTGTCCGTCGACATCAACCGTTCGAAGGTGAAGCACACGGTGGAGAAGGCCGACGGAGAGCAGTGGGGCGTTCGGCTCGCGCTGTCCGCGGTGCACGGCATCAGCGAGGAGGAGTGCGCGCGGATCGAGGAGAGCCAGCCGTACGGATCGCTGTCGGACTTCTGGCAGCGGGCGCGTCCCAGCAGGCCGGTCGCCGAGCGGCTGGCGGAGATCGGTGCGCTCACCTGTCTGCACGACGGGCGCCTCACCCGGCGTGATCTCCTGCTCCAGATAGCCGAGTTGCATCGGCAGTCACAGGGCCGAGCCGCTGGCTCAGGTCAACTGCCCATCGACGCGGGGGCTGTTGGGGGAGCGGAGCCCAGTGGGCTGCCGGAGATGACCGGACGCGAGGCCCTCAGTGCCGAGTTGGGCACCCTGGGCATCGACGTCTCCAGGCATCTGATGGAGCATCACCATCGGCTGCTGCGGGAGATCGGCGCGACCGACTCGGCCCATCTGGCCGGACTGCGCGCCGGTCAGCAGGTGTTGGTCGCGGGCGTACGGGGCTCCACGCAGACCCCGCCGATCGCGAGCGGCAAGCGGATCATCTTCGTCACCCTGGAGGACGGCTCGGGTCTGGTCGACCTGGCGTTCTTCGAGGACTCCCATCCGGCCTGCGCGCACACCGTCTTCCACAGCGGGCTGCTCCTGGTCCGCGGCACGGTCCAGGTCCGCGGCACCCGCCGTACCGTCGTCGGCACCATGGCCTGGGACCTGGACGAGATCGCCGCGGCCCGCCGTGACAACGGCCCCGAGGCCGCCCTCGCCCTCCTCGGGGAGAGCCGGCCGCACCCGACCCCGGCCCAGCCGGCTCCGGGACGGCCGCATCCGGCCTCCGCCCAGCCGCACCGCACCCTGGCCAACGGCACCACCGGCGCCCGCCTGCACCCGTACGCCGACCTCCAGCCCGCCGGCACCCGCTCGGCCGACCTGAAGAAGTTCGGCTACCGCAGCCCGGGGAGTGCGGGGTGAACGGGATGGCGGCGCGGCAGCGGCATATCGCTCACCTTCACCTGCATACGGCGATGGGGGAGGCTCAGTACGATGACGTAATCGAACTGATGTCTGGTGTTACGCCTCATGTGCAGGCGGTCCCGCCCGATGCCGTCCAACTCGACCTGACGTCGGCGCTCAGGTACTTCGACCTGTCTCCCTACGACATGGTCCAGGCGGCGATGATGCGACTGAAGGGTCTCTACGGCATCGACAGCAGCGCCGGCCTCGCGAACAACCGCATGCTGGCGGCGATGGCGGCCGACGCGTCCGCGCCGGGCGGGACCACCTGGATCCGCGACGGGCAGGCCCCCGACTGGCTGCACCCCCGCCCGGTCACGGCGTTGCCGGGGGTCGGCCGTGCCGCGGCGGACACGCTCAGCAGATACGGGCTGCACACCATCGGGCAGGTCGCCGACATACCCGCGGCAACCCTGCAGCGACTACTCGGAGCCGGCTCGGCCCGGCTGTTGGCCGAGCGTGCCCGCGGGCATGATCCCCGCCCGGTCAGCCCTTCGGAACCGGCAGCGCATCTGGTCGCCGATCTCGTGCTGGAGAGGGACTGCCTCGACCCGGAGTGGCATCACCGAGCGGTCCTGGGACTTGCCGACCAAATCGGTCAACGCCTGCGTGGTGAAAGCCGGCTCGCCGGACGGCTCACCCTCACCGTGCGATATGCCGACCGCAGCTCCACCACGCGTACGCGCACGCTGCCGGAACCGACCAGCCACTCACCGGTCCTTGTCACAACCGCCCTGGGGCTGTTGACCTCCCTCGGACTTCAGCGGGCGAGAGTCCGCGCCTTCGCGATCCGTGTCGACGATCTGCTGCCGGCCGACAGTGCCTACTGGCAGCTCACGTTGGATCCTGGCGATGCCCGTCTCCGCGCAACCGAGGCCGCCGCGGATCGCGCCCGCCGACGCTTCGGGCCGAGGGCTGTACGCCCAGCCGCCCTGGCGGACCCGCTTGCTCCATGACCACCGGTTCCCGGCACAGGCCTTTATCTGGACGGCAACTCCGCTGTGCCCGTCGTGTGGTGCCGCGCTTCACCCTGGTTCGCCTTTGTGGCTGTCGGCGTCCACCACGTCGCGCTTGCCGGCGTTCTCACGGGTTTCGAGTTCCGCCAGTGCCGGGTGGTGCAGGTCGAAGGCGGGGGATTCGGAGCGGATGCGCGGCAGGGCGGTGAAGTTGTGGCGGGGCGGCGGACAGGAGGTGGCCCACTCCAGTGAGCGGCCGTAGCCCCAGGGGTCGTCGACCTCGACCCGCTCGCCGTACTTGGCGGTCTTCCACACGTTGTAAAGGAAAGGGAGGGTGGACAGGCCGAGGAGGAAAGCGCCGATGGAGGAGAGGGTGTTGAGAGCGGTGAAGCCGTCGGCGGCCAGGTAGTCGGCATAACGCCGGGGCATGCCTTCGGCGCCGAGCCAGTGCTGGACCAGGAAGGTGGTGTGGAAACCCACGAAAAGAGTCCAGAAGTGGATCTTCTCCAGCCGGTGGTCGAGCATGGTGCCGGTCATCTTCGGCCACCAGAAGCTGAATCCGCCGAACATGGCGAACACGATCGTGCCGAACAGAACGTAGTGGAAGTGGGCCACGACGAAGTAGCTGTCGGTGACGTGGAAGTCCATCGGCGGCGAGGCGAGCAGCACGCCGGTCAGACCACCGAAGAGGAACGTCACGAGGAAGCCGCACGCCCAGAGCATGGGTGGCTCGAACGAGATCGAGCCCTTCCACATCGTGCCGATCCAGTTGAAGAACTTCACCCCGGTCGGCACGGCGATCAGGAAGCTCATGAAGGAGAAGAAGGGCAGCAGCACGGCCCCGGTGGCGAACATGTGGTGGGCCCACACGGTCACGGACAGGCCGGTGATGGCGATGGTGGCGCCGACCAGACTCACGTAGCCGAAGATCGGTTTCCGGGAGAAGACGGGGAGGATCTCGCTGATCACGCCGAAGAAGGGCAGAGCGAGGATGTAGACCTCGGGGTGGCCGAAGAACCAGAACAGGTGCTGCCAGAGGATCGCCCCGCCGTTCTCGGGGTCGAAGACGTGAGAGCCGAACTTCCGGTCCGCCTCCAGGGCGAGGAGGGCGGCGGCCAGGACGGGAAAGGCCAGCAGGACCAGCACCGACGTCAGCAGGATGTTCCAGGTGAAGATCGGCATGCGGAACATGGTCATGCCGGGGGCGCGCATGCAGATGATCGTGGTGATGAAGTTGACCGCGCCGAGAATGGTGCCGAAGCCGGCCAGCGCCAGACCCATGATCCACAGATCGCCGCCGATGTACGGGCTGCGCTCGCCGCCGCTCAGGGGCGTGTAGGCGGTCCAGCCGAAGTCGGCGGTGCCCTGCGGGGTGAAGAAGCTGCTCAGGACGATCAGACCGCCGAAGGCGAACAGCCAGTACGAGAGCATGTTCAGCCGGGGAAAGGCGACGTCCGGGGAGCCGATCTGCAGCGGCATGATCGCGTTGGCGAAGCCCGCGAACGTCGGCGTCGCGAACAGCAGCAGCATGATCGTGCCGTGCATCGTGAACGCCTGGTTGTACTGCTCGCTGGAGAGGAACTGGAGTCCCGGCCGGGCCAGTTCGGCCCTGATCGCCATCGCCAGCGCCCCGCCGACCAGGAAGAACGCGAACGAGGTGATCAGATAGAGGTGGCCGATCTTCTTGTGATCGGTTGTGGTCAGCCAGGTGACGATCACCTGGCCCCGGCTGTGGTGCTCAGCCGCTGGAACTGGAGCAATGGGCTCGGTATCGGTCGCCATCAGGTTCCCATCAGCATCAGCGCGGACACGGTGAGGACGGGCGGTGGGACGAGCATCCGCCCGACCTGTCTTGATGTCGGGCGGCGCGTAACCCGTTCAGCCGAAACTATGCCCCGCCGATGAAGAGGTGCCCGGAAACCGAGGGTTCTCGGCCAGGCGGGCCGTCTGGAGAGGCGGACCGTGGTCGCCTGTCGTCCGGGTGCGTCCTCACGGTGATTCGGTGTTCGCTGCGGTCGGGATACCCCCGGGCCGCGATCGGCACTCAGAGCGGCGCGCACCGTCGCCGGGCCGGCCGCCGCGGACGCCTCGGCCGACGAAAAGAGGGAAGGTGGGCACACGGGAGCAGGGCCACCCTGTGCGGACGCAGCGTGTGGACTTCGATGAGGACGGGACGCTGCTGGTGAGCGATCAGTGTCGGGATTCGCGAGGGCGGCGGATGCTGGCGGGTCTGTTGGCCTCGAGTCATCTGATGCCGCTGGAACTGCTGCCTTCCAAGGTGGCCGAGCACGCGGCGATCGCGGGCTTCCCCCAGGTGCTGATCTACCTGGGTGACCTCCAGCGCCAGGTACTGCGGCTGCTGACCGGCGAGGGCCTGGACGCCGGGCAGCCAGTGGCCGGTGAGGAAGCCGAGCTGAGGATCGAGGGCAGCGTGGCGGGGCGCGCCTACCAGCACGGACAGATCCTTGCCGGAGCATCGGACGGTACGGACCGAGGGCACTGGTGGGTTCCGCTTCTGGACGGCACCGAACGCCTGGGCGTGCTGCGGATCACTACTGTCGACGACGACCCCCGCGCGCGGGAGGACATGAACCTGCTGGCCGCCGTGATCGCCCTGATCATCGACAGCAAGCGGAGCAGCAGCGATTCCCTCGCGCGGCTGACACGGACTCAGCCGTTGAACATCGCGGCCGAGATGCAGTGGAACCTGACGCCGCCGCGCAGCTACGCCGACGGCCGGGTGGTGATCTCCGCGGCGATGGAGCCCGCCTACACGATCAGCGGGGACGCCTACGACTACGCCACCGCCGGCCACGTGGTGCACCTGTCGATCTTCGACGCCATGGGCCACGACACCGCTGCCGGCCTGACCGCCCACCTGGCCATGGGGACCTGTCGCAATTCGCGCCGTCAGGGCGCGGAACTCGCCGAGATCACTGAGAGGATCGAGGAGGCGCTGATCGAGCAGTACGCCCGAAAGCGCTACGCCACCGGAATCCTCGCCCAACTGGACACCCGGACCGGCGTGCTGACCTGGGTCAACCGAGGCCATCACCCGCCGATGATCATTCGCGGTAACCGCTGGCACACTCACCTGAGCTGCCGGCCCGCGCACCCGATGGGCACCGGCCTGGGACTGCCCATCACCCTGTGCCGCGACCAGTTGGAGCCCGGAGACCGCCTGGTCTTCTACACCGACGGCATCACCGAAGCCCGCGCACGTGATGGCGAGGAGTTCGGCCTGGAGCGCTTCGCCGACTTCCTCATCCGCCACCATGCGGCCGGCCTGCCCGTGCCTGAAACACTGCGCCGTCTCATCCACGCCGTACTCGACTACCACGACGGCCGGTTGCAGGACGATGCCACCGTGCTGTTCTGCGAATGGCTCGGACCTGTGGCCGCCCCCACCAGCCGAGCCGCAGCCCTGGCCGGCCTGCCGTCCCATGACCCCACCGAATCGAGCTGCGAGGGCGGAAGCGTTTCTCGATGAGCGCCGACGCCCTTCGAGTGGCGTCCGCGAAGACCGTGACCACCTCACGGTGATCGGCGGCAGCGGACTGCGTTCCGGGAACCCGGCTGCCCGCCGGGTACGCCGGGACGGCGGCGGCCCGCGCCCTGTTGTGCGGCACTGTCACGTACCTGCCGCCCGACGGCTACGGCCTGCGGGTTCTGTCCTCACTCGCGCCGCCGCACCGTCGGCGGCTTCTGCGAGGAGTACGCCGGATACGGCGGCGCCGGGCACGGGGGCAGGCGGAACCCGGAGCGATCCCCAGCCTTCCGGGAGCAGTTCGAACATGAAGGGCAGGCGCAGGGGGCCCCGTCCTTCACCTCTTGAGGAGGACGGTCGTGACTGGCAATCCGCTCGAGCAGCGGGGCATCCCGCTGGACCGACAGGTCCGCAACTGGCGTGAGTTGGACGTCGCTCCGATCGACCCGACCCTCCCAGCGCGAGAAGCGAGGAGTTGGACATGAGTGAACTCACCACCTCGCACGCCGGTGCCGACCTGTCCGACGACACCGACGTGGTGTCGCTGCTGACGCGCCGGCACCACGAGTTCCCGCACATCCGCCGCGGCACCGACCGCGCGAGGCCGGCCGCGATGGCCAGGGCCGCCGAAGCCATGGCACCCACCCGGCCGCACCCCGGGACCGAGTCGGGGGCGGCCAACACGGCCCTGGGACCCGTCGCCGCCCTCGTGGACCGCACCAGGGACGCCGTCCGCAGAGCGACGGGCAAAGACGGGAACAAGGGCTTCTAGTCTCCCGCCGGACTTCCGTGCAGATCCTGGTCACAGGCTCTGGCACGGAGATGTCAGCGGGGCGGTGCCGGGTGCGGACAGTCCCCGGTCCGTCCCGTGCAGACCCTGCCGCATGCAGTGACAGGCACATCCACATCGATCGATTCTGGAGGAGCCTTGAGTGACTTCGACCGCCCGCAGGCGCACGACACGAACCGCGCAGCGGAGGTAGCGAACACCGCGCAGGACAAGGCGGCTGAGGGCGCCGGACTGGGTGGCGGGAAGACTGCCGAGGTGGCCCACACCGCCAAGGACCAGGCCGCGAACACAGTCAACGAGGCCACGGCGCAGGCGCGCAACGTGATCGGGGAGCTGCGGGAGCAGCCGCAGGGTCAGTCCCGCGCGCAGGCCCGGCAGTTGGCGGGCAACGTCCGCCGACTGGCCGACGAACTGCACGAGATGAGCGAGAACGGCAAGCCGGACCCGACAGCTGCCGCCGCGGTCCGGCAGGTGGCCGAC
Source organism: Streptomyces sp. NPDC050535 (assembly GCF_044457665.1). Lineage (NCBI taxonomy): Bacteria > Bacillati > Actinomycetota > Actinomycetes > Kitasatosporales > Streptomycetaceae > Streptomyces > Streptomyces sp. NPDC050535. The sequence continues at coordinate 83,454 of NZ_JBITHE010000006.1, forward strand.
AGCGGTCGGCAGGTGGCTTCCCATCTGGAGAGCCTGAGGAGGGGACCATGAGCGGACTGGGAGACCTCGCCGGCAAGGTGGAGAAGGCCGCGGAAGAGCACCCCGACAGGGTCGACAACGCGGCCGACAAGGGGCAGGACCTCGTGGAGGACCGCACCGGGCACCAGCACGACGAGCAGATCGACCGGGGTGTCGACGCGGCGCGGAAGTCCTACGGCGGCGACGCCGACGATCCCGGAAGAAGTGCCTGAGCATCTGCGACACCAGGGGGTCCGGAACCGTCAGCGGCTCCGGACCCCCGATGCGTCCCGTGACCCTGGCTTCCCGGCGTGCGGGCCGACCTCGGCCGCGGCCTGGCTGTCCCTGGGCCGTCCTGTTCTTCGGGCCCAGAGGCTCGGATCCTCTCGTACGGGTCTATCCCTGCGGCGCGTCCCGGGGAGCGAGGGGGCGGGTGGCCGGACCCTGGATCACCGTGCCGTCGGTGGCGAAGCGAGAGCCGTGGCAGGGACATTCCCAGGCGGTCTCCGCCGCGTTGAAGGAGACCAGGCAGCCGAGATGGGTGCAGCGTGCCGAGACAGCCTGCGTGGAACCGGATTCGTCGCGGTAGACGGCGCAACGGCTGCCGTTGAGGCGTACTACCGCGCCCGTCCCGGGAGCGATCTCGGCGACCGAGTCGACGTGGGTGGTGGCGAGCCGGTCTCCCACGAAGTGACGGGCCACTTCTGCCTGGTGTTTCAGTAGTGCGGGTGCCTCACGTACGGCCGTCCACAGCCTGCGCGGGTCGTAGAGCGCCGCCCACGGCGGTGTCTCCCCTTGCAGGAGCCGGGCGAGGAGCTGGCCGGCCAGAACCCCGCCGCTCATGCCCCAGCCGCCGAAGCCGGTGGCGACGTAGGTGTGGCGCGCGCCGGGGTGGAAGCGGCCGATCATGGGCACGCTGTCGCTGACGTCGTTGTCCTGAGCCGCCCATCGGTAGGCGGTGTCGCCGACCGGGAAATGCTTGTGCATCCAGGTGTCCAGGCGGCCGAAACCAGCTACGGGATCGCCTTCGCCGGGGGTGAAGCCCTCACCGGTGACGATCAGCAACCGCTGTCCTTCACCGTAGGGAGCAGTGCGTACGGACCGCTTGCCGTTGTCCTCGGTGAGGTACATGCCCGCCGGGTCCTGGTCGGCGGCCAGGGGCGCCGCGACGACCAGTTCCCGGCGCGGTGTGAGCCTGGTGAACAGCAGGGCACGATCGAAAACGGGATAGTGGGTGGCGATCACGACGTCCTTGGCGGTCACGGTGTGCCCGCTCTCGGTGGTGACCCTGCACGGGGTGCCCTCGTGCAGCCCGGTCACCCGGCTCCGCTCGTGGATCACCCCGCCGCGATCCCGCAGATCGTCGGCGAGCGCGAGGAGGTAGGAGCGCGGGTGGAACTGCGCCTGACCTTCGAGGCGTACCGCTCCCGCGACATCGAAGGGCAGCTGGGTCTCTTCCACGTATTCGGCGTCGAGCCCTGCCGCGCGGGCGGCGGTGGCCTCGGCGCGCAGCGCGGACAGGTTCTCCGGCCGGGTGGTGTAGGTGAAGGCGGGGCGACGCTCCCAGCCGCAGTCGATGTGCAGCTCGGCGCAGACGCCGGCGAGGTGTTCGACGGCCTCCTGCTGCGAGCGGGCGTACAGCCGGGCGGCCTGCTCGCCGCGGGTGCTGAGGAGCCGGTCGTAGACCAGTCCGTGCAGCGCGGAGACCTTCGCGGTGGTGTGCCCGGTGACTCCGGCGGCGATGCGGTCGGCTTCCAGAACGACGACGCGAAGCCCGGCGCGGACCAGTTCCCAGGCGGTGCTGAGCCCGGCGATGCCACCGCCCACGACGACCACGTCGGTCTCGGTGTCCACGGCGAGCGGGGACAGAGAAGTGGACGGGGCCGTGGCCATCCAGAACGACTCGTCGCGGCCGGGCAGCGGTTCTGATCCAGAAGTACGGTAAGCGTCCATGCCGGACGAGTCCCTCGATCCACAGAGTTGATGCCCATTTCCGGGCATGTGGGGGAACGCGACCGCGGTCCTGTCACGGCTTCGAGGGCGCCCTCGCTCCTCCTCGCACGGGAGAGGTGAGCCCGGCCCGGTCGAAGGTCTACGGGCCGGGCCACCTACCACCCGGGGCGAGGGCGAAAGACAGGGTGTGGTCGTTCAGGGGCGGTCGCCGGTGCCGCCCGCGGTGGGCGCGGAAGTCCGCTGGTGGCCGCCCGGACGCGGTGCCTCACGGGTATCGCGGACACTGTCGTGGGCCGCCGCCGCGATGGCCCCGGGAGTGATGCCGAACTCGGTGTAGAGACGCTGGTAGTCGGCCGAGGCGCCGTAGTGCTCCAGGCTGACGATCCGGCCCGCGTCGCCGACGATGTCGCGCCACCCCTGGCCGACGGCGGCCTCGACGCTGACCCGTGCCCGGACCGACGGCGGCAGCACGTGGTCCTGGTACTCCTGTGGCTGGGCGGTGAACCACTCCCGGCAAGGCATCGACACCACTCGCGCGGCGAGGTCTTCGGCCGCCAGCAGAGTGCGCGCTTCCAGAGCGAGGTGGACCTCGGAGCCGGTCGCGACGAGGATGACGTCCGGGGTGCCGCCGTCCGGCGCGTCGACCAGAACATATCCGCCCCTGCTCGCCTCCCGCGCGGGGGCGTACGCTCCGCCGTCGCGGTCCAGGACCGGCACGTTCTGGCGGCTCAGGATCAGTCCGGCGGGGCGGTCGCGGTGTTCGAGTACGGCTCGCCAGCACGCGGTGGTCTCGTTGGCGTCGGCAGGACGCACCACGTCCAGGCCCGGGACGGCCCGCAGCGCGGCCAGGTGTTCCACGGGCTGGTGGGTGGGGCCGTCCTCGCCCAGACCGATGGAGTCATGGGTCCAGACGTACGTGACCGGCAGTTCCATCAGCGCGGCCAGACGCACCGCGGGACGCATGTAGTCGGAGAAGGTCAGGAAGGTGCCGCCGTACGGACGGGTCAGGCTCTGCAGCGCGATTCCGTTGAGGACCGCGCCCATGGCGTGCTCACGGATTCCGAAGTGCAGGGTGCGCCCGTACGGGCCGCCCTTCCAGTCCTTGGTCTGGCGGTCGGCCGGGACGAAGGACGGCTCCCCGTCCATGGTGGTGTTGTTGCTCCCCGCCAGGTCGGCCGAGCCGCCCCACAGCTCCGGCAGCACCGGCGCCAGCGCGCTGAGAACCTCCCCCGACGCGGCACGGGTGGCCATGCCCTTGGCCTCGGCGGGGAAGACCGGCAGGGCGTCGGTCCAGCCATCGGGCAGACGCTGCTCGCTCAGGCGGTCCAGGAGCGCCGCACGGTCGGGGTTCGCCGTCCGCCAGGCCGCGAACCTCTCGTCCCATTCGGCGTGCGCCTGTCGGCCGCGGTCGGAGGCCTCGCGGGTCCGGGACAGCACCTCGTCCTCCACGGTGAAGTGCCGCGCGGGATCGAAGCCGAGCAGCGTCTTGGTGGCGGCGATCTCTTCCTCGCCCAGTGCGGAGCCGTGCGCCTTGCCGCTGTTCTGCTTGTTCGGGGCCGGCCAGCCGATCACGGTCCGCAGCATGATCAAGGAAGGCCGGCCGGTCTCCTCCCGGGCGGCCCGGGTGGCGGCGAGCAGCGCGTCGACGTCCTCGACGTAGGTGCCGGTGCGCGTCCAGTCGACGGACTGCACGTGCCACCCGTAGGCGGCGAAGCGGGCCGGGACGTCCTCGCTGAAGGAGACGTCCGTGTCGTCCTCGATGGAGATGTGGTTGGAGTCGTAGAAGACAGTGAGGTCGCCGAGTTCCTGGTGCCCGGCCAGGGAGGCGGCCTCGGCGGTGACGCCCTCCATCATGTCGCCGTCGGAGGCGATCACGTAGACCTGGTGGTCGAAGGGACTGGTGCCCGCTTCGGCGTCCGGGTCGAGCAGCCCGCGCTCACGCCGTGCAGCCATCGCCATTCCCACCGCTGCGGCCAGTCCCTGTCCGAGCGGCCCGGTGGTGATCTCCACACCCCGGGTGTGCCGGTGCTCGGGGTGTCCGGGGGTGGCCGAGTCCCAGGTCCGGTACGCCTCCAGGTCCGGGAGCTCCAGGCCGAAGCCGGCCAGGTAGAGCTGGATGTAGAGGGTCAGACTGGAGTGGCCGCAGGAGAGTACGAACCGGTCCCGTCCCAGCCACTGGTCATCGTGCGGGTCGTGCCGCATGACGTTCTGGAACAACAGGTAGGCCAGGGGAGCGAGGCTCATCGCCGTGCCCGGGTGGCCGTTGCCCGCCTTCTGCACCGCGTCGGCCGCCAGCAGCCGTGCGGTGTCCACCGCCCGTACGTCCACCTCGTCCCACCCCGCCCGCGCCGCCACCGGATCAGCCAGGGACCTGTCGCGGCGCGCCGTGCTGTCGGACTGTTCACTCGCCATGCTGTTGCTCCTTCGCCAGATCAATGGTCGGACGGCCCGGATCACCCACGGCGAGCCCTCAGTACTGCTGCCGTCCGCTCGGAGTGCGCCTGCGTGGCCCCGGCCGAGGTCACCGCGCGGTCGCGACCCGGGGGTTCAGCGTTCGCGTGGCCGCCGCGATCCGGATCTCCTCCAGGGTGGCGCTCTGGTGCTCGGCGCGCTCCAGGAGGGTGTCGAGGTGTTCGGGGTGGAGCCGGTCGTCGGCCTCGGCCAGGACCCGCAGGGTCCGCCAGCAGGCCGCCTTGCCCAGGACGCCCAGGAGCATGGATTCCGCTTCGAGGACGTCGCTGAGCGGAGAGCGCGAGAAGAGGTGGCCGTTGGGCTTGAGGCGGCCGGCCTTTTCGGCCAGCCAGCCGAGCGCCACCTTGGGGTGGTCGGGGGACACACCCAGGTCGGTCATGATCTGGGTGAGGGAGTCACGGTCCTCCTTCACGAGCTGCGCCAGTTCCGTCAGCGCCGCGTCGTCGTGCCGGCCCTTCTGGGCCTGCGCGGCACGACGGAAGAGCTCCAGGCCGGCGGTCGCTCCGGAGAGATGGTCATTGAGATAGATCGCGAGCAGGCCGTCGCCGTCGACAGAGCTCGCGGGCGACTCCCGCACCTGCTCCCCGGGCTGGACGTCGGCGGAGGCGCCGTGCATCTCGCGCTCCACGGTGAGACCGAGCTCCTGCCAGCTGCTCTCGAACTTCGCCAGCCCTTCACGTTCCAGGGTGTCGGTGACGTCCGCGAAGTCGACGCCGACGTGCTCCAGGGCCGCGAGGTGCGCGGTCGCGGCGGCGTGGTCGGTGGCCGTCGGCGCGTGAGCGGGGAGGGTGCCGTGGTCGGCGAACGCGGCCAGTGTCGTGGCGGGCATGGTGTTCACGGTGCCGGCGATGACGAGTTCGCTGACGTACATCGTGTCGGGATAGGCCGGGTCCTTGACTCCGGTGGACGCCCACAGGGGCCGTTGGACCTGAGCCCCCGCCGCGGCCAGTGCCTGCCACCGGGGCTCGGCGATCATCCGCTCGTACGCCCGGTACGCCAGCCGGGCGTTGGCGACGGCCGCCTTGCCCTTGAGAGCCGCGGCCTGCGAGGTGCCGACGGCGTCCAGTCGGCGGTCGACCTCGGTGTCGACCCGGGAGACGAAGAACGAGGCGACGGATCGGATGCCGGACAGTTCGTGCCCGGCTGTCCGTGCCTGCTCCAGACCGCTCTGGTAGGCGTCCATCACGTCGTGGTAGCGGTCGAGGGAGAAGATGAGCGTGACGTTGACGCTGATTCCCTGTGCGACGACCTCGGTGATCGCCGCCAGGCCCTCACGGGTGGCCGGGATCTTGACGAGCAGGTTCTCCCGGTCGACCGCCTTCCACAGCTTGCGTGCCTGCTCGACGGTGGCCGCGGCGTCACGGGCCAGCCGGGGGTCGACCTCGATGGAGACCCGCCCATCGGTTCCGCCGGTGCGCCGGTACACCGGGCCGAAGACCTCGCAGCCGTGGCGCACGTCGTCGGTGGTCAGGGCGAAGACGGCGTCGTCGACGCCGGCGCCTTCGCCGCCGAGGCGGCGCAGCTGCTCGGTGTAGCGATCTCCCTTGGACAGCGCGGAGGCGAAGATCGTGGGATTCGTCGTGACTCCGACCACATGCCGGTCCGCGATCAACTTCTCCAGCTCACCCCCGGCGAGCAGCTCACGGGAGAGGTCGTCGAGCCATACCGACACCCCCGCGGCGGACAGTGCGGCAAGCGGATCGGATACGGGGGGAACGGACATTCGAGAACCTCCTGGAAAAGGTGCGACGCTGCGTGTCCGGCGGACGCACCGATGGACGGTGATCAAGAGAACCGCGGCAGGAATTCCCGCGTCCGAGGTGAGACGACCGCCTCGGAACGCGATCACCCCTTCAGCTACCGACGAGCTCGTTCTCGCCGACTCCGCGTAGGGCATTCGGTCGGATCCCGGACGTCGGCGGGTGCCCTGAAGACAGCGGACGGACGGACCGGACCACACCGAGGCGGGCACACTTCCGATGGCCCGACGCTCAGCACTGCGCCGTCGGCTCGCGCTTTTCGTGATGGATGCCGACTGCTGCGACGGATGCTGCCGTGGCCGTCTGCCGACCCTCACCCGCTCACACCCGCGCCGAGTACCCTCGCGGGGGCGGGGTATGCGGCACGATCACGGCTTTCTGCGAGCGTGTGCGGACAGGCGCGGGTCAGGGTGCCTGGGGCTGGTTCGGCATCGACGTGGCCGGATGGCGCTCGGGCCGGGACGGTCCAGGTGCGCGACGCCGACGCTCGGCGGATGCGTACCACTGGCGGGCCGGCAGGGCGGCCAGGGCGACTTCCACCAGGTCGCCGCCGTAGTACGTCGACTCCGGGGCCCGCGCCAGGTCATGACCGGAGAAAGCGGTTCCGCGCGGGGCGGTGCTGTACAGAAGCGGCCGGAGGAGCTTGTGCTGTGGCCACTGCTCCGCGGCCCCCGACCAGGTGGGTGGGAGCCCGCAGAGGCGGAGTCAGACGGACGGGGTGAAGCGGTCCCAGGCGCGGTGGTGGGCCAACAGTTCGACGACGCCCTCCAGTGCGGCGGCGGCGTCGCCGGGCGAGGCCACCACGCCGGGGGCGTCAGGGGCGATGCCCGCTGTTTCCAGGGCTTCCACTCCGTCCGCCCAGGCACCCAGCGCCTTGCCGTGCCGGTACGCCTCGGTGATCAACAGCAGCACCCGGGGGTCGATCCCGGCGACCACGGCCATGGCGTCATCGACCTTGGCGTCGCGGGCCCCGTAGGCGTCGGCACCCGGCGCGGGCGCCCCGGCGAGGAGGATGGCGTCGAACTCGGTCGAACGGGCGGTGGCGAAGGTCCGCTGTACGGCGACGGGTTCCCCGTCCTGGTCGAGCTTTCCGCCGGTCGGGGCGATGACCAGTGGGACCATGCCCGCGTCCAGCACCGCCTGGCGTACTGACCGCACGTCGGCCAGATCCTGGTCGCCAGCGGTGACGATGCCGACGATCCTGCCGTCCGCCGGCCACCTTCCGCCCAACTGCGACAGCGCGGGACTGGGCTGCGGCTCGCCCACGGGTACGGTCGCCCGCGGGGCGGGCAGTCCGAGCCCGGCGGCTACCTGTTCGCACAGCTCGCTGTCGATGTTGGCGAGTACGAGCAGAGCCCGTTCCTTGATCGCCGTTTCCCAGCACTTGTTCAGCTCGAACGTGTAGGCGGCGACGATGTGTTCGCGTTCGGTCGGGGTCATGCTGAGCCAGAACAGCCGGGGTTGGCTGTAGTGGTCGTCGAAGGAGGCAGCGGCCTCGCGGACCTTGCGGGAGGCGGCCACCTGCTCGGGAACTTCGATGTAGGCACCCGTGTCCGCGCCGGCGAGGAAGGGGCACCCGCCGTCCAGGGAGTTGGGCCGGTAGGGGGCCGCCCCGCGGTGAACGGCGGTCTGGTGCATGCCGTCGCGGAGCATGTCGTTCACGGGAGCGTGGGTGCGGTTGATCGGCAACTGGCCGAAGTTGGGGCCGCCGAGCCGGCTGATCTGGGTGTCGAGGTAGGAGAACAGACGCCCCTGGAGCAGCGGGTCGTTGGTGACGTCGATGCCGGGGACGAGGTGGCCGACGTGGAAGGCGACCTGCTCGGTCTCGGCGAAGTAGTTCGAGGGGTTGGCGTTGAGGGTGAGCAGGCCGATCGGCTGGACCGGTGCCAGCTCTTCCGGCACGATCTTGGTCGGGTCCAGCAGGTCGATGCCCTCGAACATCTGGTCTTCGGTGTCGGGGAAGGTCTGGACGCCGAGTTCCCACTGGGGGTGGGCGCCGGACTCGATCGCGTCGGCCAGGTCCCGGCGGTGGAAGTCGGGGTCCATCCCGGCGGTGATCTGGGCTTCCTCCCAGACCAGGGAGTGCACGCCGAGCTTCGGCTTCCAGTGGAACTTCACCAGGGTCGTCGCGCCCTTGGCGTTCACGAACCGGAAGGTGTGGACGCCGAAGCCCTCCATCATCCGGTAGGAGCGGGGGATGCCGCGATCGGACATGTTCCACAGGGTGTGGTGGGTGGCCTCGGTGTGCAGGGTGGCGAAGTCCCAGAAGGTGTCGTGGGCGCTCTGGGCCTGCGGGATCTCACGGTCCGGGTGCGGCTTGCCCGCGTGGATGACGTCGGGGAACTTGATGGCGTCCTGGATGAAGAAGACCGGGATGTTGTTGCCGACCAGGTCGTACACGCCCTCGCTGGTGTAGAACTTCGTCGCGAACCCGCGGGTGTCGCGCACGGTGTCGGCGGAGCCGCGCGAACCCAGCACCGTGGAGAAGCGCACGAAGACCGGAGTTTCGACGTCCTTGCCGAGGAACGCGGCCTTGGTGATCTTCTCCGCGGTGCCGTAGCCCTGGAAGACGCCGTGGGCGGCGGCGCCCCGGGCGTGCACCACCCGCTCCGGGATGCGCTCGTGGTCGAAGTGGGTGATCTTCTCGCGCAGGTGGTGGTCCTGGAGCAGGACCGGCCCGCGCGGACCCGCCTTCAGCGAATGGTCGGTGTCGTACAGCCGCGCACCCTGGGCCGTGGTCAGGAACTCACCGCCCTGCGCGACCTCCTCCTGAGGTGTCCCGGTGGCCTGTCCGGTGGGGCTGTACGTGTCCGGGCCGCGCTGGTCGGGCTTGGGCGGCAGCGGACCGGTCGGCTCGGTCGGCTCGTCGACCGTCGGTGGAACCGGACCCGGGGCCCCCGGAATCTCGTTACCGGGGTGAAGGACCTCTTGGACCTTCTCGGAGACCTTTTCCGTGACTGCCGTCACGGGGCTCTTCTTCTTGGCGCTCACAGAGTTCCGATCATCGGAGGAGGGGGAAGGCTTTTCCGCCCAAAGGACGAGCCGCGTGATCCGCAGGAGTTGAGTACCCCCTTCGAAGACCCCAATCCAGCCGCACACCCGCCCGCGCCGGAGGTTCACCCGCTGGATCAATTTCACGGGCTCAGCGGCACTCGAGCGTGGCTCGCGCGCTTGGAGCAGGGAGGCGCCCGTCCGGGTCACAGGCCCGTGTTGCGCGGTGTCCCCGTCACTCCGTCGGGTACACGGCGTGAGGGTGGGCGGCCGTCCACCTCCTGACGTACTCGAAGGAGAACCTGGTGGACGGGATCGTGCTGCTCAAGGAAGACCACAAGACGGTGGAGAAGCTGTTCAAGCGGTTCGAGAAGGCCGGCGAGAAAGCCCACGCCGAAAAGCGGAAGATCGCCGATCAGGTGATCGAGGAACTCACCACCCACACCTGGATCGAGGAGAAGATCTTCTACCCGGCCGCTCGGGAAGCCGCACCGGACACCAAGGACCACGTCCTGGAAAGCGTCGAGGAGCACCATGTGGTGCTGTGGATGCTTTCCGAGATCAAAGGACTCGACCCGGCCGATGAGCGGTTCGACGCCAAGATGGCCGTCCTGATCGAGAACGTGCGTCACCACGTCGAGGAAGAGGAGAAGGAGTGGTTCCCCGACGTCCGCAAGGCGATGGGCCGCAACCGCCTCACCGAACTCGGCGAGCAGATGACCGAGGCGAAGAAAAAGGCTCCGGGTGACCCCCTGGCCGTGCCCAGCGCCGACCAGTAATCGGGCCGGCTCAGACCGTTGACGCGGCAGGGCCGCGGACAGCGGTGGCCGCGATACGGACTTTCAGTGCTGCCCCTTGCGGTCGCGGTGGGTCAGCCGGTCCTGGAGGTGGGACAGGGCGCCGGTGCGGTGCCTGCGCAGGGCGGCCCGCGCGGCGTTGGCACCGGGGGCACCATGGACTCCCCCGCCCGGGTGCGCGGAGGCGGAGGCGAGGTAGAGCCCGGGGACGGCTGCCTCCGGGCGGGCGGTGCCAGGGGTGGGGCGGAAGACCAACTGCTGGTGCAGGGCCGTGGTGCCGCCGTTGATGGCGCCTCCGTGGAGGTTGGCGTCCATGCTCTCCAGGGTGGGCGGGGCGAGGATGCGCCGGGCCCTGATGAGACCGCGGAATCCGGGAGCGTAGCGCTCGATCTGTGCCTCGACACGATCCGCCATCACCTCCTGTTCCCGGGCGCTCCAGGAGCCGGTCAACCCGTCGTCCCCGGCGTCGCCCCGCACGTGGTGCGGAACGTGGGTGTAGGCCCATGCGGACTCGGTGCCCCGGGGCGAGCGGCTGGGGTCGGTGGTGGTCATCTGGCCGAAGAGAGCGAACGGTTCGTCGGGGATGCGGCCCATGGCGATCTGCGCGGCGAAGCGGGTGAGGCCGTCCACGCCCTCCGCGAGGTGGACGGTTCCCGCCCGCGCGGCCTCCGGGGAGGTCCAGGGCACCGGGCCGTTCAGGGCCCAGTCGACCTTGAACGTGGCGAAGTCCCACTGGAAACGCCTCAGGTCGGCGAGCAGTCGCCCGGGGAGGTGCCGTTCTGCCACCAGGGAGCCGTAGAGCGCGGGCGCGGACACATCGGCCAAGACCGCCTTGCGGGCCGGGACCGCCTCGCCTCCCGCGGTGCGGACGCCGACGGCCCGGCCACCACGGACGACGACCTCGGTGACCTCTTCCCCGCAGCGAACGGTGCCGCCGCGCCCCTCCAGACGGCGGACGAGGGCGCCGGTGAGCGCTCCGGCTCCGCCGGTGGGTACGGGGAAGCCGTAGGTCTGGCCGAGCATGGACATGAGCCATCCGAAGCCGCCGCTGCCCGCCGCTTCCGGTGCGAGGTCCGCGTGCAGGGCGTTGCCCGCGAGCAGGAGTCTGCCGCCCTCGCCGCGGAACTCCTCCTCGCCGAGACGCCGCACCGGCAGCATCATCGTCCTCGCCAGCCGCAGTCCCCCCGCCGCACGTAGCCTCAGCGCCAGCCGGGCCCCGGCGCGGACCGGCGGGAACGGGGTGAACAGGGCGTCGAGAATGCCCGGCCGCAGCGTCTCCCAGACCTCCCGCAGTTCCATCCACGCGGCTCCGTCGCCAGGCGCGAAGGCCTCCAGACTCGCGGCCGTCTCCTCCGGGTCACGGCTGAGGACGGCGCAGCGACCGTCCAGCAGGGGATGGGCGAGTACCTTCGGGGCGTGGCTCCAGGCGAGCCCCTCACGCTCCAGACGCAGGCGAGCCAGCACGGGGGAGGCGGCGGCGAGGGGGTAGAAGGCGCTGAAGAGGTCGCTGGCGAACGCGGGGTCGACCCCGTGGTCGTGCCGGACCGCTCCTCCGGGCTCGTCCTGGGCCTCCAGGACTTCCACGCTCCAGCCCGCGTCAGCCAGGAGATTCGCCGCGACCAGCCCGTTGGGACCCGCCCCGATCACTACAGCGTCCGGCATGACTGACTCCCGACTTGGTGACTGGTGCCCCGCCGAGGAGCGCGGCTGCCGCTCCGGTCCCCTGTGCCGTTCGGTATCCCGGTCGGCAATGCCCGGCCACGTAGGAGGAGCTGCCCGGGCTCCCGGCCGATGCCGCACGCGTGCGTGCCGTACGACACGACGGGGATCGCCGGGACGGGCTTCAGACCGCGTGCGGCCGGGGTCGCGCCGGAGTGGTGCGAGCGGTGCTTTCGTCACTGGCGCGAGCAGGGTTTTCGTCGTCCTCGCACAGCCGTGCGAGACGGCCCAGCATCGTGCGGTGCCGCACCTGTATCACTGCCTCCACGAGGCCGTTGTGCAGGGCGCCACCCGCCCCGCGCAGGGGATGCTCGTCGAGGATGATCAGTGTGTGCTCGCCCCAGGGCCGCAGCTCCATCGCGATCCTCGCGGTTCCCAGCGGGCCGCTGTCCGCCTCCAGTTCAAGGACGGCGGTGGGTTCGCTGCGGCGCACGACGGTCCGGTTGTGCAGGGTGAACGGGCCGATTTTGATCTCGTAGCGCAGGGCCGCCCCGAGCTCGGGCCATCGCCCCTCCTCCGGCTCGGACCGTGAGGTACCGACAACCCAGTCCCCGTACTGTTCGGCATCGGACAGGACTTTCCAGACGGCCTCTGGGGGCTTCTTGATCAACTGGTGCCGTACGGCCATGGGTTCCTCCGCCGTTCGAAGAGCTGAGCCCTGTTGCGCGTTCCCACGCTAGGCCGCAGTACGCACTCCCGCGCGGGGACATGTGCCATGCCGGTGCCCCGCGGCTGATGCGACACCTTGAGAGGGGCGGGGGCTCACGGCGCCCGGGTGCCACCGGACGAGGGGTGAACAGGGCCGACAACTGTCCTCTTGCTCGCCTACGTGGGAGTCCGGTCGGACGTCGGCCACAGATAGGGCAGGTCGTCGGCGATGTCAGGGAAGACCGGGGAGTAGATCTCCGGTGCCTTGCGCACCAGTGCCGACTGATGGCTGCGGTGGAAGGCGGGATCTCCCAGCCAGGGCGGCAGCTCGCCGTCCTCGGCGAGCTGGTCCTGGAGACGTACGACGACGCCCGGACGGTACCGGGTGAAGTCGGTGGCGAGCGTGGTGGCGCAGGTGTCGGCACGTCCTTCCGATACCCATACGGCGCACACGTCCAGGCCGTAGCGGACCAGGGCCTCTTCGTAGCCGATCCACATCCGAACCGCGGGATGGTGCCGCCAGCCGTAGCCGGGCACGGTCAGACCGCGCAGCACCTGGAGGGACTCGACCCGCTGCTTGCCCAGTCGTGCCTGGTCCAGGACCTCGGCGGATCGGGTGAAGTCGGAATACGGGAGGAAGGTCTGCATACAGGATGCCTACCGCGACCGGCCCCTTCCCATGTTTGCTCGTCCGGTCGCCCACAGCTCAACCGGCGTCGGGGGCCGGCCCGCGCTGTTCCAGCGGTGTGCGGGCGGCCCGTAGGTCACTTGTCGGTCGATGATCCCGAGCCGATCACGTTCGCTTACCGACTGATTTGCTCGTTTCCGGTAGGAACGCGACAGCGGGGTACTCGGCCAACATGATCGCTTCCCAGATGCTCGCGGCCCAAGGCTCGGCCTCGCTCTTCCTGATCGCTGCCGGCTTCGTAGTCGTCGCTCTCCTGATCGGCGCGTTCTGGTACGGCACCCGTCGCGCGGCGAACCGCAAGACTCCGAACGCCCACCCCGCAGGCCAGAGCCCGCAGGCGGCGCCGCGGCAGGACTCCTGGACGACACCCGACGAGAGCGGCGACGGCCAGACGCGTCGTTGACCGGTCGCCCTTGCCGCACTCCGCACTCATAGCACTCTGCAGTCATACCTGCCTCCCGAGCCCGGTCGCCGTGATCCGCGTGGAGTCGTGCAACTACGTCCGACGGGATCACGGCGCCGCGCCGCTCAGAGCGTCGCGGCGCTCGCCCGCGAGGTGACGTTCGTCAGACCCAGGCCATAGGTGATGTCGGCGCCCAGGCGCGCCGCCTCGGCCGGACTGCGTCCCTTGGCCGCCTTCGTGCTTCTCAGCTCGGAGGCGTCGAGCGGCGTGGTGACGGCGTCGCGGAGTGCGGTAGGCCACGTCGTGCGGACGGGCGGCCACCTGTGTCGTTGGGAGCCACGGCCGCGTTGGTGAGGTGGCGGGCCGGCGTTCGGATCCCGCCGGGAGTTCCCCGGCGGGCGTCAGGTGACCCCAGTTGCGCTCGGCGCTGGCCGACAGCTTCATCACCGTGGAACGGGTGAGCGGGTGCCGGAAGCCCAGGTGGCTCGTGAGGGAATCGACCCGTACGAGTCCGAGCCGCCAGGCGGAGGGCGGCCCCGCCAGGACTTCGGGGTCGTCCATGGCCCGCTCAAGGATGGGCAGATCGCCCGAGGCGTTCAGGACGGCGCGAGCGGGAGCAGTCTTCGAGTGGCCTCAGGGAGCCCGCCGACCCGGGCGGAGAAGATCCCTCTACGTATCGCGGCCGACGCGGTCGTCGATCTCATCGGGTGGGCCTCCGCCCGGCCGTGAACCGAACTGCTCGGCGAGGGTGAAGTTCGCGCGTTGCGCGACCGATTGGGGTGCGATGCGCCCTACGGTCCTATCGAGCCTGTCTGGTGACGATTCGTCAGTGGCAGTATCACAGTTCTCGGCTGCCACTTAAGTCTTTACCGACGCGTAACTTCACACTTGGACTACTCGCCCGTAACTTGACGAGTGAACAGCATCCTCGTGATCCGGATCACAGGGCGTACACCGTCGTAACTCCCTTGAGCCGCAAGGAGATCACTCGATGCTGCCCTGGAAGCGCCTGCTCAGACCGCTGGCCGCAGTCCTGCTCACCGCCACGGCCGTCATCGTCCCCGCCGCCACCGCCGAGGCCGCCGCGCCGAGTGCGGGAGGCTGGAACAACTACGACTGCAAGCCCTCCACCGCACACCCCCGCCCCGTCGTCCTCGTACACGGCACCTTCGCCAACTCCGTGGACAACTGGCTCACCCTGGCGCCCTATTTGGTGAACCGGGGCTACTGCGTCTACTCCCTCGACTACGGGCAACTGCCCGGCGTCCCGCTCATCCACGGCCTCGGCCCGATCGACAAGTCGGCCGGACAGCTCCAGGCCTTCGTCGACAAGGTGCTCGCCGCGACCGGCTCCGCCAAGGCCGACCTCGTGGGCCACTCGCAGGGCGGCATGATGCCCCGCTACTACCTCAAGTTCCTCGGCGGAGCCGCCAAGGTGAACGCCCTCGTCGGCATCGCGCCCGACAACCACGGCACCACCCTCAGCGGCCTCGCCAACCTGCTGCCGTACTTCCCCGGCGCGGAGGACCTGATCTCCACGGCGACCCCGGCACTCGCCGACCAGGTCGCCGGATCCGCCTTCCTGACCAAGCTCAACGCCGGCGGCGACACCGTCCCGGGCGTCCACTACACGGTCATCGCCACCAGGTACGACGAGGTGGTCACGCCGTACCGCTCACAGTTCCTCACCGGTCCCGACGTCAACAACGTCCTTCTGCAGAACCTGTGCGCCCTCGACCTCTCCGAGCACGTGGCGATCGGTCTGCTCGACCGCATCGCCTTCCACGAGGTGGCGAACGCGCTCGACCCGGCGCACGCCACCGCTACCACCTGCGCGTCCGTGATCGGCTGAGCACGCGGCCGGGGTCCGTCCGGCCTGAGCCGCCGGACGGACCCCGGAGTCGTCACGCTCAGCGGCCGTGGCGTCCGCCGGTCACCGCGCGGCGGCGGACCGATGCGAACAGGGCCGCCGCGCCGAGGGCCAGGGCGGCGGCGCCGCCGACCGCGACGTACGACGTGCTGCTGTCGCCGCCCGTCTCGGCGAGGTTCTCCGAGGCGCCGGCAGCCTGGGCCTGGTTGGCCGTCGTGGCGGGTTCCGACTGCTCGGACTCCGGTTCCGTGGTGGCCGCGGTGGGTTCCGCGGACGTACTGGCGTCGTTGTCGCCGTGGCCGTGGTGCTCGACGGTCGACTTGTCGGCACCGGCCTCGATCTGCTCCTCGGAGGGTGCGGAGGCGGTTGGCGCGGCGGCCGGGGAGGAACTGCTCGTCGTACCGCTGCCGGCGCCAGTGCTGCCGGTGGTCCCGCTGTCAGTGGTGGTGCCGCCGCCGGTGCTGCCGCCGTAGGTGACGTCCGAGCAGGAGTAGAAGGCCTCCGGGCTGTCCGAGCGCTGCCAGATCGCATACAGCAACTGCTTGCCGGAGCGCTGTGGGAGGGTGCCGGAGAACGTGTAGAAGCCGCCCGACGCGGTCGGGTCGGTGGCCGTGGCAACCGGGTTTTGCAGATCCAGGTCGTCCCAGGCCAGCGGCTGGGACGGGTCGTAACCGGCCTTGGTGACATAGACCTTGAAGGTGCCCTTGTGCGGCGCGGTCACCCGGTATTTGAACGTGTACGAACCGCTGCTCACACTCGTGGACGGCCAGTCGGTGCGGGCCAGGTCCAGGCCCTTGAACTCGTCGCTGTTCGCGCTGCACAGCTTGCCGTCCGGAATCAGCGCCTGGTGCTGCCCGTTGGCGTCACCGATGCGTATGCCGTTCCAGTCGTAGAGCGCCTGCGTGCCGCCCGCCGCGACAACTGCTTTGCAGGCGGCCGACTTTGGGCTCTCCGGACTCTCCGCATAGCACTGGGAGACCCGGCTGACCGGATCTCCCATCGTGCCGTGCGCGGCGGCCGGTACGGCGGCGAGCGCGGTCAGGGCGAGCGGAGCGACACCGATGACGGCGATCGCGGCGGCTCTGCGGTGGGTGGACGGGGCGGCGGTCATGGGGGAACTCCTCGGAACGGTCCCGGATGCGTGAGCTGATCCCGTGGGGGGCGATCAGCAAACTAGCCCGAAGAAACCGTCGAATCGCCTGCTGGAGGCGGGAGGCGGAGATCCTTATGGCCGCGTTAAGGGAGCGCTGAGGCTGCGATCAGGTAGGTGGTGTTCGCGCCCTGACAGCGGGGCGGGCGTCGCCGGACGGCGTTCGCTCCGTAGCCGCTGGGCGTGGGCCGCTCACCCGTCCGGCCACCACGTGCGGTGGATGTCCTTCCGGACCTCCGGACGCTCGGCCGGGCGCTCGTCGGCTTCGTCCCGCACACGGCGGGAGTCCGACTTCCTCAAGGGCTTCTGCACGGTTACGCGGCGCATGGCGGCCTCCTTGCGTCTACCCGTTCCCTTTGTGGTACCGAGGTAGACCGTTTCGGGGAGAGTTCCTCATCGATCCTGATCTGTCTGTGGTGCCGGTCACGATTCGACTGTCAGTGGTGGGTGTCACCCTGAGGCGCATGGTGAGTAACAACGACATGAATCCCGTGATTCCGACGGCCAATGTCGACTGGGACGCCGAGTCCGCCGGTTTCGACGAGGAGCCGGACCACGGGCTGCGCGACCCCGTCGTGCGAGAGGCCTGGTCAGCCCGGTTGCGGGCCTGGCTGCCGGAGCGGACATGCGACGTCCTCGACCTGGGCTGTGGCACCGGCAGCCTGTCACTCCTCGCGTCCGAAGGGGGGCACCACGTCACCGGAATCGACCTATCGCCGGGCATGATCGGCCTCGCCCGCGCCAAACTCGCCGGGCGTGACGCGGTGTTCCTCCTCGGTGACGCGGCGGTACCGCCCGTCGGCGAGCAGCGGTTCGACGCGCTGCTCGGCCGTCATGTGCTGTGGGCGCTGCCCGACCCCGGGCGCGTACTGCGGCACTGGTGCGGGCTGCTGCGCCCCGGAGGACGGCTGGTCCTGGTCGAGGGGGTGTGGGGGACGGTGAGCCCGGTCGGCATATCCGCCGACCGGCTCACCGCCCTCCTGGAGCCCCTCGTGGCGGACATCCGGGTCGAGCGGTTGTCCGACGACCCGCGGTTGTGGGGGCGGGAGGTGACGGACGAGCGGTACGCGGTGGTGGCCGCGGACGTCCGGGCGAGCGGGTCCGCTAGGTGAGCAGGCCCTCGAAGTCACCCCTGTGGGCTAGGAGTTCGAGTTCGTCCAGGGCGTTCTCGGCGGCGGCCGCGGCCGCCGGATCCGTCGTCGCCAGGCCGCTCGCCGCGAACTCGTCCTCGTCCAGGCGGAGTACGGCCGTGCCGTCGCCGGAGAGCCACAGGTCCAGGTCGAGATCCTCGACGACGAGTTCGGTGGCGGAGACCGCGGCCGGGCGGGTGATGTCGCAGTACCAGCCCTTCAGCGCGCCCTCGGCGTCACGGACCTCCTTCACCGCGTACCAGCGGTCCCGCCAGTAGTACTCGGTGAAGACATCGCCCGGCTCGAACCGTACGAAGCCGAAGTCGCGGACGCCCTCGCCGGCCCACGGGGCGCGTACGGTGACGCGGTTGCCGTCGTCGGCGAGCAGCTCGGCGGGGTAACGGATCTTCGTACGGCCCGCCTTGACAAGGACGATCTCCAGCGCGGCGAACCGGGCGTCGGGTTCAGGCGAGTTCGCGGACATGACGCACCTCCGTGGCGCAGATCTCGTAACCCAGCCACCTGTTGATCGCGATCATCGGTCCGTTGCCCGAGTCGTTGCCCGTGAACGCCTCTGTGAAGCCGGCGGCGCGGGCGCGGTGCAGGGAGTCGGTCTTGGCGAGCTTGGCGAGACCGCGGCCGCGGTGGGCGCGGGCGGTGCCCGTCATCATCGTGCTGTAACTGGTGCCGCCGTTCGTGCGGGCCAGGCTGAACGCGGCGGGGCGGCCGTCGACGACCGCGACCGAGGTCAGCTCCGCGCTGAAGAGCGGGTGGTTCCAGGTCTCCCGGAGCCAGGCCTCGAAGTCGGTGAACTCCTGCGCGACGTCGCTGGGTTCGTCCGCCATGGTCTCCGCGTCGAGGTCGAACAGGGGGCGCGGGTCGGTGGCGTAGTCGGCGCCGGTGCGGAGTTCGACGTCCGGGGGGAGGGGCTGACGGGGTGGCAGGGCGCCGGCCGCCAGGTCCAGGCGGAGGAAGTGCGCGGAGCGGCTCGCGCGGTAGCCGTACTTCTCGGCGAACGCGCGGTTGCCGGGGGAGTCCAGGACCCATGCGAAGAGCTTCGTGGCGCCGAGGGCCGTCAGGTGCTCCTCGGCGGCGCGCACCAGGAGCGAACCCGCGCCCTGGCGGAGGCGGTCCGGGGCGACGTACACGTTGAGGTAGCCCTGGCCCGGGTCCGGGCTGTCGTGCACGATGCCGACCTGGGCCGTGCCGATCAACTCGCCGTCCCGTTCGGCGAGGAGGGGGCGGTAGTGGGCCTCGGGGTTCGCGTGCGTGACGTCGTACCCGACGGATTCGGGGGTGTGGAGCATGAAGGGGAGGGCGAGGGTGCGGACTCGGGCGAAGCCCTCGGCGTCCCGCCGGTCGTGGGGGCGGACGTCGCGAACGATCACTGTCATGACGGCTCACGCTACGCGTGGGCCGTGTTCGGGTGCCTCTCATTTTCCGTCGGGTGCGGGACAATCACCCCGTGACGCTGAAGATCCACATCGATGAGGGGGCCGCGCCCTACGAGCAGGTGCGCGCCCAGATCTCCGAGCAGGCCCGGTCGGGGGCGCTGCCGGTCGGCTACCGGCTGCCCACCGTGCGGGGGCTGGCCGACTCGCTGGGCCTCGCGCCCAACACGGTCGCCAAGGCGTACCGGGCCCTGGAAGTGGACGGGGTGATCGAGACCCGGGGCCGCAACGGAACGCTCGTCGCCGCCGCCGGTTCCGCCGCGGACCGCGAGGCCGCGACCGCCGCCCAGGCCTACGCCGAGCGCGTACGCCGCCTCGGGCTCACGGAGTCCGCGGCGGCGGACGCGGTACGGGATGCCCTGCGGGCGGCGTACGGGGGATAGGCGCGCTGTATGCCGGGGCGCTGTGGGTTGGCCGGGGTGCCGCCGGCCAACCCCTGCCGAGTTCGGTGGTCCCTCGCCGGGGCCGGTGGGTCCCTGGCGGGCCCCGTGGGCCTTGCCGGGGTCAGCCTGGGCAGCCGAGCCGAGCCGAGCCGAGTCCGGCACCGCCGATGGCAGCTGTTGTGGCGGATCGCTGTCGCGTCGAGGTCGTCGCCGCAGCCGTGCCCGCTGCCTAACCCGTCCCCCGGACGCCCCGCTCGCCGCCGTAGCCCTCGCGTGCTGTCAGCCGGCCCCGCCTTCCGAAGCCCGCGCGCGGCCAGTCCCGGTAGCCGCCGCGGGCTCCCGCTGCCGAACCCGGGTCCAGCCCCCGCGGCCCCGCCCGCCCCTACAGATACAACCCCGCGTCCGCTCCCTCCCGAGGGTCCGGTACCTGGGTCGGGGATGTGCCTCGGCGGAGGGCGTACAGCTCTGCGAGGGTGGCGCCCTCGCGGGAGATGCCTTTTTCCGTGCCGAGCCAGTTCGTGGCCTCGCGGCGGGTGAGGGGGCCGACCTCGATGCGGGCGAGGCATCGGCCGGGGCGGACGACGGCGGGGTGGAGGCGCTCGAGGTCCTCGTTGGTGGTGACGCCGACGAGGACGTTGCGGCCCTGGCCGAGCAGGCCGTCGGTGAGATTGAGCAGGCGCGAGAGAGCCTGCCCCGCCGTGTGCTTGGCCTCGCCGCGGATCAGCTCGTCGCAGTCCTCCAGCAGGAGCAGCCGCCAGCGGCCCTTGCCCGTGCCGTCCTCCTCGCCGATCGCGATGTCCATCAGATAGCCCACGTCGGAGAAGAGCCGCTCGGGATCGAGGACGCAGTCCACCTGGCACCAGTCGCGCCAGGAGCGCGCGAGGGTGCGCAGGGCGGAGGTCTTGCCCGTTCCGGGCGGCCCGTGGAGCAGCAGCAGCCGGCCCGCGATGTCCTCCGGCGTCGTCTTCATCAGGCCGTCCATCGCGTCCGCCACCGGCGTGGTGTAGTTCGACCGCACCTCTTCCCAGGTGCCGGCCGAGATCTGCCGGGTGGTGCGGTGCGGGCCGCGCCGCGGCGACACGTACCAGAACCCCATCGTCACGTTCTCCGGCTGGGGTTCGGGCTCGTCGGCCGCACCGTCCGTGGCCTGGTCGAGGACCTTCTCCGCCAGCTCGCTGCTGGTCGCGGTGACCGTGACATCGGCGCCGCGGTTCCAGCGCGAGACGAGCAGGGTCCAGCCGTCGCCCTCGGCGAGCGTCGCGCTGCGGTCGTCGTCGCGGGCGGAGCGCAGCACGCGCGCGCCCTGCGGGAGCAGCGTCGCCCCGGACCGTACGCGGTCGATGTTCACCGCGTGCGAGTGAGGCTGCTCGCCCGTCGCGAAGCGGCCGAGGAACAGCGCGTCGATGACGTCCGACGGTGAGTCGCTGTCATCGACGTTGAGCCGGATCGGCAGTGCGTCGTGCGGGTTGGCAGACATGCCGCCATGATCCGTCACCGAGGGAACCTGTGCACGGCATTTCCGCTGCCTGGTCCGGGTGTCCCGCACGAGCTCAACCGGCATTCGGCCGGGTGTCCGAACAGCCGCCGCACGCCCGACGGTGTCCCGGCCGGCGGAGGACGGCCGGAGGGCGAGACAGGGACGCGGTCATCCGGAACCTGTCACACCGCCGATCCGCGCCGTTACTGTTGCCCTTGATGGGACGTCATGGGTGGAATTCGGGGGCACGGCGGTGGCAGCTCACCGCGGTGCTCGGCGTGGGAGCGGCCGCGCTCGCCCTGCTGGTGACGCTGCTCCACACCCTGCCCGGGGACGGCGCGGGCACCGCGGGCACGACCCGCGACGGCGACAAGGTGCACGGCACACCGGCCGTTCCGGCGAAGGCGGCGGAGCCGGAGGTCGGCTGGGGCTTCACGCACACCCAGTTCAGCGCCGACGAGGGCGCCACCGCGGCCACCGAGCGCGTGCGGGGGCGGCTCGCGGAGCAGCCGTTGCCGCAGATCCAGCACATCATGGGCTGGGGGGCCGGCAATCCCGAGCCGGCCAGGGGGCGTTACGACTTCGTCGAGATGGACCGCCGCATCGATTTCACGCGGGAGTCGGGCGGCACTCCGGTCGTCACCCTGTGCTGCTCACCGGACTGGATGAAGGGCGGCGACTCCGGCGACACCGACTGGAGCCAGGCCGCCCTGGAGACCGCCCCGGACCGCGCCCACTACGACGACTTCGCCGCGCTCGCCGTGACCGTCGCCAAGCGCTATCCGGACGTACGCCACTTCATCGTCTGGAACGAGTTCAAGGGTTTCTGGAACGACGAGAAGGCCCGCTGGGACTACGAGGGCTACACCGAGCTCTACAACCTGGTCTACAAGGCGTTGAAGAAGGTCGACGAGGACATCATGGTCGGCGGTCCGTATCTCGTCATGGACAGTCTCGACCCGCGCCAGACGCACGACGCCTCGCCGACGGTGAAGGGCACCTGGGGCACCATGGACCAGCGCGTCCTCGACGCCTTCGACTACTGGAACAGGAACAAGGCGGGCGCGGACTTCGTCGTCGTGGACGGCTCCAGCTACACCAAGGACGACGACCTGCTGCCCGACGAGTTCGCGGCCACCGACAAGTTCACGGCCGTCGGCGAGTGGGTGCGCGAACGGACGGGTGACCTGCCCCTGTGGTGGGCCGAGTACTACGTCGAACCGGCCGACGGCAACGACGAGCGCAAGGGCTGGTCCGAGACCCGCCGCGTCGCCGTGCAGGCCGCGGGTCTGATCGCGATGGCCCGCGGCGGCGCCACCTCCGGCTTCTACTGGAACCCGGAGCGGGAGAAGGGCCCCGACTGCGCCGGCTGTCTGTGGACGCCGACCGACCGTGGTGACGGGGGCGAGGCGATGCCGATGTTCGGCCTCCTGTCCCGGTTCGGTGACGAGTTCCCGCCGGGGACGACGTACGAGACGGTGTCCGTCGCCGTCGCCGACATGCCCCGGGTGCGCGTTCTCGCCACCGGCACGACGGCCCTCGTGGTCAACACGCTGGACCGGTCGATCAGCGCGAAAATCGACGGGAAGCGGGTCGAGTTGGGCGCGTACGGGGTGAAGTGGCTGGAGCGCTGAGCCACTTCACCCCGTATCTCGTGCCGTGGGGCTGTTTCACCCTCGTACCACCGCGCCGTCATGGACCTGCTTCATCGTCACTTCATCGTCAGGAACCGCTGCACCAGCGAGGCCAGCAGTACCGCCAGCAGGGGCAGCGCGAACCAGAAGCTGCTCTGCAGCCAGCGGAGTTGCCGCACTCCGGGCCGCACGGCCACCCGTACGACCTCTCGCGCGGTCAGCATCAGGATGAGCGCGACGGCCGCGAGGCCGCCCACCACCGACCACGGTGTCCACGTCACCTGGGGCCCGATCGGCCCCGGATCGGCCTTCGGGATCTCGCCCGCGGGCTGCTCGCGCAGGGCGTAAACCGTCGCGTCGTCGTTGACGAAGACCTTCCTCAGCTCCTGCCGTCGGTCGAGGTTCCCGATGAGCCGGGACTCCCAGGTCGGCGAGTAGCCCACGTCCAGCTGGAGGTAGACCACCTGGCTCCGGTTGATCATCAGGTACGAGTTGGGGCCCGCGTCCCTGAGGGCCTTGACCAGGCTCGACACCAGGACCGGGTCCACGGGCGCCAGCGTGGGAAGGTACTCCACCTTCTCCATGTCCCGCGCGCCCCAGGGCATCGAGGGCGTCACGTTCTCGACCGTGTCGTTGCTCATCCACAGCAGGCGTGCGGTCGGATCGTCGTGCGCGTACACGTAGTTCATGGCGGCGACCTCGCCCGGCCTGATCCGCTCGAAGGACTCGTTGCCCCAACGGGCCACCAGGAAGCCGCCCATGAGGATCAGGCCCGCCATGAGGGCCGCGATCGGCGCGAGGCTCACGCGGTCCCGGTCGCGTTCCTTCGCGGTCACGCCGGTGCGCGGGAAGAGGCCGAGGGCGGCGAGCAGAGCCGCGCCCGGGAGGGCGAACATGAAGACACGCAGGGCCATTTCGCCGCCGTACGACTGCATACCGAAGCCCAGGAACGGCACGAAGGTGAGGACGAGCAGCGAGCGCTCGCGGTATTTGTTCTCGCGTCGGCGCCACCAGCCGTAGCAGGCGAAGGTCATCACACCGCCGGCGAGCAGCACCCGCGCGTAGAGGACGAGCTTGTGGGTCGAACTGCCGCCCTCGATACGGCCTGAGACCGACGAGGACACATTGCCGCCCACGCCGCCGATCCCGCCGAACAGGTCGTCGAAGTGGCCCGACCAGTACGGCTCGGCCATGAAGCCGACCCAGGCGGCGACCAGTACGGCGAACAGGATGGGCAGGCCCCGCAGTTCGGAGCGGCCGACGAGGACGAGGGCCGCCAGAACACCCAGCATCACGAACGGCGTGAGCTGGTGTGCGGGGACGGTCACCGCGAACAGGCCGATCAACACCAGGAGCAGTACGGCCTGTTGGCGGCGGTCCGTCGGCTCGACCTCCGCCTCGCCCGGCCGCCTCTTCGTCCACAGCACGCGCGGCGCCCGGAACCAGACGAGCATGATCGCCACGAAGGTGAGATAGAGCAGATAGGTGAAGCCCTGCGGGGAGAAGTAGTCCTGGCCGACCCAGCCGCTGAGTACGAAGATCCAGATGCCGGTCCACTTGGCGCGCCAGCTCGCCCGCATCGAGCGTACGAGCAGGAACATCGGTGCCAGGTAGAGGAGTTGGATGGTGAGCGGCCACCAGCGGATCACCTCGGTGAGGTCGGTGACCCCGCAGGCCTTCGCGAGGAACGCGGCCGCCGCGAAGAAGCCGGGCCAGCTCCAGCGGGCATCCAGGTCGGGTACGGCGGATCCGGTGCGGTCGATGTAGTCCAGGAACCCGAGGTGCTGCCAGGCCGTCGCGAACCGTGGCTCGGTCTCGATCACCGCCGGAAGCGCGTGCAGGGAGACCACCGTCGCGAGCAGGGTCACCAGGAGGAGCGCCTTGTGCTCCCGGGCCATCCAGAGCAGTGAGGCGAACACGGTGACCAGCAGAGCGGCGCCGACGAGGGTCGGCAGGGGCAGCACCGAGATGAGGCCGAGCCCGCCCATCCGGTCGAGGGCGCTGTCGTCGAGGCTGAGCACGGGCGCCCAGTAGAGGAGCAGGGCGGAGATCAGGAGGAGGCCGAGGAGCACACCCGGTTTGGACGGATGCGTTAGCCGTTCGCGCGGGGAAAGGGGCGGGGTCGGGTCGTCCGCCGGCCGCGGGTCCACCGTGGCCGGCCGCACCCACCCGGCCAGGTCGCCGGCCCGGTCGCCGATTGCACCGTCGGATGAATCGCCGGATGAACCGCCGGGTGAACCGCCCAGAGTCTCCGAAGGAGCGCCTTCCGCCCTCTCGGTCTCGAAGCGGGAGTCCTCTCCCTCGTCGGTCTCGAAGCGGGCACCTTCCGCCTCCTCCGCCTCCTCCTTCGTCTCGAACGGGGCGTCCACCTCCGGAGCTTCGGCCGGGCCGAGCGAGGCCTCCGAACCGGGCTCGCGTGCCTCGACGGGCAGTCCGAGCGACGGCCTGCCCAGGGCCCACGTCGGGCGGTGGTCCGGCCGGACCCTGGGCGTCCCCGTGGGCGGCGTCCCCGGTCCCGGCCGCACATCCGGCCGACGCTCCAGGTGATCGAAGTCGACGCGGACACCGAGGGCGAGGGTGTCGGAGTCCAGCGCCCACGCGGGCCCGCGCTTCGGCGTGGGGACCTCGCGCGCCCCCAGGTCGGCGAGATCCCCGTCCGGGGCCGCGCCCGCGGGTACCTCGGCGGGCGCGGCCCGCAGGATCCTGTAGAGCCGGGGCGCGGCGATCGCCACGATCACGGCGAGGCTGGCGACCTCGGCGATGCCCGCGCCGGTCAGGCCCATACGGGGCAGGAGGAACACCGTCAGGCCGAGCACCAGAGTGCACAACAGGCCCTGCAACCAGGCGAGTCCGGCCGTACGGCTCTGCGCGCGCAGCACCGCGAAGTACGTCTCCATGACGACCCGCAGCAGTCCGCCCACGGCGAACCAGCGCAGCAGCGGCGTCGCCGCGTCCGCGTAGCCCTGGCCGAAGACGCGCAGGATGAACGGCGCGCCGAGGAACAGCAGCGCGCCCACCGGCAGCATGATCCGCACCATCCGCTTGAGCGCGGCCCGGGTGTTCGCCGCGAGGCGCGCCGGTGCGTGCGAACCCTCGACTGTCAGTGAGGCGCCCATGTTGATGGCGAGCAGGTTGACCGTGCCGCCTATCGTCGCGGTGATGTAGAAGTACGCGTTGTCGGCGGAGCTGACCTGCGAGGCCACGATGACCGGGACGAGGTAGACCACGGCGAGCGAGAACAGCGAGCCGGTGTAGTCGCCCGCGAGGAAGCGCGCGATCTCCCTCACCGAGGGCGGCTCCGCGTCCTCCTTGGTCGCCTTCACCTGGCGGGGGACCAGTCGCCGGAAGACCAGCCAGCCCAGCGGCACCGTGGACACGGCGATCGCCGCGACCCACGACACGAAGACACCGGTCGCGGGGACCGCGGCGGCCATGGCGACCAGCAGCACCAGCTTCACCGCGGAGAACACCGTGTTGCCCACCGGCACCCACAGCGCGCTGCGCAGGCCGGTCAGCACCCCGTCCTGGAGCGTCAGCAGCGACCAGGCGACCACGGCGAGGACGAAGCCCACGCCGGCCACCGGTCCGTGCAGGAACCGGTACGAGGGGCCCCACACGCTCAGGGTGAGCAGGAAGACGACGGCGGCCAGCGCCACGACGACCGAACTGCCCGCGTACGTACGGATGATGAGGCGTCCGGTGGCGCGTCCGGCGACCGGGATGAAGCGGGCCAACGCGCCCGTCAGTGTCACCGCCGTGAGGCCCGCGAGGAGCTTCATCGCGGCGATGGCCGCGGAACCCTGGCCGACCGCCGTCTCGGAGTAGTAGCGGGCGGCGACCAGCCAGTAGCCGAGCCCGAGCACCGCGGAGATACCGGTGTTGAGCATCAGGGCGTAGGCGTTGCGGAACAGCTGGTTCCCCCCGCTCCCGCCGTTGCCCCGGCCGGGCAGACGGAGACGGCGGCCCGTGCGCTGTGCGGGCGCCTCGGTCGTGGGCGACGAGGCCTGCGTTGTGGTCGTCGTGTCAGACACGGGAACGGATGGCCTTCCGGCGGACCTGTCGTGCTCTCCGGACCATGGCGTACCCCTTGGTGAGGGCGCGGTCCCTGGCGAAGTTGAGGGCGATCGCTCGGCCTTCGACCAGCTGCCCGAACTCCTCGATACCGGTGCTGCGGCGCACGGTGACGCGCCGCAGGGCGTACGGTCCCTGTCCGCGGCGCGCCAGCGCGTTGCCGACGGCGAGCGCCTGGTCGAAGCCCGCCTCGCGCACCGCACGGCGCACCCGCGGGCTGGAGTAGCCGTACGGGTACGCGAACGACACGGGACGGGCGCCCAGTTCGTCGGCGACGATCTCCCGGCAGCG
The DNA here is from genome assembly GCF_044457665.1 of Streptomyces sp. NPDC050535. Classification (NCBI taxonomy): domain Bacteria; kingdom Bacillati; phylum Actinomycetota; class Actinomycetes; order Kitasatosporales; family Streptomycetaceae; genus Streptomyces; species Streptomyces sp. NPDC050535. The sequence continues at coordinate 110,360 of NZ_JBITHE010000006.1, forward strand.
CGTCACCTCGAACCGGAGCGACTCCTCGGCGAGCTGGTCCATCTGCGGGTGGGTGTGGCTGTGCCCCCCGATCTCCACCTGCCCGGCGGCGAGTTGGCGCACCTGGTCCCAGTCCAGCATGGTGTCGAGGCCGCCCCCGGTGTCGTACGCGCCCCTGAGCCATCCCGTCGACACGAACAGCGTGGCCGCGAAGCCGTGCTTGGCGAGCACGGGCAGTCCGTGCCGGTGCACGCCCTCGTAGCCGTCGTCGAAGGTGACCAGGACGGGCCGCTCAGGCAGCGGCCCGCCGTCCCGCCAACCCGCTCCCAGCCGGGCGGTGTCGACCGGCGTGAACCCTCGTTCGTCGAGCAGGTCCATCTGCTCGGCGAAGGCGTCGGGGGTGACGGACAGCTCGCGCGTCGCGTCGTTCGGCTCGCGCGCGATCGAGTGGTACATGAGGATCGGCACGGGTCCGTTCATGCCGCGGCCTCCTTGTCGTCGGTCGTCGGGGACGGGACCCCCTCAATCTCCACGACGGAGAAGGTGGCGCCGCCCCTGCGCGCCCGGATGCTCCCGAGTGCGTACCCGCCCGCGGCCGTCAGCACTCCGGTGACGATGGCGACCGCGCGGCCGGCGCCGCCCGGGCGGGCCAGCACCGCGTCGCGCAGCCCGCGGGCGACACCGGCGGGCAGCACCCGGCTGGTGTAGCGGCGCTCCGACTCAAGCCCCTTGCCCGCGCCGACACTTCGGGCGACGAGGGCTTTGGAGAGGCCCTCGGCGTAGGTCCGGGTGCGGAAGTACGCGAAGTGCTCGCGCACCGGTGGCACCCGGTGATGGATGACCGCGCGGTCGTCGATGAGCAGGATCGCGTCCGGTCTGGCGCGGGTGAGGCGGATGCACAGTTCCGTCTCCTCGCAGCCCAGCGGGCGTTTGTCGCCGTCGCGGCCGATGCCCGTCGCGAAGCCGCCCGCCGCGTCGAACGCGGTGCGGCGGAACGAGGCGTTGCCGCCGAGGACGTTGCGGACCCGCACCCGGCCGGGGGGCAGTCCCTTGTATGTGCAGCCCACCACCCAGTCGAACTCCTCGGGGAACCAGGCGGGCCGGCGGCCCGACGCCCAGATCGGCATCGTACGGCCGCCGACGGCCATGACACGCGGATCCTCGTACCCCGCGGCGAAGTGCCGCAGCCAGTCCCGCTCGGCCACGGCGTCGTCGTCGAGGAAGGCGATGATCTCGCCGTGTGCGACGGCGATCCCGGTGTTGCGGCCGGCGGACAGGCCGCGGGGGCCCGCGTTGGCGAGCACCCGCACGTCGTCGGCTTCCTCGTACTCGCGGGTCAGGCGGTCGAGGAGCGTGGTGTTGTGATCCACCACCAGGAGTGTCTCCCGTGCGGGCAGGGACTGTGCCCGCACCGAGGAGACCGCCGCGAGGATGTCCTCCCAGCGGTCCTCGGTGTAGACGCAGACCACCACGGAGATGGACTGCTCGCTCAAGACACCTCGCCCCGACTCGAGTTGAGCTGAGCGGCGTGCGGTGTGCGGCGCAGCGCACGCCGGTTGGAGCGCTCCTTGAGGATCACCTTGAGCACCCGCAGCCCGTCCCGCACGGCCCGCAGATTGCTCGACCCGTGGATGCGGAGGTACTCGTGGCTCGGGATCTCCTGGACCTTGAGACCCGCCTTGACGACCCGGATGTTCATCAGGGTCTCGACCTCGAAGCCGGTGCAGTCGAGGTCGATCTTGTCCAGGCAGTGCCGCCAGAACGCGTTGTACCCGTAGCAGAGGTCGGTGTAGCGGGCGCCGAACTTGGCGTTGACGGTGGCGCACAGCACATGGTTGCCGAGCTTGCGGATCGGCGTCATGTCGGACGTGCCACCGCCGTTGGCGAACCGCGAGCCCTTGGCGAAGTCCGCCCCCGACACCAGCGCGGAGACGTACGACACGATCTCGCTGCCGTCGGCCGAGCCGTCCGCGTCGACCATCACGATGATGTCGCCCGTGCACGCCTCGAACCCGGTGATCAGGGCATCGCCCTTGCCCTTGCCGAGTTGTTTGACGACCTTCACGTCCGGCCAGAGTTCGCGGGCCACTTCGACGGTGTTGTCGGTGGAATTGCCGTCGACGAGAACCACTTCGTGAATCCAGGCGGGAAGTGTCTTGAAGACGTAGGGAAGATTCTCGGCCTCATTCATGGCCGGAATCACCACGCTCACCGGAGGCGTTATCGCCAGGTGAGAGGAGATGGGCCGGTACTTGCCGGCCATGGTCGGATCATCGCCCGAAACCGCTGGGCGCAGGACTGAACTCATGAGTCTGTTTCCCTCTCGTCCGGTGGACCGCCCGCCCCTGGGCGGTCCGGCTCTTTGTCCGGTTCGAAAGGGGGGTTCTCACTTACGGCATGACGATATGGAACTCCGTGCGTGCCGGGTGAGCTGGCAAAGCTGCCGGCTTTCGGAAATGTGAAAGCCGGTCGCGCGGACGACTCGGCACAACTGGTCACCGAGCACGGCACCCCCCTACCGCGCCCCGCTCCGGGCCGTCGTCGCGATCCTGAGCCCTCCCCTGGATCGCATATGCGTCGATGGCCCGATGCGGGTGAGATGTACGACGGTATTGATGAATGAGACCGTATGGCAAGACCTGGAACGTGGCCTCACGTTTTTGTTGGTTTGACCGTTACCTAACTCCTCGAACGGATCTTGCCCATCCGTTTGAGTATCCTGTCGGCCGGTTCGAACAGTTCCGGCCTTGCCAGCACCGCATTGCGCAGTGCCCGGACCGGGGCGCGGCGCGCCCGGTGTCCGATGGCGATCGGGTGACGTCGTGTCACCCACCCTTCGGAAACGGCGAGTTCCCGCGTCTTCAGGGAGTCCTTGTATTCCTTCTGGCCGCGCCCAAGATCCAGATAGGCGATTCCGTCGGCGGCGGCCGCCTCGGCCATCCGCAAATGCAGGATCAGGCCGGGCGAGTATTTCGAGAACGCCGGATCGTACGCCGGGAACCAGCAGGCCAGCACCCGCTCGGAGCGCAGCCCGAAGTGCCCGGCGACCGGCCTGCCGTCCGCGTACAACACCGACAGGACCCCCGCGAACTGCTCGGAGCGGGTGTGGAAGAGCTGCTCCACCAGCCGGCTGATCCAGGGGTGCGCGAAACGGTCGCTGCGCCCCGTCCTGCGGTACTGCGCCGACTTCCAGCCCATCAGCGTGCGCAGCGCCTCGGGGTCCCGCTCGTCGTGGACGTAGCGCATCCCGTCGGTGTCCCGGCCGAGCTTGCGCTCCTTGGCCAGCGTCGACTTGGTGAACTTCGGTGACCGCTCGCGCAGTTGGCGCAGATACGTCTCGTAGCCCTGGTCGACGTCGATGACCGGGGAGGGGAAGGTGCCGGAGGCTCCCACCTCGAACGCGGGCTGTCCCTCCACCAGATGGTCGAACTCCCACACGGCGAGCCCGCAGGCCCGGAGCAGTTCCCGGGCGTCCCAGGTGAAGCCGGGCCGGTGCACGACCCCCTGGCAGTCGGAGACGCCGAGCCCGACGGCCCGGCCGATGCCGGTTCCGGTGCGCTGGAACGGGAAGTACGCCGCTCCCTCGCCGTCCTCCCGTACGACCGCGATCCGCACGCCGCGCCGGCAGCGGCCCATCGCGAGCGCGAACTCGGGGGACAGGAACGGATTCGCCAGCTCGGGCGAGCCGTTCAGGTGGGCCTTCGCCTGGAAGGCGGTCCATGCCGCCCGGTCGGCGGCGGTCAGCTCGCCGGGGCGGTACACGCTGATGTCCACGTCAGGAAGCCCGCCTTCCGGCCGTACGGCCACGCAGGTGGCGTACCAGTACCAGCAGGAGCGTGAGGGTGCTGATCGCGGTCACGGCCACGATCCCGCCGGGCGTCGACCACTGGTGCAGGGCCAGCATCCCCTGGGCCACCAGCATGTTGACGGCGACCGCTCCGGCGACCGACACCAGCAGGCGGCCGAAGGGTTCGAGGCCGCGCAACGCGGCGGCGATGGCTGTGGACGGCGCGGCGAGCAGGAAGAACAGGGTGAACGGAGCGCGCAGCGGTGAGTCCACGTCGGCGAGTGCGAGCACCGCGCCGACTACGGCGACGACTGTCGCGGCGCCCCCGAGCAGCGGCAGCAGGTCCCTCCCCGGATCCCGCCCCGCCCTCTCCGTGGTGCCCGATGAAGATGTCTTGATGCGTCGTATGGTCTGCATTGGCGACTTTGCCCCCCGAAGCGCCGGATGCCGGGCTTCAATGTCGCGCAGCGTACGGCGGGCCGTCAAGATGTGGAAGCCGTTCGCACGACTCACCTCTGTAGGTGAACACCAGTTCCCCGGAAGCGCGTCCGCTTCTGGGGAACTGGTGTTCAGGTCAGGCGAGTTGGGACACTCGCTGCGGCACTACGGGACGATCTTGAGGAGCTTGTTCGGCGAGCCGGAGCCGGGGCTGGTGACCACGTTGGACGTGGCACCGTTCACCAGGGCCGTGGAGACCTGCGCCGGAGTGGCGGAGGTGTGGCTCGCGAGGTAGATGGCGGCCGCGCCCGCGACGTGCGGCGTGGCCATCGACGTTCCCGAGAGCGTGGCGGTGGCGGTGTCGCTGGTGTTGTATCCGGCGATGATCGAGGAGCCGGGGGCGAAGATGTCCAGGACCGAGCCGTAGTTGGAGTAGCTGGCCTTGGCGTCCGTGCTGGTGGTGGCACCGACCGTGATCGCGGCGGCGACCCGGGCGGGGGAGTACGAGGAGGCGTTGGCGCTGCTGTTGCCCGCCGCGATCGCGTAGGTCACGCCGCTGGCGATGGAGTTCGACACGGCCGTGTCCAGCGTGGTGGAGGCGCCGCCGCCGAGGGACAGGTTGGCGACCGAGGGACCGCTGTGGTTGCTGGTGACCCAGTTGATGCCCGCGATGACGCCCGCGGTGGTGCCGGAGCCTGCGTTGTCGAGCACCCGGACCGCCACGATCTTCGCCTTCTTGGCGACACCGTAGGTCGAGCCCGCGATGGTGGTGGCCACATGGGTGCCGTGGCCGTTGCCGTCCTGCGCCACGGAGTCGCCCTCGACGGCGTCATAGCCGTTCGCGGCGCGCCCGGCGATCTGGGTGTGCGTGATGCGTACGCCGGTGTCGATGACGTACGCCGTCACGCCGGTGCCCGCCGTGTCGGGGTAGGTGTACGTGGTGGAGAGCGGCAGCGCCGCCTGGTCGATGCGGTCCAGACCCCAGGGGGCGCTGGTCTGCGTGGTGTCGGTGAGGTGCACCGTCTGGTTCTGCTCGACCGTGGCGACCGCCGGGTCGGCGGCGAGTCTCGCGGCCTCCTGAGCCGAGAGCGTGGCCGTGTAGCCGTTCAGCGCGGCGCCGAACGTCTTCTTCACCGTGCCGCCGTACTCGGTGATCAGATCCTTGCCCTTGCTCGACGAGGCCTTGAAGCCGGCCGTCTTCTCCAGCGTGACGATGTAGCTGTCCTTGACGGCTGTGGGGGAGCCTGCGGCCAGCACCGTGCCCGTGGCCGGGGCGGCCTGGGCGGGGAGCGCGGTGATGCCGCCGACAAGGGCGGTGGTCGCCACGGAGGTTATCGCGGCGATCCGGATCTTCTTGCTACGCAGTTCTGCCATTACGAGGGAGTCCTCCTCGGGCGGCGGCGCCTGGGTGGGGCGCGCGCTGTGTGGGGGTGCGCGGTGATCGGCGCACAGCCCGGAGTGTCGCGTTCCACTCGGGGCCCGGGTAAAGACTCGGCGATCTCCCCCGTCGACTCAAGGGAGTTGGATCCTTGTCACGACTCTGTCATGAGCACGTAATCAAACGCATAGTGAACACACAGGGTGAGGCCCGGAAAGAGCCCGAAAGTCTTGGCATGGACACTTCCTGTCAACACGCGTAGCTGGTACGAAAGTTGAGGCAGAGATCCTGCTAGACGGAGGTTCCATGAGACGTTCCCGAATTACGGCATACGTGACCTCACTCCTCCTCGCCGTCGGCGCCGCCCTCACCGGGGCAGCGACGGCGCAGGCGTCCCCAGCCCTTGCGGCCACCGGCTATGTGGCCCTGGGCGACTCCTACTCCTCCGGGGTCGGCGCGGGCAGCTACATCAGCTCCAGCGGCGACTGCAAGCGCAGCACGAAGGCGTATCCCTACCTCTGGGCGGCCGCCAATTCACCCTCGTCGTTCAGTTTCACGGCTTGCTCAGGCGCTCGTACGGGTGACGTCGTCGCCAATCAGCTGACCCCGCTCAACTCCTCCACCGGCCTTGTCTCCGTCAGCGTCGGAGGCAACGACGCGGGCTTCGCCGACGTCATGACGACGTGTGTGCTCCAGTCCGAGAGCTCCTGCCTCGCGCGGATCGCCACCGCGAAGGCGTACGTCGACTCGACACTCCCCGGCAAGCTCGACACCGTCTACTCGGCGATCAGCGCGAAGGCCCCGTCCGCCCAGGTGGTCGTCCTGGGGTACCCCCGCTTCTACAAGCTCAACGGCAGCTGCCTGACCGGCCTTTCCGAGGCCGAGCGAGCCGCGATCAACGGTGCCGCCGACTACCTGGACAACGCGATCGCCAAGCGCGCCGCCAACCACGGCTTCACCTTCGGCGACGTCAGGGGCACCTTCACCGGTCACGAGATCTGCTCGGGCAGCGCCTGGCTGCACAGCCTGAACCTGCTGAACATCGGTGAGTCGTACCACCCGACCGCGTCGGGCCAGTCCGGCGGATACCTGCCGGTGTTCAACAGCGTGGCCTGACCTCATTCGGACCCTGTCCGGCCGGACAGGGCTCAAGGAGATTCGGAAACGGAGGCCCCGCCCGTCGGGGTCTCCGTCACGCAGGTCACCGAGAACGGCACCGAGTCGGACTTCGTGTGCACGGGACTGCGGATCTCCACGCCGATCCCGTTCTCGTAGGTCCCCGACTCGTCGTACGTCGTCACGACGACCGTCACCTGCTGCGTCCTGTCGCCGCTCGCGGGGAACGACAGGGTCTTCCAGCCCGGGTCGGACACCTGCCCCGTCTTCGTCACCCAGCGGTACTCGACCTCCGCGGGCACCCGCCCGACCGTGAACGTCGCCGTGAACGTGGGTGCCTGCGCGTCAGGAGGCGGGCAGGCACCGGAGTACTCGGTGTGCGCACCGGCGACCGTCACCCGCGCGGACTGGGCGGGCGGGGTCGTGGTCGTGCGGCTCTCCTCGGGCGGCGCGCTGGTGGAGGGGCTCTGGCCGCCGGCGTCCTGGTCGTCTCCGTTGTCGTCGTCGCCCGTGTCCGAACTCGCGCCGCCCGCGCCGTTGTTGGTGTCACTGCTGCTGGCGGAGCTCGCCTTGTCGTCGTTGCCGCCGTTGTCGCGGTTCAGCAGGGCGTACGTCAACCCGCCCAGCGCCAGGGCGAGTGCCACCATCCCCGCTATCAGCACGACGGCGGCGCGGCGATTGCGGTCGGGCTCCGCCGTGCCGCCGGTCGAGGCGACGGTGGCGTCGGCCGGCCGGTACGGCATCGGCGGTGTTGGTCCGGAGGGAGACTGGGGGAACGCCGCGAGCGTCGGCGCCTCGGGGACCACGGGCGGCGGGCCGAAGCCCATGGCGGCCAGGGTGCCGCCGGCCGCGACGATCCGCAGGTCGTGCTCGGCCTGTTCGGCGCTGAGCCGCTCGGCCGGGTCCTTGGCCAGCAGGCCCTCGATGACGGGGGCGAGCGGGCCCGCGCGGTGCGACGGCGGCAGCGGCTCGTCGACGATGGCCCGCAAGGTGCTCAGCGGAGTGTTCTGGCGGAACGGCGAGTTGCCCTCGACCACCGCGTACAGCAGTACCCCGAGCGACCACAGGTCCGACTCGGGTCCGGGCGTTCGGCCCAACGCCCGCTCCGGGGCCAGGAATTCGGGCGAGCCGATGAGCTCGCCGGTCATGGTCAGCGCGGAACTGCCCTCGACGGTGGCGATCCCGAAGTCCGTCAGCACGATCCGGCCGTCGTTCGACATCAGGACGTTGCCCGGCTTCACGTCGCGGTGCAGCACCCCGGCCTCGTGCGCGGCCCGCAGCGCGGTGAGCACCTCGACGCCGATGTGCGCGGCCCGCTGCGGCGGGAGCGGACCCTCGGCGTCCAGCAGGTCGGAGAGGGCGATGCCGCGGATCAGCTCCATCACGATCCAGGGGCGGCCGTCGTCGGTGGCCACGTCGTACACCGTGACCACGTTGTGGTTCGTGATGCGGGCCGCCGCCCACGCCTCGCGCTCGAGGCGCGCGTACATCCGCTCCGCGTCGTACGCCGGGATCCCGCCCGGTGCGCGGACATCCTTCACGGCGACCTCGCGCTGGAGCACCTCGTCGCGGGCACGCCACACCGTGCCCATGCCGCCCTCACCCACGGGGGACAGAAGCCGGTAGCGTCCCGCGATCAGACGTTCACTGCCCTGCTCTTCGGACACGGGTGTCCCCCCATTCGTATCCGCTGCGCATCGGCGTGATTTCTTCCCAAAAGTAGCTCAGCCGAGTACGGATGCAGCCCCCCGGAACACCAATCCAGCGCCCAGGGCTACGACCACCAACGCCGATGCCAGCGGGGCGCTCCTGCGCAGCAGAGTAAGGGCGGGCCCGCCGGCCCACCGTGGGCGCCTGGCGAGTACCCGGTTCACGCCGTCGCCCAGCTTCACGACGGCGAACCCGGCCGCCGTGAGCGTCAGCGCGAGCCCGACGCCGTACGCGAGGACGAGGAGCAGCCCGAACCAGGCCTGCCCCAGCGCCGCTGCGCCCACCAGGACGACCACGGCGGAGGGGCTGGGCACGAGCCCGCCGGCGAACCCGAGCAGGATCGTGCCGCGCAGGGTGGGTGCGGTGGGGTGGGTGTGGGTGAAGCCGCCGTGAGTGTGTTCGAGGAGACGGGGGGCCCGCTTCGGCTGTGGGGCGGGGGAGTGCGGGCGGGTGCGGGACTCCGTGCGGGTGGCCACCGCCGTGGACGCGTGGGCGTGCGCGAGCACCAGAGGGCGTTCGTGCCGCTCGGCCCGCGGATGCTCGTGCGGGTTTTCGTGGTCGTGCGGATGGTGCGCGGGCGGGTCGTCGTGGCTGTCGGTGTGCGGGTGGTCGTGACGGTGCGCGTGGTCATGGTCGTGGCTGTCCGCGTGGCCGTGGCCGTGGTCGTGCGGGTGGCCGTCCCCGTGCTTGTGCGTGGAACCGTGGCCGTGGGAGTGACCGTGCCCGGGTGACCGGTTGCGCCAGGCCCGGCGTACGAGGGTCGCGCCGGCCAGCGTCACCAGGAGCCCGCTGGTGACGCCCAGCCAGGCGATCACCGAGGGCGCCGCGGCCGAACCGGCCGTGACCATGAGGCCGAGGGCGACGACCCCCAGCGTGTGGGTGACCGTCACCGACGCGGCGAGCGGCAGGACGTCACGCAGCCCCGCCCGGCCCCCGCGGGCCGCGGCCGTCGCCGCCATCAGCGTCTTCCCGTGGCCCGGCGCGAGCGCGTGCATGGCGCCGAGGCCCACCGCGATGAGCAGGGCGAGAGCGGCGAATCCGATCGTCAGATCGTGCCGGGCCACCAGCGAGTCGAGCGCCCGCGTCCAGCGGTCGGCGCCGCGCGGGAGAACCGAATCGGCGGGCGCGGCACGGCCGTTGTCGGCCAGCGCGGGGCCACCGGCCCGCACCCGCAAGGACGTCGACGCGGTGTCGGCCGGCGAGGAGAGCAGTTCCTGCGGGTACTCGGTGAGCTGCCGGGACACCGACTCCTCCGGTACGTCCGAGGAGTCCAGCGTCATCCGGTCGCCCCGGGCGGTGATCTCCCGCCAGCCAGGCCCCTTGTCGGCCCCCGCGCCCCGGAAACCGATGTCCACGGTGTCCTGTTCGGGGAGCGCCGCCGTCAACCGGCACTCAACACGAAGGGTGTTGAGGCCCGCCTGTCCGGGCCGCACCCGCGCGACGCTCGTGCCGACGGAGAGCGGCACCTCGCCGCCGCCGACGGTCACCGCGCTGTCCCGCGCGGCGCTCTCGCACCGCTCACGGGCCCAGTCCGTCAGCCCGAGCCTCTTGATCCGCGGCTCGGCCTGGGTGGCCGGGATCTCGGCGAGGTCCTCGACGTGGTCGACGCGGAGTTGGCCGGGTGCGACGACCAGACCGTCGTACCGGTTCACGGTGAAGTTGCCGAGCGGGTGCGCGCTCGCGTGCCCCGAGGGGACGAGGACGAGCGCGCAGGCGGCGGCGAGGACGGCCGCGCAGGAACCGAACACGCGACGGGTACGGGAGGAGCCGAACACCACACGGGTACGGGTCACTTGCGGGCCTCCATAGCCTCGCGGGCCTCGGCGGCGCCCAGCGGCGAGAAGCCCGGATTGAGGTCCAGGGCCGATTTCAGGGAAGCGCCGGCCTGCTTGTCGTGGCCGGTGGCACGCTCGATCATGCCGCGGTGGTAGAGGAAGGACGCGTTGCGATAGCCGGTGGCGGTCGCCTCGCGGGCGTACGGCAGGGCTTCCTTGTCACGGCCGTTGACGTGCAGCGCCCAGGCGAGGGCGTCCGCGGTGTGCACGGTGTGCCGGCGGTCCCACTCGGCGCGGGCCGCCTTCAGCGCGGCCTTGCGGTCACCGTGGTCGGCGGCCGCCAGGGCGGTGTCCAGGTCGGCGTTGACGCCGTTGGCGCGGGCCAGCGAGACCCACGCGTCCACCAGGGCGTATTGGTCGCGGGCCTTCTGCGGGTCGCCCTTCTTGTCGCGTGCCTCGTACAACTCGCCGAGCTCGACCAGTGGTTGAGGCAGCGGATAACGCTCCACGACCTGTTCCATGCCGGTGATCGCCGCCGCGCTGTCACCCTGGGCGGCCTGGGTGCGGGCGCGGCCCTCGAGTGCCGGGAGATAGGTGTCGTCGGCGGCGAGCGCGCGGGCGTAGTACGTCAGTGCCGCGTCGTACTCGCCCTGGTTCCAAGCGAGTTGGCCGAGCGCGGAGGCCACGTAGGTGACGTCGCCGCGCGTCGTCGCCGTGTCCAGTGCCTGCTCCAGGACACGCCGGGCGGTCTTCGCATCGCCGCGCAGCTCCTGGACGTAGGCGTACCGGGTGAAGACGGGGACGCCCGGGCGGCGCGAGTCGGCCGTGTCCGCGGCCTTCGACGCGTCGTCGTAGCGGCCGAGTTCGACGAGGGCGTCGATACGCGAGGCCAGCGCGCGTTCGCTGTACGGGTTCTGCCTCAGCGCCCGGTCCGCGTACTTCAGGGCGCCGGTGAAGTCGTGTCGTGCGGCGGCCAGGGCGGCGCGGCCCGCGAGCGCGGGATCGTTGTCCGGGCGCAGCTCCAGGGACCGGTCGAGCGCCTGCTGCGCCTGCGGGTATCGCGAGGGATCGCCCTTTGTACGGGCCTGCTCGATGTACGCGAGCCCGAGCGTCGACCAGCTTCCGAAGTCCCTCGGCTGGCTGCGGAGATGGGCCTGGAGCGAGGTGATGCTCGCGTCGAGGTCCCCGCCCGCGAGCAACTGCGGTGACACGCCGACGGCGGCCGCGACGGAGGCCGTACCGCCGCCGTCCCGGAGGGCGCCGACCACGATGGCCCCGGCGGTGAGAGCCACGGCCAACGTGGAAGCGCAGAAGGCGAGTTGGGCACCGCGCCAGCGCCGCCCGGACGCCGAAAGCCGCTGGACGGCGGCGACGCGCGGATCGGCCGCGTCACCGGGTGCGCCGGCGGGTACATCGTCGGGTGCGTCCTCGGGTGCGTCGCCGACCACGTCGCCGGATACCGGGTTCGGCGCCTCGGCCTCGGACGCCGCCTCGTCCCCGGGCTCCTGGGTCTCCACGGCACCCGCCGGGCTCCCCCCGGGCTCGGGCATGGCCTCCCCGGTGCGGTCCGCGGGCTCGTCGCCGCGCTCGCTCTCCGGTGCGCTGTCGTTCGTACGCGGGGACATGCCCTCTCCTCAAGGTCCTGGTTCCGAACGGTCGTTGCGGGTGCGGAGCGGCGCGGCCCGCGCCGTGGGGGATGAGTACGTGCGGGCCGCGCCAGTCGGTGGGCCGGGCCGTGGGGTGCCCGGCCGGTGGTCCGCGGTCGGGTCAGTGGCCCGGCCGCGGATCCGCGAGCCCGGTCAGTAGGCCCGGTTGTGCATCCGGCGGCGCCACCACATCAGGCCGGTGCCGATCAGCAGGAAGCCGGCCGCGCCCGCCGCCGCGGAGGCCGCGATCAGCATGGTGTCGGTCTCGCCGGAGGTCCCCGCGGGCGTCAGCGCGTCACCGAGCTGGCTGCGCACGTCGGTCCCGCTGGTCGTGCCCTTGGCGAGCGCACCACGCGAACCCGCGGTGGGGTTGGCCAGGTACGGGAAGGAGTGACCGAACTTCTTGTCGTTCTTGTCGACCGCGTCGCCCAGGTCGTTCTTGGAGCCGACCAGTTCGCCCTCGACGACCTGGAGCGCGATGTCCAGCACGTCGTCGCTGAGCCGGCGTCCGTTCGGGAAGCCCGCGGTGTCGCCGTCCAGCACACCGAGCCGCTTGGGCTTGGCGACCGGCTCGATCGAGGTGTTGAGCCGCAGCTCCTCCGCCGGGGTGACGTGCGGCGGCTGGTTGAGGCCCTCCACACCCTTCAGGAACACGTCGACGAGGTCGTTGCGCGGCTCCGTCGGCGCCGGGATCTTGTAGATCGCCTCGATGAGCTTGGGCAGCTCCGGGTTGGTCACGTTCTTCAGGAAGTCGCCGTCGTTCCAGGGTGAGGACGCGTTGAACTTGTCCTTGTCCTTGATCGGGTTGACGACCTCGTTGACCAGCGGCATGCCCAGCCGGGAGACCTGCGTCCAGTGACCGCGCGCGTCCTTGCGCTGGGTGGTGGACCAGATGCCGACGATGGGCTGCTCGGCCGACTCCTGGATCATGTGGCTCGGCACCTGGAGGGCTATGGAGTTGACGTTGTAGCCCTTGAGCGTGTCCCGCCCGACCTCGGACAGGTTCCCGCCGTACAGCAGGTCGAAGACCCGCAGATCCAGGAAGAACGGGTCGTCGGCCTGACCGGCGAACGTCGTCGAACCGCCCGCGAGCTCGTGGACCGCCTGGTCGCGCAGCTTGCCGTAGTCCGGCATCGACGCCTTGCCGACGTTCGACGGCGCCACCGGCACATCGTCGGCGACCTTCGTCTTCGACACCAGCTTCTGGTTCTTCAGCCGCAGCAGATCGATGTCGTACGTCTGCGTGATGTTGAGGTCCGGGTCGTCGAGGCTCTCGACCGCACCCGTGTTGTAGAGGAAGGTGTCGCCGTTCTTGACGTGCGTCTTGAAGGTGTAGCGGTAGAGCAACTCCCCCTGCGCGTCACCGTCGTTGTCGATGTGGATGTCGTACTGCGCGTCCTCGGCGAACGTGAAGAAGTTCGGTCCGCCGGCCGGTTCCTCGAAGGGGATCCAGTTCGCGACGATGGTCGTCGTATCTGGCTTGTCCGGGCTCACGAACGCGTACACGTCCGTGTTGTCGTACTGCGGAGCCCCCGAGATGAGCGGGGCCTCCCGGTGGCTGGAGGCGGAGGCCGCCCCCGGCTCCAACATGGTCACGCCGGCGGCTGCGAGCCCCCCGGCGGCCAGCGCACCACAGACGAGGGTCGCGAGACTCCTGCGTCCCGCGCCACTCCTGAAGATAGGTGTCATGCTGTCCGTCCTCACGTCCCGATTGCCTGACGCACGCCATTCGGAGCGGTCGCCGGACTGGATTGGTCGAATCCCAAACGTTCTTACGGCGGCTTTCACAGGTTGTTTCAGCGGCGGGGCCTGTTTCTCCGACGACCCGCCCCGACGGCAGGTCCGTTTCCTGGCCGCGGACCCGCGTTTTCGGTTCGCCGATCCGTAACCCATCCGTGAGCGCGTTCGCTGCGAACACGTCAGTGAACGAACGGGCCGTGCGCGGCCGGAGAAGGGGGAACTGGTGGAGGCGGACGAACTCCTGGTGCTCGTGGCCGGAGGCGACCAGAAGGCATTCGAGGAGCTGTACGGACTGGTGTCCGGGCCGGTGTTCGGGCTGGTGCGCCGCGTGGTGCGGGACCCGGCCCAGTCGGAGGAGGTCGCGCAGGAGGTTCTGCTCGAACTGTGGCGCTCCGCCGCGCGGTTCGACCCGGGGCGGGGCAGCGCCCTCTCCTGGATACTCACCCTCGCGCACCGCCGGGCCGTCGACCGGGTCCGCAGCGCCCGCGCCGCCAGCGAGCGCGAGCGGCGCGAGGGACAGCGCGCCCACCACCCGGCCTTCGACCAGGTCGCCGAGGAGGTCGAGGCCGGGCTCGAACGCGAGTGGGTCCGCCGTTGCCTCGACCGGCTCACCACACTGCAACGCCAGTCCGTCACCCTCGCCTACTACGACGGCTACACCTACCGTGAGGTCGCCGAACGGCTCTCTCTGCCGCTCGGCACGGTCAAGACCCGCATGCGCGACGGACTGACCCGGCTCCGCGACTGCCTGGGAGGTGCCGCATGAGTCTTCTCGACCGACTGCTCGGCCGCGATGTGCACTCACTCGCCGCCCCCTACGCGCTGGACGCCCTCGAACCCGACGAACGCCGCCGCTTCGAGCGCCACCTGCGCGACTGCCCGCGCTGCAACGCCGAGGTCCGGGCGCTCACCGAGGACGCGGTGCGCCTTGCCTGGTCCACCGCCGCACCGGCGCCGGCCGCGCTGCGGGACCGGGTGCTGACCGCCGTACGGACGACACCGCAGGAGCCGTCGCCCCGGGTCGCGCCACGTACGCGTCCCTCCCGCCGGCCCGAACGCACGCGTGCACCCCGCTTCCGGCCGCTCCTCGCCCCGCTCGCCACCACCACGGCCGCCGCGGCACTCGTCGTCGCCTCGCTCTTCGCCGTGCAGGCGACGCGGACGCAGGACCAACTGGACCAGGAGCGGGCCCAGGCACGTGAGATCGCCCACGTTCTCGCGGCACCCGACGCCCGCGCGGCCGGTGACCGGGACGCCCAGGGGCGCGGGATCGGCGTGGTCGCCTCCGCGTCGGAGCGGCGCGCCGTCGTGACACTGAGCGGGTACGGCACCCCGTCCGGGGGGCGCGTTCACCAGCTCTGGCTTATGCGCCCCCGTGAGAATCCGCGCTCCCTGGGGCTCTTCGACGGCGACACGCCATTGATCGCCGACGGACTGAACACGAGCGCGACGTCACTCGCCGTAACTGTCGAGCCGGGTGGCGGCTCAGAGCAGCCCACTACCGCACCAGTTGTCCAACTCGCCCTGAAATCGGTTGGATTCGGAGAGTAATCGTCAACACCCTTACAGAGAAGGTGAATCCTTTGCCCGCGATACACGAGTGCCACGAGGGAGCGATAGGGTTAGCCTGCCCGGGCCGGGTGGACTCGTACGGGTGGGGAGTGACATGGAACAGATAACAGTGCGCAGCAGGGCACGTGTCCCTGCGATCACGTGCGGGAGCAGCGCGACCAGCTCGCGTCTCGACCGCCATCTCGCGGTGCTGGGCGGCCCTGCCGTCCCGCAGCGCGAGACGGCCGAGGCGACTTCGCTGATGCGTGAGCTCACCTCGCGTGACACCGCGCGCGACAGCAGCAGCAGGGTTGCGCGAGTGAGGCGTGTCTCGCTCTTCGCGCCGCTGAAGCGGCTGCGCCGTTCGCTGTTCGGCGGCCGCTGAGCAGCGGGTCGGCACCGGCGTTTCCGACCCGCGCTCCGGCGGTCCCACCGACCCCGCCCAGCGTTGCTCTTCCGTGCCCGTCATCCCCCCGGGCACCGACGCCCGGTGAGCCACCGGGCGCGGGTCAGGCCATGACTCACCCGCTCGGCACCAACGTGTCCGCCGTGATCCCGGTCGGCATCGACACGCCCGCCGCTTCCCCGCCCGGCGGCGGCGATACCCGCACCTCCACCTGGATGCGCTCTCCGAGCGCGGGTCCGGCCCCGCGTATGTGAGGGTCTGGCCTCCTGTCGGCCGCTCGGTGGCGAATCTCCGCGCGTGGCGAGTCTTTGCGCAGCGGTGAAGCCGGTTCCGGGCGGTGACTTCCGGCGCCGACGTGAAGTCCCCTGCCCGGCGGTCAGTTGCCGCGTCCGGCGGTGAAGTCCTTTGCCTGGGGTGGCGGCAGTTCCCGCGTCCCGCGGTGCAGCCCTTCGCCAGGAGGCCAGTTGCCGCGCCCGGTGGTGCAGCCCTTCGCCCGGCGGTGCAGCCCCTCGCCCGGCGTGAGCTCCCGCGTCGGCGGTGAAGCCCCTCGCCCGTCGGTCGGTTGCCGCGTCTGCGGTGGAGCCCGCCGCTCGGCGGGGAGGTCCCGCGCCCGCTCCGTCTACCGAGCCACGCCGTCCCGCAGCAGTTCCGCGATGTCCCTGTCCGTCAGCCCCAGTCCCCGCAGTACCGCCCCGGTGTGCTCGCCCAGCCCGGGCACCGCCCCCATCCGCGACTCCTCCCCGCCAGGCAACGTGATCGGTGGCAGCATGGCCCGCAACGGCCCCGCCGGTGAACCGACTTGTCGCCAGCGGTCCCGGGCCGTCAGTTGCGGATGCTCCGCGACCTCCTGTACGTCCCTCAGTCGCGCGCACGCGATACCGGCGTTCTCCAGCCGGGCCACCGCCTCATCGGCGCCGAGCGCACCCAGCGCCTCAGCCACCAGTGCGTCCGTGCGCTCCCGGTTCGCGACCCGCGCCGGGTTCGTGGCGAACGCCGGATCGTCCGCCAACTCGGGTCGGTCCAGCACCTGTTCAGCGAGCCGTCGCCATTCGCGGTCGTTCTGCACCGACAGCAGTACCCGTCCGCCGTCCGCCGTCGGATAGGCGTCGTAGGGCGCGATGACGGCGTGCGCGAGACTCGTGCGCGCCGGGGGAGTTCCTCCGTGCATCACATGGTGCAGGGGATGCCCCATCCACTCGGCGAGCGCGTCCAGCATCGACACCTCGACCGGACCTCCGCGCCCCGTCGTACCGCGCCGCACCAGCGCCGCGAGCACCCCGGAGAACGCGTACATGGCCGCCGCGATGTCGGCGACCGGAATCCCCGCCTTCACCGGCAGGTCCGGCGTCCCCGTCACCGACACGAGCCCCGCCTCGCACTGCACGAGCATGTCGTACGCGCGTTTGCCGGCGTACGGCCCCGACGCCCCGTACCCCGAGATGTCCACGGCGACCAGCCGCGGATGCGCGGCGCACAGCGTGGCCGCGTCCAGGCCGAGCCGTGCCGCCGCGCCCTGCGCGAGGTTCTGCACGAAGACGTCGGCGTCCACGATGAGACGGCGTACGACCTCGAGGCCGCGCGGGTCCTTCAGGTCGAGGGCGACGGACTCCTTGCCCCGGTTGCACCAGACGAAGTGCGAGGCCAGACCGGCCGCCGCGGTGTCGTAGCCGCGGGCGAAGTCCCCGCCGTCGATCCGCTCGATCTTGATCACCCGGGCGCCGAGGTCCGCGAGTTGACGGGTCGCGAAGGGCGCCGAGACGGCCTGCTCGACGGCGACGACGGTGATGCCGTCGAGGGGGAGGGGCAGTGGCTGCATGCGGTGGATCATGTCTCCCGCACGCCCCCTTGTCACCCATGGGACGGGTGCGGAGCCCTCCGGCGTGCACCGCCCGCCGCGCCTTCGGAGCGCACTCCGGCGCTCACCGCCTGCTCGCGTCCGCCGTGCCCCCACCACCTGCGTGCGATGCGCCCGACGCCCAAGCTCAACCGCGTGTGCCACGCGCCCCGCCACACGTGGTCGACCGTGGTTGACGACGCGCCCCGGTGCTCACGGCCGCCGTGTGTGACGACGCGCCTCAGCCCTCAGGACCGCCGTGCGTGACGACGCGCCCGAGCCCTCAGGACCGCCGTGCCCGACGACGCGCCCGAGCCCTCAGGACCGCCGTGCCCGACGACGCGACCCGGCCCCACGGTCGCCCACACGTGCCACGCGCCCCGCCGCTCACCCTCACCGCGTCCGCGGGGCGCCCGCCGCTCACCGTGGGCCGTGCGCGTACCGGCGGACGGCGAGCGGCAGGAACACCGCGATGAGCAGGGCGCACCAGGCCAGCGACCCCGCGACGGGATGCGTCACCGGCCACGCTCCGTCCACGGGCACCGGCGCGTTCCCGAAGAGTGCGCGCAGCGCCGTGGTCACCGCGCTGATCGGGTTCCACTCGGCGATCGTCCGCAGCCAGAGCGGCAGATTGTCCGTCGGGATGTACGCGTTGGACAGCAGCGGCAGGAGGAAGGTCGCCCCGCCCAGTTGTCCGGCCGCCTCCTCGCTGCCCGTGAGGAGACCCAGCAGGATCCCGACCCAGCTCATCGCGAACCGGAACAGCAGCAACAGGCCCACGGCGCCCGCCGCTTCGAGTGCCGCCCCCTCGATCCGCCAGCCCACCGCGAGCCCGACCAGCATCAGCGGCACCATGCCGGCGGCCGTGACGACGAGGTCGGCGGCGGCCTGCCCGAGCGGCACCGCTGCCCGGCTCATCGGCAGGGTACGGAAACGGTCCATGACACCCCGGTGCGAGTCCTGGGCGGCCTGGAACATCCCGGTCATGATCCCGTTGGCGGCGGTGGCCACAAGGAGCCCCGGAACCAGGAAGGCGCGGTACTCCCGCCCGGGCGTCGCGAGCGCGCTGCCGAAGACATAGCCGAAGAACAGCAGCATCGTGACCGGCATGGACTGGGTCAGGATCAGCAGCCCCGGGTTGTGCCGGATGCGGCGTAGGTGCCGGCCCAGCATCGCCGTCCCGTCGTACGCCAACGCGCTCACGTCACCAGCTCCTTGCTGTCGCTCAGGTGCGAGTCGGAGCCCGGACCCGTGTGCGAGCCCGGGTCCGAGGCCCTGCCTCCCGTAAGCCGCAGGAACACGTCGTCCAGCGTCGGCGGACGCAGGCTCGCGTCGAGCAACGGAACTCCGGCGGCGTCGAGTTCGCGGACCAGCCGGGGCAGCGTCAGGGTCGTGTCGGCGGTGACCGCGCCGACCGCGCACCGCTCGTCGTCGAACGAGGGCGCGTTGCCGGTCAGTCGGTCGAGGACGGCCGCCGCTCCGGACATCGCGTCCGCGTGGGCGACGACCACCTCCGCGTACGAGCCGATGAGTGCCTTGAGTTCGGCGGGCGATCCCGTGTGGGCGACCGTGCCCCGGTCCACGAGCGCGATGCTGTCGGCCAGTTGATCGGCCTCCTCCAGGTACTGCGTGGTGAGCAGCACGGTCGTGCCCTCACTCTTGAGCGCGCGCACGGCGGCCCGGATGTGGTTGCGGCTCGCGGGGTCGAGCCCGGTGGTGGGCTCGTCCAGGAAGAGCACCTCGGGGCGCCGGATCAGGCTCGCCGCCAGGTCGAGGCGGCGCCGCATACCGCCCGAGTACGTGGACGCGGGCCGGTCGGCGGCCTCGGTCAGCCCGAAACGGTCGAGGAGTCCGGCCGCCCGTGCCGCCGTGTCACGCACCCGGTGCAGTCGCGCGAACAGCCGCAGGTTCTCGCGCCCGGTGAGATCGCCGTCCACCGAGGCGTTCTGCCCGGTGACCCCGATCGATCGACGCACGGCCCCCGGCTCCCGTACGAGATCGTGCCCGGCGACCCGCGCGGACCCCGCGTCCGGCCGCAGCAGTGTGGTGAGCAGCCGTACGGCCGTGGTCTTGCCCGCGCCGTTCGGCCCGAGAATCCCGCAGACCGTGCCCTTGGCCACCGCGAGATCCAGCCCCCTGACGGCATGGACTTCCCCGAAACGCTTCTCCAGACCTTCACTAAGTACATCGTACGTAGTTGTCATGGGAGACCATAGCGCACTACGTACGGCGTACGTAACTACGATGGTTCCGAGGTGATCGACCGATGTCAGGGCGCAGTGCCGTACCCGAAGTGATCTGGGCTCGTCCCGAGCGTGCGGGCCGTGGTCCGCGACCGGCCTACAGCCGTGCGGACATCGCGGCCGCCGCGGTGCGGATCGCGGACGCGGAGGGGCTCGACGGAGTCTCCATGCGGCACGTCGCGGCCGAACTGGGCTGCGGCACGATGTCGCTCTACAACTACGTCCCCCGCAAGGAGGACCTCCATGAGCTGATGGTTGACGCCATCAGCGGTGAGCACGACCTGTGGGAGCCCTCGGGCGACTGGCGTGCCGACCTGCTCCGGGTCGCCCATCAGACTCGCGCCCTCATGCACCACCACCCCTGGCTGCCGCGCCTGATGTCCCCTGTCTACGGCTTCAGCCCCAACGCCCTGCGCTATCTGGAGCACTGCCTGACGTGCCTGGACCCCCTCGACGCGCCCTACGGCACGAAGTTCGAGCTGATCGCGATGGTCAACGGTGTCGTGACGACGTATGTGGGGAACGAACTGGCCACCGCCGAACGGACTCGCTCGCTGCCCTGGTCCGAGGAGCAGGAGAACGCGGTCCGGATCGGTTATCTGGGCGGCCGGATCGCTACGGGGGCGTATCCGCGGATGGCCGCCGCGTTCATGGAGGACAACGGTCCGATCGACCTGGAGGCGGTCTTCGAGCGGGCGCTCGGGCGGGTCCTCGACGCGTTCGAACCGAAGAGCGGTTGACGGGAGAGCCGGTGGCGGGCGAGCGGCCGGCGAAGGGGACGGCCTAGATCAGGGCGAACTGGCCCTCGGGACCCTCTTCGTGATGGTCGAGAACGGAGGCCGGACGCCGCGCCGCCTCCGGCACCGGAAGGACGCCCGCCTCGCGCAACTCCGCCGCCGTGATCGGGGTCCGCACGGTCAACTCCGCCTGCTGAGGCATGAGTTCCGCGAGCAGCGCCAGCACCGTGACGACTTCGAGCAGCTCGGACGTCCAGGCCTGCGGCCAGGTGGCGGGCCGGATCGCGTCCAGGGTGCCCGGCTCGGCCGGTCGGGTCCGCACCGCGAACCACTGCTCCAGTACGCGGACCCCGCCCACCTCGAAGTCCCAGGCCTCCGGTGGAACGGGGGAGATCCGGCCCTCGTCGATCCGGAGCGCCTCCTCGTCACGGTCGTAGCGCACGTCGACCGGTACGGCGGGGAGCGGTGAGCGGACGTAGGGGCGCCGCCCCCCGGGAAGCTTGGGCCGTTCCCCGTCACGCCGCATCAGCCACAGCAGCCGGCGTCCCAACTCGACGCCGTGATCCCAGAGTCCGGGGTCCGCGGTGAGCGGGACGGAGAGTCCCGACCGGCCTTTCCGCGCGACCGCCACCGTCCAGGCGAGGACGTCGACGGGGTCGGGGGAGTGCCCGAGGCGGGTACCGAGGTGCTCCAACAGGCCCGGTGCCAGGTTCGGTTCACGCCCGCCGGGGCGGCGGTAGAGGGGCCGGACGCGGCCTCCGCGACCGGCGCTCAGGGGCAGCACGGAAGCGACCAGCAACACCGGCCCCGACGAGTCGGGTACGGCCGTCTGCTCGATCGCGAACAACTGCCGCTCGTCGGCGACCCGCCACAACTCGGGGCGTGCCGCGTCGATCAGCCGGTGGTCCGGAATGAGCCACTGCTCGTCGAAGGGACCGCCCAGCACCCGGACCGGCTCCGCGCAGGGACCGGACTCGCGCGCCAGCCGGCCGGTTCCGCTCTCCTGCCCCGGCAACTGCGTCACCGCCGACCGCGGTGTGCGTGAACGGGTGACGCCGAACAGCGCCTCGCGCTCCGCCCCTTCGGCCTTCATGAACGCGTCCCAGCGGGCCTTCAGGGACGCGGCGTCGGGCGCCGTCGGCCACCCCCGGCCCAGCCTGGGCGGGGCGGCCGACCACGGCATGAGGTCCGCCAGCGGCGGAGCGGCGTCGTCGTGCGTCACGCTCGGCATCGTACGACGCTGTCCACGAGGTGGTCAGTGGGCGTCGAGCGCGACCGTGAAGGAGAAACGGTCACCCCGGTAGTGGATGCGGGCCACGTCCAGGGCGCGGCCGTCCTCGCCGTGGATGACCCCGGTGTAGTGCAGGATCGGGCTGAGCAGCGGGACCTGGAGCAGCCGCGCCGTCTCCGGGTCCGCGAGCCGGGCCTCCACGGTGTCGGTGATCCGGCTGATGCGCACGCCCACCACATCGCGCAGCACCTTGGTCATGGGCCAGCGCACCAGGTCCTCCGGGTCGATCAGCGCCGCCAGTTCCGGACGCACGTAGTTGCGCGCGTGGTTCGTGGGCTCGCCCGTGGCCTCGTCGCCGCGCAGCCGGTGGTACGAGCCGACCTCGGCCAGATCGGGGAAGTACTCGGCGAGTTCGGCGGACACCGGCACCGGGCCGTGGTCGAGCAGTTCCGTGGTCATGCCCGACTGCTGCGCCACGATCGCGTCGACCGAGCCCAGCAGCCTTACCGGGGCGCCTCGTTGAGCGCTCGGCTCGATGAACGTGCCACGGCGTCGGTGCCGGGTGATCAGCCCCTCGGCCTCCAACTCCTTGAGCGCCTGCCGCATGGTCAGCACGCTCACCCCGTAGTGCTCCGCCAACCGCTCCTCGGTGGGCAGCCGCAGCGGGTCCCGCGCGGAGCGGCCGAGGATCGAGGCGCGCAGGGACTGCGAAACCTGGTACCAGAGCGGCAGCTTGCGGTTCAGGACGATCGAGTCCGGGGCGAAAGAGGTCACCAGGGTATCCGTACCGGTCGTGGGCGTTCAGAGCAACGGGCAACAGGCAATGGGCAATGGGCAACGGAAAGGACGGACACGACGGGCGACGGCGAGCCCGGGAAGGGGCGTCGACCCTCACTCGCCCGCACGGAAGTTCCGCCGCAGCCCCTGCCACACATCGTCGTACGCCGGTTGCAGATGCTCCGCGTGCGCCGCTTGCGCCGTGGCGGTCACCGGCCAACGGGTCTCGAACATGAAGGCGAGCCCGTCGTCGACCTTCTGCGGCACGAGCTCGGCGGCGCTGGCCCTGTCGAAGGTGTCGCGGTCCGGCCCGTGCGCCGACATCATGTTGTGCAGCGAACCGCCCCCCGGCACGAACCCCTCGGCCTTGGCGTCGTACGCGCCCTCGATGAGCCCCATGTACTCGCTCATCACGTTCCGGTGGAAGTACGGCGGCCGGAACGTGTTCTCGCCCACCAGCCAGCGCGGCGCGAAGACCACGAAGTCCACCCCGGCCAGTCCCGGGGTGTCGCTCGGCGAGGTCAGCACCGTGAAGATCGACGGGTCCGGGTGGTCGTAACTGATGGTGCCGAGCACGTTGAAACGGCGGAGGTCGTAGACGTAGGGCACGTGATTGCCGTGCCAGGCGACCACGTCCAGCGGCGAGTGGTCGTACGTCGCCCGCCAGAGGTTGCCGCAGAACTTGTTCACCACCTCCACCGGTCCCTCGACGTCCTCGTAGGCGGCGACGGGCGCGAGGAAGTCCCGGGCGTTCGCCAGCCCGTTGGCGCCGATCGGGCCCAGGTCGGGCAGTTGGAAGGGCGCCCCGTAGTTCTCGCACACATAGCCGCGGGCGCTCTCGTCCAGCAGCTCCACACGGAAGCGGACGCCACGGGGGACGAGTGCCACGTGTCCTGGCTCCACGTGCAGCAGCCCGAACTCGGTGCGCAGCAGCAGCCCGCCGCGCTCCGGCACGATCAGCAGCTCACCGTCGGCGTCGCTGAACACCCGCTCCATCGAGGAGTTGGCGTGATACAGGTGCACCGCCACGCCGGTGCGCTGGGTGGCGTCGCCGTTGCCGCCGAGCGTCCACAGGCCGCTCACGAAGTCGGTGCCGGCGGAGGGCTCGGGCAGCGGGTTCCAGCGCAGCCGGTTGGGGTCGGGCACTGTCTCGGTGAACGGAGCCGTGCGGAGTGCGCCGTTCCCCGTACGCGTGAAGGCGGGGTGCGCGGCCGACGGGCGGATCCGGTACAGCCACGAGCGGCGGTTGTGCGCTCTCGGCTCGGTGAAGGCCGTACCGCTCAACTGCTCCGCGTACAGCCCGAGCGGTGCCCGCTGCGGCGTGTTGCGGCCGTGCGGCAGGGCGCCCGGGACGGCCTCCGAGCTGTGTTCGTTGCCGAATCCCGAGAGATGGGCAAGCCCCTCGGCCGTCTTCCTCGCGTCCCCGCTCATGACCACTCCCTCGTACCTGATTCCTATGCTTCACCATAGGAATCGGTTCCGGCGCACGCAAGAGGTAGTACGACTCAGGGGTCGCCGTGTCGTCCGGAACCCGACTCCAGGGGGATCCGACTGTCAGTGCGATGTTCTACGCTCCCCGGCATGTCGTGGACGCGTGGACTGCTCGCCGCGCTCGCGGTCTGTGCCCTGCTCGGCGGACCGACGGGCTGCGGTTCCGGGGATGCGCCCGAGCCGAAAGGCACGGTGTCGGCCTCGCCGGTGGGCGAGCTGCTCGACGAGACCGACGAGGCGGGACGGCGTTATCGGGAGATCGAGAAGAAGGGCGCACCCGAGGTCGCGATCGAGGTCCAGCCGGAGTCCGGGAACGGCTGGGACGTACGGCTGACCCTCCAGCACTTCCGTTTCTCGGCCGCCGGCGCCCGTTCGGAGGCCGTCGCGGGACGCGGTTTCGCCGTCCTCTACCTCGACGGCCGCGGCATCGCCACTCTCCGCACCGCCGAGTACCACCTTCCAGGCGATCTCGTCCCGCGTGGAACCCACCAGGTCACCGCACGCCTCTATGCCGACGACCACACCGTGTGGTCCGTCGAGGAAGAGCCGGTGGAGAGCACCGCGGACATCACCGCGTCGCAGGCCGGTCCGGAATCGGACGCCGCGGAGCCTCCGGAGTCCTCGACGAGTACGAGCCGCGGCGCGGCCCGTACCGAGACCAGAGGTTCACCGGACCCCGGCGGAAAGGCATCATGAAGCCCGTGCCCCACGCGACCTCGCTGCGCCGAGCGCCCGTGCAACGCCGCAGCGCAGAACGACTGACCAGAATCCTCGACGCCTGCGCCGACCTCCTCGACGAGGTGGGCTACGACGCGCTGAGCACCCGGGCCGTGGCCCAGCGCGCCGGCGTACCCATCGGATCCGTCTACCGCTTCTTCGGCAACAAGCGCGCGATGGCCGACGCGCTCGCCCAGCGCAACCTGGAGCGCTACGCCGAGCGCGTCACCCACCGGCTCCGGGCGACCGACGAGGAGAGCGGAAGCACGGGCGCGGGCGGCTGGCGCGTGGCCGTGGACGCCGTGCTCGACGAGTACATAGCCATGAAGCGCACCGCGCCGGGGTTCTCGCTCGTCGACTTCGGCAACCAGATCCCGGTCGGGTCCCGCGCCGAGCCCAACACCCGCGTCGCCGACCGCCTCACCGAACTCCTCGCCGGCTATCTCGACCGCACCCCCGACGAGAACCTCCGCCGTGTCTTCCTGGTCTCCGTGGAGACCGCCGACACCCTCGTCCACCTGGCCTTCCGGGTCGCCCCGGAGGGTGATGAGCGGATCATCGACGAGACCCGGGTCATGCTGCGGGCGTATCTGGAGCGCGTGCTCGACTAGGAGGTCACGGCCGACGTGCCGCGGCTGAGGCGTCGCGACCGAGGAGTCCGCCGTACGGCGGGAGCGCCGCCCGCGGATTTCCGACCTCACCCCCGGCACCCCCTCCCCTCCATGCATACCGGTCGGTATGCTCGGCGTCAGTCCGTGTGCCAACGCTGCCACCGCCTCCCGGGAGGACCTCGTGTCCCGCACCACCGGCACCACCCCCGACGCCCGCACCGCCCTGCGGATCTGCCCCCTCTGCGAAGCCACCTGCGGGCTGACGCTCACCATCGAGGGCACCCGGGTGACCGGCGCCCGGGGCGACCGCGACGACGTGCTCAGCAAGGGGTTCATCTGCCCGAAGGGCGCCTCCTTCGGCGCCGCCGACGCGGACCCGGACCGGCTGCGCGCCCCCCTCGTCCGCAAGGACGGCGAACTGCGCGAAGCCACCTGGGAGGAGGCCTTCGACGCGGTGGCCGCCGGGCTCCGGCCCGTCGTCGAGCGCCACGGTCCGAACGCCGTCGGCGTGGTCCTCGGCAACCCGAACGTGCACACCATGGCCGGCGCCCTCTACCCGCCCGTCCTGCTCACCGGCCTCGGCACCCGCAGCGTCTTCACCGCCTCCACGGTCGACCAGATGCCCAAACACGTGTCGTGCGGACTGCTTTACGGCGACGCCAACGCGATCCCGGTGCCCGACCTGGACCACACCGACCACCTCCTGCTCATCGGCGCCAACCCGGTGGAATCCAACGGCAGCCTGTGCACCGCCCCCGACTTCCCCGGCAAGCTCAAGGCGCTGCGGGCACGCGGCGGCACCCTGACCGTCATCGACCCGCGGCGGACCCGTACGGCCAGACTCGCCGACCGTCACGTGGCGATCCGCCCGGGAACGGACGCGCTGCTCCTCGCCGCCATGGCGAACGTCCTCTTCGAGGAGAAGCTCGTCGCGCTCGGCGACCTCGCCCCGCACGTCCAGGACACCGACGCCCTCGCCGACGCCGTACGGGACTTCAGCCCCGAAGCCGCCGCCGAGGCGTGCGACGTTCCCGCCGACACGATCAGGGCGCTCGCCCGTGAACTCGCCGCCGCGCCCACCGCCGCCGTCTACGGCCGCATCGGCAGCTGCACCGTGCCGCACGGCACCCTGGCGAGCTGGCTCGTCGACGTCCTCAACATCCTCACCGGCAACCTCGACCGGCCCGGCGGGGCGCTCTTCCCGCAGGCCGCCACCGACAGGACACCCCGGCCCGCGGGACCCGGCCGCGGCTTCGCGCTCGGACGCTGGCACTCACGGGTGAGCCGGCACCCCGAAGCCAAGGGCGAACTGCCGCTCGCCGCCCTCGCCGAGGAGATCGACACCGCCACCGAACAGGGCGAACCGATCCGCGCGGTCATCGCCGTGGCCGCCAACCCCGTCCTCTCCGCACCCGACGGCGACCGCCTCGACAAGGCCCTGGGCTCGCTGGACTTCATGGTCAGCGTCGACCCGTACCTGAACGAGACCTCACGTCACGCACACGTCGTGCTCCCGCCGCCCCCGCCCTCGCGGAGCGCCCACCACGACTTCGCCTTCAACACCCTGGCCGTACACAACCAGGTCCGCTACACCCCCGCCGCCGTCCCGCTGGAGCCGGGCCGCCTGGCCGAGACCGAGATCCTCGCGCGGCTGACCCTGGCCGCCACCGGCATGCACGGCACCGACCCGGACGCCGTGGACACCATGGTCATCGGCAGCACCCTCGGCAAGTCCGTCACCGAGGCACACTCCCCGGTGCACGGCCGCGACCCGAAGGAACTCGCCGCACAGCTCACCGGCGGCAACGGCCCCGAGCGACGGCTCGACATGATGCTGCGCCTCGGTCCGTACGGCGACGGTTTCGGCGTACGACCCGACGGGCTGACCCTGGAGAAACTGCTCGCGCACCCGCACGGCATCGATCTCGGCCCCCTGCGGTCGCGGCTGCCCGCGCCCCTGAAGACCCGCAGCGGGAAGATCGAGCTGCTGCCCGGACCGATCGCCGACGACCTTCCCCGGCTGCGGGACGCGCTGCGTGAACGCCCCTCCGCCCTCGTCCTCGTCGGCCGCCGCCACCTGCGCTCCAACAACAGCTGGATGCACAACGTGCCCGCACTCACCGGCGGCTCCAACCGCTGCACCCTGCACATCCACCCCGAGGACGCCGAGCTCCTCGGGCTCACCGACGGGGCGGCCGTCCGCGTCAAGGGCGCCGGGGGAGAGGTGACCGCACCCGCCGAAGTCACCGACTCCGTACGGCGGGGAGTGGTGAGCCTGCCGCACGGATGGGGACACGACCGCCCCGGCACCCGGATGAGCCACGCCTCGCTCGACCCCGGAGTCAACGTCAACCAGCTCCTCGACGGCAGCCTCCTGGACCCCCTGTCGGGGACCGCCGTTCTGAACGGCGTACCGGTGGAGCTGACCCCTGTGAGCTGAGCAAAGCTGTGACCTGGAGTTTTGCGCTTATTGCTCGCGTGTCAACGTCTTGTTAAGACTTGTGTGGCCGACCTAACGTCACTCGCACCGCCGCCCCAGGTGGGAGTTCAAGGGCGAACGACGTTAGGTATCCACTCATGCTGACCATCCTCGGCTTCACCATGATCGCGACCTTCCTGGTCCTGATCATGCTGAAAAAAATGTCGCCGATCGCGGCGCTCGTGCTGATCCCGGCGCTCTTCTGTGTGTTCGTCGGCAAGGGCGGCAAGCTCGGTGACTACGTCATCGACGGCGTCACCAGCCTGGCCCCCACCGCGGCGATGCTCATGTTCGCGATCGTCTACTTCGGAGTGATGATCGACGTCGGGCTCTTCGACCCGATCGTGCGCGGCATCCTGAAGTTCTGCAAGGCCGATCCGCTGCGCATCGTGGTCGGTACGGCCGTGCTCGCCGCGATCGTCTCCCTGGACGGCGACGGCTCCACCACCTTCATGATCACGGTCTCGGCCATGTACCCGCTCTACAAGCGCCTCAAGATGAGCCTCGTCGTGATGACCGGCGTCGCCGCCATGGCCAACGGCGTGATGAACACCCTGCCCTGGGGAGGCCCGACCGCCCGGGCCGCGACCGCCCTCAAGCTCAACGCCAGCGACATCTTCATCCCGATGATCCCGGCACTCGCGGTCGGTCTCCTCGGCGTTTTCGTCCTCTCGTACGTCCTAGGCCGCCGCGAGCGCGCGCGGCTGGGCGTGCTGACGCTGGACGAGGTGCTGGAGCCGCAGGAGCCGGAGACGGTGCTGGTCGGTGCCGGGGCCGGTACCGGCGGCCCTGTGGATCTGGCCAAGAAGGGTGCGGGCACAGGTGGTTCGGGCTCCGGCACGGACGCGGACGCCGAGGACCCCGAGGAGGACGACGGCTTCGCCGTCCTCGACCCCAATCGGGCCACCCTGCGCCCCAAGCTCTACTGGTTCAACGCGCTGCTCACGCTCGTCCTGCTCACCGCCATGATCATGGAGTGGCTGCCGATTCCGGTGCTGTTCCTGCTCGGCGCCGCCCTCGCGCTCACCGTCAACTTCCCCCACATGCCCGACCAGAAGGCCCGCCTCGGCGCCCACGCCGAGAACGTCCTCAACGTCTCCGGCATGGTCTTCGCCGCCGCCGTCTTCACCGGCGTCCTCCAGGGCACCGGCATGGTCGACCACATGGCCGACTGGCTGGTCTCCAACATCCCCGACGGCATGGGCCCCCACATGGCCTTCGTCACCGGCGTCCTGAGCATCCCGCTCACGTACTTCATGTCGAACGACGGCTTCTACTTCGGCATCCTCCCCGTCCTCGCCGAAGCCGGCCACGCACACGGGGTCTCGTCCCTGGAGATCGCCCGCGCCTCCCTCGTCGGCCAGCCCCTGCACATGTCGAGCCCGCTGGTCCCCGCCGTCTACGTCCTCGTCGGCATGGCCAAGGTCGAGTTCGGCGACCACACCAGGTTCGTGGTGAAGTGGGCGGCGCTCACCTCCCTGGTGGTGCTGGGCGCGGGAATCCTGTTCGGGATCATCTGACGCCTGACGGACGCCGACGCGACGGACATCACGGCGAGGGACGCCGACGCCGCAGACGCCGACGCGCGGATGACCGTCACTCGTCTTCGGATGGAGGATCACTGTGGGGCCCGGTGGAAACCGCGGCTGGTTGCTGCGACTCGTCATCGCCTTCGGCTTCGCGCAGGGGGCGGTGTCGATGGCGCGGCCCGCCGTCTCCTACCGGGCCCTCGCCCTCGGTGCCGACGAGCGCGCGATCGGCGTGATCGCGGGCGTGTACGCCCTGCTGCCCCTGTTCGTCGCGGTACCGCTGGGCCGCCGTACCGACCACGCGCGTTGTGCCCCGCTGCTGCCCGCCGGTGTGGTGCTCATCGCGGGCGGCTGCGCCCTCAGCGGCAGGGCGAACTCCCTTACGGAGATGGCGGCCTGGAGCGGGGTGATGGGCCTGGGACACCTCTGTTTCGTCATCGGCGCCCAGTCGATCGTCGCCCGGCAGTCCGCGCCGCACGAACAGGACCGCAACTTCGGCCACTTCACGATCGGCGCCTCCCTCGGCCAGTTGGCCGGTCCGATCGCCGCGGGCTTCCTCATCGGCGGTCCCGACATGGCGGGCACCAGCGCCCTGGCCCTGCTCGTGGCCGGCGCGGTGGCCGCCGTCTCGTTCACCTCGCTGTGGCGCATCGAACACCGTGCGCCGGCCAAGTCCCGTACGGCACAGGGCGACCGCGTTCCCGTGCACCGGATACTGCGCACCCGGGGCGTTCCCGCGGGCATCTTCATCAGCCTCGCCGTGCTGTCCGCGACGGACATTCTCACGGCGTACCTGCCGGTCGTCGGTGAACACCGCGGTATCGCGCCGTCCGTGGTCGGCCTGCTGCTGAGCCTGCGCGCGGCGGCGACGATCGCCTGCCGACTGGTGATGACGCCGATGCTGCGACTGCTCGGCCGGACCGCGCTGCTCACCTCGACCTGTCTGGCGGCGGGCGTGCTGTGCGCGGGCATCGCACTGCCGGTGCCGGTCCGGGCGCTGGCCGCGATACTCCTGGTGCTCGGGTTCTGCCTCGGCGTCGGGCAGCCGCTTTCCATGACGACGGTGGTCCAGGCCGCCCCCGACGGCGCCCGCTCCACGGCCCTCGCCCTCCGGCTGACCGGCAACCGGCTCGGCCAGGTCGCCGCGCCGGCCGCCGCGGGCCTGGTCGCCGGAGTCGCCGGGGTGGCCGCGCCCTTCGTGATGCTGGGCGCGCTGCTGCTGGTGTCCTCGGGGATCGCGCTGCGGTCACCCGCCGGACCGGCCGCCCCGGGACCTGGTGAGCCCCTGCGCCGCCGGGTTCCCTCGCGCCGTAGGAGCGACATCTGACTCACGCGGACCGGCGAGGCGGCCCGTGTTCCCCCGAGTCGGTGACTTCCTGCTGCTCCGCACCCTGGCGCCAGAAAACTAACATCGCTAGTTTAGGGGCGGCCGACGCTGCCCCGCCCAGGAGGAACAGGGAATGAAAGCTCACGACGGCATGTACATCGGCGGCGAATGGCTTCCCGCCGTCGGCGCGGACACGATCGAGGTCGTGAACCCGGTCGACGAGCAGGTGGTCGGCCGAGTCCCCGCGGGGACCGCCGCGGACGTCGACCACGCCGTACGGGCCGCCCGTGCCGCCTTCCCCGGCTGGGCCGCGACGCCGCCCGCCGAGCGCGCCGCGAAGCTGGCCGCCCTTCGTGACGTCCTCGTCGCGCGCAAGGACGAGGTGGCCGAGACGGTCACGGCCGAACTCGGCTCGCCGCTGCCGTTCTCGCAGGCGGTGCATGCGGGCGTGCCGGTCCTGGTCGCGGGTTCGTACGCCGAACTGGCGGCGACCCACGCCTTCGAGGAGAAGGTCGGCAACTCGACCGTCTACCAGGAACCCGTCGGTGTGGTCGGCGCGATCACGCCCTGGAACTACCCGCTGCACCAGATCGTCGCCAAGGTCGCCCCGGCGCTGGCCGCCGGCTGCACGGTGGTGCTCAAGCCCGCCGAGGACACCCCGCTGACCGCCCAGCTCTTCGCCGAGGCGGTGGCCGAAGCGGGCTTCCCGGCCGGGGTCTTCAACCTCGTCACCGGCCTCGGCCGGATCGCCGGCCAGGCCCTCGCCGAACATCCGGACGTGGACCTGGTCTCCTTCACCGGCTCCACGGCGGTCGGCAAGCAGATAGGCGCGGTGGCCGGCGCGGCGGTCAAACGCGTCGCCCTCGAACTCGGCGGCAAGTCCGCCAACGTCATCCTGCCGAGCGCCGACCTCGCCAAGGCCGTCAACGTCGGCGTCGCCAACGTGATGTCCAACTCCGGCCAGACGTGCAGCGCCTGGACCCGCATGCTGGTGCACACCTCGCAGTACGAGCAGGCCGTCGAACTGGCCGCCGCGGCCGCGGTGAAGTACGGCGACCGCATCGGCCCGGTCGTCAACGCCAAGCAGGCTTCACGGGTGCGGGGTTACATCGAGAAGGGCGTCGCGGAAGGCGCCCGCCTGGTCGCCGGCGGGCCCGAATCCCCGCGCGAGCAGGGGTACTTCGTCAGCCCGACCGTCTTCGCCGACGTCACACCCGACATGACGATCGCCCAGGAGGAGATCTTCGGGCCGGTGCTGTCGATCATCCGGTACGAGGACGAGGAGGACGCCGTCCGGATCGCCAACGGCACGGTGTACGGGCTCTCGGGTGCCGTCTGGGCGGCCGAGGAGTCGGAGGCGGTGGCGTTCGCGCGACGGCTCGACACCGGGCAGGTCGACATCAACGGGGGGCGCTTCAACCCCCTTGCCCCGTTCGGGGGTTACAAGCAGTCGGGGGTCGGGCGCGAGCTCGGCTCGCACGGGCTGTCCGAGTACCTCCAGACCAAGTCCTTCCAGTTCTAGGCCCGAGGAGCATGCACGTGGTTCGCGCCGCCGTACTTCCCGCCGTAGGCGCTCCTCTGGAGCTCGCCGAGATCGACCTGCCGGAACCCGGTCCCGGACAGGTCCGCGTACGGCTCGCCGCCGCCGGGGTCTGCCACTCCGACCTCTCCCTGTCCGACGGCACCATGCGGGTGCCCGTTCCCGCAGTCCTCGGCCACGAGGGCGCCGGGTTCGTCGTCTCCGTCGGGGAGGGCGTCACGCACCTCGCGCCCGGTGACGAGGTCGTCCTCAACTGGGCGCCGTCCTGCGGAAACTGCCACGCCTGCACGCTGGGCGAGGTGTGGCTGTGCGCCAACGCGCTGAGCGGCGCGGGTGACGTCTACGCGCGGCGCGCCTCCGACGGCAGTGACCTGCACCCCGGGCTGAACGTCGCCGCGTTCGCCGAGGAGACCGTCGTGGCCGCCGGCTGCGTACTCCCCGTACCGGACGGCGTGCCCCTCATCGACGCCGCGCTCCTCGGGTGCGCGGTCCTCACCGGATACGGTGCCGTCCACCACTCCGCCCGGGTTCAACAGGGGGAGACCGTCGCGGTGTTCGGGGTCGGCGGGGTCGGACTCTCGGCGCTCCAGGCCGCCCGGATCGCGGGCGCCTCGAAAATCGTCGCGGTGGACGTCTCACCCGCCAAGGAGTCCCTCGCCCGCGAGGCGGGCGCCACCGACTACGTCGTCGCCTCCGACACCACCGCCCGTGAGATCCGCGCCCTCACCGGCAAACAGGGCGTCGACGTGGCCGTCGAGTGCGTCGGCCGGGCCGTCACCATCCGCACCGCCTGGGAATCCACCCGGCGCGGCGGCCGCACCACCGTCGTCGGCATCGGCGGCAAGGACCAGCAGGTCACCTTCAACGCTCTGGAGATCTTCCACTGGGGCCGGACACTCTCCGGCTGCGTCTTCGGCAACTCCGACCCGGCACGCGACCTGCCCGTACTGGCCGAGCACGTACGGGCGGGACGCCTGGACCTGGGAATGCTGGTGACGGAGCGCATCGACCTGGAGGGAATCCCGGGAGCGTTCGAGAACATGGTGGCGGGGAAGGGCGGGCGGGCGCTGGTGGTGTTCTAGGGGTGGGGGCCGGGGTCCCGACCCCGGGTGGGGCTGGGTTCGATCCTGGGTGGGGGCGGGGTCCGGCCCCGGTTGGGGGTCGCGGTCCGAACCCGGGTGGGAGGTCGGGACCCGGTCAGCAGGCGTGGCGGGTTTGGGCCTGGGCGCAGGCCCTCGGGGTGGTGGGTTCGAGTCTGAGCGCAGCCCCCGGGGTGGCGTGTTGGGGTCCGGGAGCACCCCTGCGATGGCGGACTTCGGTCTGCTGGGCGGCAGCCCCCGGAGCGGCCGGATCCGGGTATCTGCCACCGGGCGTGGCGGGGTGAGGTCCGGCGCGGCGCGGACACCACGCGAGGGCCGTGCGGACGTGCTCGCCCGCGCGCGCCGGGTCTGACCACAAGCCTCAGGGCGCCTGGTCAGCCTGACCACAAGCCTCCAGGGCGCCTGGTGCGGCCCGAGCGCAGGCCTCCAGAGCGGCCGGGTGCGGCCCGAGCACAAGTCCCCAGAGCAGCCCGGTCCGCCCCGAGCCCCGGCCCCCGGGCGCCGCCGTTCCGGTCTCAGGCCCGTTCCGGCGTCGGCTCCGTCGCGGCGGCCCTCGGCCGGGAGCGGGACACCGCCACCCCGGCCAGGCACAGCAGCCCGCCGGCGAGCGTCAGAAGTCCCGGGACCTCGCCCAGGAACAGCCAGGACATCAGCACCACCAGTGCGGGCACCGCGTACGTGGTCGCGCCCATCCGGCCCGCCGTCGTACGGGCCAGCGCGTACGCCCACGTCGTGAACGCGAGCGCGGTCGGAAACACGCCCAGGTAAAGCATGTTGAGCGTCGCGGACACCGGCGCGTCGGCCGCGTCGTGCACGAGCTGCCCCGCGAACGGCAGGCACGCCACCGCCCCGATGAGGCAGCCGAAGGTCGTGGCCTGGAGCGGGCTAGCCACGCCGAGGACCGGCTTCTGGGCGACGACCCCGGCCGCGTAGGTGACGGCCGCGAGCAGGCACAGGACGACTCCGAGCACCGAGGAACCGCCCTTGCCGGACATCGAGAGGCCCACGGCGACCGCCCCCGCGAACGACACCGCCATCCCCGCGAGCAGCCTCGGCGGCATGGCCTCACCGAGAAGCCGGGACCCGAGCAGGGCGATGAGGATCGGGCCGATGTTCACGACCAGCGCCGCCGTACCCGCGTCCACCTGCTGCTCGCCCCAGTTGAGGGCGACCATGTAGACGCCGAACCAGAGCACTCCGGACACGGCGATCCCCCGCCAGGCCGCACGCGGTGGCCAACCCACCCTCCGTACAAGGCAGATGGCGCCCAGCGTGACGGCTCCCGCCAGCAGCCGGCCGAGCGCGAGCGCACCCGGCGAGTACGCCGAACCCGCGCTGCGGATCGAGACGAAGGCCGAGGCCCAGAGCACGACGGTGACGGTTACGGCGGCCGCGGCGCGCGGATCGGTCGGTCCAGTCGAGGCAGGCCCGGGTGAGGGGACGACGTCCGGTGCGGTCGAGGCCGATGCCCACGGTGTCGAACCAGTGGAGCCCGGCGTCCGTGAGCGCGAAACCGGTGTCCTGGCGGAGGAGCCCGCGGCTGGTCAGGGCGTCGGTGAGGGCGATGCCGAGGCGTCCGGCGAGATGGTCGTAGCAGGTGCGGCCGCGCGCCATGGCCGATCCGGCGCCTGCCGCCCGCAGGGTGCGCGGCCGCTTCGCGGCGCTCGGCGCGACCTGGGCGGCGAGATCCTCGACGAGCTGCGCGACACCGGTGCCGGCCAGCCGTACGTAGCGGTGCCGGCCCTGTCGCTCCTCGGTGAGCAGACCGCCGGCGACGAGCTTGCCGAGGTGCTCACTGGCGGTCGACGCGGCGACCGCGGCATGCCGCGCGAGTTCCCCCGCGGTCCACGCCCGCCCGTCGAGCAACGCCAGCAGAAAAACGGCCCGCGTCTCGTCGGCGATCAGCCCCGCCAGCGCCGCGAGCCCCGGTCCCACCGGGTCCTTCGCTCTCGTCATGCCACCCAGCATGCGCCGGGAACACTTCGGCGCCCGCCGAAAGGTGGAAGCTCAGGCGGGAAGGGTGTCCGGGTCCTCCCGCCGCAGCCCCTCGAACTGCGACGTCAACCCGTCGAGCAACGCCCTGAGCCCGGTCTCGAAAGCCCGCTCGTCGATCTTCTCCTGGTGCTCCGCGAGCAGGTGCGCCTGCCCGAGGTGGGGGTAGTCGGCGGGGTCGTACGCGGTGGCGTCGTCGACGAAGCCACCGGCGAAGGAGCCGAGGGCGGAGCCCATCACGAAGTAGCGCATCAGCGCGCCGATGGACGTGGCCTGGGACGCCGGCCAGCCCGCCTCGACCATCGCGCCGAAGACGGCGTCCGCGAGCCGGAGCCCGGCGGGCCGCCGCCCCGGCCCCCGCGCGAGCACCGGCACGATGTTCGGGTGGTCGCGCAGCGCCGCCCGGTAGGACACGGCCCAGTCGTGCAGCGCGGTACGCCACTCACGGCCGTCCTCGAACATCGACAGGTCGACCTGTGCGCTGACCGAGTCGGCGACCGCCTCCAGGATCTGGTCCTTGGTCGCGAAGTGGTTGTAGAGGGACGGGCCGCTCACCCCCAGCTCGGCCGCGAGCCGCCGGGTCGAGACGGCCGCCAGGCCCTCGGCGTCCACCAGCGCACGTGCCGTGTCGACGATGCGGCCGGTGCTGAGGAGGGGCTTGCGCGGTCGGGCCATGGCGCACATAGTAGGGCTGCGCTTGTAAACTAGCAGTGCTAATTAAAACGTCATGGGGTGACTCGGCATGGACCTGGGACTCAGCGAGGAGCAGACCGCCGTGCGGCGGCTCGCCAGGGACTTCGTGGAGCGCGAGATCGCCCCCCATGTCGTCGAGTGGGACCGCGCGGAGAACGTCGACCGGTCGATCGTGAAGAAGCTCGGCGAGGTCGGCTTCCTCGGGCTCACGATCGACGAGGAGTACGGCGGCAGCGGCGGCGACCATCTCGCGTACTGCCTGGTGACCGAGGAGCTGGGCCGCGGCGACTCCTCGGTGCGCGGCATCGTCTCCGTCTCACTGGGCCTGGTCGCCAAGTCGGTCGCGCACTGGGGGAGCGAGGAGCAGAAGCGGCGGTGGCTGCCGGGACTGACCTCGGGCGAGTACGTCGGGTGCTTCGGTCTCACCGAGCCCGGCACCGGCTCCGACGCGGGCAACCTGTCGGCGAGGGCCGCCCGCGAGGGCGATGACTACGTCATCAACGGCACCAAGATGTTCATCACCAACGGCACCTGGGCCGACGTGGTCCTCCTCTTCGCCCGGTCGACCGACGCCCCGGGCCACAAGGGTGTCTCCGCCTTCCTCGTGCCGACCGACACTCCGGGTCTGTCCCGCCGGGCCATCCACGGCAAGCTCGGCCTGCGCGGACAGGCCACCGCCGAGCTGGTGCTCCAGGACGTGCGCGTTCCCGCCTCCGCGATGCTGGCGCCCGAGGGCAAGGGCTTCGCCGTCGCCATGTCCGCGCTCGCCAAGGGGCGGATGTCGGTGGCCGCGGGCTGTGTCGGCATAGCCCAGGCGGCGCTGGACGCGGCGGTGACGTACGCGACCGAGCGGGAGCAGTTCGGCAAGACCATCGCCCGTCACCAGCTGGTGCAGGAACTGCTCAGCGACATCGCCGTCGACGTGGACGCGGCACGCCTGCTGACCTGGCGCGTCGCCGATCTCGTCGACCGCGGGCTGCCGTTCGCCACCGAGTCCTCGAAGGCCAAGCTGTTCGCCTCGGAGGCCGCCGTGCGCGCCGCGAACAACGCCCTCCAGGTCTTCGGCGGTTACGGCTACATCGACGAGTACCCGGTGGGCAAGCTGCTGCGCGACGCCCGCGTGATGACCCTCTACGAGGGCACCAGCCAGATCCAGAAACTGGTCATCGGGCGGGCGCTGACCGGGGTCTCCGCTTTCTGAGTACGTGTCTGAGTATCTGGGCGGATACGGTCCCGCGGCCCACGGCGCACGCTGGATCCCATGAGTGAGACACCGGTCAAGCAGCAGTCCACCGCCGCCTTCTACGGCCAGGCGGTCATCTCTTTCGCGGTCGCCATCGTCGCGACCGCCATCGGCATCTTCAAACTGGACGCCGACGCCTGGGTGCGTTCCTTCATGGGCATCGCCGTCCTCTATCTGGTGACCTCGTCCTTCACGCTGGCGAAGGTGATCCGGGACCGGCAGGAGGCCGGGCAGATCGTCAGCCGGGTCGACCAGGCGAGACTGGAGAAGCTGCTCGCCGAACACGACCCCTTCGAAAAGCTCTGATCCGCGCTGAGCGGGCACTCTAAGCGCTCGCTCAGGTTCAGAGGTATGGTGTCCCCCTGCCAGTGGAAGGGGCGAACCAGCGATGAGTACGGCGGAGGAGACGGCCGGCGGCGAGAGGCAGCCGTGGGCCGAGGTCACCCCGGACGCGGCTCGGCGGCTGCTCGTCGCCGCCGTGGAGGCCTTCGCCGAGCGCGGGTACCACGCGACGACCACCCGGGACATCGCGGGCCGCGCGGGCATGAGCCCG
This sequence comes from Streptomyces sp. NPDC050535, assembly GCF_044457665.1. NCBI lineage: Bacteria > Bacillati > Actinomycetota > Actinomycetes > Kitasatosporales > Streptomycetaceae > Streptomyces > Streptomyces sp. NPDC050535. The sequence continues at coordinate 147,983 of NZ_JBITHE010000006.1, forward strand.
GCCGCGCTGTACATCCACTACAAGACCAAGGAAGAGCTGCTCCACCGGATCAGCCGGATCGGGCACGACAAGGCGATCGACATCCTGCGGACCGCCGCGGAGCGTGACGACAGCGCCGGGGAACGGCTCGCGGACGCCGTGCGGTCCTTCGTGCGGTGGCACGCCGCGCAGCACACCACCGCGCGGGTCGTGCAGTACGAGCTCGACGCGCTCGGTCCCGAGGCCCGTGCGGAGATCGTGGCCCTGCGCAGGCAGAGTGACGCGGCCGTGCGCGGCATCATCCAGGACGGCGTCGCGGCGGGCGAGTTCGACGTGCCGGACGTGCCGGGCACCACCCTCGCCGTGCTCTCGCTCTGCATCGACGTGGCGCGCTGGTTCAACGTCGACGGACCCCGGACCCCCGACGAGGTCGGCGCACTCTACGCCGACCTCGTACTGCGGATGGTGGGGGCCAAGCGGTAGCCACGGGGCCGCCGCGGGTCCGGGCCGCCGGGCGCCGTGAATTCGGCCCGCCGGGCCGCCGTGGATCCGGCGGAGGCGCTCAGAAGTAGTAGCGGGACACCGACTCCGCCACGCACACCGGCTTGTCGCCGCCCTCGCGTTCGACCGTCACCGCCGCCGTGACCTGCACCCCGCCACCCGCCTCGGTGACCTCCGTGAGGACGGCGGTGGCGCGCAGCCGCGAGCCCACCGGGACGGGCGCGGGGAAACGGACCTTGTTGGTCCCGTAGTTGACGCCCATCTTCATACCGTCGACGCGCAGCACCTGCGGCACCAGCGTGGGAAGCAGCGAAAGCGTGAGGTAACCGTGCGCGATGGTCGTGCCGAAGGGGCCCGTGGCGGCCTTCTCCGGGTCCACATGGATCCACTGGTGGTCACCCGTGGCGTCCGCGAACAGGTCGATCCGCTTCTGGTCGATCTCCAGCCAGTCGCTGTGTCCCAACTGCTCGCCCACCGCGGCCTTCAGCTCGTCGGCGGACTCGAAGATCCTCGGCTCTGCCATGTCCCTTGCCTCCCGCGTGTGAATGTCTAAGCGACTGCTTAGCATGGTCGGGCGCGGACCGGATGTCAACGGACCCCACGGGTGGCGGGGTGGGTAGGGTTGGAGGGGTGCCCCAGATCCCTGAGAAGATCCACGAGCTGACCGTCGGACAGCTGTCGGCCCGCAGTGGCGCCGCCGTCTCCGCCCTGCACTTCTACGAGTCCAAGGGCCTCATCACCAGCCGCCGCACGACCGGCAACCAGCGCCGCTACCACCGTGACGCGCTGCGCCGTGTCGCCTTCGTGCGGGCCGCCCAGCGTGTCGGTATCCCGCTCGCCACCATCCGCGAGGCGCTCGCCGAACTCCCGGAGGAGCGCACCCCGACCAGGGAGGACTGGGCCCGCCTGTCGGAGGCCTGGCGCTTCGAACTCGACGAGCGCATCAAGCAGTTGAGCCGCCTACGGGACCACCTGACGGACTGCATCGGCTGCGGTTGCCTGTCCCTGGAGAACTGCGTGCTCTCCAACCCGGACGACGTCTTCGGCGACCGCCTCACCGGTTCCCGCCTGCTGGCGGAACGAGCCCGCCCGGCCGAGAAGCGGGACAAGCGGGCCGCACTCCCCGCCGCGCCGCGCAAGGAGCCCGAGGACTGCCGATGACTCGCGCCCCGGGCTCCGTACGACCCCTCGTCGTCCGAGGTTCCCCTACTCGTACTCCGTGCCGCCTTTCCGCGTGAGATAGGCGGGACTGATCGCCTTCGCGATGGCCCGGCCGCCCGTCACCGGGCTGTACCGCTCGGTGGACGGGCGTACGACCACCCCCTCGCGCAGGTGCAGCCCGCGCCCGGAGACCGTCTCCCGGCCCGAGGCGATCTCCAGGACGCGATCGATGTCGTACGGACCCTCGAACAGCCTGGGAACCAGCGGCAGTTCGCCCTCCAGCAGCGTCGCCGCGTCGAGCCAGCGGACCTCGCCGTCGATGTCGGCGGAGACGTCGAACACGGCGTAACCGAGTGTCTCCCGGCGGCCGTCGGCACCGTACGCCAGGTCCTGCACGCCTGCCCCGTACACCTCGCCGAAGACGCCGACCCGGCGCGCGCCGAGCCGCTCGGCGAGCCGGGCCGCGGCCTCGGGAACGCCGTGGCCGAGCAGTGCCCGCCAGTACAGGTTGCGTGGATCTTCCTTGAGGGCAAGGGACTTGGCGCCGAAGCCCTTGGAGGAGACCTGGACGCGGCCCTCGTCCACGAGGTACGTGAGCAGGCAGGCCGAGCCGTGCAGCTTCTCGGTCAGGACGACCGGCTCGCCCGGCGCGAAGATGTCCGGATACCGCTGGATGTTCTCGATGTCGACCCAGGGCAGCAGGTCGGGCGCGGACTCGACGTCACCGCTCATGGTGGGCGGGATCGGCGGTACCCATTTGACGATGCCGAGCGCTTCCGCGAAGTCGGTCCCGTCCTCGGCGGCCTTGGCCAGGTCGACGTCCGCCAGCGCCTTCGGGAGACAGACGATGCCCTGTGACAGCTCACCGCGCAGCCGTACGGCCTTGACCCGGTCCGCGCCGCTCCCCGCGAGCCGCCCGGTCAGGCCCAGTTCCTCGATCAGCCCGGCCGGCAGCACGGACTGCTCCGGGATGTAGAGGGCCCGCTCGCCGGTGCGGTAGGCGCCCTTGGCGACCACCGCCCGATACAGGCCGACCTGGGCCAGTTCGAGTGCGTCGGCGTTCGGATGCTCATGGATGGTCAGTACTTCGGCGGTGACGCGCAGTGTCGACATCGGGCACTCCTACGGTTCCTCAGCTGTGTCTCATCGTCCCCAAGTCTCCGGGCGGGAAAGGGCTGGAACGAGCGGATTCATGGCTGGTAGCGTTTCTCGGCTTCGGCTTCGCCGTCGAGCGGGCGCGGACACGGGGTTCGGCGCAGGCTCCGGCGAGGTGGCTTCCCGCGCTACGGCGACCGCCGGTCCCGCCCCTGCCGGTACTGGACGAGCCCTTCCGTCACCAACTGGCCGTTGGAAACGGCCCGTTCGCCGTCCGGCAGCAGCAGGGTGTCCTCCAGGCCGATCCGGGTGGCGAGGCCCTGCCGCCCCGCGAGGCGAAGCACCGGCCAGGTGCCGCCGTCCATGCCGTGCAGCAGGACGGGGCGGCCGTGGGCGGAGCCCAGGTCGGCGAGCAGGGCGCGGGCCGACTCCTCCGCCGTGTCGGCCGAGGTGTCCAGCACCTCGGCCAGCACCCGCAGCACCCGTGGCCCGAGCGGCGACACCGCGAACCGCGCGGCGCCGTCCGTGCCGGACCAGATGCCCGCCTCCACACCGATCCCGCGGTCGAGGAGCGCGGCGGCGACCTCCTCGGCGCCCGGCTCGTGCCAGTTGACCGAGGCGTGGTCGGGCAGCACCGTCCAGGAGCGGACGCGTGCCACGCGCGCCGCGGGATCCGGCTCGGCCCAGGCGCCGGTGGTCACGCCGACCGGGACGCCCACCCGTGCCCGTATCGCCTCGAGTGTCGGCGTCACCGCCGTGGGCGACAACGTGTCGTGCCCACAGGGCGACTTGGGATGAACATGGATGTCCGACGCGCCGGCCGCGACAGCCTCGCCCGCGGACGCCGCCATCGAGCCGGGCGACAGCGGCACGGCGACACCGTCACCGGCGCCCCGAGCTCCGTTCAGACAGACCTGCACCATGCCCCGATAGTGACACCCCCCACTGACAACGAGCCCCTGCCACCGACAACGGCACACGCACCCCTGCCTCGGCGCCTACGGGCCGGTCACCGCCCGACGATCGGGCCCGCGCCACCGCCCCCCGGCGCCTTCGGGCCAGTCGCCGCCCGACGACCGGTCGCGCCACCGCCCCCGGTACCTGCCGCCGACGGCCAGGCACTTCCGCCACGCACAACGGACCGCCGCCGCCGTCGGCCGCGCACACGCCGCCGCCCCGGCGCTCACGGGCCAGTCACCGCCCGACGACCGCGCACACGCCGCTACCCCCAGCGCCTACCGCTGACGACTAAGCAGCCACCGTTTGTGACAGGCCCGCGCCACCGCCCCACCACCTACCCTCGACAACCGGCCACGCGCCGCTGACAACCCGCACCCCCCACCGACGACCCCACCCGGCCGATGGGCGCCCGGCAAGGGCGCGGGGAGTGCGTCACGCGTCCCTGTCGCGCGGCGTTCCCGCACCGCGCGCCCGGCCTCGGGTCGGTCGCGGTGGACGGCTCACCGGCCGTACCCGATTTCCGTGGCGCTCTCACGCCGAGACGAGCAGCCGCCGTCCGCGCCGGGCCTCCGCCAGCGCCTCCGGGGTGAGAACGGGCCGCGGCACTACGATTCCGCAGCGGCTGCAGACAGGACCCGACGACGGTTCGTGGGCCAGGTCGTACTTCCAGTCGAGGCGCTCACCCGCGCACACCGGGCACACCGCGCCCGGCTCGCGCTCCAACGCGGCGATCAGCCGGCGCAGCACCTCGGCCAGCGATTCATGGGGGTGGACCCGCGGGTCGTCGCACCACGCGACCCCGAAGCCGCCCCAGGTCAGCCGGTGCCAGTCGTCCACGCTGCCCGGCCTGCGCAGCCCGTCGTGCTTTTCCTTCTTGCGCCGCTCGGCGAACCCGACCTCATAGGCGAGCCAGACCGAGCGGGCCTCCTCCAGTTCGTCCAGTGCGGCCACGAGCCGCGCCGGGTCGGGGGAGCGGTCCTCGGGACCGAACCCGGCCCGCGAGCTCAAGTGGTCCCAGGTCGCTCGATGCCCGTAAGGGGCGAACCTCTCAAGGCACTTGCGCAGTGAGTAGCGCCGCAGTGCCAGATCACTCCGCGGATCTCGCACCTGTCTCGCCAGACTCCGGAAACCGGCCATCGCCCTGCACCTCCGTCACACCTGTACCTGTACTTCGGTCACTTCGGCGTCGTCGTACGGACTTCGCCGAATAGACGTATCGACAAGCGATTCGGCTCCATCCGATTTCCGATGACCTCCCATAAGCCATCCGCCGAACCCCTCATAAACTCCCTCCGCGCACTGTGAGCTGCCTGTTCTCCGCCTGTCGGATGTCCCGGCGGGCGAAGCGCCGAGGAACGGGACCTCACCTCGAGTACCCGATCCCAAAAAGTGACGCATGTTCATCTTCAAACTCGGGGATACCGGCGGTAACGTCCGGCCCCACCCCCCGTCGCGAGGAGCTGCCATGTCACGGCGCACCCCACGCACCATCCTGGACAGACTGAGAACTCCCCGCAGATTGCCCAAGTTCCTGAAGGCCACATCTGTATGCCTGCTCATTGCCGGCCTTTTGACTCCCCTTACCCAAGCGTCAGCCGCGGGTACGGCGGTCACCGCGGCGGCCGCCAACGACTACTGCGGCAGTCAGTGCTCCGACATCCTGCCGCCGGGTGAGAACGGCAACGCCACCCTCGCCCAGATCCTGCTCAACCAGGTCTTCGGCTCCCAGCCCGCGCACGCCGAGGACCAGCTCGGTCCCTACGCCAACCTGGCCTCGGGCTACTCCGCGCTCACCGACGCCAAGATCAACGACTTCTTCAACGACTCCTCCTTCGGTGTCGCCGCGGACCAGGTCGAGTCGACCACGAAGCCCGCCGGACGCACCGACGTCACGATCGTCCGTGACAAGAAGACCGGCGTCCCGCACATCACCGGCACCACCCGCTACGGCACCGAGTTCGGCGCCGGGTACGCCGCCGCACAGGACCGGCTGTGGCTCATGGACGTGTTCCGGCACGTAGGACGCGGCAAGCTGACCCCCTTCGCGGGCGGCGACCCCTCCAACCAGGCCCTTGAGCAGCAGTTCTGGCGCACCGCGCCCTACAGCGAGGCCGAACTCCAGGCCCAGATCGACAGCGTCACCACCAACAACGGCGCCCGCGGCCAGCAGGCGCTCGCCGACGTCAACGCCTACCTCGCCGGCGTCAACGCCTACATCGACGCGTCCGACAGCGGCCGCTACTTCCCCGGTGAGTACGTACTGACGGGCCACAAGGACTCCATCACCAACGCCGGGACCATCGAGCACTTCAAGCTCACCGACCTGGTCGCGCTGGCCTCCGTCATCGGCGCCCTGTTCGGCTCCGGAGGCGGCGGCGAGGTCAACAACGCCATCTCGCTGCTCGCCGCACAGTCCAAGTACGGCGTGACGGAGGGCACCAAGGTCTGGGAGTCCTTCCGCGAGCGCAACGACCCCGAGGCCGCCCTCACCCTGCACGACGGCCAGAGCTTCCCGTACGCGACGAAACCCGCCGTCGCGCAGGGCCAGGCACTGCCCGACGCGGGCACGGTGGCTCAGGAACCGCTCGTCTACGACCGTACGGGCAGCGCGGCCACCACGACCGCCACCAGCACCTCGGCCGCGGCGGCCGGCACCGCCCTCTCCTCGGCCAGGAAGGGCATGTCCAACGCCCTGGTGGTGAGCGGCGACCACACGGCGAGCGGCCATCCGGTAGCCGTCTTCGGCCCCCAGACCGGCTACTTCGCGCCGCAGCTCCTCATGCTCCAGGAGATCCAGGGCCCGGGGCTCAGCGCCCGCGGTGCCTCGTTCGCCGGGCTGAGCTTCTACGTCGAACTCGGCCGGGGCCAGGACTACTCCTGGAGCGCCACGACCTCCGGCCAGGACATCATCGACACGTACGCCGTCGAGCTCTGCCAGGACGACTACCACTACCTCTACCACGGCACCTGCACGGCCATGGACAAGATCGAGCAGACCAACGCCTGGGTGCCCACCGTCGCCGACGGCACCGCCGCGGGCTCGTACCGCATGCAGGTCTACCGGACCAAGTACGGTCCGGTGGAATACCGCGCGACGGTCGGCGGCAAGAAGGTCGCCTACACCAGCCTGCGCTCCTCGTACATGCACGAGGCCGACTCGATCATCGGCTTCCAGATGCTGAACGACCCGGACTACGTGAAGAGCCCGCAGACCTTCCAGGCCGCGACGCAGCACATCAACTACACCTTCAACTGGTTCTACGCGGACTCGACCCACACCGCGTACTACAACAGCGGCGACAACCCCGTCCGCGCCACCGGCATCGACGCCGAGTTCCCGGTGTGGGCCCAGGCCGCGTACGACTGGCAGGGATGGAATCCGGCCACGAACACCGCCACCTACACCGCGGCGTCCGCGCATCCCAACTCCATCGACCAGGACTACTACATCTCCTGGAACAACAAGGTGGCCAAGGACTACACGACGGCCCCCTGGGGCAACGGGTCCGTCCATCGCGGCAACCTCATCGACGACCGGGTGAAGAGACTCGTGACGGCGGGAGGCGTGACCAGATCCTCGCTGGTGAAGGCGATGGCCGACGCCTCGGTCGCCGACCTGCGAGGGGAGGACGTGCTCCCCGACCTGCTGAAGGTCGTCAACAGCCAGCCGGTCACCGACACGGCGGCCGCGGCGGCGGTGAGCAAGCTGTCCGCCTGGGTGACGGCGGGGTCGAAACGCACGGAGACCTCGCTCGGCTCGAAGACCTACGCCAACGCCGACGCCATCCGGATCCTGGACGCCTGGTGGCCGCTGCTGGTGAAGGCCGAGTTCGAACCGGGCCTCGGCACCGACCTCTACACCGCCATCACCAGCAACCTTCCGATCGACGAGGCGCCCTCGGCCGGACACGGCCCGACCGGCTCGCACGCCGGAAGCTCCTTCCAGTACGGATGGTGGAGCTATGTCGACAAGGACATCCGGGCGGTGCTCGGTGAGTCGGTGCAGGGCGGGCTCGCGCAGAAGTACTGCGGCGGCGGCACCCTCACCGGCTGCCGGAACATCCTGATCAGCACGCTCGAGGAGGCGGCCGGCAAGACCGCGGCCCAGGTCTACCCCGGGGACGACAGTTGCGCCGCGGGCAACCAGTGGTGCGCAGACTCGGTCATCCACCGCACCCTCGGCGGCATCAAGCACTACGGCATCAGCTGGCAGAACCGTCCGACCTTCCAGCAGGTGGTGGAGTTCACGTCACACCGGTGACGGTGTAACGCCGCCCGGCCCGACGTAGTGCCCACGGCGGTTGGCCAACGAGCTTTTCTTCCAAGGTCGTTGGCCAACCGGCCCTGGTCTGCGAGCCTCATCGGTACACGAGGTACTTCCCGCGCACGCGCCGGAACGCCGTCAACTCGTCCTGCCAGGCGGCCACGACCTCGTCGGTGGTCGCCCCCGCGTCGATCATCGTGCGGACACTCGTGGACCCGGTCAGCCTGTCGATCCAGTTGTCGGTGCGCCAGGCGAAGCCGCTCCAGGACTCCCTGGCGGTCACCAGAAGGGCGATTCCGGTGCGGACCGGGTCGTAGGCGGCCCGGTCGTGCACGTGGATCTGTACTCCGCCGATCGTCTTTCCCTGGAACTTGGAGAAGGTGGGAGCGAAGTACGCCTCCCTGAAGTGCACGCCGGGCAGCCCGAGTCGGCCGACGGCCTCGGCCCAGTGCCGGTCGATGCCCTCCGCGCCGAGCAGTTCGAACGGACGGGTCGTGCCCCGGCCCTCCGACAGGTTCGTTCCCTCGAAGAGGCAGGTCCCGGAGTACACCAACGCGGTGTCGGCCGTCGGCATGTTCGGGCTCGGCGGCACCCAGGGGAGTCCGGAGGCGTCGTAGAAGTCCGACCGCCGCCAGCCCGACATCAGTACGGTCTCCAGCGCCACCGGCGCCGTCAGGAACTCCCCGTTGAACAGCCGGGCCAGCTCCGCCACGGTCATCCCGTGCGCCTGCGCGATGGGCTCCCGTCCGACGAACGTCGCGAACTCCTTGTGCAGCACCGGGCCTTGGGCCGCCCGGCCGGTCACCGGGTTCGGCCGGTCGAGCACCACGAAACGCTTTCCCGCCAGCCGGGCCGCCTCCATGCAGTCGTACAACGTCCAGATGTAGGTGTAGAAGCGCGCGCCCACGTCCTGGATGTCGAAGACGACGGTGTCCACGCCGGAGGCGGTGAAGATGTCGGCGAGCGGCTGACCGCTCTTCAGGTACGTGTCGTAGACGGGCAGTCCGGTCGCCGGGTCGTCGTAGCGGCCCTCGGAGCCGCCGGCCTGCGCGGTGCCGCGGAAGCCGTGCTCGGGGCCGAAGACGGCGATCAGGTTCACCCGGTCGTCGGCGTGCATGACGTCGACGATGTGGCGTACGTCCCTGGTCACGCCGGTGGGATTGGTGACGACGCCGACGCGCTGCCCGTCGAGGGGCGCGTAGCCGCCTGCGGCCAGGCGTTCGAAGCCGGTACGCAGCCCACGGCCGCCGGTTCCCTTCGCAGCGGCCGGAACCGGTGTGAGAGCCGCCGCGGCGGTACCGGCGGCGAGCAGTGCCCGTCTGGACAAGCGCATGGTGGGACCTCCGTGATCGCGGAAGGTTGGCACGGGCACGCTAGGCGCTCCGCTGTCGGTTCGGAAGCCGCGGACCGTCCATGGCTGGTCGCGCCCGCGCGGCGGAGCCGTGAATGTCACACCCCGCGCCCCTTCGGGTGCTCCCCGGCCCCCCTTCCCTCGCTACATACCGACTGGTTAGTCTGGCGGACGCAGCAGTAGCCGGCTGCGAGCAGAGCCGATTCTCGTCGCGTCGAAGGAGACCGATGGTGGAAGCCGTGCAGGATGCCGGAGTGATCGTCACCGGAGCGGGGGGCGGGATCGGGGCCGCGCTGGCCCGCCGCTTCGCCGCCGCGGGAGCCAGAGTCGTCGTCAACGACCTGGACGCCGCCAAGGCGAAGGCGGTGGCCGACGAGATCGGCGGCATCGCTGTCCCGGGCGACGCGTCCACGATCGTGGCGGACGCCAGGGACGCGCTCGGCGGCACGGTCGACGTGTACTGCGCCAACGCGGGCGTCGGCTCGGGCGGGACCGAGGCGGCCGGCGAGGAGGTCTGGGCGCTCGCCTGGGACGTCAACGTCATGGCGCACGTACGCGCGGCCCACGAGCTGCTCCCGGCCTGGCTGGAGCGCGGCAGCGGCCGTTTCGTCTCCACGGTCTCGGCCGCCGGGCTGCTCACCATGATCGGCGCCGCGCCGTACGCCGTCACCAAGCACGGTGCGTACGCCTTCGCCGAGTGGCTCTCGCTGACGTACCGCCACCGCGGTCTGAAGGTCCACGCGATCTGTCCGCAGGGCGTGCGCACGGACATGCTCGCCGCCACCGGCAGCGCGGGTGACCTGGTGCTCCAGCCCACCGCCATCGAGCCCGAGGCCGTCGCGGACGCGCTCTTCGCCGGGATCGGGGAGGACCGCTTCCTGATCCTGCCCCACCCCGAGGTCGCCGATTACTACCAGGTGCGGGCCGCCGAGCCCGACCGCTGGCTGGCGAACATGAACCACATCCAGCAGAAGTGGGAGGCCGGCCGATGACCGTGTCCCCCTACGCCGCCAAGCCCTGGCTGAACCTGCTCAACGACGTCCAGCGCGGCCCGGTAGAACCTCCCGACTCCCTGGTGCACGCCCTGCGCGCGGCCGTCGGCGCCGCGCCCGACCGTCCCGCCCTCGCCTACTTCGACGGCCGGCTGAGCTACCGCGAGGTCGACGAACTGAGCGACTCCGTCGCCGGGTACCTCGCCGCGCGCGGCCTGGAGCGCGGCGACCGGGTCGCGATCATGCTCCAGAACTCTCCGCACTTCGTGCTCGCCCTGCTCGGCGCCTGGAAGGCCGGCGCGATCGTCGTACCGGTCAACCCGATGTACAAGTCGGCCGAGGTCGCCCACGTCCTGCGGGACGGCGAGGTCGCGGCGCTGATCTGCTCCGACCGCGCCTGGGACACGTACCTGCGCGAGACGGCCGCCGACTCACCCGTGCGCATCAAGCTCACCGCCTGCGAGTTGGACTTCCAAACCCGCGGCGACGCGCGCGTGCTGTCCTTCGAACGGCTCCCGGCCGCCGCGGACGCCGACGACCTCGTGGCCGTCGCGCGGCAGGGCCACAGGGCGCCCGGGAGCCGGGACCCGGGCCCCTCCGACATCGCGCTGATCAGCTACACCTCGGGGACCAGCGGCGCGCCCAAGGGGGCCACCAACACGCACGGCAACATCATGTACAACGCCGAGCGGCAGCGGACCGGCCTCGCACTGCCCGAGGCGCCCGTCTACTTCACGATGGCGCCCCTGTTCCACATCACCGGGATGGTCTGCCAGCTCGCGGCCTGTCTGACGAGCACGGGAACGCTGGTCCTCGCGTACCGCTTCGAGGCGGGCGTCGTGCTCGACGCGTTCGTCGAGCACCGGCCCCTCTACACCGTCGGCCCCTCGACCGCCTTCATGGCCCTCGCCGCACATCCCGCCGTCACCCGCGAGCACTTCGCCTCCTTCCGGAACATCTCCTCCGGCGGCGCGCCACTGCCACCCGCCCTGGTGGAGAAGTTCCGGGCCGGCTTCGGGCCGTACATCCGCAACGGCTACGGGCTCACCGAGTGCACCGCCCCCTGCGCCTCCGTACCGCCCGCCCTGGAAGCGCCCGTCGACCCGGTCTCCGGGACCCTCGCGGTGGGCGTACCGGGCCCCGACACCGGCGTACGCATCGTCGACGACGCGGGCCAGGAGGTGCCGCTCGGCGACCAGGGCGAGATCGTCGTACGGGGACCGCAGGTCGTGCCCGGTTACTGGCGCCGCCCCGAAGCCACCGCCGAGACCTTCCCCGGCGGCGAGCTGCGCACCGGCGACATCGGTTTCATGGACTCCGAGGGCTGGCTCTACGTGGTCGACCGCAAGAAGGACATGATCAACGCGTCCGGCTTCAAGGTGTGGCCGCGCGAGGTCGAGGACGTCCTCTACACCCACCCCGCGGTGCGCGAGGCGGCCGTCGTCGGGATACCCGACGGGTACCGCGGCGAGACCGTGAAGGCCTACGTCAGCCTGCGCCCGGGGGCCGACGAGCTCCCCGAGGCGTTCGCCGCGTACTGCGAGGAGAGACTGGCCGCCTACAAATATCCGCGGCAGGTGGAGATCCTGCCCGACTTGCCGAAGACGGCGAGTGGGAAGATCCTCCGTCGGGAACTGCGTTCCCGGCCGCAACAGAGCAAGTAGCACAGCAGGACATCGAGGAAGGCAGGTGGCGGCAGTGCCCAGGACTACGGACGGTGACAGCGCGCCCGTCCCGCAGCGGCTCTTGGCCGCGGCCACCCGGCTCTTCGCCGAGCAGGGCTACGACCGGACCTCCGTGCAGGAGATCGTCGAGGCGGCGGGCGTCACCAAGGGGGCGCTCTACCACTACTTCGGCTCCAAGGACGACCTCCTGCACGAGGTCTACGCGCGCGTGCTGCGCCTCCAGCAGGAGCGCCTGGACGCCTTCGCGGACTCCGACGCGCCCGTCGAGGACCGGCTGCGCGCCGCGGCGGCCGACGTCGTCGTCACGACCATCGACAACCTCGACGACGCGGCGATCTTCTTCCGGTCGATGCACCAGCTCAGTCCGGAGAAGCTCAAGCAGGTGCGGTCCGAACGACGCCGCTACCACGAGCGCTTCCGCGCGCTGATCGAGGAGGGCCAGAAGAAGGGCGTCTTCTCCACGGCCACCCCCGCGGACCTGGTCGTCGACTACCACTTCGGTTCCGTGCATCACCTGTCGACGTGGTACCGGCCCGACGGCCCGCTCACGCCGCAGGAGGTCGCCGACCAGCTGGCGGACCTGCTGCTGCGCGCGCTGCGGCCCTGAGGGCCGGGTTTCCCGGCTCACGGACCGGCGGTCGGCCCGAGGCCCGCCTCGCGGGCCCAGGCCGCCGCCTCCGTGCGGTCCGCCACGCCCAGCTTCGCGAGCACCGCGGACATGTGGTTGCTGACGGTCTTCGGCGACAGACCGAGCCGGGCCGCCACCGACGCGTTGGGGGTCCCCGCGGCGATCAGGGTGAGTACGTCCCGTTCGCGCGGGGTGAGCGCCGGGCACGGGTCCGCCTGCGGCAGCGGACGGCTGAGCTGCCCGAGCACCCGGCGCGCCACGCCGGGACCGAAGATCGCCTCCCCGGCGGCCACGGATCTGATCGCCCGGACGATCTCGTCCTGTCCGGCGCCCTTGAGCACATACCCGCGGGCCCCGGCACGCATCGCCGCGAACACCGAGTCGTCCTCCTCGACCATGGTGAGCATCAGCACCGCCACCGCCGGCGCCAGCCGGCCGATCTCCCGAGTCGCCTCGACGCCGTTCATGTCCGGCATCCGGATGTCCATCACGACCACGTGCGGGCGCAGGGTCACCGCCGCCCGCACCGCCTCCCGCCCGTCGGAGGCGACCCCTACGACGGACACGCCCGGCGTCCCGTCCCGCACCGACTCCAACAGCGCGGCCAGCCCCGTACGCACGACGGGGTGATCATCGGCGAGTACGACCCGCAACCCGCCGCCTCCCGCGCCGTCCCCGGAGCGCACCTCGCGTCCGGGTTCCTCCTGCTGCGCGTCCATCCCCGCCTCCCCAAGCGTTCGCCGACCCCCCGTGCCGCCGTGCCGTTCGTCTCGCGTCACGGTGGCTCCCCGAGCGGCAGGGTCGCCACCACGCGCCCCCGCCCCGCCACGCAACTGCCGCCGAGCTCCGCGGCGCGCTCCTGCATGGAGGTGATGCCCACGCCGGGGCGCCACGCGGTCTCCTCGTCGACGGGGGAGCCGTCGTCGCGGACCTCCAGGCGCAGCCCGTCGCCGATCTCGATGCGCAGGTCGACGTGGGAGGCCCGGGCGTGCCGGGCTTTCAGTGAACCGGCGTCTGACGGGCCTCGCCGTGGGCTCGGCACTCGCGCTCGGCGGCACGATGGCGGTGCCTGCCGCGACGGCCGCTCCCGCGGGGGCGCCGACGGCGTGCGGCCACAAGCTCGGCAACAGCTTCATCCACGAGCGTTGGAGCGACCTGGGCGGCGTGAACGGCATGCTCGGCTGCCCGCGCACCGAGGTGCTGACCGTCAAGGCGAGGAACGGGACGAAGCTCGGCAAGCGGCAGTACTTCGAGAGCGGGAACGTGAGCTGGTCGCCCCGCCAGGGCCAGGAGATGGTGGTCGCCGCCTGGGAGCGCAACGGCTACGCGTACTTCAACTGGGGCCCCACGAACCCTTACCACTACGACGCCTTCCTGGTCCGCTACACCAGCGCCGCCGACGCGGGCGGCACCCAGGTCACCAAGCGCGGCGGCACCTCCGGCGGCATGTGGATCCGCAAGCACACCAGCGGGACCTACAGCTTCAGGGTCGAGGGCTGCGACAACGGCACGTTCGGACTGAAGTGCAGGCAGGGCTGGACGCTCACGGCGACCACCCGGAACTGACCGCGCCCGGGGGACGGGGCCGTTGAGGGGCACACAGCCCCTCAACGGCCCCGCCGCGCCTCGCTGGTGCCACAGGTGTCACAGATGCTTCTTGATCTCCCGGCGGGCCAGCGACCGCTGATGCACCTCGTCGGGACCGTCGGCGAGCTTCAACGTCCTCGCGCTCGCCCACAGTTCGGCCAGGGGGAAGTCCTGGCTCACGCCGCCCGCGCCGTGCAGCTGGACCGCCTTGTCGAGGATGTCGACGACCGTGCGCGGAGTGGCGATCTTGATGGCCTGGATCTCGGTGTGGGCGCCCTTGTTGCCGACCGTGTCCATCATCCAGGCGGTCTTCAGGACCAGCAGGCGCAGCTGCTCGACGGCCACCCGGGAGTCGGCGATCCAGTTCTGGACCACGCCCTGCTGGGCCAGCGGCTTGCCGAAGGCGGTACGGGACACGGCCCGGCGGCACATCAGCTCGATCGCCCGCTCGGCCATCCCGATCAGCCGCATGCAGTGGTGGATCCGGCCGGGGCCGAGCCGCGCCTGGGCGATGGCGAAACCGCCGCCCTCCTCGCCGACCAGGTTGCCGACGGGGACGCGGACCTGGTGGAAGGCGACCTCGGCGTGGCCGCCGTGCGAGTGGTCCTCGTAGCCGTACACCTGCATGGCGCGCCGGATCTCGACACCGGGAGTGTCGCGCGGCACCAGCACCATGGACTGCTGACGGCGCGGGTCGGAGCCCTCCGGGTCGGTCTTGCCCATCACGATGAAGATCCTGCAGTCCGGGTTCATCGCACCGGAGATGTACCACTTGCGGCCGGTGATGACGTACTCGTCGCCCTCCCGCTCGATGCGCGTGGTGATGTTCGTGGCGTCGGAGGAGGCCACCTCGGGCTCGGTCATCGCGAACGCCGAACGGATCTCGCCCGCGAGGAGGGGCTCCAGCCACTGCTTGCGCTGCTGCTCGTCGCCGAACTGTGTGAGCACCTCCATGTTGCCCGTGTCGGGGGCCGCGCAGTTCAGCGCGGTGGGCGCCAGGTGCGGGCTGCGGCCGGTGATCTCGGCGAGCGGCGCGTACTGGAGGTTGGTGAGTCCCGCGCCGTACTCGGAGTCCGGCAGGAAGAGGTTCCACAGCCCCTGCCGGCGTGCCTCGGCCTTCAACTCCCCGACCACGGCCGGGGTGTCCCACGGCGAGGCGAGCCGAGCGCGCTGCTCCTCCGCGACCGTCTCCGCCGGATAGACGTACTCGTCCATGAAGGCGAGCAGCTTCCCGCGCAGTTCCTCGGTGCGCGCGTCGAATGCGAAGTCCATGGCGGATCAGCCTTCCTGAAGGGTGGTCAGGCCGTGCTCGATGAAGACGGGGGTGAGTTCGCCGATGCGGTCGAAGCCCGCGCCGACCGTCTGGCCCTGCGTGTAGCGGTAGTGGATGCCCTCCAGGATCACGGCGAGCTTGAACCACGCGAACGCCGTGTACCAGGAGACGGCGGACACGTCGCGCCCCGAGCGCGCGGCGTACCGCTCGATGATCTCGGCCGGATCCGGGTGTCCGGCCGCCGAGGCGGTCGTGCTGATGGGGGAGTCGGGAAGCTCGAGCGGCTGGCTGTACATGACCATCAGCCCCAGGTCCGTCAGGGGGTCGCCGAGCGTGGACATCTCCCAGTCCAGGATCGCGTTGATCCGGTCGTCGGGACCGATCAGCACGTTGTCGAGGCGGTAGTCGCCGTGCACGACGGCGGACGCGGGGGAGTCCGGGAGCGCGCGCCCCAGGGCCGCGTGCAACTCGTCGATTCCGGCCAGCTCGCGGTTCCGGGACGCGTCCAACTGCTTGCCCCAGCGGCGCAGTTGGCGGTCGAGAAAGCCCTCGGGCCGGCCGAAGTCGGCGAGGCCCACCTCGGCGGGATCCACCGCGTGCAACTCGACCAGCGTGTCCACAAGGCCGAATACCGCGTCGCGGGTGCGCTCGGGGCCGAGCGGGACGAGTTCCTGCGAGGTGCGGTACGGCGTGCCCTCCACGAACTCCATGACGTAGAACGGCGATCCGAGTACCGACTCGTCCTCGCACAGCAGCAACGGGCGCGGCACCGGCACCGGCGTCGGGTACAGCGCGCTGATCACCCGGTGCTCGCGCTTCATGTCGTGCGCGGTGGCCAGCACGTGCCCGAGCGGCGGCCGCCGTACGACCCACTTCGCGGCGCCGTCCGTGACCTCGTAGGTGAGGTTCGACCGTCCGCCCTCGATCAGCCGGCCGGTCAGCGGGCCGTTCGCCAGTCCGGGCCGCTCGCGGTCGAGCAGGGCACGCAACCGGTCGAGATCAAGACCTGGCGGATGGTCTGGGCACATCGTCGCTCCTACGCGCGGGGAAACAGGACATGACTATGATGCCGACCAGTCGGTATGTCGTCCAGCGGGTGTGCGAAACGTGATCGGCGTCTCCCCCGGAGCCCTGGGGGCCGTGAATCGGGGGAGACGCCGGTGACCGGACCGTCCTAGTGGTCGTCCCAATGACCCTCGTGCTCGGCGTGCCGGTGTCCGTCGTGCACGTAGTCGACGTGGTCGCCGTGCTCGACCGCGGGGTGCCCGCAGCCCTCGCCGTGCTGGTGCCCGTGCTCGTCGTGCGTGGTGTGACCGCTCGGCTCGCACTCGTCCCAGTGGCCGGAGTGCTCCCGGTGCAGGTGCCCGTCGTGTGCGTAGTCGAGGTGGTCGTCGTGCCGTACCGCGGTGTGACCGCAGGCGGGGCCGTGGGCGTGCTCGTGGGCGGAGTGCTCGGCGTGGAGGGTGGTCATGGCGCTCACCTTCGGAGGTGGTGGGGTGGGGAACGACGGCTCAGAGTAGCGGCAAAAAGCGCCTCAAATCATCCCATTCCGGCTTGCGCGCCGCCCGTGCGGCGCGGAGTGTCGATGGCATGAAGGCGATCAGCTACAGCCGGTACGGCGGGCCGGACGTCCTGGAGTACGGGGACGTACGCGACCCCAAGGTCGGACCCGACACCGTGCTCGTGAAGGTGCGCGCGGCATCCGTGAACCCCGTCGACTGGAAGTGCCGCGAGGGTTACCTCGACGGCATTCTCGACGCGGCCTTCCCGGTGATCCCCGGCTGGGACGTCTCCGGTGTGGTGGTCCAGCCCGGCGCGGCCGTCACGGAGTTCGAGGTCGGCGACGAGGTCATCGGATACGTCCGCGAGGACTTCCTCTCCCGCGGCACCTTCGCCGAGTACGTCGCGGCCCCCGTGCGCACCCTCGCCCGCAAACCGCTGAACCTCTCCTTCGAGGAGGCGGCGGGCCTGCCCCTGGTCGGGCTCACCGCGTACCAGGTGCTGGTCGAGGTCCTCGACGTGCGGGCGGGCGAGACGGTACTCGTCCACGCCGCGGCGGGCGGCGTCGGCTCGGTCGCGGTCCAGCTCGCCCGGCACCTCGGCGCCCGCGTGATCGGCACGGCTGGCGAGTCCAACCACGACTTCGTACGGTCCCTGGGCGGCGAGCCGGTCACCTACGGCGAGGGTCTCGCCGAGCGGGTACGGGCGCTCGCACCGGAGGGTGTCGACGCGGCCTTCGACACGATCGGCGGCGACACGACGAAGGTCTCCGCCGAACTGCTCGCTCCGGAGGGCCGGTTGGCTTCCATCGCCGACCCGGACGTGGTCGGTTTCGGCGGCCGCTACTACTTCGTCCGCCCGGCCGCGGACGACCTCCAGCACCTGTCCGACCTGGCCGGGCAGGGCGTCGTCTCGGTCCATGTCGCCGAGACCTTTCCGCTGGACCGGGCGGCCGAGGCGCATCGGCTGAGCGCGGAGGGCCGTACGCGAGGGAAGATCGTGGTGACGGTGGACTGGACGGACTGAGGGGATGCGGATCCCGATCCCGATCCGGGGAGGTCCCGGCCGCTCGGAACACCGGTCGTCCTCGCCTCCTCAGAACACCAGTGCCGCGGCGCACACCGCCAGCGCCACCGTGCACAGCGTCGCCGCCGTCGCGTGCCGGGGTGTGAGCGCCGGCGGGCCGCCCGAGCCGGCCGCCGCCGCGAGCACCCGGATGCGGCGGTGGGCGATGGCGAGGAAACCCAGCCAGAGCGCGCAGCACAGGGCGCAGACCAGCACCCCGGTCACCGACCCGCCGCCGTGCAGTGTCGTCTTCGCGGCCAGCACGGCGGCCACGGTGCTCGACAGGGTCGTACGCCGCCACGCGAGCCGCGTGCGCTCCGGTTGCAGGCCCGGGTCCCGCGCCCCGCGCCGTTCCGCATCCGGTGCCACGCCCTGCTCCGTGTACCGTGCCGCGCCCTGTTCCGCGTCCCGGGCGGGCATCGTCATCCTTCCCAGCCGGCGAACACGACGACGACCATGGCCACGGCGACGATCGCGACCACGATGCTCAGTACGGCCGGAAAGCGCGACACGGGCAGATCCTCGCCCTTGCGCATCGCCATTTCGCACCGCACCCAGTGGTTGACCGCGCGGAGCGAGCAGAGCACGCCTGCCGCGAGCAGGGCGAGCGCGAGGCCGACGCGCCAGCCCCACTGGAGATCCGGCAGGAACTGGTCCACCGCGAAGCCGCCGCCGATCAGCGCGAGCGCGGTGCGCAGCCACGCCAGAAAGGTCCGCTCGTTCGCCAGCGAGAAGCGGTAGTCGGGTGTGGTGCCCTCCGCGTCGACGTCCCGGGGCGCGAACCACAGCTGGACGTTCCGTACGAATCCGATCACGCCCTGGACCCTACCGGGAGCGTTGTCGGTGCGGCTCGCTACCGTTCGGCGCATGGATGTTCCCACGTCACTGGCCCGGTACGCCGCGCCCGGCCACGGCATCGCCCCGGCCGAGGAGCTGCTCGGGCTGGCCGGATTCTGGCCCGCCTACTTCCTCCCGGGCTGGGACGAGTTCATGGAGGAGCCCGAGCTCTTCGGTGCCGACGAGGCGGACGTCGACGCCGCGACCGAGGCGCTCTACAGCGCGCGGGAGGTCTGGCCGGCGTACCGCATACCGCTGGCCGGGGGACACCTGCTGTGGACGGTCCACCGAAACTTCCCCGACGACCCCGGCACCGACTACCTGATCACCCACCCGGACTGGGACCGGGACGCGCCGCTGGCCTCGCTGGAGGGACACTTCAGCGGCCCGGGGCTGTCCTGGCCCGAGCTGGTCGCGGTCGCCGACTCGGCACCGGCGCGGGCGGAGGGCGTCCGCGACCCCGCGCTGCGGCTGCTCCTGCTGCTGCCCGCGTTCGGGGACGCGGACGTGCCGGTGGCCGAGGCGGTGTCCCGCATAGCCGGCGCGCTCACCGCCGTGGGGGTCGCGGCTCGGGCGGCGCCCGCAGTGGCCCGGCGGCTGCTCGACCACCCGTTCTGGGACGGGCCGACGTGGGAGACGCGGGGAGAGAGCCCGCTGAGCGGTGGCACGGCCGGGCCGAGCCCCCTCGCGGTGTGCGACGGGCAATACAGCCCGCGCGTCCTGCCCCTGTACCTGGGCGGCGACCCCGCCCACGCTCATGCGCTGGCGGACGCCCTCGGGAGGAGTGCGTCGGGAGCGGATCAGGCCCGCGAGCGGTAGTCCTTGAGCCGCTCGTACGCCGCGAGGCCGTCCGGGACCCAGGTCCGGTCGGTGAGCCGGCGCTCCACCTCGTCCTCGGGGAGGAACTCGTGCCAGGCGACCTCCTCGACCTGCGGGTCGACCGGGAGATCGCAGCGGACCTCGTAGACGGCGGACCACCAGCTCCGGCCCGCCCCGTTGTCGTAGAGGAACTTGAAGAGGGGAACGGGACGCGGGAGCCCGGAGACGCCGAGTTCCTCCTCGGCCTCCCGCAGCGCCGCCGCGTCGTACGTCTCACCCGCGCCGACGACTCCGCCGACGAACATGTCGTACAGAGAGGGGAACACCAGTTTGGTCGCTGTCCGGCGGTGCACGAAGATCCGGCCCTCGGCGTCCCGGGCCTGGATGAACACGCACCGGTGGCGCAGCCCGAGCGCGTACGCCTCCCCACGCGGGGACTGCCCGGTGACCTGGTCGTTCTCGTCCACGATGTCGAGGATCTCGTCAGCGGCGCTCATGCCTCCATCCAAGCAGGGCCGGGCCACGCCGACGGGCCGACCCGGATCCGGGTGCCGCGAGCCGGGCTGCCGCGGGCCCGGGGTGCCGCGAGCCGGTCCGTCGCGAGTCCGGCCGTCACCGGTGGGGCCGATGTGACTCCGGCCGTGGTGACTCCGGCTGTGGCGATTTCGGCTGAGCCGAGGCCGCCCGTCGCCCTCAGTGCGGCTGGAGGTCCAGCGTCGGCTTCCTGGCGGACGTCCCGCGGGGCATCGCCGGATGCAGTCCGAGCAGCACGATCCCCGCGACGACGGCCGCGAGCCCCGCCGCCTGCCAGGCGAGCGCTCCCGTGTCCGTGCGCAGTTGGTCGCCGAGGAACCCGACCCCGCAGACGATCCCGGCCAGCGGCTGGGCCGCGGTGAGGGCCGGCAGCGACATCCGCAGGGGCGCGGTCTCGAAGGCGCTCTGCACCAGCACGAGGCCCGTCACCCCGAGGACGAGAACGCCGTACGGCTGCCAGCCGGTGAGCAGTTCGGTCCAGCCGCCCTCGCCGAACCGCTGCCCGCTGACCCGGGTGAGCGCGTCCTGCACGCCGTACAGCAGACCCGCGGCCAGCGAGAGCAGCACGGGCGCGGAGCTGAGCCGGGTCCGCTTCGCGTACGCGGTCAGCATGAGCGCGAGGCCGACCATGATCCCGATGATCAGCCAGTGTCGCAGGGGATCGCTCACCGCGTCACCGCCCTCCGGCTGTCCGGCGACGATGAAGGCGCTGACGCCGCCCGCGAGGAGCAGGAGTCCGGCCCAGCCCTGCCGGCCCAGCGGCTGCTTGGTCTGGTGGCGGGAGAGCGCGAGCGCGAAGAGCAGGTTCGTCGCCAGCAGGGGTTCCACCAGGGAGATCTCGCCCTTGCCCAGGGCGATCGCGCCGAGGACCATGCCGCACACCATGAGCCCGATGCCGCCCAGCCACCGGGGCACCCGGATCAGGTCCAGGAGCAGGCGGGGGGAGAGGAAGTCGCTGAGGGGGGCGTGCGAGGCGGCGTTCTGCTGGAGCACGAACCCGAAGCCCAGGCAACAGGCCGCGCTCACGGAAAGGACCAGAACGAGAACCGACACGCTGAGTACCTCGATACATCGGGAGTCAGAGCGGGCCACGGGTGCGTTTCGCGCCGACTGTGGTGCCATGGGCCGGGGCCTGCCCCGACAGTACCCGGATCCGGGCGGTTGACTCGGTCACTCCTCTTGCCGAAGGATCTGACCGATCAGTAACAACGAGTGGTCGGGCACCTCGGCGACCACCGCCTTCCGCACCATCAATGTCTCATCAACCAGCGACGAAGCCGGTCCGTTCGTGACGAAGCCCTCATGAGTCCGCGCATGACGTATCTCATGTCCCATGATGTACCTCATCGCGTGGCTTGTGACGTCCTCCGTGACGGTGCGGGTCCGGCCTGTCGGAATGCCGAGAGGACGGGCCCATGGCCTACGACGCAGATGTGATCGTGATCGGAGCGGGCCTCGCGGGGCTCGCCGCGACCGCCGAGCTCGTCGACGCCGGCCGCAAGGTGATCCTCCTCGACCAGGAGCCCGAGCAGTCGATCGGCGGCCAGGCGCACTGGTCGTTCGGCGGGCTCTTCTTCGTGAACTCGCCCGAGCAGCGCCGCCTGCGGATCAAGGATAATCACGCGCTGGCCCTCCAGGACTGGATGGGAACAGCCGGTTTCGACCGCGCGGAGGACCACTGGCCACGCAAGTGGGCCGAGGCGTACGTCGACTTCGCGGCCGGCGAGAAGCGCTCCTGGCTGCACCGGCAGGGCGTCCGCTTCTTTCCCGTGGTCGGCTGGGCCGAACGCGGCGGCTACGACGCCAACGGGCACGGCAACTCGGTGCCCCGCTTCCACATCACCTGGGGGACCGGGCCGGGCCTGGTCGCGCCCTTCGAGCGGCGCGTGCGGGCCGGCGTCGCCCGCGGCCTCGTGCAGCTGAGGTTCCGCCACCGTGTCACCGGTCTGACCCGCAGCGCGGGCGCCGTCGACACCGTCACCGGCGAGATCCTGGAGCCGTCCGGCATCGAGCGCGGCCAGGCGAGCAGCCGTACCGTCAGCGGCGCCTTCGAGCTGAGGGCCCAGGCGGTGATCGTCACGTCCGGCGGCATCGGCGGCAACCACGACCTCGTACGCGCCAACTGGCCGGAGCGGCTCGGCACCCCGCCGGAGCGGATGGTCGCGGGCGTACCCGCGCACGTCGACGGCAAGATGCTCGCCATCGCCGAGGAGAGCGGCGCCCGTCTCATCAACCGCGACCGCATGTGGCACTACACCGAGGGCATCCAGAACTGGAACCCGATCTGGGAGAACCACGGCATCCGCATCCTGCCGGGCCCGTCCTCCCTCTGGCTCGACGCCCGCGGCAAGCGGCTGCCGGTGCCGCTCTTCCCCGGCTTCGACACCCTCGGCACGCTCGAACACATCATGAGGACCGGGTACGACTACACCTGGTTCGTGCTCGACCAGAAGATCATCGGCAAGGAGTTCGCGCTCTCGGGGTCGGAACAGAACCCCGACCTCACCGGCAAGTCCGTCCGGGACGTCATCGGTCGGGCCCGCGCCGATGTGCCAGGTCCGGTCAAGGCGTTCATGGACAACGGCGCGGACTTCGTCGTCGAGAAGGACCTGGGCGCGCTCGTCCGCGGCATGAACGCGATCACCAAGGAACCCCTCATCGACGAGGCGGCGCTGCGCCACGAGATCGTCGCGCGCGACCGGGAGATCGCGAACCCCTTCACCAAGGACCTCCAGGTGATGTCGATCCGCGGCGCCCGCAAGTACCTCGGGGACAAGCTGATCCGTACCGCGAGCCCGCACCGCATCCTCGACCCCAAGGCCGGCCCGCTGATCGCCGTCCGCCTCAACATCCTCACCCGCAAGAGCCTCGGCGGCCTGGAGACCGACCTCTCCTCGCGCGTGCTGACCGAGGGCGGGGACCCGCTGGAGGGCGTGTACGCGGCGGGTGAGGCAGCCGGGTTCGGCGGCGGCGGGGTCCACGGCTACCGCTCCCTGGAGGGCACCTTCCTCGGCGGCTGCCTGTTCTCCGGGCGTACGGCGGGCCGGGCGGCGGCCAAGGCGGTGAAGTGACCGGCGGAGCCCGTGCGCGGTGAACAGCGTGCTTACCCACAGCGCGTGACAGGTGGTTCTTCCGAATAGGTGGTTCTTCCAACAGCGCGTAATAAGTGGTTACGGAAATCTGACGAGCACCCGTTGCCCCTGGCCCTTTGGGGGTCGCGGGTGCTCGAATCAATGGGTGAACTCTGAACATCCCGATGCGCGGGGATCCGAACACCCGCGAGCACGGGAACCGGAACACCCCGAGGAGCGAGGCGCGCCGGTCGGCCGCCGGGTGTTCCTCGGCACCGTCGGACTCGGCGCGTTCGGCGTACTCGCCGCGCCCACACTCCAGCGCGGCTTCGAGTCCTTCCTCGCCGGCGCGTCCGACAAGGACCCCACAGGACTGACGGGTCTCCTCCCCAACGGCGGCGGTTTCCGCTACTACTCGGTGGCCTCGTCCGTCCCGCACAAGGACGCCACCGACTACCGCCTCACCGTCGACGGCCTGGTCGACCACCCCACCTCGTACAGCCTCGCCGACCTGAAGGCCCTGCCGCAGACCCGGCTCGTGCAGGACGTCCAGTGCGTCACCGGCTGGCGGGTCCCGGGCACGCCCTTCGAGGGGGTCCGGCTGTCCGCCCTCCTGGACGCCGCGGGAGTGCGCTCCACGGCCGGGGCGATCCGCTTCACCTGCTTCGACGGCGTCTACACGGAGAGCCTCACCCTGGAACAGGCCCGGCGCCCCGACGTCCTGGTCGCCCACCGCATGCAGGACAAGGCCGTCGCCCACAGCCACGGCGGCCCGGTCCGCCTCTACGTCGCCCCCATGTACTTCTACAAGTCCGCCAAGTGGCTCTCCGGTATCACGGTCACCGAGAAAGTCCGGCCCGGATACTGGGAGGAACGGGGTTACGACGTGGACGCCTGGGTCGGCCGCTCGAACGGACGCGACGACGAGCCCACGAGTTGATGATGAACCTACGAGTCGACGACGCCCCGGCCCTCGCCTCCCGTGTACGGCGCTTCAGTCGCGCGGAGCGCTGGGTGCACCGGCTCACCGCGCTGCTGATGGGGGTGTGCGTGGTGACGGCGGCGTGCCTGTACGTGCCCCAGTTCGCCGAGCTGGTCGGCCGTCGTGAGCTGGTGGTCCGTGTCCACGAGTGGGCGGGGCTGCTGCTTCCGCTGCCTGTCCTGGCGGGACTTGCCTCCCGCGCCTTCCGTGCGGACCTGGGCCGTCTCAATCGCTGGGGGCCGCACGACCACAAGTGGTTCCGCGCGGTCCTGCGCCGTGACTCCCGTCCCTCGGCCCGTCCCGCCGGGAAGTTCAACGCCGGTCAGAAGACCTACGCCGCCTGGATCGCCGGCGCGACCCTCGTCATGCTCGGCACGGGCCTGCTGATGTGGTTCACCCACCTCACCCCGCTGATGTGGCGCACCAGCGCGACCTTCGTCCACGACTGGCTCGCCCTGACGATCGGCATCGTCCTCGCGGGCCACATCGGGATGGCCCTCGGTGACCCCGAGGCCCGGCGCGGCCTGCGCACCGGCTCCGTCAGCCGCGAGTGGGCGGACCGGGAGCACCACCTCTGGCGGCCCTAGCCCGGCAGAGCCCTTTCGCCCCCTCCGCCCCTACCCGTCCCTTGTTCCTGGGGCTCCGCCCCAGACCCCGCTCCTCAAACGCCGGAGGGCTGAAATCTTCAGCCCGTCCGGCGTTTGAGGACGAGCGCGAAGCGCGAAAGGGGGGTCTGGGGGCGCAGCCCCCGGATACGGGACGGGAAGGGGCGGAGGGGGCGAAAAACCCGGTCCGGGGCTACGCCCCGAAGTCCAGCAGCACCTTGCACGACCGGCTCCGGTCCGCCGCGAGGACGAACGCCGACTCGGCCCCGCCGAGGGGCACCACCGCACTGATCAACGAGTCGAAACGATCCTCCGCACCGAGCAGAGCCAACGCCGCGTCGAACTCGCCGTCGAAACGGAACGCCCCCCGCAGCTCGATCTCCCGGCTCACCACCAGGTTCCCCGCGAACGGACTCCGTCCGGCCGGCAGCATGCCGAGCTGAACGACGACCCCGCCCCGCCGGACAAGGCGGAGGCAGGTGTCGAGCCCCGCGGCGACCCCGGAAGCCTCGATGGCGACGTCGACCTCGGCGGGCCACCCGGGGTCGCCGGGATCGTCGGCCCGTACGACGCAGTCCGCGCCGGCCAGGGCGGCGTACGACAGCGCCTCCGGCAGGAGATCGGTGACCGTCACCCGCGCCGCGCCCGAGGCCTTCGCGGCGGCCACCACGAGGCAGCCGATGGGCCCGGCCCCCGTCACCAGGACATGCCGCCCGGCCACCGAGCCGGCCCGCAGGACCGCGTGCAGCGCGACGGACAGCGGCTCGGCGAGCGCCGCCCGCCGCAGCCGGAGCCCGGCGGGCAGTGCACGCAACTGCTCGGCGGGCACTGTCACCTGGGCCGAGAAACCACCCTGGACGTGCGGCGTCCGCGCCGCGCTCCCCAGATACCGGGTGTCACGGCACACGTTCCGGCGCCCGTCGGCACACTCGGGGCACACCCCGCACGGAGTGGCCGGGTGCACGGCAACGGCCGTACCCGGCAGGGGACCTGAGGC
Source organism: Streptomyces sp. NPDC050535 (assembly GCF_044457665.1). Lineage (NCBI taxonomy): Bacteria > Bacillati > Actinomycetota > Actinomycetes > Kitasatosporales > Streptomycetaceae > Streptomyces > Streptomyces sp. NPDC050535. Next base: position 173,869 of record NZ_JBITHE010000006.1, read on the forward strand.
ACCGTCACCGTACGAGACCACCGTCCCGACGATCTCGTGCCCCAGCACCATCGGCTCGCGCAGCCGGAAGTCGCCGACCCCGCCATGCCGCCAGTAGTGCAGGTCGGAGCCGCACACCCCGCCGTACCGCACGGCGACCAGCGCCTGTCCGGGGCCGGGGGAGGGCGCGGGCAGCTCGTCGACCCGCAGGTCGTCCGCCCCGTGGATCACACAGCCGAGCATGGTCGAGCTCCCTTCACCGCGAACAGGCGAACAGGCGAACAGTCGTCATGCCGGGTCACAGCACACTCGTCATGCCGCCGTCGACGTACAGCACCTGCCCGCTGACGAAGTCAGTCGCGGGAGAGGCGAGGAACAGCACCCCGCCGACCAGGTCCTCCGTACGGCCCCAGCGCCCGGCCGGTGTACGCCGCCGTACCCAGGCGCTGAACTCCTCGTCGTCCACGAGGGGTTGGGTGAGCTCGGTCTCGATGTAGCCGGGCCCGAGCCCGTTCACCTGAACTCCGCGGGGACCCCAGTCCGCGCACATTCCCTTGGTGAGCATCTTCAGCGCGCCCTTGGTGGCCGCGTACGGGGCGATGCCCGGACGGACGACCTCGCTCTGGAGGGAGCAGATGTTGATGATCTTTCCGTGGCCGCGCTCGGTCATCCCGCGCGCGGCCTCCCGCCCGACGAGGAAGGCGCTCGTCAGGTTGGTGTTCAGGATCCGGTGCCAGTCGGAGTCCGTGAACTCCAGGAGCGGGGCCCGCAGTTGCATACCGGCGTTGTTGACGAGGATGTCGAGTGGTCCCACCCGTTCCTCGACCTCGGCGATTCCGGCCGCGACCGAGGGGCCGTCGGTGACGTCGAACGCGGCCGTGCGGACCTCCCCGGGCAGTCCGGCGGCGGCCTCGCCGAGCCGTTCGCCGTCGCGCCCGTTGAGTACCACCGTGCAGCCCGCCTCCGCGAGCCCCCGGGCCAGCGCGAGCCCGATGCCGCGGCTGGACCCGGTGACCAGCGCCCTGCGGCCGCTGATGTCGAACAGGGGGTGACTCATACCCGTACTCCTAGATCACCAGCGACAGCAGCAGGACCAGCCCGCCCGCCACCACCGAGATGATCGTCTCCATCACCGACCAGGTCTTGATGGTCTGGCCGACGTTCAGGCCGAAGTACTCCTTGACCAGCCAGAACCCGGCGTCGTTGACATGGCTGAAGAAGAGCGAGCCCGCGCCGATCGCCAGGACCAGGAGGGAGACGTGCGCGGTCGACATGTCGGCCGCGAGGGGGGCGACGAGACCGGCGGCCGAGATGGTGGCGACGGTCGCCGAACCGGTCGCGAGCCTGATCGCCACCGCGATCAGCCAGGCCAGGAGCAGTGCGGGGATCGACCAGTCCTTGGAGATGTCCAGGATCATCTGGCCGACGCCGGAGTCGATCAGCGTCTGCTTGAAACCGCCGCCCGCGCCGACGATCAGCAGGATGCCCGCGATCGGGGCGAGCGACTTCTCGACGGTCGTCGACAGCCGGTCCCTGGTGAAACCGGCCGCGCGGCCCAGCGTGAACATGCCGACGAGCACGGCCGCGAGCAGCGCGATCAGCGGTGAGCCGATGACGTCGAAGACCCGCTGCACCATGTGGGTGGGGTCGTCCACGACGATGTCGACCAGCGCCTTGGCCAGCATCAGCACGACCGGCAGCATGATGGTGGCGACGGTGACGCCGAAGCCGGGGCGCTTCTCCAGGTCCTCGGAGGCGCGCACCGGGACCATCTTGTCGGGGGCCGGGACGTCCACCCACCGGGCGGCGTACTTCGAGAAGACCGGACCCGCGATGATCACCGTCGGGATGGCGACCAGGATGCCGAGGGCCAGCGTGAGGCCGAGGTTGGCCCCCACCGCGTCGATCGCGACCAGCGGGCCGGGGTGCGGCGGGATCAGGCCGTGCATCACGGACAGGCCCGCGAGGGCCGGGATGCCGATGCGCATCAGGGAGTAGTTGCCGCGCTTGGCGACCATCAGGACGACCGGGATCAGCAGCACGATGCCGACCTCGAAGAACAGCGGCAGACCGATCACCGAGGCGATCAGGACCATCGCCCACGGCATCGCGCGGCCGCCCGCCCTGGCGAGGATCGTGTCGACGATCTGGTCCGCGCCACCGGAGTCGGCGAGCAGCTTGCCGAGTATCGCGCCCAGCGCGATCAGGACGCCCACGCCGGCGACGGTCGAACCGAGTCCGGTCGTGAAGCTGACGATGGCCTTGTCCAGCGGAGCCCCGGCGAAGGCGCCGAGGGCGAGCGAGCCGATGGTCAGGGCGAGGAAGGCGTGCAGCTTGAACTTGGTGATGAGCAGGACGATTACGGCGATGCCCGCCAGTACGGCGATGCCCAGCTGAGCGTGGCCCGCCGAGGTGATCGGCTCCACGGGGTCGGCTGCCAGCAACTCGACGCTGAGTCTGGTCACGGTGATTCCCTACGTGAGAACGGTGGTGAGGTAGGAGAGGGGGTTACTGCGGGGACCGCGGGGACTGCGGCAGGTCGGCGAGCGCGGCCACGGCCCGGTCCGCGATCTCCCCGGGGTCACCGGAGACCTGCACGGCGACGCCCGCCTCGTCCGGCTCCAGCGGCTGGAGGGTGGCGAACTGGGAGTCGAGCAGCGCCGTCGGCATGAAGTGCCCCTGGCGCTGAGACATCCGGTCCTGGATGAGGGCGCGGTCACCGGTGAGGTGCACGAACACGGCACCGGGCGCGGACTCCCGCAGCCGGTCCCGGTAGGCGCGCTTCAGCGCCGAACTGCTGACCACCCCGCCGAGACCCGCCCGTCCGTGCGCCCAGCGCCCGATGGCGTCGAGCCAGGGCCACCGGTCGTCGTCGGTCAGTGGGGTCCCGGCCGACATCTTGGCGATGTTGGCCGGGGGGTGGAAGTCGTCGCCCTCGGCGTAAGGAACGCCGAGACGGGCGGCGAGCAGGGGACCGATGGTGGTCTTCCCGGTGCCCGACACGCCCATGATCACGACGACATGCGGGGTCTGCGTCAGCTGCATCATGCTCTCGCTGTCCTCATCATCTTTGGCCGACACCTGAGACATCCGACTGCGACATCCGATGTCGACGACACTGAAACCCATTAGGTACGACAAATTCAAGAGTCTGTGACATATAAGTCTGACTTTTTGATCCGTGCTGTCGGCTCGTACGCTGGCTGCATGAGCACACGGGGCCGGGGCCTGCACGAACACGTACTGGGAACCCTCGGGCCGGCGATCACCGCGGGCGAGTACCCGCCCGGGAGCGTCCTGCGCACGGACGAACTCGCCCAGCGCTTCGAGGTGTCGCGTTCGGTGATGCGCGAGGCGGTGCGCGTCCTGGAGTCCATGCACCTGGTCGAGTCCCGCCGCCGCGTCGGCGTGACGGTCCTGCCCAAGGCCGAGTGGAACGTGTACGACCCCCAGGTCATCCGCTGGCGGCTGGCCGGCGCCGACCGCCCCCACCAGCTGCGCTCCCTCACCGTGCTGCGCTCCGCCGTCGAACCGATCGCCGCGGGCCTCGCGGCCAGGAACGCCACCGCCGAGCAGTGCGCCGAGCTCACCGAGTGCGCCCTGGGCATGGTCGCCCACTCACGCGGCCACCGGCTGGAGGGCTATCTCGTCCACGACGTCGCCTTCCACCGGGTGATCCTCAACGCCTCGGGCAACGAGATGTTCGCCCGGCTCGGGGACGTCGTCGCCGAGGTACTCACCGGACGTACCGAGCACGAGGTCATGTTCGAGGACCCCGACCCCGCCGCCGTCACCCTGCACGTCCAGGTCGCCGAGGCGGTCCGCGAGGGCGACGCGGCCCGCGCCGAGGCGCTCACCCGCGAGATCACGGTCGGCGCCCTTCAGGAACTCGACATACTGGCGCCGTAGCGGCTACTGGACGAAGTCGCCGTCCACGTACACCCAAGCGCCCTCGACCCGCTCGAAGCGGCTGCGCTCATGCAGCGAGCCGCCCTGGTAGGAGGCCCGGAAGGTCACGGTCCCCGTCGAGTGGAACGCCGACCCGGCACCCGTCTCCAGGATCTCCAGGCCGGTCCACCGCATCCCGCGATCGAAGTCGACGGACGAGGGCCGCGTCCGCGGATGCCAGGTCCGCAACAGGTACTTCTCGTCCCGCCGTACGAAGGCGGCGTACCGCGACCGCATCAGCGCCTCGGCGGTCGGCGCCGCCGCGGCGCCCGAGTGACAGCGCCCGCAGCACTCCTCGTACGCCTGGGGCAGCCCGCAGGGGCAGGAGCGACCGGTCGTGGCTGTCATGGCTGCGAAACTCTCTGCGTCTACGCCGAGTCGGCGTTGGTCGGCGGATACGTGGGCCGTGCCGGAAGCCGGGTCTGCGGTACGGGCAGCGGAGGGAGCGCCGTTTTGTACAGCCAGGCCCTGAACACGTCGTCCAGCGGTTCGGCGGCGTAACGGGCGACATGCGCGGTGAACGCCGCCGTCGTGACGGCGCCGCCCCGGTACTGCGCGGCCCAGCCGCGCAGCATCCGGAAGAAGGCCTCGTCACCCATCGCGCAGCGCAGCGCGTGCAGCACGAGCCCGCCGCGTTGGTAGAGCCGGTCGTCGAACATCAGCTTGCGCCCCGGGTCGGCCAGACACAGGTCCTGCGGCATCGAGGACAGCTTCCGGTGCGCCACGGCGGCCAGTTGATGCGCCCCGCGGCCCCCGGAACGCTCCGACCACAGCCACTCCGCGTACTTGGCGAACCCCTCGTTCAGCCAGATGTGCCGCCAGTCCGCGATGGACACGCTGTTGCCGAACCACTGGTGCGCCAGCTCGTGCGCGACCAGCCGCTCCGAACCCCGCGCCCCGTCCACGTGGTTGGCGCCGAACAGCGACAACCCCTGTGCCTCGACGGGGACATCGAGCTCCTCCTCCGTCACCACGACCGCGTACTCGCCGAACGGATAGGGCCCGAAGAGATCCTCGAACAGCTCCATCATCGCGGGCTGCCGCGCGAAGTCCCGGGAGAACGCGGGCAGCAGGTCCGCGGGCAGATGACCGGTCTGCGGCACGCCGCCGAGGCCGGGATCGCCCAGCAGCACCGTCTGGTACTTCCCGATCGACATGCCGACCAGATAGCTGGAGGTCGGCGCCGACTGCTCGTAGACCCAGGTGGTCGTCGACGCCTTCGTCGTACGTGTCAGCAGCCGGCCACCGGCCACCACGGCGTAGAAGGACGGTGTGGTGACCGAGATCTGGTACGAGGCCTTGTCGGCCGGGCGGTCGTTGCACGGGTACCAGGAGGGCGCCCCGACCGGCTGGCTCGCCACCAGCGCCCCGTCCTCCAGCTCCTCCCAGCCGATGCCGCCCCAGGGGCTGTTCACCGGCTTGGGATTGCCGGCCCAGGCCACCTCGACGGTGAAGGCGGCACCGGCCCGGATCGGCTTCGGGGGCCGGACGCGCAGCCTGCCGCCGCGGTGCGTGTAGTGCGGTGCCTTGCCGTCGACCCGGATCCTGCCTATCCGGAAGTCGGCCAGGTTCAACTGGAACTCGGTGAGCGGGGAGCGGCCCGCTATCGCGTTGAGCCGCACGGTGCCGGAGAGCCGGTTCGGGCCGGGGCGGTAGTCCAGCGCGAGTTCGTACCGGTGCACCCGGTAGCGGGGATCACCGTTCGCCGGGAAGTACGGGTCCGATCCCACTGTCTGCTGAACGCTCACTGCCGCGTCTGCTCCCTGCCCTGTGCTCGTACGACATACCGGTACACCGCCCTTCGTATCCGATCCGGCCATCTCTTCTATGAACGCCATGACTCGATCGGGTTGCCCAGCCAGCGGGTGTCGTCGGGAACGGACTCCGCCGCCATCACCAGCGAGGCGGGACCCAGCGTGGCACGGGCCCCGACAGTGCTGCCGGGCAGGACGATCCCGCCCGGGCCCAGAGTGGCGCCCTCACGGAGAACAACAGTATCCGTCCGCAAGATCCGGTCGTGGAAGAGGTGAGTCTGCAGGACGCAGCCCCGATTCACGGTGGAGGCGTCGCCGAGCGTCACCAGGTCCGTCTCGGGCAGCCAGTAACTCTCCACCCAGGCGCCCTTTCCGATCCTGGCACCGAGCCCGCGCAGCCACGCCGTCATCAGCGGCGTACCCGGCACGGAACCGGCCAGCCACGGCACGGCCACCACCTCGACGAAGGTGTCCGCCAGCTCGTTGCGCCACACGAAGCTGCTCCACAGCGGGTGCTCACCGGCCCGGTGGCGCCCCACGAGTACCCACTTCGCCACGATGGACAGCACACACGCGAGCACGCCCGTGCCGAGCAGCACCAGCCCGGCGAGCGCCCAGGCCCAGGCCCCCAGCGCACTCAGCGCGGCCACGGTCAGCACGGCGAGCGCCGCCGAGCAGAACACCGGCACGATCCGGCACAGCTCCACCAGCCCGCGGGCCCACAACAGGCGCGCGGGCGGGTCGTACGTACGGCTCTGGTCGCCGCCCTGCGTGGCACGCGGCAGCTTCATCGGCGGCAGCCCCAGATAGGAACTGCCCTTCTTCGCCTTCTTCGGCGTCGCGGAGAGCACCCCGACCAGACCGCCGTCCGGCACGCTGCGGCCCGGCGCGGTCATCCCGGAGTTGCCGAGGAACGCCCGGCGCCCGATCTCGGCGCGCCCGATCTTCACCCAGCCGCCACCGAGCTCGTAGGGCGCGGTGAGGGTGTCGTCGGCGAGGAACGCGCCCTCGCCGACCGTGGTGAGGCTGGGCAGCGCCAGCACGGTGGACACCTCGGCGCCCCGCCCGATCTTCATGCCGAGCAGCCGCAGCCACACCGGCGTGATCAACCCGGCGTACAGCGGGAACAGCGTGTCCCGCGAGCGGTCCATCAGCTGCGTGACCGTCCAGGCCTGCCAGCCGATCCGGCTGTGCGTCGGGTAGGTGCCCGCACGCAGCCCCACGCTGAGCAGCCGCACCGAGACCAGGAGCAGCAGCGCGTACGCCAGCCCGAAGGCGAGCGTCGCCGGCACCAGGGCCACCGCCGCGCCGCGCAGGGCCTCGCCGAGCCCGGCGTCCGCGCTCACGAACACATGGGCCACGAGCAGGGCTGCAAGCCCCGCGACCAGCGGCAGCGCGGACAGTGCGAAGCCCGTCGCGCCGTACATCACCCGCCAGTACGTGCCACGCGCCGGGCGCTCCTTGGGCCAGGCCCGCTTCGCCCTGCCCAGTTTGACCGCGGGCGCCCCCGCCCAGCGCTGCCCGGTCGGTACGTGCCCGGCCACGGCCGAACCGGGGGCCACTTCGGCCCGCTTGCCGACCCGCGCACCGGGGAAGAGCAGGCTGCGGGTGCCGACCACGGCGTGCGCGCCCACCTTCACGGCGCCGATCTCCAGCCGGTCACCGTCCAGCCAGTGCCCCGACAGGTCCACCTCGGACTCGACGGCGGCACCCCGGCCCAGCTTGAGCATGCCGGTCACCGGCGGCAGCGAGTGCAGGTCCACGTCGGGGCCGATCCTGGCGCCCAGGGCACGCGCGTACCGCTCCAGCCAGGACCCGGTCAGCGAGGTCGCGCCACTGAACTCGACCAGCCGCTCGGCCGTCCACAGCCGCAGATGCACACTCCCGCCACGCGGATGCCGGCCCGCCTTCACGCCCCGCAGCAGCAGCCGCGCACCGCCCGCGGCGATCGCGAGCCGTCCCGGCGGGCTGAAGAGGACCAGCGCCCCGGCACCGACCAGCCACCACGACGCCGTCGGCGCCCACGGGTACGGCCCGAACCAGCGCAGTACGTTCCCGAGCGCGGCCAGCGCCACCGTCCAGCGCAGGCCGAGCAGGGTGAACAGCGGGATCAGCAGAAGGAGCTGGGTCGCCTTGGTCCGCAGCGGGACCGGCGCGATGATCCGCTCGGCGCCGTCGTCCTGCACGGACTCCTCGAGGTGCCGGGCCAGCTTGCGCAGGGTGGGCTGCTGATAGATGTCGAGGACGGCGGCGCTGGCGTAGCGGGTGCGCAGCCGTGTGGTGAGCTGCGCGGCGGCCAGGCTGCCGCCGCCGATCGCGAAGAAGTCGTCGGACGCGGTGGAGACGGGGATGCCGAGCACCTCGCTCCACTGCTCGGCGAGCCAGGCCTCGGTGCCGTACAGCTGCTCCTTGGTGCCGCCGGTCTCCAGGTTCTCCAGCGGCCAGGGCAGCGCGTCGCGGTCCACCTTGCCCGACGTGCGGGTCGGCAGGTCGTCCACCGGCGCGAGCAACGGGACCAGGGCGGCGGGCAGTTCGGCGCGCAGCCGCTCGACGGCCGCGGCCTGGTCCCAGCCCTCCTGGGTGACCACATAGCCGACGAGCAGCTGGTTGCCGCTGCGCGCGGTCCGTACGGCGGCCGCGGCGCCCGCGACACCGGGCAGCGCCTGGAGAGCGGTGTCCACCTCGCCGAGCTCGATGCGGCGCCCGCCGAGCTTGATCTGCTCGTCGGCCCGGCCCAGGAAGATCAGCCCTTCGGGCTCCGCCTTGACGAGGTCACCGCTGCGATACGCCCGCTTCCAGCCCAGGGACTCCAGCGGCGCGTACTTCTCGGCGTCCTTCTCGGGGTCGAGATAGCGGGCGAGGCCCACCCCGCCGATCACCAGCTGACCGCTCTCGCCCATCGCCACCGGGGTCCCGGCCTCGTCGACGACGGCCAGCTCCCAGCCGTTCAGCGGCAGCCCGATCCGGATCGGCTCCTCGCCCGTCATCAGGGAGGCACAGGCCACGACGGTCGCCTCGGTGGGCCCGTAGGTGTTCCACACCTCGCGTCCCTCGGTCACCAGCCGCTGGACCAGCTCGGGCGGGCAGGCCTCACCGCCGAAGATGAGCAGCCGTACCTCGTTGAGCGCCTCCGGCTCCCAGAGCGAGGCCAGCGTCGGCACGGTCGAGACGACGGTGATCTCCTGCTCGATCAGCCAGGAGCCCAGGTCGGCGCCGCTGCGCACCTGGGAGCGCGGCACGGGCACCAGGCAGGCGCCGTAGCGCCAGGCCAGCCACATCTCCTCGCAGGAGGCGTCGAAGGCGACGGAGAGGCCGGCCATCACGCGGTCGCCGGGCCCGATCGGTTCCTCGGTGAGGAAGAGGTCGGCCTCGGCGTCGACGAAGGCGGCGGCACCGCGGTGGCTGACGGCCACGCCCTTGGGCTTGCCGGTGGAGCCGGAGGTGAAGATGATCCAGGCGTCGTGCTCGGTGCCGGGCCGGGTCGCGGAGGCGCCCGGGACCGCGGGGCGGGGGTGCGCGACAAGGGGGTCCGACGCACCGGTGACGGTCAGCTCGTGCCCCGCTCCGACGACGGCACGCACCCGCGCCTCGCCGAAGACCAGCTCGGCCCGCTCGTCCGGGTCCTCGGCGTCCACCGGTACGTAGGCGGCACCCGCGGCCAGTACGGCGAGGATGGCGACGTAGAGGTCATTGGTGCCGGAGGGGACCCGCACGCCGACCCGGTCGCCCGGCTCCACACCCGCGTCCGCCAGCGCGCTCCGGAGGATCTCGACCTCGACGGCCAGCGCGCGGTAGGTGAGGGAGAGCTCGCCGTCGTCGAGGGCGGGCTCGTCGGGGTACGCCCGGACAGAGGCGTCGAGGATGTCCACAAGGGTGCGCGGAGAGGCGGCTGAGGAGGCGGAGAAGCGCGCCTGCTCACCGAACTCGGCGCGCACCTCCTCGTCGGACAGAGCGAGCGCAGGGCCTTGCTCTAGGGCTGCCATCGGGTCCTCACGTGGTGATCCCGGAGCGTCCGGGGCGCTGGGGGGCCCGCAGGTACGCCTGGGGATATTCCGGTCCAGCTCCAAACAAGCGTGGAATTTTAGTACGACGCTAGTCGCGTTGCTGCACGTCAGCCACGTGAGGAGGCCTCGCGAGGGCCTCGGAATCACTCATTCCGGGTTGCTGGCCGTGCTCTGACGTGGGGGTATGTCATCCTGACGAGATCTGCCACACATCTTGCCGCGACACGTCGTACGGCGATGCGACGGGCGCGACCTCCCTCGTCGTTCCCCGCACGTCACGAGGGGCGTTCCCCGCACGTCACGAGGGATTTGGAGGGCCGTGAGGGGAGTACGGTTGCGGTACCGAGCGCATCCCGCACGCCGTCATCCGTTTCGGCGTCACCCTCGGGTACGGCAAGGCCGGAGGATACGCGCCCCGGTGGAAATGGGCCGCCCCGTGACTGCTCGCCCGCACCGCGGCACCGAGTCCCGCCTCCCGTCGCGCGCCCCGAGGTAGCGGACTGCCTGGTTCACGAGGGGCTCCGACCCACTGGTGCGGACGACACGCGCCCCCGCCGGCCGGACTCGGCAGCGATGACACGAACGACGACAACTCAATAACTCGATGACGAGGAAGCGCATGAGCCGTACAAGCCTGATGAATCTTGGAGTACTCGCCTCCTCCCGCAAGGAGAACGAGTCCCGACTGCCGCTGCACCCCGACCATCTCGGCCGGATCGCCCCGGACGTACGCGAGAAGATCTTCCTTGAACAGGGCTACGGCGAGCGGTTCGGCGTCGGCGACGACGCTCTGCGACCGCTCCTCGCCGGCCTGCGCACCCGGGAAGAGCTCATCGCCGAGTGCGATGTCCTGCTGCTGCCCAAACCGACGCACGACGATGTCGCCGAGCTGCGCCGGGGCCAGGTGCTGTGGGGATGGCCGCACTGCGTGCAGGACGACAAGATGACGCAGATCGCCATCGACCGGCAGCTGACCCTCATCGCCTGGGAGGCCATGAACCACTGGACCTCCACGGGCGCCTTCAGCGTCCACGTCTTCCACAAGAACAACGAACTCGCCGGCTACTGCTCGGTGTTGCACGCCCTTCAGCTCGGCGGGCAGACCGGCAGTTACGGGCGCCGTCTGCGTGCGGTGGTCATCAGCTTCGGTGCCACGGCGCGCGGAGCGGTCACGGGCCTGGGAGCCATGGGCGTCTCCGACGTCACGGTGCTCACCCAGCGCGCCGCCGCGGCGGTCGCCTCGCCCATGCCGTCGGTGGTGATGGGGCACTTCGAGGAGCAGGACGACGATCCGTCGAAACTGCGGGCCGTCACCGCGGCCGGGTCCGTGCCGATGGCGGAGTACCTCGCCGGGTTCGACATCATCGTCAACTGCGTCCTCCAGGACACCGACGCTCCGCTGATGTTCGTCACCGACGAGGAGCTCGCCCAGTTCCGGCCGGGGACCATCTTCGTCGACGTCTCCTGCGACGAGGGCATGGGCTTCGGATGGGCCCGCCCGACCAGCTTCGGCGAGCCCATGCTCACGGTGGGACCCGGCTGCCACTACTACGGGGTGGATCACAGCCCGTCACACCTGTGGAACTCGGCCACCTGGGAGATCAGCGAGGCGCTCCTTCCCTACCTTCGCAAGGTCATGAGCGGCCCCGAGGCATGGGAGGCCGACGTCACGGTCAGCAAGGCCATCGAGATCCGCGACGGCGTCGTCCGGAACCCGAAGATCCTCTCCTTCCAGCACCGGACAGCCGATTACCCGCACCCCCGCGAGCACTGACTCCGACACCGGCGCCGGCCGGATGACCGCGTGGGGTTGACGTACGACGACGAAACGCGAACGGTGCCGGCGGAGAATCCGCCGGCACCGTTCGCCTGGAACCATCTGGTGTCCGAGGGGGGACTTGAACCCCCACGCCCGATAAAGGGCACTAGCACCTCAAGCTAGCGCGTCTGCCATTCCGCCACCCGGACAAGGTGTCTGTCGCACGGGGTTTCCCTCGCGGCGACAGAGAAAACATTACCAGGCTTCCGAGGACGTCCGATCACGCCCCGTTCCCGCGTGAACTGCGTGTGACGGGCAGGGTCCGGCCTTGGTCGCGGCGGGGGTCGGAGAGAGGATGAGGGGGACCACCAGCAGTGACAGTGGGAGGAAGCAGCGTGAGCGAGTCGAACACGGCCAGGGGCGTCTCCGGCGAGGACGAGGTCGTGGACCTCTGCCGCGAGCTGATCCAGATCGACACCAGCAACTACGGCGACCACTCGGGACCGGGTGAGCGCAAGGCCGCCGAGTACGTCGCCGAGAAGCTCGCCGAGGTGGGGCTCGAACCGCAGATCTTCGAGTCGCACCGGGGCCGGGCCTCCACCGTCGCCCGCATCGAGGGCGAGGACCCCTCGCGCCCCGCGCTGCTGATCCACGGCCACACCGACGTCGTACCGGCCAATGCCCAGGACTGGACCCACCACCCCTTCTCCGGCGAGATCGCGGACGGCTGTGTGTGGGGGCGCGGCGCGGTCGACATGAAGGACATGGACGCCATGACACTGGCGGTCGTACGGGAGCGGCTGCGCACCGGGCGCAAGCCGCCCCGCGACATCGTGCTGGCCTTCCTCGCGGACGAGGAGGCGGGCGGCACATGGGGTGCGCGGCATCTGGTCGACAAGCACCCGGACCTCTTCGAGGGCGTCACGGAGGCGATCGGCGAGGTCGGCGGGTTCTCCTTCACGGTCAACGAGAACCTGCGGCTGTATCTCATCGAGACCGCCCAGAAGGGCATGCACTGGATGAAGCTGACCGTGGACGGCACCGCCGGGCACGGGTCGATGATCCACCGTGACAACGCCATCACCGAGCTGTCCGAGGCCGTCGGGCGGCTCGGGCGGCACAAGTTCCCGGTCCGCGTGACCAAGACGCTCCGGCACTTCCTCGACGAACTCGGCGACGCGCTCGGCACCGAGCTCGACCCGGAGAACATGGACGGGACGCTGGAGAAGCTCGGCGGTATCGCCAAGCTCATCGGGGCCTCGCTCCAGAACACCGCCAATCCGACCCAGCTGGGCGCGGGCTACAAGGTCAACGTGATTCCGGGACAGGCGACCGCGCACATCGACGCCCGCTATCTGCCGGGTTACGAGGAGGAATTCCTCGCGGACCTGGACCGGATTCTCGGCCCCAGGGTGAAGCGCGAGGACGTGCACGCCGACAAGGCGCTGGAGACCACCTTCGACGGCGCCCTCGTCGACGCCATGCAGACCGCGCTGTCCGCCGAGGACCCGATCGCACGCGCCGTCCCGTACATGCTGTCGGCCGGCACGGACGCCAAGTCCTTCGCCGACCTGGGCGTCCGCTGCTTCGGCTTCGCGCCGCTGAAGCTGCCGCCGGAGCTGGACTTCGCGGGCATGTTCCACGGCGTCGACGAGCGGGTGCCGGTCGACGCGCTCAAGTTCGGCGTGCGGGTACTCGACCGCTTCATCGACGCCTCCTGAACAAGCCCGGTGATGTGGCGAATTGGTTCGCCGGAACGAGACCGCACTATTCGCCAGCCTGTGCGGCGGCAACTGAGAAGAGTGAATGAGACGATAAGCGCGTAGCCCCATTACTCCCTCCTCGTTACAGGTGATGCGATCCGAAGCTGGGATCGCATTTGCCAACAAGGAGGAATAATGATCAAGAAGATCGTCGCCGCTGCGGCTGCCACTGGTGGTCTGGTTCTCGCCGGTGCGGGCCTGGCCGTCGCCGACTCGGGTGCCCAGGGTGCCGCTGTGGGCTCCCCGGGCGTTGTCTCGGGCAACGTCATCCAGGTGCCCGTTCACATCCCGGTGAACGTCTGCGGCAACACGATCTCGGTGATCGGGCTGCTGAACCCCGCCTTCGGCAACACCTGCATCAACAAGTGACGTTGTGCCTCATCCCGTGAGGTTCCGTCCCCACTGAGGGACTGCGCTCACGAGAATCCGACTCCATGAGGGTCTGAGCCCGTCGGCCCCGGAGCGCGCGCCATGCGCTCCGGGGCCGATCGGCTTTCCGCGCACGCGTCGGTTTCGGGTGTGTGCGCGTTCCGGATGGTCAAAGCCAAGGGCGAAGGCAGGGATACAGCTATGCGACAGGTCACCCGCAAGGGCCTGATGACCGTGGCGGCGGCGAGTGGTGTGCTCGCCGTGACCGGCGGCCACGCACATGCCGACTCGGGTGCGAGCGGTTCGAGTTCGGACTCGCCCGGCGTGCTGTCGGGCAACACGGTCCAGGCGCCGGTGCACGCGCCGGTCAACGTCTGCGGCAACACCGTGAGCGTCGTCGGGCTGCTCAACCCGGCGATGGGCAACAAGTGTGCCAACCAGGGCGGCGGCCGCGGTTCGTCAGGGGGCGGGTACGGGGACGACGGCCCCCACTCCGGCGGCGGCTCGCAGGCGGGCGGGCACGCGAGCGACTCGCCGGGCGTCGGTTCGGGCAACCACGTACAGGCGCCGATCGACGTGCCGGTCAACGTCTGCGGCAACAGCGTGAACGTCGGCGGCATCGGTAACGCCGTGACGGGCAACGAGTGCGGGAACGGAGCGGGCGGCGGTCACTCCACCACCCCGCCCGGCGGACCCGGAACGCCGTCCGGGGGCAAGCCGGCCCAGCCGGGGCACCCGGGCGAGCCCGGCAACCCGGGGCACCCGGGTACTCCGGCCAAGCCGGCCGGCCTGGCCGAGGAGAACCTGGGCGGCTCCGCCGCGCACGCGGACCACCTCGGCGCGCGGTCCGTCGCCCAGCCCCAGGGTGTCGGGCAGCTCGCCCACACCGGCGGTGACCTGCCGCTGGGCGCGGTCATCCCGGCGGGCGTCGGCGCACTGCTCGGCGGCGCCGTGCTGTACCGCAGGGCACGATCGGCCGCGTAACCGGGACGGGCGTGACCGAAACGCCACGAACCTCTCCGCGGTGAGCGGAACGGAGCGGGCCCCGTGACGGCGGGGCCCGCTCCGTTTCAGCCTCTTGTGCTCACCATGTCGCGCGCACTTGACGGATGATCCGCCGACGCAACCGCACCTTGCGGCTGCCGTCGCGCAGCAGGCTCAGACGGTCCAACTCCCAGTGTCCGTACTCCGCGTGGTCTGTCAGCAGGCGTGTGGCGTCCTTGCGGGAAACCCCGCGCGGTACGTACACGTCGACAAATTCGTATTCCGGCATCGCATCTATTGTGCGGGCAGAGGCCCGGTACGGATAGCGTCTGCTCTATGTCTGATGCTGTGCAGCCCACCGCTGCCGAGGTACGCGCCGCCGCCGAGGCGATCAAGACCGCGCTCGACCGTCACCTGGCCGCGGTCGAGCGCAGGACGGGTGATGACGACCCGGCCGTCTACGAGGCGTTCAACGAGCTGGCCGCCGCGGCCGAGGAGTACGACGAGCTTCTCTACGACCGCTACGACGAGGTCACACCCTTCGAGATCCCCGGTTCGGAAGACACGCTGCCGCCGTACACGGGCCCGGAGGAGCCGAACGCGCTGAGCGTGCTGATCCGCCGGGACTACGCGGTGGTGGAGCCACAGCGCCTGCTCGCGCAGGCCCAGCGGGTGGAGGCCGTGGAGGAGGACGGGGCCAGTGTGAGCGCGGCCTTCGACGCGGCGGCCGGCACGGTGCACGGCGCGCTCGGCGTCCTGTTCGGCGAGTTCGAACCGGACGAGATCGCCTCCCGGCACAAGGAGTTCGGTCTGGAGGAGGGCGACTCCACGCTCTGGGTGACGGCTGCCGACGAGGCGGCCGAGCCCGGCGAATGGCTCGAGGCCCCCTTCGAGGCGATCGATCCGCAGCGGGTCGTCTGCCGCTTCGACGTCAGTGCCGTCTTCGACGACGACGCGGACGACGACCTCGAGGACGACCTCGGGGTCGACGGTGACCTGGAGCCCCTGGACGCGGATCGCTGAGCCTGCCCGCTCGTACGGGGTGGCGGGCCCCGGGGGCCGGTGACCGCCACTTCTGTGCGGACGGGGCGTCAGCCCGCCGCCCGCACTGGCACCTGCGCCGGGAGGGGAGCGGGCCGCCGGGTGGTGCGCG
>NZ_JBITHE010000006.1:189591-438259 GCF_044457665.1 Streptomyces sp. NPDC050535
CCCGCGGCGGCCGCCCCCGGGGCGGCCCCCGGGGGGGTCGCGGGCCCCCGGGCCCCCCCCGCCGGGGGGCGGGGCCCCCCCCCCCCGGGGGGGGGGGGGGGCCCGGGGGGGCGGGCCCCCCCCACTTCTGTGCGTACGGGGCTTCAGCCCGCCGCCGGCACTGGCACCTGCGCCTTGAGGAGAGCGGGCAGCCGGGTGGTGCGCGGCTTCTGCGGGACCTCCGCCACCGCCCGCGCCAGCGCCTGGTCCACCCCGTGCACCACGGAAAGGTGGCGCTCGGCGCGGCCGAAGGCCGTGTAGATCCACGGCCTGGTCAGGGCCTGCGCGGCGTCACCGGGGAGCACCACCACCGCGGCCGGCAGACGCAGACCCACCGCCTGGTGCGCCGTGAGTGCCCAGCCGAGCCGCACGGACCGCTCCACCCGCTCCTTGGGTACGACCACGGGGGCGCCCGCGCACTCCAGATGCAGTCCGTCGGCGTCGGCCTTCACCACGAGCCCCGGCACCGTACGCCCCGGCGCGGGGGAGTACGCGATCCGGTCGCCCGGGTCGAAGCCGCCGAAGCGGCCGGGGCCGGGGTTGAGCCGCTCCTTGAGCGCGCTGTTCAGCGCGCGGGTGCCGGCCGCTCCGCCGTGCCCCGGAGTGATCACCTGCGTCTGCTCGGCCGGGATGCCGAACGCGCGGGGCACCGAGTCCGCGACCAGCTGCACCGTGCGGTGCACCGCCTCACCCGCGTCACGCACCGGGACGATCACGACTTCCTTGCCGGGCGCGTCGACCTGGTTCAGCTCGCCGATCCCGATGCCGGACACCAGCTCGCCGATGGGACCGGGGTCCGGTGTCCGCGAGGCGACCTGCGGCCAGACACGGGCCGCGAGAAGGTCCGCGAAGACCCGCCCGGGGCCCGCCGACCACAGCACTCCGGGATCCCCGCTCAGCACGAGGCGGGCACCGTCCGGCAGCGACTCCGCCAGCATCGCCGCCGTCTCGATGTCGAGCTGCGGCGCGTCCAGGACGACGAGAAGGTCCAGGCTGAACGTGCCCTCCGCGTCCCGGCCCGGCCCCTCGGCACCGGCGAGCAGCCCGGCGACGGTGACGGCTGCCCGGTCCTCGTCCGCGGCGGCACCCTCGCGGCGCTCGCCGCCCGGTGACTCCGCCTCCTCGAGCAGCGCGGCGAAGCGCCGGCGGCCGTCCGGCGTGTGCGCGGCGGCGTACGCCCGCAGGCCCAGCCGGCCCGCCGCGACGACGAGCGCCGCGGCCTCCGCTCGGGACGCCTCGCCGCCGGTGTGCAGGACGATGCCGTGACCGGCGACCGCGCGGATCAGCTCGGCGCTGGAACCGGACGCCGAAGCGGCGGCGGACGGCCAGTCGGTCGCGTCCTCCTTGGGCAGGGAGTTGACCACGCGGGCGAGGCCGTCGGCGAGGCTCTCCTCGGCCAGCGCGTACCTCTCGAGACCGACGAGGACGCGGACCGGGCGTTCCTCCTCGGTCTCCTCGTCGTCCTCCTGCGCGGGCGCGGCCGATTCGAGCGCGTCCTGGAAGACCAGGGCCTCGCCCTCGGCCAGCGCGCTCTGTACGGCCGCGTCCGGGTCCGGCACCGAGTGCTGGGCGAGCGCGGCGGTGAGCGCCGGGGCGTCGAGAGCGGTGTGTCCGGCGATCGCGGCCTGCTCGAGGAGCCAGACGGTGAGCGCACGGCCCCGCCGCTCGTCGTCCGGGCCGCACTCCGCGCCGAGCAGCGCCCGGGCGAACCCGTCGGCCTGCTCGGGCCGCACCCCCGGGACCCGCAGCAGCTGCCAGGGGTCCTCGCGCAGTCGCCCGTCCGCGCCCTCGCCCAGGGTTTCGGCGACCTGTGGTGCGAGCGCGTCGGGCGCGCCGCCCTCGGCGAGCACCGCGCTCACCGTCTCGACGGCCTCCGGGGCGGGCGCCGACGGCCTGTCGGCCGGGGTGGGTGCGGGCTCGGGTCGCCGCGCGGGCTCGGGCACGGCGGCTCGGGATGCCGGCTCGGGCGCACGGAACGCGGTGGCCGCCGGCTTCTCACCGCTCTCCACGGCGCGGACCGCGGCGAGCAGGTCGGCGGCCGTCCCGCTGAGCTTGCCGCCGGCCGCGACCGGCCCCTGCTTCTCGGCCTTCCGCCGCGCGATGCGCTCCCGCTCCAGCCGCTGGGCCGCCAACTCGGCCGCGGCCTCGGACAGCTGCTTGACGGTGCCTTCCGCGCCTTCGACGGTGCCTTCCGCGCCCTCGGGGGTCGCGGTCGAACCGTCGTCCGTGCCGGCGCCCGTGTCCCCGCCCTCGGGGGTTTCCGTACCGGGCGCCCCCGGCTCCCCGTCCTGCGTGGTCTCGGGCTCCGTGCTCACAGCGTGCTCCAGTCGTGATCGGGATAGTGGTGCACCGGTGCTGACACGTCGTCGAGCGCCCGGCAGATCTCGTCAGGAAGACTAAGGGTCTCCACTGACAACGCGGCCGTGAGCTGCTGCGCGTTGCGCGCGCCGATGATCGGGGCGGCGACCCCCGGCCGGTCGCGCACCCAGGCGAGAGCCACCTGGAGCGGTGTCACCGCGAGGCCGTCCGCCGCGGTCACCACCGCGTCCACGATGCTGCTCGCGGCTTCGTCCAGGTACGGCGCGACGAAGGGCGCGAGGTGTTCGGAACCGCCCCGGGAGTCGGCGGGCGTGCCGGCACGGTACTTGCCCGTGAGGACGCCCCGGCCGAGCGGCGAGGAGGGGAGCAGGCCGACGCCCAGATCGAGGGCGGCGGGCAGCACCTCCCGCTCTACGCCGCGCTGGAGCAGCGAGTACTCCATCTGCGTACTGGCCAGCCGGGTCCGCACCCCGGGCGCCGCGAGCTGCCAGGTCGCCGCCTTGGCGAGCTGCCAGCCGCAGAAGTTGGACACTCCCGCGTACCGCGCGCGGCCACTGCTGACGGCCAGGTCGAGGGCCTGGAGCGTCTCGTCCAGCGGTGTCCCCGGATCGAAGGCGTGCACGTGCCACACGTCCACGTGGTCGGTGCCGAGGCGGACGAGCGAGGCGTCGAGGGCCGACAGCAGGTGCCCGCGCGAGCCGTCGAACCGGCGGTCCGGGTCGGGTACGCTCCCCGCCTTCGTCGAGATGACCAGATCCCGGCGCGGCACGAGCCCTTCCATGAGCTGTCCGAGCAGATACTCCGACTCCCCGTCCCCGTACACGTCGGCCGTGTCGACGAGGTTCCCGCCCGCTTCCCAGAACGCCTTCAACAGGTGCGCGGCGTCATGCTCGTCGGTGTCCCGGCCCCACGTCAGGGTGCCGAGTCCGATCCGGGACACACGCAGGCCTGTACGGCCGAGATGCCTCTGCTCCATGGACGCCGAGATTACTGGCCAAGGCTGTCCGCGTGGGGCCCTGTGGACAACCAGAATCACCCGAGGCCGATCCCGTACCTGCCACGGCGCCCACCAGCGCGCTAGTGTCTCGGACACAAGGGACGTTACTGATCAGTAAGGGGAATCGGTCATGCAGCTCGGGATCAACCTCGGCTACTGGGGCGCCGGAATGGACGCCGACAATCTCGCCGTCGCCCAGGAGGCCGACCGGCTCGGATACGCGGTCTGCTGGGCCGCCGAGGCCTACGGCTCGGACGCGGCCACCGTGCTCAGCTGGGTCGCCGCCAAGACCGAGCGCATCGACGTCGGCTCGGCCATCTTCCAGATCCCGGCCCGCCAGCCAGCGATGACCGCGATGACGGCCGCCACCCTGGACTCGCTCTCGGGCGGCCGCTTCCGCCTGGGCCTCGGCGTCTCGGGACCGCAGGTCTCCGAGGGCTGGTACGGCGTCAAGTTCGACAAGCCGCTGGCCCGCACCCGCGAGTACGTCGAGATCGTCCGCAAGGCCATGACGCGCGAGCGCCTCTCCTACGAGGGCACGCACTGGACCCTGCCGCTGCCGGGCGGCCCGGGCAAGCCCCTCAAGCTGACCGTGCACCCGGAACGCGAGCACATCCCGCTGTACGTCGCCGCCATCGGCCCCAAGAACCTGGAGCAGACCGGCGAGATCGCCGACGGCGCGCTGCTGATCTTCCCCTCGGCCGACCACCTGGAGGACACCGCGATCACGCACCTGCGCGCGGGCCGGGAGAAGGCGGGGAAGACCATGGAGGGCTTCGACGTCTGTCCGACGCTGCCGCTCGCGCTCGGCGACGACAAGGACGTGACCACGCTGGCCGACATGTTCCGGCCGTACACGGCGCTCTACGTCGGCGGAATGGGCAGCCGCAAGCAGAACTTCTACAACCAGCTCGCCCAGCGCATGGGCTACGAGAAGGAGGCCGCCGAGATCCAGGACAAGTACCTGTCCGGCGACAAGGAGGGCGCTGCCGCCGCCATCCCGCACTCGCTGATCGACCAGACCACGCTGCTCGGATCCGTCGACCGCATCGCCGACCGGATGAAGGCGTACGCCGCGGCCGGGGTCACCACGCTGACGCTGGCCCCCGCGGGCTTCTCGCTGGAGGACCGGATCGCCTCGCTCCGGGCCGGCACCGACGCCCTGGAACGCGCCGGTCTGGCGTAACGCGGCGGGACGTCCGCCAAGAAGTTTCCGCGGCCGTGGTGGGGGCTCGGGGGTCTTCCCCGCCACGGCCGTCACTGGGAACAACGCGCCAGGGCCCTCTCGGGTTACGCCCCCGGGCGTCCCTCTCCGTCCTCCGTTCGGCGGAGTTGTCCGACATATCGGTTGCCGCGCTCCTGTCAACCCATTTGACTCGGTTTCTGCGGAAACCCTGTATGGAGGTGGCAGTGATGCTTTCGGCCAAGAGTTTGTTCCAGGAGATCCTCGACAACGACGAGTCGTTCCGGCTCTTCTGCTCCATCGCCGCCAGCGGTGAGTCACAAGGAGGCTGGGAGAACGCGCGGATCGCCGCGCTCGTCCCGGAGGGCCAGCGCGCCCTCGCGCCCAAGATCGCCCGGCACGGCGCCGACGAGGACAAGCACGGGCGGATCTTCAACGCCCTGATGAGGAAGCGCGGTCTGACACCTGTCGAGGTCCCGTCCGACACCGACTACACGATGCTCCTGGAGCGGCACGGGATCGGCCTGGCGCACGACAAGCTCAAGAGCGACGAACAGCTGAGCGTGCGGGACATCGTCACCTACCTCGCCCACAGCAGGGTCACCGAACAGCGTGCCTCCGAGCAGATGGAGCTGCTGCGCAAACACTTCGCCGACGACCCCGACCTCGGCCGGGCAGTGAGGATGATCTCGAACGACGAGGACAACCACCTCGCCTACTGCCACGAGGAACTGCTGCGCTTCGCGCACGCCGGGCACGGCCGCGCCATCCAGCGGACGCTGCGCGAGTGCGCGCACGCGGAGATCCGCGTCTACCGGGACGTCAGCCTCGCCGTGATGGCCCACATGGG
This sequence comes from Streptomyces sp. NPDC050535, assembly GCF_044457665.1. Lineage (NCBI taxonomy): Bacteria > Bacillati > Actinomycetota > Actinomycetes > Kitasatosporales > Streptomycetaceae > Streptomyces > Streptomyces sp. NPDC050535. The sequence continues at coordinate 194,980 of NZ_JBITHE010000006.1, forward strand.
GCGCATTCTCGGCTGGTCCAGGACCAGGTCCGCGACGCTCGCCGCGGGAATCCACGCCGTCCACGCCTACGAGCGGGCCATGGGCTGGCACCGGATGGTCTCCCTCCGGATGCCCGAGCGCCGCGACGCGCTGGGCGGGCCCGCGACGGCGGCACCCGAGTTCGCGTAGCCCGGTGCCACGCGCGCGTGGCACCGGGCTACCAGGCCGTCCCGCCCCGGAAGGGGGGACCGTCTCACAACCAGCCACGCTGCTTGAACTGCCTGTAGAGGGCGAACTCCAGCACCACCATCAGCAGGATCACCGCCGGATAGGCCCACACCCAGTGCAACTCCGGCATGTGGTCGAAGTTCATGCCGTAGATGCCCGCGATCATCGTGGGGACCGCGGCCATGGCCGCGAACGCGGAGATCTTCCGCATGTCGTCGTTCTGCCGCACGCTCATCTGCGCCAGATGCGCCGCGAGGATGTCCGAGACCAGCCGGTCCAGACTCTCCACGGACTCGTTCACGCGCATCAGGTGGTCGTTGACGTCGCGGAAGAAGGGCTGTGCCTGCTCGTTCACGAAGGGAACGGCCGCCGCGTAGGGTCCCGTGCCCGCGAGCCTGGACAGCGGGACCGCCAGGGGGACGGTGGCCCTGCGGAACTCCAGGATCTGCCGCTTGAAGGTGTAGATCCGCGACGCGGTCGTGCGCGAGCCGCCGAGATTCGGTGAGAAGACCTCCGCCTCCAGCTCCTCCAGGTCGGTCCCAAGTTCGGTCGCGACCTCCAGATAGTGATCGACGATGGCGTCGGCGATCGCGTAGAGCACCGTCGTGGGCCCGTGCCGAAGCTGCCCGGGGTCGTGCTCCAGGTGCTTCCGTACCGCCGCGAGGGGCGAGCCCTCGCCGTGCCGGACGGTCACCACGAAGGAGTCGCCGATGAAGATCATGACCTCGCTGGTGGAGACCCTGTCGCTCTCCGGCTCGTACACGACCGGCTTCAGGACCACGAACAGCGAATCGTCGTACACCTCCAGCTTGGGCCGCTGGTGTGCCTTCAGAGCGTCCTCGACGGCCAGCGGGTGCAGCCCGAACTCCTCGGTGACGAGGTCGAACTCCCGCTCCGTCGGGTCGTGCAGCCCGATCCAGAGGAACGCGTCGCCCTCGGCGCGGGCTTCGGCCAAGGCGTCGGACAGGTCGTCGGGCCCCTCCGTGCGGCGCCCGTCGCGGTAGATGGCGCTGTCCACGATCACGGAGCGTATTCTTCCGCCGAAGGGGTCGCGGTGCACGCCGGGCATGCCCCGTCAGGGTCCGGGCCTGGTCCCCGGGGCGCCCGTTTACGCTGGGCCGCATGCCCACTCTGATCCTCGTCCGGCACGGACGCTCCACCGCCAACACCTCCGGCCTGCTCGCCGGCTGGACGCCCGGCGTCGCCCTGGACGAGCGCGGCGCCCAGCAGGCCGCCGCGCTCCCCGGGCGGCTCGCGGCGCTGCCGATCTCCGAAGTCGTCGCAAGCCCCCTGCAACGCTGCCAGGAGACCGTCCGGCCGCTTCTGGAGGCACGGCCGGAGCTGCGCGCGCACAGCGACGAGCGCATCGGGGAGGCCCACTACGGCGACTGGACCGGCCGCAAGCTCGCCGAACTGATGGACGAGCCGCTGATGGAGGTCGTCCAGACGCATCCTTCTGCGGTGGCGTTCCCCGGCGGCGAGTCGATGCGGGCCATGCAGACCAGGGCCGCCGAGGCGGTGCGCGAGTGGAACGCGCGCGTGGAGCGTGATCACGGCGCTGACGCCGTGTACCTCATGTGTTCGCACGGCGACATCATCAAATCCCTTGTGGCGGAAGCACTCGGACTTCATCTTGACCTCTTCCAGCGGATCTCTGTTGAACCGTGTTCCATCACCGCGATCCGTTACACACGGATGCGGCCCTTTCTCGTGCGCCTCGGGGACACCGGTGATTTCGCGTCCCTGGCGCCGCGTGAGGAACCCCCGAGCGGTGCTGCCACGGTCGGGGGCGGTGCGGGCGCACCGTGATCGTCGGCCGCAGTAGGGTGAAGCGGTCGAAGCAGCGCTGCAGTTGTCATCCGTAGCGCGTCCGTAGTTGTCAGCAGACTTGTCAGCAGCCGATGCGGCCCGCGCCGTCAGCCGGTCCGCATGCCGAATCAATGGAGACAGGACGTGTCCCGTCAGGTGTTCCTCTACGACCCCCCGGACCGTTTCGTGGCCGGTACGGTCGGGTTGCCCGGGCGCCGTACCTTCTTCCTGCAGGCCACCTCGGGCCCCCGGGTGACCAGTGTGGCTCTGGAGAAGACCCAGGTGGCGGCGCTCGCCGAGCGGATGGACGAGCTCCTCGACGAGGTCGTACGGCGTACGGGGGGCAGCGCGCCCGTCCCGGCCGTGGCCCCCACCGAGGTGCCCGACACCGCCCCCCTCGACGCCCCCGTCGAGGAGGAGTTCCGGGTCGGCACCATGGCGCTGGCCTGGGACGGTGACGAGCAGCGCATGATCGTCGAGGCGCAGGCCCTCGTGGAACTCGACGCCGACTCCGACGAGGACCTCGCCGACGCCGAGGAGCGACTGCTCCAGGACGAGGAGAACGGCCCGCCGATGCTCCGGGTCCGCCTCACCGGCGCGCAGGCCCGGGCCTTCGCCAAGCGCGCCCTGGACGTCGTCAACGCGGGCCGGCCGCCCTGCCCGCTGTGCAGCCTCCCGCTCGACCCGGAAGGACACGTATGTCCGCGCCAGAACGGATACCGCCGCGGAGCGTGACCACGGCCGAGCTGCTCGCCAAGGGCGAGCTGAAGGTGCGCGGACGCATCCGCGAGGCCTCGAACGCGGTGCTGTACTGCTCCGTGTCGTACGAGGGCCGGGACGCGTTCTGCGTCTACAAGCCGGTCGCCGGGGAGCGGCCGCTGTGGGACTTCCCCGACGGGAACCTCGCGCGGCGGGAGGTCGCCGCGTTCGAGGTGTCCGAGGTGACGGGATGGGGGCTCGTGCCGCCCACCGTGCTGCGGGACGGGCCGTACGGCGAGGGCATGTGCCAGCTCTGGATCGAGGCGGCGCCCGACGCGGAACTGCTGGCCCTGGTGGACGGCGAGGAGCCGGCGGAGGGCTGGAAGGCGATCGGGTTCGCCGAGGTCGGTGAGGGCAGGACGGCGCTGCTCGTGCACGCCGACGACGCCCGGCTGCGGAAACTGGCCGTGCTCGACGCCGTGATCAACAACGCGGACCGCAAGGGCGGCCATCTGCTGCCCGGCGGTGAGGGGCGGCTGTACGGCATCGACCACGGGGTCACCTTCAACGCCGAGAACAAGCTGCGGACGCTGTTGTGGGGCTGGGCGGGGGAGTCGCTGACCGGCGAGGCACTCTCGGTGCTCGCCGCCCTGAGGGACGCGCTGGCGCCCTCCGCGCCGCTCGCCACCCGGCTGGCCGAACTCGTCACCGCCGCCGAACTCGATGCCACGCGCGCGCGTGTCGAGGCGATGCTGGCCTCGCGGAAGCATCCGGAACCCAGCGGGGAGTGGCCGGCGATTCCCTGGCCGCCGGTCTGACGGCACCCCGGGAGGCAGGCTTCTCCAGCGGCCCCGACGCATACCGTCACGAGCCGCGCAAGAAGGCCTTCCCGGCCATCGGACCTGGTCCGGTTCGTATACGTAACTTCCGGCCGGTTAGGCTCATGGCATGTATGCCTGGCCCGCTTCCGATGTCCCCGCCCTGCCTGGTGAGGGCCGCGACCTCCGGATCCACGACACCGCGACCGGTGGGCTCGTCCGTCTTGACCCCGGTCCCGTCGCCCGAATCTACGTGTGCGGTATCACGCCGTACGACGCGACCCATCTGGGACACGCGGCGACCTACAACGCGTTCGACCTCGTTCAGCGCGTGTGGCTCGACACCAAGCGGCAGGTTCACTACGTCCAGAACGTGACCGATGTCGACGACCCGCTGCTGGAGCGCGCGGAGCGGGACGGCATCGACTGGGCGGCGCTCGCCGAGAAGGAGACCACCCTCTTCCGTGAGGACATGACCGCCCTGCGGATGCTTCCCCCGAAGCACTACATCGGCGCCGTCGAGGCGATACCGGGAATCGTTCCGCTCGTCGAGCGGCTGCGGGAGGCCGGAGCGGCGTACGAGCTCGAAGGGGATGTCTACTTCTCCGTCGAGTCGGATCCGAACTTCGGCAAGGTCTCCAACCTGGACGCCGCCGCGATGCGTCTGCTGTCCGCCGAGCGCGGTGGCGACCCGGACCGCCCGGGCAAGAAGAACCCCCTCGACCCGATGCTCTGGATGGCCGCCCGCGAGGGTGAGCCCAGCTGGGACGGGGGCTCGCTCGGGCAGGGCCGTCCCGGCTGGCACATCGAGTGCGTCGCCATCGCCCTCGACCATCTCGGCATGGGCTTCGACGTGCAGGGCGGCGGCTCCGACCTCGCCTTCCCGCACCACGAGATGGGCGCCTCGCACGCCCAGGTGCTCACCGGCGAGTTCCCCATGGCCAAGGCGTACGTGCACGCCGGCATGGTCGCTCTGCACGGCGAGAAGATGTCGAAGTCCAAGGGCAATCTCGTCTTCGTGTCCACGCTCCGGCGCGACGGGGTCGACCCGGCCGCCATCCGGCTCGCGCTGCTCGCGCACCACTACCGGGCCGACTGGGAGTGGACGGACTCGGTCCTCGACCAGGCCCTCGCGCGACTGGAGAACTGGCGGGCCGCGGTGTCCCGCCCGGACGGGCCGCCCGCCGACGCGCTGGTCGAGGAGATCCGCGCCGCCCTCGCCGACGACCTGGACGCGCCGACGGCGCTCGCCGCGGTCGACCGCTGGGCCGCGCTCCAGCACGAGCGGGGTGGCACCGACGAGGGCGCCCCCGGCGTCGTGTCACGCGCCGTGGACGCCCTCCTCGGAGTGGCTCTCTGACGGCCGGCTCATCTGCGGGGTGGTGCTCATGCGGGTGCCACCTTCCCTCATCAGCTGAGCATGGATGGCGTTCCCGCGGACTGGGAGCTGCACGAGGCGAATCCGGCGAGAGGCCGGCGGGGGCCGTCAGCCCGTGATCACCAGGCCGACGATCTCGTCGTCCGAGAACCAGACACGCACGTCTGGCCGTCCGCTCGCGAAGGCGGCGTGCACCGCCTGGCGGATCTCGGCGGACGGGTTGTTGAGGCTGCGCCAGCTGCCCGCTACGAACAGCCGGAGCCTGGGCGGGAGTTCACGCGGATACGGCAGGAGCTCGTCCCAGTAGCGCTCGGCCCGGCCCGAGCCGACCGCGTCGGGCAGCAGGTGGGTGACCGCCGCCCTGATGTCCGGCCGGCTGCCGATCCGCTGGGAGGCCGGCCGGCCCGGCGCGTCCTGCTGCGGGGAACCCGTGGCCCGGAACACCGCGCGGGCACGGTCCGGGGAGATCGGTTCCTGACCGGCCGCCTTGAGCATGCCCTGCAGCGCGGCCAGGGCACCGGCCACCAGCGGTGAGGCGGACGAGGTCCCGGAGAACCTGTCCGTGTACCAGCCGATCTCCTCGGTCCCGCCCTGGAGGTCACCGGGCCGGTCCCAGAATCCGCCGGTGGTCGTGACCTCGTGTCCCCAGCCCTGTGCGTCCACGCGTGCCCCGTAGTTGGAGAACGCGAGCCGCGAGCGGTCCGGGCCGTGGTCGCGGCCGTGCGTGCCGGGCGGCGGTGCGCCCGCGCCGACCAGGATCGCGCCGGAGGACCGGTTGGAGGGGTTGAAGGGGTTCCGCCACCACTCCGGGAACTCGGCGGGGCGCCGTTCGTAGACCCCGTCGTCGAGCGACTCGGCGCCGTTGCCGGCGACCGCCACCACGACCACGCCCTTGGCGGTCGCGTACCGGACGGCGGCGAAGTTGTCCGGCCACCACTCGATCGGGATGTAGCCCTGCTGGTCGTCGCGCTGTTCGAAGTCGAACCGCGGGCCCGGAGCGTGCAGTTCGATCAGGATGATGTCGCCGGGGCCGAGCCGGTCGGCCGCCGAGTGGATCGCGGGCGCCGTGCCGATGCCCTGGAAGGACGCGGCCGCGGTCACGCTGTCCGGCACGATGCCGGTGATCCCGTGCTCGTCGCGGTCGCCGCCGAGCACGCCGATCACGGCGGTGCCGTGGTTGCGCCAGGCGAGGTCGGTCAGCGGAGTGCCGACGACGACGCCCGCGAGCTTCGCGGCCAGGTCCTGGTGGCCCAGTTGCCAGGCCCCCTCCACGTCGATCACCGTCACGCTCTGGCCCGAACCGCCCGGCCGCTGCCAGGCCCAGTACGCGTCGATCCCCTCGGGCGCCGGCCGCAGATATCCCTGGCGGCCGGTGAAGTCCGGGGTGACGGGCGACCCTTCCTTCACTTGCCGGGCGTCGTCGGCGCCTTCTTCGGTCCGCCCCGCTGATCCCACGGTGGCCGGTACAGGGCCCGGCTTCACGTACGCCGCGTCGATCTCCGGCAGTGCCGCGATCCGTGAGCGCAGTTCCTGGGCGCGGCGCTCGACGCCACTCACCCGGTAGAACAGTGCGAGGTCGGGGCCACTGTCGGTGGTCGTCGCCGTGGTCTGCCGCAGGCGTTCCTCGCTGCCGAACAGCGGCTCCAGGGAGAGCTGTTCGTCGCTGAGGAACATGTTGAGGGCCGACACGTCCGCACCCGCCACCGAGTGGACGCCCTCGGTCCGGGCACGAAGCCCGGCCTCGGGGCGAGCGACGACGATCAGCTCCTGCTCGGCCCCCCGATAGGTGAATCCCGCTCCGTCGGGCCCCGGCCAGGACGTTCCCGGGCCCTGTGCCGGCTGTACCTGGTCGGTCATCGCGTACCGATCCCTTCGGTCCATGCTGCCGTTCCTGGCCCGGTCCGTACGGGTGCACCGTCGCGGGATGACGCGGCGTCATGTCCCGTACCGGGGCCGCGCCTTCGGGGCACACCCTGCTACGGGCACGGCGACTCGGCAATCCGGCCGAATGCTGAGGAGGCGGGCGTCGTGCGACGGCTGAGGGGCGGTGCGCGTCCTGCGCACCGCCCCTCAGCCGTTCTGTCCTTGTCCTCAGGTCCTCGGTCGTCAGTCCTCCGAGGAATCCTTGGGATCCGAGGAGCCCTTGGGAGTGTCGTCGGAGCCCTCGTCCCGACCCTCGTCGTCCGTCCCGGTCTCCGCGTCCGCCTCGGGCAGTTGCGGCTTCGACGGCCAGGGGCGGCCGCCGGGGCCGTCCCGGAGGAACGAGGCGGCGTCGCCGCTCTCGGTCGCGTGGCCCCCGGGCTGGGTGGCCGGACCACCACCGTCCCGTCTGCGCAGATAGCGCTCGAACTCACGGGCGATCGCTTCGCCCGACGCCTCCGGCAGATCGGCGGTGTCCCGGGCCTCCTCCAGCGACTGCACGTACTCGGCGACCTCGCTGTCCTCGGCGGCGAGCTGGTCGACGCCCAGCTGCCAGGCCCGCGAGTCCTCGGGCAGCTCGCCCAGCGGAATGCGCAGGTCGATCAGGTCCTCGAGGCGGTTGAGGAGGGCCAGCGTCGCCTTCGGGTTCGGCGGCTGCGACACGTAGTGCGGGACGGCCGCCCACAACGACACGGCCGGTACGCCCGCGTGCGTGCACGCCTCCTGGAGGATGCCGACGATGCCCGTGGGGCCCTCGTACTTGGTCTCCTCCAGGTCCATGGTGCGGGCCAGGTCGGCGTCGGACGTCACCCCGCTGACCGGAACCGGACGTGTGTGCGGGGTGTCACCGAGCAGCGCGCCCAGGATCACCACCAGCTCCACGCCGAGCTCGTGCGCGAAGCCGAGCAGTTCGTTGCAGAACGAGCGCCATCGCATCGACGGCTCGATACCCCGGACCAGCACCAGGTCACGCGGCTTGTCCCCGCCGACCCGGACCACCGACAGCCTGGTCGTCGGCCATGTGATCTTGCGGACACCACCGTCCAGCCACACGGTGGGGCGGTTCACCTGGAAGTCGTAGTAGTCCTCGGCGTCCAGCGCCGCGAACACCTCGCCCTTCCATTCCTTGTCCAGATGCGCGACCGCGGTGGAGGCGGCGTCGCCGGCGTCGTTCCAGCCTTCGAACGCGGCCACCATGACCGGGTCGACCAGCTCGGGAACTCCCTCGAGCTCGATCACCCAGTGCCTCCTTCCGACGGGCCCTCACGTACGCCCCAACCTTACGGCGTGCGAAGGGGGCCTCCGCAGCCCCCTTGCACGGGGGAGTGAACGGATCACTGCCCCACCGGGACGCCGGAAACACGCGTGATCGTCACCGGGCGACACCCCCGGGTCATCGGATGAGTCGTCTTCGGCTGCCCCGGCCCGGGCGCGGGGAGCGGCAGGACTGACGTCGGTCGCCCGGCCAGGACGCGGGACTGAGGCGGTTCACAGGGTCGAGCGAAGCCACTGTTCCACGCTCGCGATGTGGACCGTCGCCCATGAGCGGGCCGCCTCCGCGTCGCGGTCGCGCAGGGCCGTGAGGATCGCGCGGTGTTCGTGCAGGGTGCGGCTGACCGCGTCCTCCTGGGTGAGCCCCCGCCAGATGCGGGCTCTGGTGGTTGGCCCGGAGAGACCGTCGAGGAGGGAACAGAGCACCGAGTTCCCGGAGCTCCGCACGATGCCGCGGTGGAACTCCAGGTCGCAGGCCACGAGTTCCTCCACCGAGGGCGTCTCGCCAAGCAGGTCCAACTGGGCGGACAGAGCGTCCAGTTGCTGCTCGCTGATGCGCGAGGCCGCCATCGCCGTGGCGGCCGGCTCCAGGATGCGGCGAACCGCGAGGAACTCGAGAACCGTGTCGTCGCGGTGGAAGTCGACGACGAAACTCAGTGCCTCCAGCAGGAGTTGGGGATCCAGGCTGGTGACGTACGTGCCGTCGCCCTGCCGGACATCCAGGATGCGGATGAGCGACAGGGCCCGCACCGCCTCGCGAAGGGAGTTGCGGGACAGCCCGAGTTCGGCGGCGAGTTCGCTCTCCTTGGGAAGCCGGTCGCCGGGGCGCAGCGAGCCGGAGACGATCATTCCCTTGATCTTCTCGATCGCCTCGTCGGTGACTGCCATGGCGGCCTCCCTGCCGTTCAGAATGCGGTTCGGGATGTCGCCAGGGCATCCGCTCAGACATCCGATGTCTCAGTCCATTATGCGGGTCGGCGGGCTGAACAGGACACGGAATCCCCAGGTCGGCTCAGGCGAGTGCCTCCAGGTCCGCCAGCGCGGCGGCCTCGTCGAGAGTGGTGAGCGCGCGGTCCCGCATCAGGATCCGGCCGTCGACGACCGTGTCCCGTACGTCCGCGGAGTGGGCGGCGTAGGCGAGCGTGGACCAGGGGTCGTGCAGGGGCCGCAGATGCGGAGCGGCGAGGTCGAGCACGATCAGGTCGGCGCGCTTGCCGGCCTCCAGCGAACCCAGGTGGTCGCCGAGGCCCAGCGCGCGGGCGCCCTCGATCGTGGCCATCCGCACCGCCTGTTCGGCGCCGACCGCGGTGGGGTCGCCGGCCGCCTTGTGGATGAGGGCCGCCTGTCTGACGGCCCCCAGCATGTCCAGGGTGTTGGAGCTGACCGCGCCGTCCGTGCCGAGGCCGACGGTCACCCCGGCGCTGAGCAGCCGCGGAACCGGCGCGATCCCGCAGCCGAGCTTCAGGTTGGAGACCGGACAGTGCGCGACCGACGTGCCGGTGCGGGCGAGGGCCGCGATCTCGGGGCCCGTCAGATCCACGGCGTGCGCGAGCAGCAGGTCGGGGCCGAGCAGCCCGAGCGAGTCGAGCAGTTCCACCGGACGCCTGCCGTGGGCGACCTCGACGGTGGCGACCTCGGTGGCGTTCTCCGCCGCGTGGATGTGCAGCAGCGCGCCGAACTCCCTTGCCAGCGCGGCGATTTCGACGAGCTGTCCGGGTGAGAGTGTGTACGTCGAGTGCGCGAAGAGGACGGGACGGACGCCGGGCCGCGTCGTCGCACGGTCGGCCAGATCGCGGCGCGCCCACTCCAGCCGGTCCCCGTACGCGATGCCGTCGGCGGGGTCCGGTACGTCCATGAAGGTCGGCCCGGTGTGCAGTCGCCAGCCCGCCTCACGCGCGGCCTCTTCGGCCGCCTCGTGGAACCAGTACATGTCGAGCGCGGAGGTCACCCCGGCCCGTACGCTCTCGGCGACCGCGACCCGGACCGCCGCCGCGACGTTCTTCGGGGACAGCAGCTCGGCTTCCCAGCGCAGCACCCGCTCCAGGAATCCCTGGAGGGTGACGTCGTCGGCCCGGCCGCGCAGCAGCGTCATCGCCAGGTGGGTATGGGTGTTGACGAGTCCCGGCAGGACGAGGCAGCCGCTCGCGTCCAGGGTGTCGGTGGCCGCGTACCGCGCGCGGAGTTCCTCTGCGGGGCCGACGGCGAGGATCCCGCCGTCGCGGACGGCGACCGTGCCGGAGCGCACGAAGGTTCCGGCCTCGTCGACGGTCAGGACGTCCCCGCCCTCGACCAGCAGGTCGGCGGGCTCGCTCATGCCGCGGACCCCGGGTGCTCCTCGGCCAGCAGCCGCAGTGCCTCCAGCGACACCACGGCGCCCCGCTCCACACCCTCCGCCACGACATCGCGGTGCGGGTTGTATCCGCCGGTGTTCTCCTCGTCGACCAGTTCGTCCGCGTTCGCGCCGTCGACGACGAGCACGCCGCCCGCGACGAGACCGCGCAGCGAGGCGGTGACCAGCAGCGCGGACAGCTCCATCTCGATCGCCGCGAGGCCCGCGTTGTCGTACGCGGTGAGCGGGATCAGTCCGGGCTGGAAGGCCGCCCGGGTCCAGACGAGACCCCGGTGGTGCGGGGCGCCGGCCGCGCGGGCCGCGCGCTGGAGTGCGAGGACCGCCTCGGGGGCGGACACCGCGGGGTACTCGGGCGGCAGCAACTGCTGGGTCACGCCGTCGTCCCGTACGGCAGCCTCCGCGATGACGAGATCGCCGTCGCCGACACCGGGGCGCATCGCCCCGGCCGTGCCGAAGCGCAGGAAGGTCGTGACGCCCGCGTCGGCCAGCTCCTGGAAGAGCAGGATCGCGCCGGGCGCGCCGACCCCGTGCGAGGCGACGGTGACCGGCAGGCCCTTCCAACTCCCGCTGAACACACGGTATTCGCGGTGGTACGACACCTCCTCGGCGCCGTCGAGCAGTGCGGCGACGGCCGCCGCTCGGGCCGGGTCGCCGACGACGAGGGCGTACGGCGGGAGGCCGGTGCGCGGTATTCGGGTGATGGGCAGCAGGTCCTGGGTCATACGGCGGCTCCAGCGGGTTCGGCGGGGCGGGTACGGCGACGACGGCGGGCCGTCGTGAGGAAGAGGGCGCCGAGGGTGACGACGTACGGCGCGGCGTCGGTCGTCTGCTGCGGCAGACCGAGGCCCTGAAGACGGAAGCCAGCGGCCTCCGCGAGGCCGAAGAGCAGCGCGGCGAGCAGCACGCCCAGCGGCAGTGCGCGGCCGAGCATCACCGCGACCACGGCGATCCAGCCGCGCCCGGCCGTCATGTTCTCGGAGAACAACGTGACGTTGCCGAGGGCGAGTTGGGCCCCGGCCAGACCGCACAGCACACCGGAGACGAGTACCGCCGCATACCGGTACTTCGCCGGGCTCACTCCGAGTGTGGCCGCCGCCTCGGGGGCTTCGCCGACCCCGCGCAGCCTCAGCCCCCACACATGCCGGGACAGCATCAGAGCGGCGACACCGACCGAGGCCCACGCCACGTAGGCGAGCGGCGAGAAGCCACCGACCAGTGGCAGCCCGGCAAGTGACGGATCGTCAAAAGTGCCCTGGACGCCGAAGACCGTACGCAGCAGGAAGCTGGTCAGGCCCACGGCGAGGAGGTTCATGGCGATGCCCAGAACCACCGCGTCGCCGCGCAGGGTTACGGTACCGACAGCGAGGATCAGCGAGTACGCGGCGGCGGCGAGCGCTGCCGCGAGGACGCCGAGCCAGGGGCTGCCGGTGAACCAGCTCGTGGTCACGGCCGTGAAGCAGCCCATCAGCATCATGCCTTCGAGGCCGATGTTGAAGACGCCCGCGCGCTCGCAGACCGCGCCGCCGAGCGCGGCCAGCAGGATCGGGGTGAGCGCCCGCAGCGCGGACATGAGGAGATCGGAGTCGAAGAACATCACACGGCCTCCTTCCGCCGGAACCGGCGCAGCCACTTGTCCGGGAAGGTCAGCCGGGCGGCCAGGAACACGATGACGATGGCCTGGAGCACCTGCGTCAGTTCGCGCGGCACCTCCGTCGTACGTTCCATGGAGAGCCCGCCCACCTCGAGTACGGCGAAGAAGAACGAGGCCAGGACCGTGCCCAGCGGGCCCGCCGCGGCGAGCAGCGCGGCCGTCAGGCCCGTCCAGGTGTATCCGGGGGCGGTGAGCGCGCCGTCGAGGAAGCGGTACGGGAAGCTCAACACCCCGATCGCGCCCACGAGTCCGGCGAGCGAACCTGACACGGCCATCAGCCGGAGCGTCAGGCCCTTGCGCTCGACGCCCGCGTACGCGGCGAAGCGGGAGTTGAGGCCGGTCATCCGGATCTCGTACCCCACCGCCGTACGGGAGTCCGCGAACCAGTACGCGGCCGCGGCGGCCACGATCAGCAGCAGACCGACCGTCACGGTGGTGTCGCCGAAGGCCGGCAGGGCCACCCCGTCCGGCAGTTGACGGGTCTGGGGAAGGCTGGAGCCGGGTTCCTTGAGCGGATAGCGCACCAGGTACGAGGCTAGTGAGGACGCCGGGTAGCTGAGCAGCAGGCTGCTCACCAGGAGCGGTACGCCGAGGTGGTTCTCGCAGAGCGCGGCCAGGGCGGCGTAGCCGGCGCCCGCCGCCATGCCCGCGAGCAGCGCGAGGACGACGGTGAGCGGTGCGGGCAGCGGCGAGTAGAGACCGGTGACCGCCGCCGCGATGCCGCCGAGCACCAACTGCCCGTCCCCGCCGAGGTTGATGAGCCCGGCACGCAGCGGAATCGCCAGCGCGAGCGCCATGCCGAGCACGCTGGTGGTGGTGCTCAGCGTCGAGCCGATGCCGTCGGCGCCGAGGGAGCCGCTGACGACCGCGCTGTACGCGGTGACCGGATCGGCGCCGGTGCCCACCAGGAACAGCGCGCCGATGACGACTCCGGCGAGGACGGAGAAGGTGACGGGGGAGCGGAGGACTCTCCCTATGTGGGCCGTCGCAGGGCCCTTCGTGCCGAGGTGGGCCATGTCAGTCTCCGGCCTTCGCCGACGAGATGCCGCCCGCCATCGCCAGGCCCAGCGTCCGCTCGTCCGCCTCGTCCTTGGTGTACGTCGCCGTCACGCGGCCCTCGTACATCACGAGCACCCGGTCCGCGAGCCCGCGGATCTCGCTGAGCTCGGCGGAGACGAGCAGGACGGCGTGGCCCGCGTCGCGGTAGGCGACCAGTTCGTCGTGGATGTTCTGGATGGCGCCGATGTCGACGCCCCGGGTCGGCTGCTCCACGAGCAACAGGGGTGCGTCGTGCGCCAGTTCGCGGCCGATCAGCAGCTTCTGGAGGTTGCCGCCCGACAGCGCGGAGGCGGGCACCTCGGGCGTGGACGCCTTGACGCCGAAACGCTCGACGAGACGCCGCGCGTGGGCCCGTACGGCCGAGGGCGCCAGCAGTCCGTGCCGCGTGGACAGCGACGTACGGTGATGGCCCATCGCGAGGTTGTCGGCGACGGACGCGGCCGGCGCGGTGCCGACCGCGTGCCGGTCCTCGGGCACGTACGCCAGGCCCCGGGCGCGCCGTTCGGTCGCCGAGGCGTGCGTGATGTCCTGGCCGCGCAGGGTGACCCGGCCGCCGGTGACCGGCCGCAGCCCGGCCAGGGCCTCGATCAGTTCGCTCTGGCCGTTGCCCGCGACGCCCGCGATGCCGACGATCTCGCCGGCGCGGACGGTGAGTCGGACCTCACGTACGGCCGTCGTGCCGAGGCCTGTCACCTCCAGCACCACGTCACCCGGGGTGCCCGTGGCGTGCACGCGGTCCAGGTCGACCGCGCGGCCGGTCATCGCGGCGGCGATCTCGTCGGCGCTGGTGTCCGCGGTGCGCAGCCGGGCGACGACGCGGCCGTCCCGCAGCACCGTCACGTTGTCGCTGCCTTCGAGGACCTCCCGCAGCTTGTGGGTGACAAGGATCACCGTGCGGCCCTGCGCGGTCAGCGACTTGAGCACCGCGAACAGGGCGTCGGCCTCGGCCGGGGTCAGCACCGCGGTCGGCTCGTCGAGGATGAGCGTACGGGCGCCACGGTGCAGCAGCTTCAGGATCTCGACGCGTTGCCGCAGCCCGACCGGGAGGTCGCCCACCCGGGCGTCCGGGTCGACGGCGAGGCCGTGCTCCTCGGCGAGTTCGCGCACCCGGCGCCGCGCCGCGGCCCGGTCGAGAAGGCCGAAGCGGCGGGGCTCGGCCGCGAAGACGACGTTCTCGGCGACGGTCAGCGAGTCGAACAGCTTGAAGCTCTGGTGCACCATGCCGAGCCCGGCGGCCATCGCAGCGCCGGGGTCCGCGAAGGACACCTCACGCCCGTCGATCAGCACCGAACCGGCGTCGGGGCGCTCCATCCCGTACAGGACGGACATCAGCGTGGACTTGCCCGCGCCGTTCTCGCCCATCAGGGCGTGGATCTCGCCGCGCCGGACCGTCAGGTCGACCGCGTCGTTGGCGAGCGTGCCGGGGAACCGCTTGGTGATTCCCCGGAGTTCGACGACGACCTCGGCCTCCGCCGGGACGAGACCGCTCTCAACCGGCTGCGGGGTCATCGACCTTCAGCTCTCCGGACACGATCTGGTCGCGCAGCGCCTCGACCTTCGTCAGGACGTCCTTGTGGTCGGCGATCACGCACTTGGAGGTGTCGACGCCGTCCTCGAGGCCGGTGAGGCTGATGCCGCCCTCCTTCAGGCCGTACGAGATCGTCTTGCCCGCGTTGCCGTCGAGGACCTGCTTGATGCCCTCCTCCACCGCGACGTCCGTCTTCTTGATCACGTTGTCGACGACCGTGCCCGGCGCGGAGGTGCACTGGTTGACGTCGACGCCGTACGCGTAGGCGCCCTTGGCCTTCGCCGCCTCGAAGACGCCGTAGTTGCCGGCCGCCGCGGCCGCCATGATCTGGTCGGTGCCCTTGGCGAGGAGGCCGTTCGCCTGCTCCTTGGCGCGGGCCGAGTCGTCGAACGGGGACTGGCCGCCGACGAAGCGGGTGGAGGCGGTCGTCTTGGGAGCGACCTTCTTCGCGCCGGCCGCGAACGGGTCGCTGTAGCGCCGGAACTGGGGCGTGTCCAGGACGTCCACCGCGCCGACCTTGCCGCTCTCGCTGAGCAGCCCGGCCTCGGCGCCCGCGAGGTACACACCCTCGTGCTCACGGAACGTCGCGCAGCTCACGTTCGCGTACGTCTTCGTCGTGCACGCGTCGACCATCAGGAACTGCTGCTTCGGGTGTGCATCGGCCTGCTGCGCGACCAGGTCGGCGAACTCGAAGCCGACCAGCACGATGACGTCGGGCTCGGCCTCCACGGCGGCGGCCACGTTCTGCTGCTCGGACGCGGTGTCCGAGGACTGATACACCTTTCGCGTCCCGTCGTGCGCCTTCGCCGCCGCCTCCACACCGCTGACCGCGAGCTTCAGGAACTCGTTCTGCCCGACGGGGTCGGGGGTGACGAGTGTGAAGGACTTGCCGCTGCTCGCGGAACTGTCGGACGCGCTGTCCTTGGCCGCCGCGTTGCAGGCGGTGGCCAGCAGCGCGGTGCCCGCCGCGAGGGCGGCGAACTGGAGGGAGCGGCGGTTTCTGCGGTACATCGGGATGACCTTCCGGAGGGTGCGGCAGGGCACGCTGTGCGGTAGCGCGAAGGGGGTGGGACGTGCGAGGTACGGCGGGAGCTGAAGTACGGGTCAGCTACAACAGCCGTTGGCGGCGCACCGGCCGAAGTCGAGGTAGCGACGCCTGGTGAGCAGCACAGATCCCCCTCCTTCGCGACGGTCTCGGGTCTGCGGGTGCTGGACTGTAACACCGGTTTTAGGACACTTGCCCGACTGTCTCGAACTGTGGTTCTCACAGGTCATGTACGGTGTCGCGCACTGTCGGAACTTCAGGAGTGCCCCGTTATGCCCCAGGAACTGCGCGCTGTCGACTGGACCGGAAGCAGCCTCACACTCATCGACCAGACTGTGCTTCCGCAGCGCACCGAGACTCGTGAAGTCCGCGATGTGGACGACCTGGTGGACGCGATCAAGAGACTCGTCGTCCGGGGCGCGCCGGCGATCGGGGCGGCGGGGGCGTACGGCGTGGCGCTCGCGCTGCTTCAGGGCGAGCGGGAGGGATGGGACCGTTCGCGCGTGCTCGCGGAGGTCGCCCGGATCCGGGAGGCCCGGCCCACCGCCGTCAATCTCATGGTCTGCGTCGACCGTGTGCTGACCCGGTTCGACGAAGGACTGGAGGCGGTTCTCGCGGAGGCGGCCGCCGTCCAGCGCGAGGACGTCGAGGCGAACCGGGCGATGGGCGCGTTCGGCGCGGACTGGCTCCTGAAGCGCACCGACGTGGGCCGCCCGCTCCGCGTCCTGACCCACTGCAACACCGGCGCGCTCGCCACCGCCGGCTGGGGCACGGCCCTCGGCGTCATACGTGAACTGCACGAGCGCGGCCTCGTCGAGGTCGTGTACGCCGACGAGACGCGCCCCCTGCTCCAGGGTTCCCGCCTGACCGCCTGGGAGTTGGTCCAGGAGGGCATACCGCACTACGTCCAGGCCGACGGCGCCGCCGCGGGCACCATTCTGCGCGGCGAGGTCGACGCGGCGATAGTCGGCGCCGACCGCATCGCCGCGAACGGCGACACCGCCAACAAGGTCGGCACGGTGGGCGTCGCACTGGCCTGCGCCTACGCGGGCGTGCCGTTCCTGGTGGCCGCCCCCACGACGACCGTGGACCTCTCGACCGCCTCGGGCGCCGACATCCACATCGAACTCCGGGGCGAGGACGAGGTGTTGGAGTGGTCCGGGGTACGGACGGCTCCCGCCGGGTCGCGCGGGCACAACCCCGCGTTCGATGTCACGCCGGGGCGGCTGGTGACCGGGCTCGTCACCGAGCGCGGGGTGCTGGAGGTGGCGGCGGGGGAGCTGCCGGGGGAGCACCTGCGGTAACCCGCCAACTGCCTTCAGTGCGGCGAGAAGCCGCGCTCCGGTCGTGTCACCGGAGCGCGGCCTCTCGTCGATTTCAGCGCTGGGTCAGTTCCAACTCGAGGAGCCACTCCACCACTTCGGTGTGGTGCCGCGCCTGGCGAGGGTCGGCGCCCCAGACGTAGAGACCGTGACCGGCGACGACGACGGCCGGCATCCGCGGGTCGCGGGCCGCCTCCAGCCGGTCGCCCAGGACCTTCATGTCCTGGCTGTTGGCGATGACGGGAAGGGTGACCTCGACGTCGTGGGCGGGCTGGCCGACGCCCTTGAGCATCTCGACGTCCTTGAAGACGATGCCGCCGGGTTCGCGGCGGCCCATCGCCACGGACGCGACCGTGTGGACGTGGACGACGGCACCGGCACCGGTCAGCGCGGCCACCCGCGCGTGCAGCTCGGCCTCGGCGGACGGCCTGCCGCCAGACACCGCCGCACCCACGCCGTCCACCAACACCACGTCCGCGGGGGTCAGTTCACCCTTGTCGTGCCCGCTCGCGGTCACCGCGAGGCGGAGCGGGTCCCGGGACAGGACCACCGACAGGTTTCCCGACGTGCCGCGCATCCAGCCGAAGGAGGCGAAGCGGGCCGACTCGGCGGCCAGCACCGCGCCCGCCTCCTCCAGGTCGAGGGCCGAGGTCTCGACGGTCGTCATGCGGTGCTCCTCGTGATGGTGATCTCGTCGAACGTCCCCGCCTCGGGGTGATCGCCGACGCCCTGTTCGTAGTACGGCTCCCCGGGGCGGCGCACACCCACGGCCCGCCAGCCCGCGGCACGCGCCGCGTCCAGCTCGCCGGGCCGGTCGGAGAGGAAGAGGATCCGGTCCGGGGCCTCGCCCAGCGCGGCCGCGATCGTCGCGTACGACTCCGGTTCCTGCTTGGGTCCCGCGTTCTCCGTGTCGTACAAGCCCTCGACGAGCGGCAGCAGATCGCCCTCGGGACCGGCCCGGAACCAGGCGCGTTGCGCGGCCACGGATCCGGACGAGTACACGTGCAGGCGTACGCCGTCCGCGTGCCAGCGCCGCAGCGCGGGGACCACGTCGTCGTAGAAGTGCGAGACGAGGTCGCCGCGCGCGAAGCCCTCGGACCAGATGAGGCCCTGGAGGGTCTTGAGGGGCGTCGCCTTGCGGTCCTCGTCGAGCCACTCGTCGAGCGCCTTCTCGACGCGGACGGCGTCGGCGTCCGGCTCGCCGATCAGCTCACGCACCTGCGCGACCGCCCGGACCACGTCCGGATCACCGCTCCGTTCCGAGAGCACCGCTCCGAAACGAGAGCGCGAGTACGGGTAGAGCACGTCAACGACGAACCCCGTGGCGCTCGTGGTGCCCTCGATGTCGAGCACCACGGAGTCGATGTCGAAGTGCTGGGTCACGCGGCGGCCTTGTCCTTCGCGTATCCGGCGTCGATCGTGTCGTAGTCCGGGAAGCGGGACGCGATGGTGGAGCCGGTGAAGCTGCCGATCCAGCCGTCCTCCTCGTGGAAGAAGCGGATCGCGGTGAAGGCCGGCGCCGTGCCCATGTCGAACCAGTGGGTCGTGCCGCGCGGCACCCCGAGCAGGTCGCCCTTCTCGCAGTACACGGCGTGCACCTCGCCGTCCACGTGCAGATAGAAGATCCCGGAGCCCGAGACGAAGAAGCGCACCTCGTCATCGTCGTCGTGCGTGTGCTCCTGGAGGAACTTCGCGCGCGCGGCTTTCGCCTTCACCGGGTACTCGGGGTCCTCGCTCGGGTGCAGGCCGAGCACGTCGACCGTGGTGAACCCCTCCTCGGCGTTCAGCTTGTCGATCTCCGGGCCGTAGGCGGCGAACACGGTCTCGCTGTCGGCGTCCGCGGGCACGTCCTCGCGGATCGGCCACTGCTCGTAGCGCACCCCTATCGGCGCGAGCGCGGCGGCGATCTCGGCGGGGTCGGACGTACGGCGCACCACGGTCTCCGAGCCGGACTCGGGCCAGGTCGTCAGCAGGGTCATGGGAGCAACTCCAGGAACTGGGAGGGATGTCCGAATGCTGGACAGGCATCCGGACGGGAGGGGGAGGGAACAGGGGGCGCGGCACACCCGGGCGCGGTGGGCGGACGGGGGCTGTGGGGTCCGGTCGTCAGCCGCGACACGCCGCGCCGGTACAGCGTCGCATCGCTGTCGCGCCTGGTGTCGTCATCGGAGCCTCACTGTCCCGGGTCGGGTGCCGGTTCCGAGATGGTAACTCCAGGCGGGCGGTCGGCCGAGTGTGACGAAGTTGTTGTCTCAACCACTGAGAAAGGGCGTCCAGTGCTTTGACGCGTGGCTGGAAACGTTCACATGATTCGTTCATGAAGACGCTGCTGCTCGTAAGGCGGCTGTACGTGGACTTGCTCCGGTCGACCACAGCCAGCTGTCGCTGACCTGTCCCGGAGCCTCAACGCCCGCGCCCTCCATGGGTTTCCTGTGCATCAGGAAGAGCCCCCGTCCCCTCGTACGAGACATGCGAGACGGATGAGGCGGAGGTACGACGTCCGCGCGGCCGTGGCGTGATTCCTCCCTCCGGCGCTCCGGACCGGCACTCCCCCCTCTCCCTCCTCGCCCCTCTCCTTCGCACCGCCCCCTGGAGCCCTCGTGTCCCGTATCCGTGTCCCCCTCGCCGCGCTCTCGCTGGCCTCCGTCTCCGCCCTCCTCCTCGCGGGCTGCTCCCAGTCCACGAACGCCTCGGAGAGCACCGGCGACAAGGCCGCCCCGGCCTCCGCCGCGACCGCCGCGAAGCCCGCGCCCTTCAGCAAGGGCAAGGTCAAGGTGGCCCTGGTCAGGCAGAGCGGCGCCGGCGACTACTTCGAGCAGTGGGGCAACGGCGCCAAGGCGCAGGCAAAGGCCCTCGGTGTCGACCTGACCGTGTACGACGCCCAGGCCGACAACGCCAAGCAGGCCACCGACCTGTCCTCCGCCATCAACTCCGGGGCGCAGGCGATCATCGTCGACCACGGCTTCCCGGCCACCATCCAGCCGGAGATCGACAAAGCGGTCAAGAAGGGCATCAAGGTCGTCGTCTACGACGTCGAGCAGACCAACAAGTCGGTCGTCAGCACCAAGCAGGACGACGCCAGCATGGCGCAGGCCGTCCTCGACGTGATGGGCGAGACCCTCGGCAAGGACGCCAAGGTCGGCTACGTCAACGTCGCCGGATACGCCGCCCTCGACAAGCGCGACAGCGTGTGGAAGAAGACCGCCGACGCCAACGGATGGCAGCAGGCGTTCAAGGTGGGCAAGGTCACCGACTCCACCGCGACCGACAACGTTCCGCTGGTCTCCGCCGCGCTGACCCAGCACTCGGACGTGACCGGCGTCTTCGCCCCCTACGACGAGCTGGCCAAGGGCACCGTCCTCGCCGTCCAGAACAAGAAGCTCCAGGACAAGGTGAAGGTCTTCGGCGCGGACGTCTCCAACGCCGACATCCAGAACATGACCGCCGCGGACAGCCCGTGGGTCGCCACCGCCGGCACCGACCCGTCCGCGGTCGGCGCAGCCGTCGTCCGCACCGCCGCCCTGGAGCTCGCCGGTCAGCTGAACAAGACCTCGGTCGAGTTCCCGGCCGTCGCGATCACCCAGGACTTCCTGCGTGAGAAGAAGATCGAGAACATGGACCAGCTTCGCGCGGCGCTGCCCGCACTGAACCTGTCCCAGGTGAGCACGGCGGACTGGATCGCCAATGTCGCCCACTGACAGCCCGTCCGGCACCGGCACTGCCACCGGCGCCGCGGTCCGCCTCCGTGAGGTCAGCATGGCGTTCGGCGGCAAGACGGTCCTGGAGTCCGTCTCGCTGGACATCGCGCCGGGCAGCGTCGTCGCGCTGCTCGGCGCGAACGGCGCCGGCAAGTCCACCCTGATCAAGATTCTCTCCGGCGTGCACACGGACCACGGCGGGGAAGTGAGCGTCAACGGTGAGGTCGCCGCGCTCCACTCCCCGCTCGCCGCCCGCCAGTTGGGCATCCAGACCGTGCACCAGCGGATCAGCGAGGGCATCGTCCCCGGCCTCACGGTCGCCGAGAACCTGGTCTTCGAGGAGCTGGCCCAGAGCCGCGGGAACCCTTTCCTGAACGGCCGCAGGCTGCTTGCCCGCGCCCGCGAGATCCAGTCCGCCCTCGAACTGGGCTGGAACGACACCGTACTCAGGCGCGATGTCACCGAACTCGGCATCTCCGACCGCCAGTTGCTCATCCTGGCGAGGGCCCTGGCCACCCGCCCCCGGCTGCTGATCCTCGACGAGCCGACCTCCGCGCTCTCCGCCACCGAGGCGCAACGCCTGTTCGCGCTCGTCGAGCGGATGCGCGAGGACGGCATCGCCGTCCTCTACGTCTCCCACCGGCTCGGCGAGATCGACGCGCTCGCCGACCGGCTGGTCGTCCTGCGGGACGGACGTCTCACCGAGGACCAGGTCAAACCCTTCGACTGGGACAGCGCCCTGCGCGCCATGCTCGCCCAGGCGCACGAGGCGACGACCGCCCGTCCCCAGAAGGCGGGGCACCAGGGCGAGGTGGTGCTCTCGCTGCGCGGAGTCCCGCTCCTGGCGGGCCACACACCCCAGGACCTCGACATCCGGTCGGGTGAGGTCACCGGCGTCGTGGGCCTGTTGGGCGCGGGCAAGACGGAACTCGCCCGCGGGCTGTTCGGCGCCGACCGCTTCACCGGGGGAGCGGTCGAGCTGGACGGCAGGCCGTACGCGCCGCGCCGCCCGGCCGACGCCATCGGCAGCGGCGTACACCTCGTACCGGAGGACCGGCACGCGGACGCCCTGGTGCCCGGCTGGTCACTGGCGCAGAACATCTCGCTGCCGTTCCTCAAGTCCCTGTCCACGGCGGGGCTCGTGAGCCGGAGCAGGGAGGACGCGCTCGGCCGCGCCACCATCGAACGGCTCGGTGTCGTCGCCCGCGACGAGCACAGCACCGTCGAGGAACTGTCCGGCGGCAACCAGCAGAAGGTCGTGGTGGGCCGCTGGCTCGCCGAGAGCCCTCGCGTCCTCATCCTGGACGAACCGTTCCGAGGTGTGGACATCGGAGCCCGCCGCGACATCGGCCGCCGCGCCCGCACGCTGGCCGCCGAAGGAGCCGCGGTCCTCGTCCTGTCCGCCGACGTCGACGAGATCCTGGAGGTCGCCGACCGGGTCGTCGTCCTCGCCGCGGGCGAGATCCGCCTCGACGCGTACGGCGAGGACGCGGAGCGCGACCGCGTGATCCAGTCCATCTCGGCGTCCCTCTGATGCCGGGCACAGCCGTCGGCGTCCGCCCGACACCGGTCACACCAGGAAGTACGCCATGACCACCACACAGAGCGTCCCCGCGAAGACGGCCGCCCCGGCCCCGCCCGCCGCCGGCCCGCGCGTCCAGAGCGCCGTCATCAAGTACGGCTTCATCTTCGTCACCGTCACGCTCTTCGCGTACTTCGCGATCAGCGAGCCGTCCTTCCGCGACTCGGCGACACTCCTCGACACCCTCAGGTACGTCTCCGTCGCCGCGATCCTCGGCCTCGGCGTCACGCTCACCATGGCGGTGGGCGGAATGGACATGTCGGTCGGCGCGGTGGCCGGACTCGGCGTGACGGTCGCCGCCAAGACGATGGTCTCCTACAACCAGGTCGGCCTGGTCGCGATCCTCGCCGTCGTCGCGGCGGGTGCCCTGGCCGGACTGCTGAACGCCCTGCTGATCGTCGTCCTCAAGATCCCCGACATGCTGGCCACGCTCGGCACCATGTTCGTGATCCAGGGCACCAAACTCATCCTGGTCGACGGCCAGTCCATCACCCCCGGCATGACGCAGTCCGACGGCACCACCGCGCCCGGCAGGTTCACCGACGGCTTCCTGCGCATCGACCGGGGCACCTTCCTCGGCATACCCGTCTCCGTGCTGATCTTCGGCGGACTGACCGTCGTCGCCTGGGTGTTCCTGGCCCGCACCCGCTGGGGCCGGGTCCTGTACGCGATCGGCGCCAACCCCGAGGCGGCGCGACTGGCCGGCATCCGTGTCGGGGCCTACCGCGCCCTGGCGTACGTCCTCTCCGGCGTCCTCGCCTCCATCGGCGGCCTGATCCTGGCCGCCCGCATCGGCCAGGGCGATGTCTCGGCCGGTACCTCCCAGCTCCTCGAGGCCGTCGCGGTGGCGCTGGTCGGCACCTCCGTCCTCGGCCGGGGCCGCCCGAACGTCTGGGGCACGGCACTGGGCGCCGTCCTGATCGGCATCATCACCACCGGCCTGACCATCAAGGGCCTGCCGTACTACACCCAGGACGTCGTCGAGGGCGCGGTCCTCATCCTCGCCCTGGTCTTCAGCTTCACCCTGTCCAAGCGCCGCACCGCATAAGGGAGTTCACGATGGGCTACCGCATCCTGGAGACCGAGGACGTCGCCGGCTACCTGCGCGAGCGCGGCCACTGGGACCTCTCCGACGCCGAGGTCCGCGAGGTCTCCGACGGCAACATGAACCGTGTCTTCCTCGCCTCCTCGAAGGACGGGACCCGCAGTCTCGCCGTCAAGCAGGCGCTGCCCTGGGTCCGCGTGGCGGGCCCCTCCTGGCCGATGAGCCCCGAGCGCGCCGACGCGGAGGCCCGCGCCTACGAGCGGGTCGCCGCCGTCGCCCCGGACAAGATCCCGGTGATCCACGGCTATGACCCCGAGAACTACGCGCTCGTCATGGAGGACATGTCCGACCTGGAGGTCCTGCGCACGGTCCTCAACGAGGGCGCGCCGTACGGGCCCGACACCTCCGCCCGGATCGGCGAGTTCGTCGCCCAGCTCTCCTTCACCACCAGCGACTTCGGCCTGGCCTCCGCCGACCGCAAGGCCCTGATCGCCGCCTCCGTCAGCCCCGAACTGTGCGAGATCACCGAGGACGTCGTCCTCTCCGAGCCCTACATCGAGCACGAGCACAACCACTGGCACCCGGAACTCGACGACCTGGCCGCCGAGTTCCGCGCCGACGCCCGGCTGCGCACCGAGGTCGCGGACCTCCGCCATGTCTTCATGACGAGTGCCCAGGCCCTGCTCCACGGTGACCTGCACACCGGCAGCGTCATGGTCGGCGTACGCGAAGGCGCCCCGGTGATACGGGTCTTCGACCCCGAGTTCTCCTTCGTCGGCCCGATCGGCTTCGACCTCGGCCTGTACTGGGCCAACACGCTGGTGTCCCAGGCGCGTGCCGCCGCCCTCGGGGCCGAAAGCGACCACGCGGACCAACTCCGGCTGTCCTGGGAGGCGTTCGAGGCCGAGTTCCGCCGGCTGTGGCCGACCCGCGTCGACACCTTCTTCGACGACGCCTACCTCGACCGCTTCCTGGCCCGGGTCTGGACCGAGTCGATCGGCTTCGCCGGCACCGAGATCGTCCGTCGCATCATCGGCTTCGCCCACCTCACCGACCTGACCACGCTGCCCGACCCGGTACCGGCCTCCCGCCGGGCTCTGCTGCTCGGGCGGGAACTGATCGTCGGGCGTGCGGAGCTGACCTCACCCGAGGACGTCGAGGCGCTCCTCCACTGAAGAGGACCTCCCGGCCGACGGCCCGGCACCGGCGAGCCGCCGCTGGAGCCGCTGGTGCCGGAACTCGTAGCAGGCCCCCGACTGGCGTAGCACGCCCCGCCGGTGGGCCTCGTCGAGGAAGGCCATCAGCCGCCAGGGAGCACGCCCCGTCGTGGCCAGCCAGACGCGGGTGACCAGGAAGCGGCCCCAGGCGCTCAGCGCCAGCGCGGTGGCGCCGACGGGAACCCACAACTGCGCCCCGGCGGTGGCGACCCCGCCCCAGTCGTGGGACAGCAGGACGACCGGGAGACAGACGACCGCGGCGAGCAGCGCCGCGATGCCCCCGCGCGCCAGGGACGCGGTCCGGTCGGTGCGCAGCGTGCTGCGGGGCCCCGCGGCACGCAGCACGTCGGACGGCGCGCTCAGCGCCCGGTAGACACCGCAGACGCAGCCGCCGACCAGGCCGACCAGCAGACCCGGGGCGAGGATCGGCGGCAGACAGCGCGCGACGAGCCCCAGCACCGGGCCGTCGGTCAGCCAGGCACGGGCGGGTTCCGGCAGCACGGACCGCATGTTCGCCGCGTACGCCCTCCTGTCCGCCCCCGGCGTCGCGATCCCGGACGGAGTGAGACGCACGGTCACCGAACCGGCGCGGGACTCGAACACCGTGTGCCGGGAGCTGAACGGGGCACACCTGCGCTCGGGAAGCAGCGGAATCTCGCAGCTCGGCGGTGTCGTACCGGCCGGATAGGCGACCGGGAGCTCTCCGCGGTCCGGCACCAGCAGCGTGCCCCTCAAGGGGCGATGCGTGGTCGCCGTCCTGAGTCCGTCCCGCTCCCGGAACCGCCACTCGCCGATGCGCTGCCCGTCGAGATCCACCCGGGATCCGGACTTGAGGACGGTCACCGTGACCGCCGCCGTACCCGCGACGGAACTCGCGACCACGCCGATGAACAGGGTGGCGGCCAGGCCGTGCGCCAGTCCCGCCGCGAAGTCGCGGGCGATCCGGCTTCCGCCGGGACGGGACGTGCTGTCCCGCTCGGCCCGCCGCGTAGCGCCGAGCAGCAGGGCGGACCCGGCCACCGCGCACATCGCTCCGGCGAGCGCGGTCCAGGGGGTGACGGTCACGCCGAGGAGCACCGCTCCCACCAGGTACACCCCGCAGGCCAGCAGCACGACCCCGCAGGCCAGCACCGCGGCGCGTCCCCGGTGGCCGCCCGCCCACGGCAGACTCAGCGGCACCGGCTGCCGGGGCAGGCCGGCGACACCGAAGAACAGGGTCAGCAGCAGCGCGAAGAGGCAGCTGCCGAACAGGTCGGGCAGCAGACCGTCGGTGACGGCGCCGAAGCGGAACCCGAACCGCAGATCGTCCGTGAGCGCGAAGCCGGTCCACAGGGCGGTGGCGACCGCCGTGGTGACGGCCAGCCGCCCCAGCAGGGAGTCCCACCGGCCGGGGGGTTCCGTCCGTCTCGGCAGCAGAATGGCGGCACCGAACGCGTATCCGAGGGTCTGGCCCGCCATGGCGACGAGGATCGACGCGGAGTCCTCGGCCCCGGCCGTGCTGTCGGACGCGCGGGCCAGCGCGACGGCCGGGAGGATCGCGAGGGTCGCGCCGAGAGCGACCAGGCCCGTGGCGTACGCCCGCACCACCTGCGGCAGCGCCGAGTCGAGCTCCCACCAGGCGAGCCGGCCCGTACCGCGCCGCTCCAGGTCCTTGGCCAGCAGCGCGAGCCGGTGCCGCGCCTCGGCTCCCCGCTCGGGCCCGCAGTCCGCGAAGGCGGCGGGTACGAACGCGTCCAGCAGATGCTCCTCGATGTCCCCGGCCGTCGGGAAGCGGGCCGGGTCGAGCAGTTCGGCCGGGTCGCGGGAGGTGTCGCCGTAGACGGTGCGGGCCAGCGCCACCATCAGGGGCACCCTGAGTACGTCGGCCAGTGGATGGGGGTCTCGCGCGAGGCGGCGCAGGACCGGTGTCCACACCGTCTCGCGGCGGGCGCCGTCGTGGGCCCCGGGGCGGGCCGTGCGCTCCAGGTACGAGCCGGCCTGCGACTCGTCCAGCGGCAGCAGTTCGACGACCTCGGCGGCTGTCAGTACGTCGCCCGCGCGCACCGTGGCCGCCCAGGCCTCGGTGCGGCTGGTGAGCAACAGCGGGAGGTCGTCGTCGAGTTCGGAGTTGATGTGCCGTACAGCTTCCGCGTACGCCGGCCGGGGCAGCTCGTCGAAGCCTTCGAGGATGGGGAGGATCAGCCCGGTGTCGAGCAGCGCGCGGGCGAGGGTGGGCCGGCCGTCGGCGGACGCGGCCAGCAGCCGGTGGTCGGCGGCGAGGCGCTCGGCGAGCCAGTCGCGCAGCCGGCTGCCCCGCGGATCCCAGCTCGCCAGCGGGAAGATGACCGGGACGGGCCCGCCGGGTTCGCGCGCGGCCAGCAGTCCGAGGGTGAACCGCAGGGCCAGCACGCTCTTGCCGGAGCCGGGACCGCCGAGCACCACCAGCCGCCGGCGCGGCAGGGCCGCGAACGCGCCCGCGAGGCCGTCGGGCCGGGACGCCGGGTCCCGGGGCGCCGGGAGCGGCACGCCGGGACGGATGTTCTCCGGGTGGTCCGCGAGCCAGGGGTCGGCCGGGGCCCAGCGCACCTCCAGTGGCCCCGGGTCCTGGAGCCTGCGCAGCCGGGACTCGGCCGCCCACTGCTCCCGTACCGCGGAGGCCAGCGCGTCGGCCGTCTGCCGCCGTACGTCCTCGGCGGGCCGCTGCGCCTCGGCGCCGTCACGCAGCGCGTCGGCGAGGAACGCGGCGACCGACACCACGGCCGCGATCACGGAGATGAACACACCCGCGGTGTTCTTGTCCCGTGAGTCGTGGAGTACGACGGCGAGCGCGACGAGCGCCGCTCCGCACACCCCGAAGACCGCGCGTCGCCGCGTGCGCGCATCCCGCAACCAGCCGCTCATCGCCCGACCTCTCCCGATCCGATATGCCCGACGGTCACCGTTGTGTCCGTCACGCGTAGTGACAACGTCGGACAGGGGTGCGGAGGGGAGGGGCGCGCGAGGCGTTCGGGGGGCTGCCGGATGCTCGGCAGCGCGGATGTGGGCGCACACGGCCGAGGGGCGGCTCCCCCGTGGGAGCCGCCCCTCGATCCGACCGGATTCCGGCTACTTCTTGTCGAGCAGATCCTGCACCTTGCCACGGACCTCGTCCGTGGCGAGACCACGGATCGTCAGCGTGGTGCGGCGGCGCAGCACGTCGTCCGCCGTCTCGGCCCACTCGTTGTCCCGGGCGTAGACGACCTGCGCCCAGATCTCCGGGGCGTCCGGGTGGACGCGCTCGGCGAGCCGCGGGTCCTCGTTGGCGAGGCGCGCGATGTCGAAGGCCAGCGAACCGTAGTGGGTGCCCAGGTGCTTGGCGGTGTCGGCCGCCATACGCGGGCCGGCGCCCGGACTGTCGATGAGCAGGCGGTGCGCGACGGCCCGCGGGTTGGCGACGCCCGGCAGCGGCATCTTCTTCGGCAGCTCGGAGATCGGCTCGAAGTCCTCGCCCAGCGGGTGGCCGGGCAGCGACTCCAGCTTCTTCATGACGGTGCGGCCGATGTGCCGGAAGGTGGTCCACTTGCCGCCGGCGACGGACAGCATCCCGCCGCGGCCCTCCGTGACGACCGTCTCCCGCTTGGCCTTCGACGTGTCTCCGGGCCCGCCGGGCAGCACCCGCAGGCCGGCGAAGGAGTACGTGATCAGGTCACGGGAGAGCTGCTGGTCGCGGATGGAGAACGCGGCCTCGTCCAGGATCTGGGCTATGTCCTTCTCGTTCACCGCGACGTCCGCCGGGTCTCCCTCATACTCCTCGTCGGTCGTACCGAGCAGCAGCATGTCCTCCCAGGGGAGGGCGAAGGTGATGCGGTACTTGTCGATGGGAGTGGCGAGCGCGGCCTTCCAGGGGGCGGTGCGCTTCAGAACCAGGTGCGCGCCCTTGGACAGGCGGATGGACGGCGCCGCGTCCGGATCCTCCAGCTTGCGCAGGTGGTCGACCCACGGGCCGGTCGCGTTCAGCACCAGACGCGCCGACACGCCGAACTCGTCACCGGAGAGCCGGTCCCTGAGCTCCGCACCGGTCACCCGGCCCTTGGTGAAGCGCAGCCCGGTGACCTCGGCGTGGTTGAGGACGACGGCGCCCGACTCGACGGCCGCGCGGACCGTCATCAGGGCCATCCGGGAGTCGTTCATCTGGTCGTCGCCGTACACGGCCACGGCCTTCAGGTTGTCGGTGCGCAGCTCGGGCACGTCCTGCGCGGCCTTGGCGGGGCTCAGCAGGTGCCCGACGCCGTCGCCGAAGGCGGACAGCGCCGAGTACGCGAACACACCGGCACCGAGCTTCGCGGCGCCGTGCGGGCCGCCCTTGTACACGGGGAGGTAGAAGGTCAGCGGGTTCGCCAGGTGGGGGGCCACCTGGCGGGAGACCGCACGGCGCTCGAAGTGGTTCTCCGCCACCAGCTTCACCGCACCGGTCTGCAGGTAGCGCAGACCGCCGTGGAGAAGCTTGGAGGAGGCGGAAGAGGTGGCGCCGGCGAAGTCACCGGCGTCCACCACGGCCACCCGCAGCCCGGACTGCGCCGCATGCCAGGCGGTGGAGATGCCCAGGATGCCGCCGCCGATCACGAGAAGGTCGTACGTCGCCTTGGAGAGCTGCTCCCGGGTCTCGGCTCGGCTCGGATTCGAGCCGGAGACCGGGCGCGTACCGAGGGCAGGTACGGACTGCAGGGTGGACTGGGTGCTCATGCGGGTTCTTACTCCTCGCCAGAGTTGTCGTCGAGCCAGCCCATGGACCGTTCGACGGCCTTGAGCCAGCTCTTGTACTCACGGTCGCGGGTCTCCGCGGCCATGTTGGGGGTCCATTCCGCGGCCCGGCGCCAGTTGGCGCGCAGGTCCTCGGTGTTGGTCCAGAAGCCGACGGCGAGGCCGGCGGCGTAGGCGGCGCCGAGGCAGGTGGTCTCGGCGACCATCGGGCGCACCACGGGGGCGTCCAGGACGTCGGCCAGGGTCTGCATCAGCAGGTTGTTGGAGGTCATGCCGCCGTCGACCTTGAGCGCGGTGAGCTCCACGCCGGAGTCCTTGGTCATGGCGTCGCTGACGTCACGGGTCTGCCAGGCGGTGGCCTCGAGCACGGCGCGCGCGATGTGCGCCTTGGTGACATAACGGGTCAGGCCGGTGATGACGCCGCGGGCGTCCGGTCGCCAGTACGGGGCGAACAGGCCGGAGAAGGCGGGCACGAAGTAGGCGCCGCCGTTGTCCTCCACCGACGAGGCGAGCGTCTCGATCTCGGCGGCGGACTTGATCAGGCCCATCTGGTCGCGCATCCACTGCACCAGCGAACCGGTGACGGCGATGGAGCCCTCGAGCGCGTAGACCGGCTTCTGGTCGCCGATCTGGTAGCCCACCGTGGTCAGCAGCCCGCTGTACGAGTTGATGATCTTGCTGCCGGTGTTCATCAGCATGAAGGTGCCGGTGCCGTACGTGGACTTGGCCTCGCCCTCGGAGAAACAGGTCTGGCCGAACAGGGCCGCCTGCTGGTCGCCGAGCGCGGAGGCGACGGGGATGCCGCCGAGCAGCTCGCCGAGCCTGCCGCCGGTGATCTCGCCGTACACCTCGGCGGAGGAGCGGATCTCGGGCAGCATCGCCAGCGGAACGCCGATGGACTCGGCGATCTTCGGGTCCCACTGCATGGTGTGCAGGTTCATCAGCATGGTGCGGGAGGCGTTGGTGACGTCGGTGACGTGCCGGCCGCCGTTCACACCGCCCGTCAGGTTCCAGATGACCCAGCTGTCCATCGTGCCGAAGAGGATGTCGCCGGCCTCGGCGCGCTCGCGCAGGCCCTCGACGTTGTCGAGCAGCCAGCGGGCCTTGGGCCCCGCGAAGTACGAGGCGAGCGGCAGGCCCGTCTCGCGGCGGAAGCGGTCCTGGCCGACGTTGCGGCCGAGCTCCCTGCAGAGCGCGTCGGTGCGGGTGTCCTGCCAGACGAGCGCGTTGTGGACGGGCTCACCGGTGTTCTTGTCCCACAGCAGCGTGGTCTCACGCTGGTTGGTGATACCGATGGCCTTGATGTCGTCGCTGGTGATGCCGGCCTTCTCGATGGCCGAGACGACGACCTCCTGGACGTTGGTCCAGATCTCGGCGGCGTCGTGCTCGACCCAGCCCGGCTTCGGGAAGATCTGCTCGTGCTCCTTCTGGTCGACGGAGACGATCCGGCCGTCCCGGTCGAAGACGATGCAGCGGCTGGACGTGGTGCCCTGGTCGATCGCGGCGATGAAGGGCCCTGCGCCGTGGGAGAGGGTGCCTGTGGTGGGTGCGTCGGTCACGGTGTGCTCCTGAAGGTTCCGTGTGAAGGGGCGGTATCTACGGCGCGTTGCTGTGCGGCGGTGCTGTGTGAAGCGGTGCGGTTGAAGCGTGCGGCTCTCAGGCGGTGCTCACAAGCGGTGCTCTAAGCAAAGGCGAGGTTGTAGATACCCGCTGCGATCGCGCCGCCGATCAGCGGACCGACGACCGGGATCCAGGCGTAGCTCCAGTCGGAACCGCCCTTGTTGGGCAGCGGGAGCAGGGCGTGCACGATGCGCGGACCGAGGTCACGGGCCGGGTTGATCGCGTAGCCGGTCGGGCCACCGAGGGAGAGGCCGATGCTGACCACGACGAGCGCGGTGATCAGGGCGCCCAGGGTGCCGAGGCCGTCGCCGTTGCCGTTCAGGCCCTGCGTGAGGATCGCGAGGATGAGCACGAAGGTGCCGATGATCTCGGTGGCGAGGTTCTGCACCACGTTCCGGATCTCCGGGCCGGTGGAGAAGATGCCGAGCACGGGGCCCGCGCCCTTCTCCTCGGCCTCGACGGCCTTGGTCCTGACCTTCTCGCCCGGATCGCCGACGATCTCGCGGTCCGTGAGGTGCGCCTGGAACTGGCCGTAGTACGCGATCCAGACCAGCGTGGCGCCGATCAGGGCGCCCAGCAGCTGGCCGGCCCAGTAGATGGGGAGGTCGTCCCATCCACCGTCCTTGATGGCGAGCGCGAGGGTCACGGCCGGGTTGAGGTGCGCGCCGGAAAGGGGCGCCGAGATGTAGACCGCGGTCAGTACCGCGAAGCCCCACCCGAAGGCGATGGCCAGCCATCCGGCGTTGCGTGCCTTGGAGGCCTTCAGTGTGACGGCGGCGCACACGCCACCGCCCAGCAGGATGAGTACGGCGGTACCTATGGTCTCGCCGATGAAGATGTCGGAGCTGGACACCCGCGACTCCTTTGTCCTTCGTCCAGGGGAAGCCGAACCCCGGGTCCCTCCGGTGGTTCGTGCTCTCAGGGAGAGAGAGCTGCGGTCCTTGGCGTAGTCACACTGTAACTCGTATTGCCGTCAAGTGTTCGACAATGCCGACCGCTGGACGGGAGTCTTGCTCTCGCGTTACGGGCACGTCAAGAGTTCTGTTATCGAAAACGCGATCGTTATTGATTGCTGTGGGCTATCGATCTTGGTCGCGCACGACGAAGGCCGGGACGCCCTTGGCGTCCCGGCCCTCTCTTGTGCGAACCTCAGAACTTCGCCGGCCCGGCCCGTCCGAACCGTCCCGGTACGTCCCCGGGTCTCAGAACCGCCCCGCGCCCAGGTCCCGCGACACCGCGCGGGCGCAGTCCCGTACCGCCGCGATCAGCTCGGGGCGCAGCTCCCCGTCCTTGCAGACCCGCTCCACGGCCCCGGTGATGCCCACCGCGCCGACCGGCATGCGCCGTCGGTTGTGGATCGGGGCGGCGACCGAGGCGACGCCTGTCCAGGTCTCCTCGACGTCGTCCGCGTACCCGCGCGCGCGGGTGAGGTCGAGAACGCCCTCGAACTGTTCCAGCTCGCTCACGGTGCGCACGGTGAACACCTTGCGATCGGCCTCCAGGACCTCGCTGTGCGCGACCGGATCGTAGGCGGACAGGACTTTGCCCAGTGCCGTGGAGTGCAGCGGCTGCATGGCCCCGACCTCCAGGACCTGGCGGCTGTCGTCCGGCCGGAACACGTGGTGGACGATCAGTACCCCCTGCTGGTGCAGCACGCCCAGATAGACGCTCTCGCCGCTGGAGCGGGCCAGGTCGTCCGTCCAGACCAGGGCGCGCGCCCGCAGCTCGTGCACGTCGAGATAGGTGGTGCCGAGCCGCAGCAGCTCGGCACCCAGCTGGTAGCGCCCGGAGACGCCGTCCTGCTCGACGAACCCCTCCTGCTGCAGGGTACGGAGGATGCCATGGGCCGTACCCTTGGCCAGACCGAGCGAGGAGGCGATGTCCGACAGGCCGAGCTGCCGCTCGCCGCCGGCGAGGAGCCGCAGCATCGCTGCTGCCCGTTCGAGCGACTGGATGTGCCGTGCCATCGCCGTGCTGCCTCCGTCCCCTTCGACCGACGGCGGGCGATTCACTGCCGCCGTTCGGCAATGTCGAACACTACCGGTCCTTGCCGACCTCCCGCTATTGGATGGTCGCCCCATACTGCGTCCGTCTGCGTCCATCCAGGCACCGCTGTCGCGTGCGTCACGACGGTCCGTCCGGTGGACGACCCGACCCTATGGCCGCGCTCCGGGCTAACCTGACTCCGTGCGCGTTCCATGGGAAGCGCAAAGCCGACAGCCGTCGCACTCCAGGGAGCACTTTCATGGCCTCGTTGCCGAATCCGTCCCTTTCCTCCGAGCTTGCCGAGAGCCGGACGCGCGCCGAAGAGCTCCGCCAGGCCCTCGCCACCCGCGTCGTGGTGGCCGACGGGGCGATGGGCACGATGCTTCAGGCGCAGGACCCGACGCTGGAGGACTTCCAGGATCTCGAGGGCTGCAACGAGATCCTGAACGTCACCCGCCCCGACATCGTCCGCTCGGTCCACGAGGAGTACTTCTCCGTGGGCGTCGACTGCGTCGAGACCAACACCTTCGGAGCCAACCACTCCGCGGCGACCGAGTACGAGATCGCCGACCGCATCTTCGAACTGTCCGAGTCGGGCGCCCGGATCGCCCGCGAGGTCGCCGACGAGTTCGCCGCCGGGGACGGCCGCCGCCGCTGGGTCCTCGGCTCGATCGGTCCCGGCACCAAGCTGCCCTCGCTCGGCCACATCACGTACGACGTGCTGCGCGACGGCTACCAGCAGAACGCTGAAGGCCTGCTGGCCGGCGGCGCGGACGCGCTGATCGTGGAGACCACGCAGGACCTG
This sequence comes from Streptomyces sp. NPDC050535, assembly GCF_044457665.1. Classification (NCBI taxonomy): domain Bacteria; kingdom Bacillati; phylum Actinomycetota; class Actinomycetes; order Kitasatosporales; family Streptomycetaceae; genus Streptomyces; species Streptomyces sp. NPDC050535. Next base: position 228,711 of record NZ_JBITHE010000006.1, read on the forward strand.
CTCCAGACCAAGTCCAGCCTGGTCGGCGCGCGGCGTGCGATGGAGGCCCTTGGCCTCGAGGTCCCGCTGATCTGTTCGCTCGCCTTCGAGACCACCGGCGTCATGCTGCTCGGCTCGGAGATCGGCGCGGCGCTCACCGCGCTGGAGCCGCTCGGCATCGACCTGATCGGCCTCAACTGCTCGACCGGCCCGGCCGAGATGAGCGAACACCTGCGTTACCTGGCCCGCCACTCGCGTACGCCGCTGATGTGCATGCCGAACGCCGGCCTGCCCGTGCTGACCAAGGACGGCGCCTACTTCCCGCTGACCGCGCCCGAGATGGCCGACGCGCAGGAGAACTTCGTACGCGACTACGGTCTCCAACTCGTCGGCGGCTGCTGCGGATCGACGCCCGAGCACCTGCGCCAGGTCGTCGAGCGCGTCCGCGGCATGGTGCCGGAGGCCCGCGACCCGCGACCCGAGCCCGGCGCCGCCTCGCTCTACCAGACCGTGCCGTTCCGTCAGGACACCGCCTACATGGCGATCGGCGAGCGGACGAACGCCAACGGCTCGAAGAAGTTCCGTGACGCGATGCTGGAGGCCCGCTGGGACGACTGTGTGGAGATGGCCCGCGATCAGATCCGCGAGGGCGCGCACATGCTCGACCTCTGCGTCGACTACGTGGGCCGGGACGGCGTCGCCGACATGAAAGAACTGGCCGGCCGCTTCGCCACCGCCTCCACGCTCCCTCTCGTGCTCGACTCCACCGAGGTCGAGGTGCTCCGCGCCGGCCTGGAGATGCTCGGCGGCCGGGCGGTCATCAACTCGGTCAACTACGAGGACGGCGACGGCCCCGAGTCGCGCTTCGCGAAGGTCACCGCCCTTGCCCAGGAGCACGGCGCCGCGCTGATCGCGCTGACCATCGACGAGGAGGGCCAGGCCCGCACCGTCGAGCACAAGGTCGCCATCGCCGAGCGGCTGATCGAGGACCTGACGACGAACTGGGGCATCCAGGAGTCGGACATCCTCATCGACACCCTGACCTTCACCATCTGCACCGGTCAGGAGGAGTCCCGCAAGGACGGCATCGCGACGATCGGGGCCATCCGCGAACTCAAGCGGCGCCGCCCGGACGTGCAGACCACCCTCGGTCTCTCCAACATCTCCTTCGGCCTCAACCCGGCCGCCCGCATCCTGCTCAACTCGGTCTTCCTCGACGAGTGCGTCAAGGCGGGCCTGGACTCGGCGATCGTGCACGCGTCGAAGATCCTGCCGATCGCCCGCTTCGACGAGGAGCAGGTCCAGACGGCCCTGGACCTGATCCACGACCGCCGCGCCGAGGGCTACGACCCGCTCCAGAAGCTGATGGCACTGTTCGAGGGCGCCACCACCAAGTCGCTCAAGGCGGGCCGCGCCGAGGAACTGGCCGCGCTGCCGCTGGACGAGCGGCTGAAGCGGCGCATCATCGACGGCGAGAAGAACGGCCTCGAACAGGACCTGGCCGCCGCCCTGGAGACCCGCCCCGCCCTCGACATCGTCAACGCGACGCTCCTGGACGGCATGAAGGTCGTCGGTGAGCTCTTCGGCTCCGGCCAGATGCAGTTGCCGTTCGTGCTCCAGTCCGCCGAGGTGATGAAGACCGCGGTGGCCTACCTGGAGCCGCACATGGAGAAGTCCGACGCGGAGGGCAAGGGCACCATCGTCCTGGCCACGGTGCGCGGCGACGTCCACGACATCGGCAAGAACCTCGTCGACATCATCCTGTCCAACAACGGCTACAACGTCGTCAACCTCGGCATCAAGCAGCCGGTCTCCGCGATCCTGGACGCCGCCGAGGAGCACCGGGCCGACGTCATCGGCATGTCGGGCCTCCTGGTCAAGTCCACCGTGATCATGAAGGAGAACCTCCAGGAGCTCAACCAGCGCGGCATGTCCGCCGACTACCCCGTCATCCTCGGCGGGGCGGCGCTGACCAGGGCGTACGTCGAGCAGGACCTGTACGAGATCTACCAGGGCGAGGTGCGCTACGCCCGCGACGCCTTCGAGGGCCTGCGTCTGATGGACGCGCTGATCGGGGTGAAGCGCGGGGTGCCCGGAGCCGTGCTGCCCGAGCTGAAGCAGCGCAGGGTACGGCCCGCGGCGGCGACCCCCGAGGTCGAGGAGCGCCCCGAGGAGGGGCATGTCCGCTCGGACGTCGCCATCGACAACCCCGTGCCCACGCCGCCCTTCGCGGGCACCCGCGTCATCAAGGGCGTCCAGCTCAAGGAGTACGCCTCCTGGCTGGACGAGGGCGCGCTGTTCAAGGGCCAGTGGGGCCTGAAGCAGGCACGCACGGGCGACGGACCGACGTACGAGGAACTGGTCGAGACCGAGGGCAGGCCCCGGCTGCGCGGCCTGCTGGACAAGCTCCAGACCGACAACCTGCTGGAAGCGGCCGTCGTCTACGGCTACTTCCCGTGCGTCTCCAAGGACGACGACCTGATCATCCTGGACGACCAGGGCAACGAGCGCACCCGCTTCACTTTCCCGCGCCAGAGCCGCGGCCGACGGCTCTGCCTGGCCGACTTCTTCCGGCCGGAGGAGTCGGGGGAGACGGACGTCGTCGGCCTCCAGGTCGTCACCATGGGCTCGCGGATCGGCGAGGAGACCGCCAAGCTCTTCGAGTCCAACTCCTACCGTGACTACCTCGAACTGCACGGCCTGTCCGTCCAGTTGGCCGAGGCGCTGGCCGAGTACTGGCACGCCCGGGTGCGCGCCGAACTCGGCTTCGGGGGTCAGGACCCGGACGCGATGGAGGACATGTTCGCCCTGAAGTACCGGGGCGCCCGCTTCTCACTCGGCTACGGCGCCTGCCCCAACCTGGAGGACCGCGCCAAGATCGCCCAGCTCCTCGAACCGGAGCGCATCGGCGTCGTGCTCTCCGAGGAGTTCCAGCTCCACCCGGAGCAGTCCACGGACGCGATCATGATCCACCACCCGGAGGCGAAGTACTTCAACGCGCGCTGATCGGACACGACGTACACTGGTCGGTCCACCGCAGGCCGGTTGCCCCCTTGGCAAAGAGGGGCGACCGGCCTGGTTGTCCCTCAAGGAGGTGCGCCAGGATGACCAGTACGGTCCCCGCGCTCAGTACCCGTACGGCCGAAGGCTCCGCCCTGGAAGCCGTGCTCCTCGACATGGACGGCACCCTGGTGGACACCGAGGGCTTCTGGTGGGACGTCGAGGCCGCGGTGTTCGCCTCCCTCGGCCATGTGCTCGACGAGTCCTGGCGCCATGTGGTCGTCGGCGGCCCGATGACCCGCAGCGCCGGCTTCCTCATCGAGGCCACCGGTGCCGACATCACCCTCGCCGAGCTGACCGTGCTGCTGAACGACGGCTTCGAGGCCCGTATCGGCGACACCCTGCCGCTGATGCCGGGCGCGGCCAGACTGCTCGCCGAACTGGCGGCGCACGAGATCCCCACCGCCCTGGTCTCCGCCTCGCACCGGCGCATCATCGACCGCGTCCTGGCCTCGCTCGGTCCCCAGTACTTCGCGCTCACCGTGGCGGGTGACGAGGTGGAGCGGACCAAGCCGTTCCCCGACCCGTATCTGCTGGCCGCCGCGGGGCTCGGCGCCGTACCGGCCCGCTGCGCGGTCATCGAGGACACCGCGACGGGCGTCGCCGCCGCGGAGGCCGCCGGCTGCCGGGTGGTCGCCGTGCCCTCGATCGCCCCCATCGCGCCCGCCGCCCGGCGTACGGTGGTGACCTCGCTGGAAGAGGTCGACCTGCCCTTTCTCCGCGGCCTGATGACGGAAATGCGCTAGGCGTTCACCCAGCGTGCGGAGCTGAATACGCGAATAGGCCCGAGGGCCCCTGCCGGGGGTACTCGGTGGATCATCAACGGAACGCCGAGGCAATTCGGTCCAGGGTGGGATGGCTGAATTCCGGTACGCGTTGGCAGAGTTACTCCTGTGACGTTCGCCACTTGACCAGGGGTCGACATCGGGTCTGGCATATGCCGTCAACTCCCTTTTGGGGGTGGCCGACGTGCCCTTGTGTCCCGATTGGTGAAGGGCTGCACGAATCCTTCCGCTGTCGGGTTATCGGTGCGTCCACGTCCGGTTTCACAGCGTGATGGAAGTTCAACTCCTGCCGCTGAGGGCCCCGGTGGCGGTGCGGACTAATGTCATCGCGAGAACATCGCCGTATCCCCGTGAACCCGCAGCACCACCCCTGCATGCCGGGTTCGCGGAATCTACAGCTCTGGAGAAACTCGAGCATGAACCGCAAGACTTTGGTGCTGCCGGCCATAATCGGCCTGCTCGCCCCGGTGCTCGCCGCGTGTGGGGGGTCCGACGGCGGGAGCGACAGTGGCGACCCGATCGTCGTCGGTACCACCGACCGGTTCATCGCATCGAAGGATGCCCCGGCTCCCCTCGACCCGGCGTACGCCTACGACGTCGGCAGCTGGAACATCCTCCGTCAGACCGTGCAGACGCTGATGGTCATTCCGCGCGGCGACGGCGACCCCCAGCCCGAGGCCGCCGAGCAGTGCGGTTTCACCGACACGGGCAACGAGCGCTACGCCTGCACCCTGCGCAAGGACCTGAAGTTCGCGAACGGCGACCCCGTCACCGCGAAGGACGTCAAGTACTCGATCGACCGCGCCCTGTCGATCGAGGCCGACAGTGGTGTGTTCGCGCTGCTGTCCACCGTGGACACCGTCGAGACGCAGGGCGACCGCGAGGTGATCTTCCACCTCAAGACCGCGGACGCCACCTTCCCGTTCAAGCTGACGACCCCTGTCGCCGGCATCGTCAACCCCGACGACTACGAGAAGAACAAGCTGCGCAACGGCTTCAGCATCGACGGCTCCGGCCCGTACTCCTTCAAGGCCGAGACGAAGGACGGCGAGCTCACCAAGGCCGTCTTCACCAAGAACCCCAATTACGAGGGTGTTCTGACGGTGAAGAACAGCCAGGTCGAGATGCGTTCCTTCGAGGACGCCAAGTCCATGGGCACCGCGCTCGACGACGGCGACATCGACATGATGACCCGCTCGATGACGCCGGAGCAGATCAAGAAGCTCGGCAGCGCCACGGACAGCGACGTCGACCTGATCGAGATGCCGGGTCTGGAGATCCGCTACCTGGCCTTCAACACCAACGGACCGGCGGTCAAGTCCGCGGCCGTGCGCCAGGCGATGGCCCAGGTCATCAACCGCAGCGAGCTCGTCTCCAAGGTCTACGGCACCGCGGCCGACCCGCTCTACTCGATGGTCCCGGCGACCATCACCGGTCACTCCAACTCGTTCTTCAACAAGTACGGGGACCCGAGCGTCGCCAAGGCCAAGGCGATGCTGACCGAGGCCGACATCACCACGCCGGTGAAGCTCACCCTGAACTACACGACCGACCACTACGGTTCGGTCACCGCGGAGGAGTTCGAGCAGCTCAAGAAGCAGCTCAACGACAGCGGCCTGTTCGATGTCAACATCAAGGGAACGGCCTGGGACACCTACGTCCCGGCTGAGCGCGAAGGCAAGTACGAGGTCTTCGGCATGGGCTGGTTCCCCGACTTCCCGGACTCCGACAGCTTCCTGGCGCCGTTCCTCGACAAGGACAACTTCCTCAAGTTGCCCTACTCGAACAACACGATCATCAACAACCTGATCCCGGAGTCCCGTCGCGAGGCCGACCGCCTCACCGCGTCGAAGAGCATCACCGAGATCCAGGACATCGTGGCCAACGACGTACCGCTGCTGCCGCTGTGGCAGGGCAAGCAGTACATCGCCGCACGGGACGACATCACAGGCGCGGAGTGGGTGCTCAACTCCTCCTCCACCCTGCAGCTCTGGGAGCTCGGCCGCGGAGTGAGCGGCTGACGGACCCGTCCGGCCGGGCCCGCCGACGGGCCCGGCACCGGCGGGATCCGGTTACTCCCGAGAATCAATGACAAGGCACAGCACGTGAACATGCGCGACCGATGGCCAGTCCTGTCCGTCACGACGGGACTGGCCATCGGCCTGCTCACCGGCTGCGGCTCTCAACAGGGCGGCACCGGGAGCAACGGCTCCTCCATCGTGATGGGAATGTCCGACGACGTCCTGGCCACCGACCCGGCCTCCGGCTACGACCCGGGTTCCTGGCTGTTGTTCAACAACGTCTTCCAGTCGTTGTTGAGCTTCCCCAAGGGCGGCACGGAGCCGGCACCGGAAGCAGCCGAGGAGTGCTCGTTCATGGACGCGAGCACGGCGGTTTACTCGTGTACGTTGCGGAGCGGGCTGAAGTTCAGCAACGGTGACGCGCTCACCTCCGAGGACGTCAAGTACTCCTTCGACCGCATCCTGAAGATCAAGGACGACGCCGGCCCCGCGATCATGTTCCCCATGCTGGACAAGGTCGAGACGCCGGACGCCAGGACCGTCGTCTTCAGGCTCAAGTACGCCGACGCCACCTTCCCGAGCAAGATCGCCTCCGGCGCCGGCTCGATCGTGGACCACCGGCAGTACGCCGACAACGGACTGCGCGGGGACGACGAGGTCGTCGGCTCGGGCCCGTACAAGCTGGACTCGTTCGGCAAGGACGAGGCCGTCTTCTCCGCCAACGAGAACTACCGGGGCACCGCGAAGGTGAAGAACTCCGGCGTGACGCTGAAGTTCTTCCACGGCGACCAGACAGCGCTGAAGAACGCGCTGGAGAACAACGAGATCGACATCGCCTACCGAGGTCTCGCCGCCGACGACATCGCGGACATCGAGAACGACACCTCCACCGGCAAGGGCGTCAACGTCGTCGAGGGCAGCAGCGCAGAGGTGCAGCACCTGGTCTTCAACATGAACGACCCGGTGGCGGGGAAGCTCTCGGTGCGCAAGGCCATCGCCCATCTGCTCGACCGGCAGGCCCTGGTCGACGAGGTCTACCAGGACACGGCGACGCCGCTCTACTCGATCATCCCGGCCGGTATCGCGGGCCACAACACGGCCTTCTTCGACACCTACGGCGCCAGCCCCTCCCAGGCCAGGGCCAAGGCCGCGCTGCGCGCCGACGGCATCACCGGCAAGGTGAAGCTGACCCTCTGGTCGACGCCGTCGCGCTACGGGCCGTCCACCGACCAGGAGTTCAAGGCGATCGCCAAGCAGCTCAACGCCGGCGGGCTCTTCGACGCGACCGTCAGGTCCGTCGCCTTCGACCAGTACGAGAAGGACATCGCCAAGGGCAAGTACGGCGTGTACGTGAAGGGCTGGGTGCCCGACTACCCGGACCCGGACAACTTCACGGCCCCCTTCTTCGGGGAGGGCAACGTGCTGAGCAACAACTACACCAACAGCACGATCACCGGTGATCTCATCCCGGAGACCGCCGCCGCGAGCAACCGCTCCTCGACCGAGACCGCCTACGGCAGGCTCCAGGACATCGTGGCCGACGAACTCCCGCTCATCCCGCTCTGGCGGGCCAAGCAGTACGCGGTCGTCCGCGACAACGTCTACGGCCTGGAGTACTGCCTCGACGCCTCGACCGTCTTCCGCTTCTGGGAGATCAGCAAGGACTGACCCGACGACGGATACGCGGCGGGCGCCCCTTCCTCGCTCAGGAGAAAGGGGCGCCCGCCGCGACGCTCGGGTGGCTACTGCGCGCCGGGGCGCACCAACCCGCTCTCGTACGCGTACACCGCGGCCTGTACCCGGTCGCGCAGCCCCAGCTTGGTCAGGACGTGTCCGACATGCGTCTTGACCGTGGTCTCGCTGACGAAGAGGTCGGCCGCGATCTCGGCGTTGGACAGCCCGCGCGCCACCAGCTTCAGCACCTCGACCTCACGGTCGGTCAGCGTGTGCAGGGTGTCGGGCACCGGCTCGTCGCCGGACGGCAGATGGCTCGCGTACTTGTCGAGCAGGCGGCGCGTGATGCTCGGCGCGAGCATCGCCTCGCCCGAGGCGACCACCCGGATCGCCTGCACCAGCTCGTTGGCCGGCGCGTCCTTGAGCAGGAAGCCGCTGGCTCCCGCGCGCAGCGCCTCCACCACGTACTCGTCGAGGTCGAAGGTCGTCAGCACGAGCACCTTCGCCGGACCGTCCCGGCCGGGTCCGGTGATCTGCCGGGTCGCCTCGACACCGTCCATCCGCGGCATACGGATGTCCATCAGAACCACATCGGGCTGCAGGGCACGGACCTGGTCGAGTGCCTGGAGACCGTCACCGGCCTCGCCGACGACCGCCAGATCCTGCTCGGCTTCCAGGATCATCCGGAAGCCGGTGCGCAGCAGCGGCTGGTCGTCGACCAGTAGGACGCGGATGGCCACGTGAGTCTCCTTCGCTAGTCCGGCCCCATTCTGCCCTGCTCGGTGTCACCGGACTCCGGCGCCCTGACCGGCAGGGGGTAGGGCGGGGGAGTGCCACCGAATTCCGGACAGGACGCCTGGTGGTCGCACCAGCCGCACAGCTTGGTGGGCCGGGGCCGCCAGTCACCGGTCTCGGTGGCCTCCCGGATCGCCTCCCACAGCGAGTGCAGCTTGCGCTCGACCCGCTCCAGGTCCGCGATCACCGGGTCGTACGTCAGTACGTCGCCGCTGCCCAGGTAGACGAGCTGGAGCCGGCGGGGGACCACCTGCTTCAGCCGCCACACCACCAGGGCGTAGAACTTCATCTGGAACAGGGCACCCTCGGCGTACTCGGGCCTGGGGGCCTTGCCCGTCTTGTAGTCGACGATCCGCACCTCGCCCGTCGGCGCCACGTCGACGCGGTCGATGATCCCGCGCAGCTTGAGGCCGGAGTCGAGACTGGCCTCGACGAACAGCTCCCGCTCGGCGGGCTCGAGACGGGTCGGGTCCTCCAGGGTGAACCAGCGCTCCACCAGCCGCTCGGCGTCGGTCAGCCAGCGCGCCAGCCGCTCGCCCCCGGGGTCGTCGGCGAACAGCTCCACGACCTCCGGCCGGGTCTCGCGGAGCCGGTCCCACTGACCGGGGATCAGGGACTTGGCGCGCGGCGCCGTACGCTCCGTCGCCGGTGCGTCGAAGAGCCGCTCGAGGACCGCGTGCACCAGCGTGCCGCGGGTCGCCGCCTCGCTCGGCTTCTCGGGGAGCTTGTCGATCACCCGGAAGCGGTAGAGCAGCGGGCACTGCATGAAGTCGTTCGCGCGCGAGGGTGACAGGGACGCGGGCGGCCGCGCGGTCACCGCCGCCACCGCGACGTCCGCCACGGTTTCGGTGGGTACGTCCGCGGTGTCGGCCCCGGCCATGCCCTCGGCGACGGTTCCGACCGCGACCCGCGTGCCGGTGCCGACCGCCGCGTCGGTCCCGGCCACGTCCTCGGTGCTGGTTTCCATGACGACAGACCTTACGGCTCACCACTGACAGTGATGCGGCGGCGGCTCCAGCGACGGCGCGGAAAACAGAGGGGGTGCCGGGGCGGAACGCGTCGCGACGGCCGCATACCATCGACCACAGACCTCCTGCTCCGCATGATCGGGAGCGAGGGACGCTTCGAACAAGGGGACATCGTGGACGAGAGCGGCGGGAGCGGGCAGCCGCGCTCCGGTACCGACGAAGCGACCGAGCGCCACGAGGGGCCCCAGGAGGACTCCGGGAGCCCGGCCGCGGATGCCACGCGCCCCGGACAAAAGGGACCCGAACGCCCCACCGGGCCCACCACCCCCACGGAGCCGGGCGGCGACTCCCAGACACCCCGGCCTGCGGACGCCGAGCCCGGTGCCGACGTCTCCGAGGAATCCCAGGCCCACCCCGACCCCACGCTTTCGCACACCAGTGCCCAGGGTGAGCCCGGGGCCGACAGCACCGCCCGGAAACGCGCCACGTCCGGTTTCGGCAGAGGACGGCCGCCACGGCGCGAAAAAGGCCCCGGCGGCGGCCTGCTCATGGGCCGCCCCTTCGGCGTACCCGTGTACGTCGCACCCAGCTGGTTCCTCGTCGCCGCCCTGATCACCTGGGTGTTCGGCGGCCAGCTCGACCGCGTGCTGCCCGAGCTCGGTGCCCTGCGCTACCTCGTCTCCCTCTTCTTCGCGGTCGCCTTCTACGCCTCCGTGCTCGTCCACGAGCTGGCCCACACGGTCGCCGCCCTGCGCTTCAAGCTGCCGGTGCGCCGGATCCAGCTCCAGTTCTTCGGCGGGGTGTCGGAGATCGAGAAGGAGTCGGAGACCCCGGGCCGGGAGTTCGTCCTGGCCTTCGTCGGCCCGTTGCTCTCCCTCGTCCTGTCCGGCGTCTTCTACCTCGCCATGCAGACCGTCGACCCGGGCACCGTGCCGGGCGTCCTGCTGGGCGGCCTGATGATCTCCAACCTCATCGTGGCCGTCTTCAACCTGCTGCCCGGGCTGCCCCTGGACGGCGGCCGGATGCTGCGCGCCGTCGTCTGGAAGATCACCGGCAGGCCGATGACCGGCACGATCGCCGCCGCCTGGGTGGGCCGCGCCCTCGCCGTCTCCGTACTCATCGGACTGCCCCTGCTCACCCAGACGGGAGCTTTCGGCGAGGCCCCCGAGGACATCGGCGGCATGGACACCGTCACGGACGCCCTGCTCGCCGCCATCCTCGCCGCGATCATCTGGACCGGGGCCGGCAACAGCCTCCGGATGGCCCGCCTGCGCGAACACCTGCCGGAACTGCGCGCCCGCGCGCTCACCCGCCGCGCGGTCCCGGTGGAGACCAGCACCCCGCTCTCCGAAGCGCTGCGCCGCGCCAACGACGCCGGGGCCCGCGCCCTGGTCGTGGTCGACGCCGAAGGCCAGCCGCTCTCCCTGGTCCGCGAGGCCGCCATCGTCGGCGTACCCGAGCACCGCCGCCCCTGGGTCGCGGTCAGCGGCCTCGCCCAGGACCTCACCGACGGGATGCGGGTCTCCGCCGAGCTCGCGGGCGAGGACCTCCTCGACACCCTGCGCGCGAACCCCGCCACCGAGTACCTGGTCGTCGAGGAGTCCGGCGAGATCTACGGGGTGCTGTCCGCCGCCGACGTGGAACGCGCCTTCGTGAAAGCCATGGCCCGCCCCTCCTAGCGCTGCCCCGCACGATGGTCCGCCGCCTCTTCCAGGACCGGTAGGCTGGTCACATGTCCGAACCGACCGGTGCCGCCCGCAGGCGCGGGCCCTTCAAGGTCGGGGACCAGGTTCAGCTGACCGACCCCAAGGGCCGCCACTACACGTTCACGCTCGAAGCCGGAAAGAACTTCCACACCCACAAGGGTTCCTTCCCGCACGACGAGCTGATCGGTGCTCCCGAGGGCAGCGTTGTCCGCACCACGGGGAACGTCGCCTATCTCGCGCTGCGCCCCCTGCTCCCCGACTACGTCCTGTCCATGCCCCGCGGCGCCGCCGTGGTCTACCCCAAGGACGCGGGTCAGATCCTCGCCTTCGCCGACATCTTCCCCGGCGCACGCGTCGTGGAGGCGGGCGTCGGCTCAGGCTCGCTCAGTGCCTTCCTGCTGCGCGCCATCGGCGACCAGGGAATGCTGCACTCCTACGAGCGCCGCGAGGACTTCGCCGAGATCGCCCAGCAGAACGTGGAGCGCTACTTCGGCGAACAGCACCCCGCCTGGCAGCTCACCGTCGGCGACCTCCAGGACAACCTGTCGGACACCGAGGTCGACCGGGTCATCCTCGACATGCTCGCCCCCTGGGAGTGCCTGGAGGCCGTCTCCAAGGCGCTGGTCCCCGGCGGCATCCTCTGCTGCTACGTAGCCACCACGACCCAGCTCGCGCGGACCGTCGAGTCCATCCGCGAGATCGGCTCCTTCAACGAGCCGACCTCCTGGGAGTCGATGATCCGCAACTGGCACGTCGAGGGCCTGGCCGTCCGCCCCGACCACCGGATGATCGGCCACACCGGCTTCCTGCTCACCGCCCGCCGCCTCGCGGACGGTGTCGAGCCGCCCATGCGCCGCCGCCGCCCCTCCAAGGGCGCCTACGGCGACGACTACACCGGTCCGAACGCCGACGGCGGCATGGGCCGCTGACGTAACCAACGCACCACGACTGTGGCCGAGTTCCCGGGACAGCCCGGGAACTCGGCCACAGCGCTTCCCCGTTGACGCGCCGCCAGAAGCCCGTCAGGAACTCCTGACCCCGCCGTTCCACCGCGGTGTGACGTGTGGCACCATGCGGGACACCCCCACCGGCACAGCCCTCACGGGAGACACTCCTAGTGCAGCAATCCGCCGTCCCGGAACTGGCACACACGCACACCAGCCCCATCCAGTGGGTCGCCACGGCCACCGCCATCGCCGGAGTCGTCGCGTTCTCCTCCGTACTCCAGCCCGACCAGGCGACAGCCGCCCAGCCCGGCCCCGGCGCGAAGCCGGCCCAGAGCGCCGCGGCCGCCCCCGACCCCTCCGGTGTCGACTTCCCGATCGAGTGCGGGCCCGCCAAGGTGCTCGTCCAGAAGAAGGCCTCCGGAGACCTCGACGGTGACGGACGCCCCGAGACCGTGGCCGTGGTCCGCTGCGACGCCGGCTCGGGCACCCCGCCCAACGGGGTCTACGTCCTCACCCAGGCCGCGGACGAGTCCGCCCCTCGCGTGGTGGCCACCCTGGTCGATCCCAAGGACCGCCTGAGCGTCACCGACTTCGCGCTGAGTGACGCCGCCGTCACCGCCACGCTCCTCGGATACTCCTCCTCCGACGTGCCGAGTTGCTGCCCGGACGTGAAGGACCTCGCCAAGTGGCAGTGGAAGAACGGCACGTTCGAGCGCTCGACACCCTCCGGAGCCCAGAGCGTCTGAGCGCCCCGCGAAGCCCGGGCATACAAAAACACCCTCCGCGCCGCGGAGGGTGTGAGAAAGCAGACAAGCGTACCGCCGGGTACCACTCGCCTCACTCGACGTCCGGGCCGTACACCTCGACCTTGTCCGAAACCCGACGTACGTGGATGCAGTCGCCCGGGCACTCCTTCGCGGAGTCCGTCACATCAATCAGAAGCGGCAGCGGTACGGGCGTTGTGGCGCCCGGGGCCTGGAGCAGTTCGTCGCCGGTGCCCTTCACGTACGCCAGGCCGTCGATGTCCAGCTCAAAGACCTCGGGCGCGTACTGGACGCAGATCCCGTCTCCGGTACAGAGGTCCTGGTCGATCCAGACCTCAAGCGCCTCGCCGTCGACTCCGGCCTCCTGCTGCACGGTCACTTCTCCTGCCGTTTTCTGCGCCGAGCGATCCGATATCCCTGCAAGTCGGGCCAGCTCTGACGGGTGTTGAACACTTCGACCCTACCTCCGGCCGCTTCCCAATCATGTTGGGTGGGTATTCCACTGGCGTGAGGGAGAGCGCAAGGGTGAAGATCGGACACACCCCGACAGTCTTTGTGATCTAGGGGTTTCAATCGACACCCACCCAGGTAGGGTCTGGAAGCGTCCAGCTCCCCTTGGAGGAGGTGAGGACCGTGGCAGCCCACGACGACGACATGAACCGCGGCATCCGCCCGGGAAGAGGGTCCGATGACCCCGCCGGGCAGATTGCCTACCTTGAGCAGGAGATCGCCGTCCTGCGACGCAAGCTCGCCGACTCTCCGCGGCACACGAGGATTCTCGAAGAGCGGATCGTCGAGTTGCAGACCAACCTGGCCGGAGTGTCCGCCCAGAACGAGCGGCTCGCCAACACGCTCCGTGAGGCCCGCGACCAGATCGTGGCCCTCAAGGAAGAGGTCGACCGGCTCGCACAGCCGCCGGCAGGCTTCGGTGTCTTCCTCGTCGCCAACGAGGACGGCACGGCGGACATCTTCACCGGGGGCCGCAAGCTCCGGGTGAACGTCAGCCCCAGCGTGGAGCTCGAAGAGCTCAGGCGTGGCCAGGAAGTGATGCTCAACGAAGCCCTCAACGTGGTCGAGGCCATGGAGTACGAGAGCATCGGCGAGATCGTCACCCTCAAAGAGATCCTGGAGGACGGCGAACGCGCCCTCGTACAGGGGCACACCGACGAGGAAAGGGTGGTACGGCTCGCCGAGCCGCTCCTGGACGTCGTCATCCGCCCCGGCGACGCCCTGCTTCTCGAACCCCGTTCCGGCTATGTCTACGAAGTCGTTCCGAAGAGCGAGGTCGAGGAACTCGTCCTCGAAGAGGTCCCGGACATCGGCTACGAGCAGATCGGCGGCCTGGGCAACCAGATCGAGCTGATCCGCGACGCGGTCGAGCTTCCGTACCTCTATCCCGACCTCTTCAAGGAGCACGAACTGCGGCCGCCCAAGGGTGTGCTGCTGTACGGGCCCCCCGGATGCGGCAAGACGCTCATCGCCAAGGCCGTCGCCAATTCGCTGGCCAAGAAGGTCGCCGAGGTGACCGGACAGGCCACGGGCAAGAGCTTCTTCCTCAACATCAAGGGCCCCGAGCTCCTGAACAAGTACGTCGGCGAGACCGAGCGGCAGATCCGCCTCGTCTTCCAGCGTGCACGGGAGAAGGCCAGCGAGGGCACCCCCGTCATCGTCTTCTTCGACGAGATGGAATCCCTCTTCCGCACCCGTGGATCAGGCGTCAGCTCGGACGTGGAGAACACCATCGTCCCCCAGCTGCTCGCCGAGATCGACGGCGTGGAGGGCCTGGAGAACGTGGTCGTGATCGGCGCCTCGAACCGCGAGGACATGATCGACCCCGCCATCCTCCGCCCCGGCCGGCTCGATGTGAAGATCAAGATCGAGCGCCCGGACGCCGAGGCCGCGAAGGACATCTTCGCGAAATACCTCACGGAGCGCCTTCCGCTGCACTCCGACGACCTCGGTGAGCACGGCGGTGACCGGGCGGCCACGGTCAACAACATGATCCAGACCGCCGTGGAGCACATGTACGACGAGTCCGAGGAGAACCGCTTCCTCGAGGTCACGTACGCCAACGGAGACAAGGAGGTCCTGTACTTCAAGGACTTCAACTCCGGCGCCATGATCGAGAACATCGTCGGCCGCGCCAAGAAGGCGGCCATCAAGGCCTTCCTCGACCAGAACCAGAAGGGCATTCGGGTCTCCCACCTCCTCCAGGCATGCGTGGACGAGTTCAAGGAGAACGAGGACCTGCCGAACACCACCAACCCGGACGACTGGGCCCGAATCTCCGGCAAGAAGGGCGAACGGATCGTGTACATCCGTACCCTCGTCACCGGAAAGCAGGGCGCGGACACCGGCCGCTCCATCGACACAGTGGCCAACACCGGTCAGTACCTGTAAAAGACAGGGCGGCTGCGGGTGCCCTGAGTGGGTACCCGCAGCTGACTGCTTTCCGGGTCACGGCTGGAGCGAGGCAATGACGCAAATGATCTCCCCACCAGGGCAAAGGCGTTCTAGGCTCTTCCGTACCGCCGAGTCGCGCAGTGCGGGGACGGGCACCGCACATACGCCGGAGAACCGGCGGTACTTGAGCGGTGCTCCCGACCGAGAGCACTGCCGGGCAAGGAGGGCCGCATGACCGTACGGCGAGTAATGGGCATCGAGACGGAGTACGGGATCTCCGTCCCCGGCCACCCGAACGCCAATGCCATGCTCACCTCGTCCCAGATCGTCAACGCGTACGCCGCGGCGATGCACCGGGCGCGCCGCGCCCGCTGGGACTTCGAGGAGGAGAACCCGCTGCGGGACGCACGGGGCTTCGACCTCGCCCGCGAGTCCGCGGACTCCAGCCAGCTCACCGACGAGGACATCGGGCTGGCCAACGTCATCCTCACCAACGGGGCGCGGCTGTACGTGGACCACGCACACCCGGAGTACAGCTCTCCGGAAGTCACCAACCCGCTGGACGCCGTCCTGTGGGACAAGGCCGGCGAGCGCATCATGGCGGAGGCCGCGGAGCGCGCGGCGCAGCTCCCCGGCGCCCAGCCGATCCACCTCTACAAGAACAACACCGACAACAAGGGCGCCTCCTACGGCACGCACGAGAACTACCTGATGAAGCGGGAGACCCCGTTCTCGGACATCGTGCGTCACCTCACGCCGTTCTTCGTCTCACGTCAGGTCGTCACCGGAGCGGGCCGCGTCGGTATCGGTCAGGACGGGCACGAGCACGGCTTCCAGCTCAGCCAGCGCTCCGACTACTTCGAGGTCGAGGTGGGTCTGGAGACCACCCTGAAGCGCCCGATCATCAACACGCGCGACGAGCCGCACGCGGACGCCGAGAAGTACCGCAGGCTGCACGTGATCATCGGCGACGCGAACCTCTCCGAGATCTCGACCTATCTGAAGCTGGGCACCACCGCTCTGGTCCTCTCGATGATCGAGGACGGCTTCATCGCCGTGGACCTGGCGGTCGACCAGCCCGTCCGCACCCTCCACCAGGTGTCGCACGACCCCACACTCAAGCGCCTGGTCACGCTCCGTAGTGGCAGGACACTCACCGCTGTCCAGCTCCAGATGGAGTACTTCGAGCTCGCCCGCAAGTACGTGGAGGAGCGGTTCGGGTCGGACGCCGACGAGCAGACCGTGGATGTCCTGCTCCGCTGGGAGGACACCCTGAACCGCCTGGAGAACGACCCGATGAGCCTCTCCGGAGAGCTCGACTGGGTCGCCAAGCGGGAGGTCATGGAGGGCTACCAGCGCCGTGACGGCCTCGACTGGGACGCGGCCCGGCTGCACCTCGTGGACCTCCAGTACGCCGACGTACGGGCCGAGAAGGGCATCTACAACCGTCTCGCGGCCCGCGGCAAGATGAAGCGCCTCCTGGACGAGCAGGACGTCGAGCGGGCCCGTACGAAGCCGCCTGAGGACACGCGCGCGTACTTCCGCGGGCGCTGCCTCGAGCAGTACGCGGACGACGTCGCGGCGGCCTCCTGGGACTCGGTGATCTTCGATCTGCCGGGCAGGGACTCGCTCCAGCGCGTCCCAACCCTGGAGCCGCTTCGCGGAACGCGTAATCACGTCAAAGAGCTCCTGGACCGCTGTCGAACCGCTGAAGACCTGGTCAAGGTCCTGTCGGGCGGCTGAGCGGGCCAGTGCGGCTCTCGGGGCCCAGCGGGCCGGACGGGGTGGAAACAGGCGCCGTCCGGGAATCATCGGGGTGGCACCCAGACGTTGTAGCAACTGCGGGGCCGATGTCGGACCCTGCTTGTAGGGTCTGATCAAGAACGTCGAACCGAGCGGGGTGAGGGTTTATGGCGACCAAGGACACCGGCGGCGGACAGCAGAAGGCGACGCGCGACACCGAGGAGGTCGAGGAGCAGGCGCAGGACGCGCAGGCTACGGACGACCTCAAGGAGCGCCAGGAGAAGCTGAGCGACGACGTGGACTCCGTCCTCGACGAAATCGATGATGTGCTCGAAGAGAACGCCGAGGACTTCGTTCGGTCCTTTGTTCAAAAAGGCGGACAATAACGGTCATGCCGTATTCGCTCGACGCGAAGCGGCATACCGGACGCGGGCGGGAATCGCCGCTCGCGTCGTCGGCTGTCCACGGGAACTGGTGTGACGGGCCCCAGGCGCGATGCCGGTGGTGCGTGGCGGAGGTATTCGGCCACGCACCACCGGCGACGCGGTGAGGCGCCCGGCATGACGGTGCGCGAGAAGATGGACGTCCCTGAGCCGTCGGAGAGCCTTCAGAGGTCGAGAGATCGTCTGGGGTCATCCGATGCGCCACTACGGCTTCACCGAAGCTGAACACGACGCGATGGTCGCCTCGCGACGAGGCTCTCCGTGATCCGTTTGAAAGCTCCGGCCATTCATGTGGATCACTGCCACGAGACGGGTAGGGTCCGTGGCGTACCGTGCTTCAACTGCAATTCGGCCATCGGCAAGTTGGGAGATGATCCCGACGCTGTTCGTCGGGGTGCCGCCTACTTGGAAGGATCCCCGTGGAAGCCAACACTCGTAGCACCGGGCGTCTACCGGCTGCCTTCCTGACGCCCGGGTCGTCGTCCTTCATGGACTTCCTGTCCGACCACCAGCCGGACATGCTCCCGGGCAGGCGGCAACTGCCGCCCACCCAGGGTGTGATCGAGGCTCCGCACGGCACGACCATCGTCGCCGTCACGTTCCCCGGCGGTGTGGTCCTCGCCGGTGACCGGCGGGCCACCATGGGCAATGTCATCGCGCAGCGGGACATCGAGAAGGTGTTCCCGGCGGACGAGTACTCGGCCGTCGGTATCGCCGGTACGGCCGGCCTCGCCGTCGAGATGGTCAAGCTGTTCCAGCTGGAGCTGGAGCACTTCGAGAAGGTGGAGGGCGCCACGCTCTCCCTGGAGGGCAAGGCCAACCGCCTGTCCACGATGATCCGTTCGAACCTCGGCATGGCCATGCAGGGCCTCGCCGTCGTTCCCCTCTTCGCGGGCTACGACGTGGACCGCGAGCGGGGCCGCATCTTCTCCTACGACGTCACCGGCGGCCGCTCCGAGGAGCACGGCTTCGCCGCCACCGGCTCCGGCTCGGTCTTCGCGCGCGGTGCCATGAAGAAGCTCTTCCGCAAGGACCTGGCCGAGGCGGAGGCCACCACCCTCGTCGTCCAGGCCCTGTACGACGCGGCCGACGACGACTCGGCGACCGGTGGTCCCGATGTCGCCCGCCGGATCTACCCGATCGTCACCGTGATCACCGAGGACGGATTCCGCCGTCTCGACGACGAGGAGTCCTCCGAGATCGCCCGCGCGATCCTGGAGCGGCGCCTCGAGCAGCCCGACGGACCGCGGGCAGCGCTGCTCTGACAGCGGCTTCTTGACCGCTGCTCGACGGCGCCCGCTCCGACGGCGGCTTCTTGGCGGCTGGTTCCTGGCAAGTGATCCAGTGACTTCCACAGAAAGGGACGGATAACCGGTGTCGACGCCGTTCTATGTCTCACCCCAGCAGGCGATGGCCGACCGGGCGGAATACGCCCGCAAGGGCATCGCCCGTGGTCGCAGCCTCGTTGTGCTGCAGTATGCCGACGGCATCGTGTTCGTCGGCGAGAACCCGTCCCGCGCGCTGCACAAGTTCAGCGAGATCTATGACCGGATCGGCTTCGCGGCCGCCGGCAAGTACAACGAGTACGAGAATCTGCGGATCGGCGGTGTGCGCTACGCCGATCTGCGGGGTTACACCTACGACCGTGACGATGTGACCGCCCGCGGTCTCGCCAACGTCTACGCCCAGACGCTGGGCACGATCTTCTCCAGCGCGGCCGAGAAGCCGTACGAGGTGGAGCTTGTGGTCGCCGAGGTGGGGGACACCCCCGAGGGTGACCAGATCTACCGGCTCCCGCACGACGGGTCGATCGTGGATGAGCACGGGTCGGTCGCGGTGGGTGGCAGCGCCGAGCAGATCAGCACCTATCTGGACCAGCGTCATGAAGACGGCATGTCGCTTGCCGAGGCGTTGAAGCTGGCCGTGCAGGCGTTGTCGCGTGAGGCGAACGGGGGAGAGCGGGAGATTCCCACGGAGCGGCTCGAGGTCGCGATTCTTGACCGTACGCGGCCGCAGCAGCGGAAGTTCAAGCGGATTGTCGGACGGCAGCTCGCTCGGTTGCTCGAGGCGGGCGGGGCGTCCACGGCTACCGAGGCGGAGGATCCTGACGACGACGAGTGAGTCGTTCGTCAGCGTTGTGCCGTTTGTCGCGTGCCCCGGGCCTTCGTCGGCCGGGGCACGTGGCGTTTCCGTGCCTGCCGGTGCCGGTGCCGGTGCCGGTGCCGGTGTCGTGTCGGTCCGTTGTGGGTCGGGGCCGGGGGGCCGGTACATCCGCCCGTCGCCGATGGGCACTTTGGTTTGTTGTGGGGCTGGGGGGCGGTGTGACCACGTACGCGACGGGCATTTGAAGTACCGGCCCCCCGGCCCCTTCCGTGCGGTTCCGGGTGCGGCTGCGTGGGTGGTGATGAGTGGGGGGTCAGGAGGGGGGCGCGCTCAGGTCGTGGGTGGGCCGGGCGCGCTCAGGTCGGGGGAGTCGCGGGGTGGGGTGGGGCTGTGGAGCCTCGTACCACCAGTTGCACCGGGATGTCGTCCTGCGGGGGTGTTCGGCCTTCCAGGACGGCCAGGAGGGCCTGCATGCCCTGTTCGCCGAAGAGTTCGGCGTTGAGGCGGACGGTGGTGAGTTCGGGGTCGATGGCTCTGGCCAGGGCCAGGTCGTCCAGGCCGGTGATCGAGAGGTCGTCGGGGATGTGGAGGCCGAGGCGGCGGGCCGCCTTGTAGGCGCCGGCGGCCAGTTTGTCGTCGTCGCAGACCAGGGCGGTGGGGCGGGGGCCGGGGGCCGCCAGGGCCCTTTCGGCGGCCTCCAGGGCGCCTTCCATGGAGATGGGGGCTCTGGCTGTGCGGAGGCGGGTGCCGGGGACGTCGGACAGGCGGGTGGCGAGTTCCTGGGCGCGTACCTCGAAGGTCCAGGAGGGGATGTCGGCCGCCAGGTGCAGGAAGTGGCGGTGGCCCAGGGCCAGCAGGTGTGCGGCGACCTGGCGTACGCCGTCTCTGATGTCGAGGTTGACGGTCGCCGCGCCCAGGCTGCCCTCGGGGTCGCTGTCGAGCATGACCAGGGGGAGCTGGTCGCCGCGGATGGCGGTGAGGGCGTCGGCGGCCATCGAGGAGGCGATCATGCCGTCGAGGGCGGCGGGTGCCGAGCCGAAGGGGTCGCGGGCCGGGCCGATGCCTTCGGGGGAGGGATAGAGGACGACACCGAAGCCGTGCTCGGCCGCCACCCGGGCGGCACCCGTGTACACCCCCGCGAAGAACTCGGTGGTCAGCGCGGGAACCACGAGGAGGACCGTGCGGGTGCGGCCCAGGCGCAGGTTGCGGGCGGCCAGGTTCGGGCGGTAGCCGAGCTCCTGGGCGGCTTCCCGGACCCGTTCGGCCGTCGCCTCGGAGACCCGGCCGCGCCACTTGTCGCCGAGCACCAGCGAGACGGCGGCCTGGGAGACGCCGGCGGCCTGGGCGACGTCCCGGCTCGTGGGGCGCGTGCTGCCTTGTGCCACCGTCGACCTGCTCCCTCGTATGGACTCGCGGACTGCGCACATGGTACGTATGGGAGAGGGAGTTATACGTAAAACTTCGGACGCGGCGGGGTGCGGACGGAACGGGATCAGGGGAAGGGCGCGTCATGGCCGCGGGATATCTGGAGATCCTCCGGGCGAGGCATGCCGCCAGGCTGCTCGCCGGCACGCTCATAGGACGGCTGCCGAACGCGACCGCCGCCATCGCCGTGGTCCTCTTCGTCCGCGCGGAGGGCGGCACGTACAGCCTGGCGGGTGGACTGGCCGCCGTGTACGGGGTCGCCAACGCCGTGGGGCAGCCGCTGCTCGGGCGGCTCGTGGACCTCTACGGGCAGCCCCGCGTCCAGTTGCCCGCCGCGCTCGTCTCGGCCCTCGGGATGGCGCTCTTCGCCTTCTCGGGCACGGACCCGCTGGCGCTCGCGTATGTCGCCATGGTGGTCGCCGGGCTCTTCACGCCCCCGCTGGAGGGCGGCCTGCGGGCGCTGTGGCCCTCCGTCCTCCGCAAGGAGGAACAGGTGCACACCGCGTACGCGATGGACGCCGTGGCGCAGGAGATCATGTTCACCGTCGGGCCCCTGCTGGTGACGCTGTGCGTGGCGCTCTGGTCCGCCGAGGCGGCGCTGCTCGTCCTGAACGTCATCGGCCTGCTGGGCGCCCTCTCCGTGGTCGTGTCGGTGCCCTCGCGCGCGTGGCGCTCGGCTCCCCGCGAGGCGCACTGGCTCGGGGCGCTGCGTTCGGCGGGGCTCGTGGCCCTGCTCGGCGCGTTCCTGTTCGTCGGGATCGCGCTCGGCTCGATCACGGTCGCCGCGCTGTCGTACTCCGACGCGCACGGTGGGGACGCGGTGTACGGCTGGCTGATGGCGGGCATCGGCCTCGGCGCGCTCGTCGGCGGCGCGGTGTACGGCGCCCGGCAGTGGACCGGGGCGCCCGAACGGCGACTGCGGCTGCTCGTCGCGCTCCTGGCGGTGTGTTACGTGCCGCTGACGCTGGTGCCGGGTCCGGTGGCCATGACGGCCCTCACCGCGCTCGCCGGGGTGTTCCTGGCGCCCTGTATCGCCTGCGCGTTCGTCCTCGTCGACCGGCACGCTCCCCAGGGCACCGTCACCGAGGCTTTCTCCTGGCTTGTGACCACGTTCACCGTGGGAGCGTCCGTCGGAACGGGCCTCGCGGGACCTGTCGTCGAGTGGGGCGGGGCGGTGTGGGGCTACGCCGTACCGGGTGCCGCGGGAGCCGCCGCGCTGGTGGTTCTGCTGGCCACGGGGCGGGTCCTCGCGGCCACCGGGAACACGGCGGTCGTCGCGGTCTCCTCGGAAAATGATCCAAACCGTGCCGTCGAACCCCGTTTGCGCTCAGGGGATCGGGCGTAATGTTCAGTCATGGACCGCCGCATTTTCGGGCTGGAGAACGAGTACGGCGTCACGTGTACGTTCAGGGGACAGCGCCGCCTGTCTCCCGACGAGGTGGCTCGGTACCTCTTCCGCCGTGTCGTGTCATGGGGCCGCAGCAGCAATGTCTTTCTGCGGAACGGTGCCCGCCTCTATCTCGACGTGGGATCACATCCGGAATACGCGACTCCCGAATGTGACAACGTGACCGAACTGGTCACCCACGACAAGGCCGGCGAGCGCATTCTCGAAGGACTCCTGGTAGACGCAGAACGACGCCTGCACGAGGAAGGAATCGCGGGCGACGTCTATCTGTTCAAGAACAACACCGACTCTGCGGGCAACTCGTACGGGTGCCACGAGAACTACTTGGTGGCCCGGCACGGGGAGTTCTCCCGGCTCGCGGACATTCTCATTCCGTTCCTCGTCACGAGGCAGCTCCTCTGCGGCGCCGGCAAGGTGCTGCAGACTCCGCGCGGCGCCGTGTACTGCGTCAGCCAGCGTGCCGAGCACATCTGGGAGGGCGTCAGTTCCGCGACGACCCGCTCCCGGCCGATCATCAACACGCGCGACGAACCGCACGCGGACGCCGAGCGCTACCGCAGGCTGCACGTCATCGTCGGCGACTCGAACATGTCCGAGACGACCATGCTCCTCAAGGTCGGTGCCACCGACCTCGTGCTGCGCATGATCGAGGCGGGCACGGTGATGCGCGACCTGACCCTGGAGAACCCGATCCGGGCGATCCGCGAGGTCAGCCACGACATCACGGGCCGGCGCAAGGTGCGTCTGGCCAGCGGCCGTGAGGCCTCCGCCCTCGATGTGCAGCGTGAGTACTACGAGAAAGCCGTGGACTTCGTCGAGCGCCGCGGCATCCGTACCGGAGTCGTCGAGCAGGTCCTGGAACTGTGGGGTCGCACGCTGGACTCGATCGAGTCCGAGGACCTCGACCGGATCGGCACCGAGATCGACTGGGTCATGAAGTACCAGCTCATCGAGCGCTACCGAGCGAAGCACAACATGACCATGTCCAACCCGCGCGTCGCGCAGATAGACCTCGCCTACCACGACATCCACCGTCGGCGCGGCCTTTACTACCTCCTGGAGAGGAAGGGCCAAGCCGCCCGGATCTGCAACGACTTGAAGATCTTCGAGGGCAAGTCCGTGCCCCCGCAGACAACTCGGGCACGGTTGCGCGGCGACTTCATCCGGCGCGCTCAGGAACAGCGCCGGGATTTCACGGTCGACTGGGTGCATCTCAAGCTCAACGACCAGGCGCAGCGCACCGTGTTGTGCAAGGACCCCTTCCGCAGTGTCGACGACCGGGTGGAGAAGCTGATCGCAGGAATGTGAGCGGAGTGCTCCGGGCCTGATTCCGGAACGCAACGCGGGGCGCCGTACGTTTTCCGTACGGCGCCCTTCTCACGTCGTAGAGTTGCGCGCACGCCATCAACCAAGATCGACCGAACGAGGGCCCCCACCGTGCGCCGACGCTCACTTCTTGTAGCCGTACCCGCTGGACTTGTCACACTCGCCGCGTGCAGCGACGACAAGTCGGACTCGGCCGAGTCCAGCAGCAGCCTGTCGGCTTCGGCCTCCGGCTCCGCCTCGGCCGCGCCGCCGCCGAAGATCGTCGACGGTCCGGTGCCGGCCATCACGGCGGGTACGAAGTTCGGCGAGAAGCCGACCGTCGCCAAGGGCAGCGGCGACCCGTCGAAGGACCTGGCCGTCAAGACGGTCATCGCGGGCAACGGCAAGCCGGTCGCGGAGAACGACTACGTCCAGGCGCACTACCTGGGCCAGGTCTGGGCGACGGCGAAGGTCTTCGACAACTCCTACGACCGCAAGACGCCGCTGCTCATCCAGCTCGCGCAGGGCAGCATCATCGACGGCTGGCGCTACGGCCTGGCGGGCAAGAAGGTCGGCAGCCGCGTCGAGATGGCCGTACCCCCGACCTGGGGCTACGGCAAGGAGGGGAACACGCAGGCGGGCATCAAGGGCACCGACACCCTGGTGTTCGTCGTCGACATCCAGAACACGTTCAACTCCAAGAGCTCCGCCAAGGGCAAGACGGTCGCGCAGGACAACATCGACCTTCCGAAGGTGGGTACCAACACCGACGGCAAGGCCCCCTCCATCGACGTACCGAAGTCGGACGCCCCGACGAAGCTCGTGGCGAACTACGTCATCGAGGGCGACGGCGCGGAACTCGCGGCGGACAGCACGGTCCTGGTGCAGTACGAGGGTGTTCTCTGGGACACCGGCAAGGAGTTCGACTCGACGTACGGCAGGGACGCGCTGACGTCGTTCTCGCTGACCCAGGTCGTCAAGGGCTGGGCGCAGGGTCTGACGGGCAAGAAGGTCGGCAGCCGCGTCCTGATCGTCGTCCCGCCGAGCCTGGGCTACGGCGACAGCCCGCCGGAGGGGAGCGGTATCAGCAAGGACTCCACGCTGGTGTTCTCGGTCGACATCCTGGCGAAGATGTAACGCCTTCGGGGATGTGAGACTGTCGGTATCGCTTTAAGGCCTTTACGCGAACAAGCAGGAGCTAGAGACGTGAGCATCGAGAAGCCCGAGATCGACTTCCCGGGCGGCGAGCCCCCGGCGGACCTCGAGATCAAGGACATCTGGGAGGGCGACGGGGCGGTGGCCAAGGCCGGCGACTTCGTCAAGGTCCACTACGTGGGCGTGGCCTTCTCCACCGGCGAGGAGTTCGACGCCTCCTGGAACCGCGGCAACCCGCTCGAGTTCCAGCTCGGCGTCGGCCAGGTCATCAGCGGCTGGGACAAGGGCGTGCAGGGCATGAAGGTCGGCGGGCGTCGCCAGCTGGTCATCCCGGCGCACCTCGCGTACGGCGACCGTGGGGCCGGCGGCCGCATCGGTCCCGGCGAGACGCTGATCTTTGTCTGCGACCTCGTCGCCGTCTGATCGTCCGATTGTCCGGGTCACGGACTGATCTTCGTACATCATCCGGCGAGGTCTGACCGAACTTGATCATTTGGGGCCCATGCCTGTTCGGGCATGGGCCCTCGGCTTTTGTCGCGACAGGTCGGAGCGGTACGGTCATCGGTCTGAAGCACCATAGGAAGGGCGTCGATGGCCATTGCCAAGGCCGAGCGGCTGATGAACCTTGCGCTGTGTCTGCTCGGGACACGGCGGCCGCTCAGCAAGCGCGAGCTCCGCGAGTCCATCGAGGCCTATCTGGAGGCGAGCTCGGACGACTCCTTCAACAGGATGTTCGAGCGGGACAAGGACGATCTGCGCGAACTCGGCCTGGTCATCGAGACGGTGGAGAACCTCGACGGTGAGGTCGGCTATCTCGCGCGCCGCGACAGCAACCGGCTGCCGGCCATCACGCTCGACGCCGAGGAGGCCGCGGCCCTCGGACTCGCCGCCAAGGTCTGGCAGCAGGCCCGCCTCGCCGGTGCCGCGAGCGGCGCGCTCCAGAAGCTGCGCGCCGCGGGCCTGCCCGAGGACGTCGATCCGTACGAGCCCCACGGCGCGCTGGAACCGCACATCCCCGTGCACGAGGCGGCCTTCGAACCGCTGATGCTGGCCTGCCGCGACCGCCGTCCGGTCGCCTTCGACTACCGCAAGGCCACCGCCGCGCGTCCCGAGCCCCGCCTTGTCGAACCCTGGGCTCTCGAATGCTGGCGAGGCCACTGGTACCTGGCGGGCTGGGACCGCGACCGGGGAGCCGAGCGTGTCTTCCGGCTCTCGCGGATCACCGGCAAGGTCCGCAGCAGGTCGGGCCGGTACACCGCCGAGGTGCCCGACGTCGTCACCGTCCGCGAGACGGTCGCCGGCTGGGCGGGCGAGATCGCCGACCGCTCCGCGCTGATCCGGCTGCGCACCGGCTCCGGCTACCCGCTGCGGGCCAAGGCCGCCTCTGTCCGGGAACTGGACGACGGCTGGGACGAGTTGGAGATTCCGTACGGGCACGGTCTGGACGCCTGGCTGGTCGAGTTCGGGCCCGACGTGGTGGTCCTGGAGCCGGCCGAGCTCCGTGCGGATGTCGTGGACCGGCTGCGCGCCGTGGCCAAGGGCTGAGGGGGAACGTAGGAAAGTGGCAGGAAAACCGGCCAGGCCCACGAACGCGATCGACCAGACCCGGCGGATGCTCTCCCTGGTGACCTATCTGCGTGAGCGCCCCGGGGCACGCGTCAGCGACGTCGCCCGGGCCTTCGGGATCACCGAGGACGAACTGATCTCCGACCTCGACGTGCTGCCGCTGTGCGGGACCAGTTTCCGCGGCGGTGACCTGCTCGACATCGACACCGACGGCGACCGGATCTGGTGGCGCAACCCGGGCGCGCTCGGCGCGGACGCGGCCGAGCCACTGCGGATCGCCGCCGACGAGGCGACCGCGCTGCTCGTGGCCGCCCGTGCGGTGTCCACGCTCCCCGGGCTGCGCGAGGGCGACCGGCAGGCACTGCTGCGCGCCACCGCCAAGGTGGAGGCCGCCTCGGGGGAGGCGGCCGGGGCCAGCTCACGGCTCTCGGTCACCTTCGAGTCCGAGGGCGGCGTCTTCGCCGACGTCGACCGCGCCATCTCCGAGCGCCGCCGGCTGTGGATCCGCTACTACTCGCCCTCGCGCGACGAGCTCACCGAACGCGAGATCGACCCGATCCGGCTGGTCAGCGTCGGCCACACCTATGTCGAGGCCTGGTGCCGTCGCTCCGAGGCGCGGCGCACCTTCCGGCTGGACCGGGTCGCCGAGATCCGCATCCTGGACGAGCCGTCCGCCCCGCCCGAGATCGAGATGCGGGACCTCTCCGAAGGGCTGGTGCAGCCTGCGGCCGAGGATCCCGAGGTGGTCGTGGAGGTCGGTCCCGGCGGGCGCTGGGTCGCGGAGTACTACCCGCACGACAGTGCGGATGAGCTTGCGGACGGCGGGCTGCGTATCACCTTGCGGACCCCCGACCCCACCTCGCTGCGACGACTGGCGCTGCGGCTGGGCCGGGACGGCCGGATCGTGTCACCCCAGGCCCTCGCGGACAGCGCCCAGCAGGCGGCGCGCGAGGCCCTGGCGGCCTACGACGGGCTTCAGGGAGTTCAGGACGGGCCGTACGACAGGCAGGAGCAAGGGCTTTGAGCACGTCGACGTCGACGATGTCCGGTTCTGGTGCGTCGGAGAAGGCTGGTGTGGCGGCGACCGCCGGTGCTCTGGACCGGGCCGGTGTTCCGGACCGGGCCGCCGGTGTGTCCTCGGGCGGCCCCGAGATGTCCGTCGTCACGGCCTTCGCCGGGATGAGGAGGGTCGTCGAGACGGTCTTCCGGGCCGGCTGCCCCGACTGCGGGGCCGAATTCGAGCTCACGGCGAGCGCCCTGATGCTGGCCATCGGCGGATCTAGCCGTACCACCTTCTACTCCTTCACCTGCCCGGAGTGCGACAGCGCCGTGCGCAAGCCCGCCGGTGAGCGCATCGTCGAACTCCTCACCGGGGGCGGGGTGCGGACACTGCGTCTGCACTCGACGGTCTGAAGGAGTGACCGTGGCGGTGCCCGGGTCTCCGGGGTCGTCTAGGGTCGGCGTCATGTTCTGGCCGATGTTCGCTATTGCTGTGGGTTTCCTGGGAATCGCCGTTCTCGGCGTGCTCGCTGTCCGTGTCTTTCTCGAAGCGGAGCGTCTGGGCAGGCAGGTCTCCGATTCCGCGGAGCGCATCGGCAGGGCCGCCGAGGACCTGGAGCGCGCGGCTGTGACCACGGCTCGCTCTGTGGACGCGCTGTGAGTCGAGGGTTCGTCGCGCTTCGAGTGGCTTTCGCCCTGTCACCTTCCCGGCAACGGCAGGTACGCTGCTGGTCGCGGCCCCGATAAACGAGGCGCGGGTCGCGAACTGGGAGTACGCACAGGGATTGCCCCCCGTTTACCCCTGAGCGTTACGATCGCTGTCAGCGCGACGATCGGACAGATGTCCGACCGATCGGACAGCCCCCATTCCATGCCGCCTCGGTGAGAAGGTAAAGAATTATGTTCGGAAGGCTCGGAGCTCCCGAGATCATTCTCATCCTCGTCGTCATCATCCTGCTGTTCGGCGCGAAGAAGCTTCCGGACATGGCGCGCTCGCTCGGCAAGTCCGCGCGCATCCTGAAGAGCGAGGCCAAGGCCATGAAGACGGAGGGCCAGGACACGGCCGCCGCTCCGGCCGCCCCGCCGGCCACCGACGAGCAGCCCCCTGTCCAGCGGACCATCCAGGCGGCGCCCGGCGACGTGACCAGCTCCCGCCCGGTCACCGAGCCGACGGACTCGACGACCAAGCGCTGACGCAGGGCCGGTGACCTCCGGCCCGCCGCACGAGATGGGAACGTGGGTTGCTGAAGCCTGCCCGCCAGAAGGAGAAGGATCCCGAGGGGCGCATGCCCCTCGCGGAACACCTTCGCGAGCTCCGCAACCGGCTTGCGAAGGCGATGCTGGCCATCGTCGCTATCACCGTCGTCGCCGCCTTCTTCTACAACGACATCATCAATCTCATCACCAGGCCGATCCTCGACTCGGTCGGCTGTGACCAGAGCTTCGAGCAGCTGGCGAAGTCGTCCTCCTCCGAGCCGTGCGCGCAGATCACCATCAACGGTCTGCTCACCCCCTTCACGCTCGCGCTGAAGGTGTCGCTGATGGCCGGTGTCGTGCTGGCCTCGCCGGTCTGGCTCTACCAGCTCTGGGGCTTCGTCGCCCCCGGTCTGCACCGGCACGAGAAGAAGTACGCCTACGCGTTCGTCGGCACCGGCGCCCCGCTCTTCCTGGGCGGCGCCTACTTCGCCTACTCCGTGCTGCCCACCACGGCGAAGGTGCTGCTCGACTTCACACCGGACGGCACGTCCAACCTGCTGCCGCTGGACGACCTGCTCGACCTCGTCACGCGCATGGTGCTCGTCTTCGGCCTCTCCTTCGAACTGCCGCTGCTGCTGGTCTTCCTCAACCTCACCGGGGCGATCACCGGCAGGCGGATGCTCAACTGGTGGCGCGCCATGATCATGGGCATCACGGTCTTCGCGGCCGTGGCCACGCCCAGCACCGACCCGCTGACCATGCTGGCGCTCGCCGGACCGATCTGGGTCCTCTACTTCGGCGCCGTCGCCTTCTCGCTGCTGAACGACCGGCGCAGGCGTCGGCGCGACGCGGCGGGACCGGCCGACGACGAGGCCTCCGAGCTTGACCTCACGCCCGAGGCCATCGGCGAGATCGAGACGGTGTCGGCCAGCCGGACCGCACTGCCGGAGCAGGCGAGCACGGAACGCGTCAACGGTTATGACGACGTGACCTGAGGAACCGCGAAGAGATCATAGGGTCGGGCTCGTGACCAGCGAGATCACCCTCTTCGTGAACCCCACCGCGGGACGCGGCCGGGGCGCCCACGCGGCGCAGCCGGCCGCTTCCGCTTTGCGGGCGGCGGGATTCTCCGTCCGTACGGTCGTCGGGGAGAACGCCGAGGACGCCCTCACGCGCGCGTGTGCCGCCGTCGCGGAGGGGACGGGTGCCCTGATCGCCGTCGGCGGCGACGGCATGGCCAACCTGGCCCTTCAGGCCGTCGCCGGGACGCGCACCCCGCTCGGCCTGGTCGCCGTGGGCACCGGGAACGACTTCGCGCGAGCCCTGGGCCTGCCCGTACGGGATCCGGCGGCAGCGGGGCGAGTGATCGCCGAGGCACTCAAGACGGAACGGCTGCGTGACGTCGACCTGGGCAGGGTGGGCGGTCGCTGGTTCGGTACCGTCCTCGCCTCCGGCTTCGACTCCCGGGTCAACGACCGGGGCAACCGGATGCGGTGGCCCGTCGGCCGAATCAAGTACGACCTCGCGATGCTCGCCGAACTGGCCGCCTTCAAGCCCGTCCCGTACCGGATCACGCTGGACGACGGCGAGGCCCGGGAGATCGAGGCGACGCTCGTGGCGGTCGGCAACGGTTCGTCGTACGGCGGCGGCATGAGGATCTGCGCGGGCGCGGAGCTGGACGACGGGCTGTTCGATGTGACGGTGGTCGGGAACTGCGGCCGTACGACACTGCTGAAGGTGTTCCCGAAGGTCTACCGGGGCACACATCTCGATCACCCCAAGGTCACCGCGTACCGGGCGGCCAGGGTGGAGCTGGCCGCCGACGGCGTCACGGGGTACGCGGACGGCGAACCGCTGGGGCCGCTGCCGCTCACGGCGGAGTGTGTGCGTGGTGCGGTACGGGTGGCGATTGCCTGAGCTGCGGGGACCCTCGGGTTTCGCGGGTGTGGATCCGGATATTGATCGTTGTGTTGTCAGTGGCTCCCGGTAGTCTCGAAAGCACGATGACAGAGGAACTCTCCCCGGCCGAGCGGTACGCGGCAGCACGGAAGCGCGCTGTCGAGCAGGCCACCGCACTCGCCGGCTTCCGCGAGATGTACGACTTCGGCCTCGACCCCTTCCAGATCGAGTCCTGCAAGGCGCTCGAGGCGGGCAAGGGTGTGCTGGTGGCCGCGCCCACCGGATCGGGCAAGACGATCGTCGGTGAGTTCGCCGTCCACCTCGCCCTCCAGCAGGGCAAGAAGTGCTTCTACACGACGCCCATCAAGGCACTCTCCAACCAGAAGTACGCCGACCTCTGCCGCCGTTACGGCGCGGACAAGGTCGGCCTGCTGACCGGTGACAACAGCGTCAACTCCGAGGCTCCGGTGGTCGTGATGACCACCGAGGTGCTGCGCAACATGCTGTACGCGGGCTCGCAGACCCTCCTGGGCCTCGGCTATGTCGTGATGGACGAGGTGCACTACCTCTCCGACCGGTTCCGGGGTGCCGTCTGGGAGGAAGTGATCATCCACCTCCCCGAGTCGGTGACCCTGGTGTCACTCTCGGCGACGGTGTCGAACGCTGAGGAGTTCGGCGACTGGCTGGACACCGTCCGCGGCGACACCCAGGTGATCGTCTCCGAGCACCGGCCCGTGCCGCTGTTCCAGCACGTGCTCGCCGGGCGCCGGATGTACGACCTGTTCGAGGAGGGGGAGGGCCACAAGAAGGCCGTCAACCCCGACCTCACGCGCCTGGCCCGGATGGAGGCGAGCCGCCCGTCGTACCAGGACCGCAAACGGGGCCGCGCGATGCGCGAGGCGGACCGGGAGCGCGAACGCAGACAGCGCTCACGGGTGTGGACGCCGAGCAGGCCCGAGGTCATCGAGCGCCTGGACGCCGAGGGACTCCTGCCCGCCATCACGTTCATCTTCAGCCGCGCGGCCTGCGAGGCCGCCGTCCAGCAGTGCCTGTACGCGGGGCTCCGGCTGAACGACGACGAGGCGCGGGTCAGAGTGCGTGAACTCGTCGAGGCGCGCACGGCGTCGATCCCGAGCGAGGACCTGCACGTCCTGGGCTACTACGAGTTCCTTGAGGGCCTGGAACGCGGCATCGCGGCCCACCACGCGGGCATGCTGCCGACGTTCAAGGAGGTCGTCGAGGAGCTGTTCGTACGCGGTCTGGTGAAGGCCGTGTTCGCCACCGAGACCCTCGCGCTCGGCATCAACATGCCCGCCCGCTCGGTGGTGTTGGAGAAGCTCGTCAAGTGGAACGGCGAGCAGCACGCCGACATCACCCCC
Source organism: Streptomyces sp. NPDC050535 (assembly GCF_044457665.1). Taxonomy (NCBI): domain Bacteria; kingdom Bacillati; phylum Actinomycetota; class Actinomycetes; order Kitasatosporales; family Streptomycetaceae; genus Streptomyces; species Streptomyces sp. NPDC050535. Next base: position 260,435 of record NZ_JBITHE010000006.1, read on the forward strand.
GGCGAGTACACCCAGCTGACCGGTCGCGCCGGTCGCCGTGGCATCGATGTCGAGGGCCACGCGGTGGTGCTGTGGCAGCGGGGCTTCAGCCCCGACCACCTGGCGGGACTCGCGGGCACCCGCACCTATCCGCTGCGCTCCAGCTTCAAGCCGTCGTACAACATGGCGGTGAACCTGGTCGAGCAGTTCGGCCGGCACCGCTCGCGCGAGCTGCTCGAGACGTCCTTCGCACAGTTCCAGGCCGACAAGTCGGTCGTCGGGATCTCCCGGCAGGTGCAGCGCAACGAAGAGGGGCTCGACGGCTACAAGGAGTCCATGACCTGCCACCTCGGGGACTTCGAGGAGTACATGGCGCTGCGCCGCGAGCTCAAGGACCGTGAGACGGACCTGGCCAAGCAGGGCGCGGCACAGCGGCGCGCGGAGGCGGCCGTCGCGCTGGAGAAGCTCAAGCCCGGCGACGTCATCCACGTCCCGACCGGCAAGTACGCGGGTCTCGCGCTGGTGCTGGACCCCGGACTGCCGGCCGGGCGGTCGAACGGCTATCGGGGCTTCGAGCAGCACGACGGGCCGCGCCCGCTGGTGCTCACCGCCGAGCGCCAGGTGAAGCGGCTCGCCTCGATGGACTTCCCGGTGCCGGTCGAGGCGCTGGAGCGGATGCGGATCCCGAAGTCCTTCAATCCGCGCTCGCCGCAGTCCCGCCGTGATCTGGCGTCCGCGCTGCGCACGAAGGCCGGGCACATCGTCGCCGACCGGCACCGCAAGAGGCGGTCCGAGGCCGCCGACGACCGTGAGATCGCCCGGCTGCGCACCGCGATCAGGGCCCACCCCTGCCACGGGTGCAACGACCGGGAGGACCACGCCCGTTGGGCCGAGCGCTACCACCGGCTGCTGCGGGACACCTCGCAGCTGGAGCGCCGTATCGAGGGCCGGACGAACACCATCGCACGCACCTTCGACCGGATCGTCGCGCTTCTCACCGAGCTCGACTACCTGCGCGGCAACGAGGTCACCGAACACGGCAAGCGGCTCGCCCGGCTGTACGGCGAACTCGACCTGCTCGCCAGCGAGTGCCTGCGTGCCGGTGTCTGGGAGGGCCTGAGCCCGCCCGAACTCGCCGCGTGCGTCTCCGCTCTGGTCTACGAGTCCCGGGTCGCCGACGACGCGATGGCGCCGAAGGTGCCGTCCGGCAAGGCGAAGGCCGCGCTCGGGGAGATGGTGCGGATCTGGGGGCGACTGGACGCGCTGGAGGAGGACTTCGGGATCACCCAGACCGAGGGGGTCGGACAGCGGGAGCCGGATCTCGGGTTCGCGTGGGCCGCGTACGAGTGGGCCTCCGGGAAGGGGCTCGACGAGGTGCTGCGAGAGGCGGAGATGCCCGCGGGGGACTTCGTGCGGTGGTGCAAGCAGGTGATTGACGTGCTCGGTCAGATCTCGGCGGCGGCACCGGTGTCCGGGGCCGCGGACTCGACGGTCGCGAAGAACGCGCGCAAGGCGGTGGATGGGCTGTTGCGGGGGGTTGTGGCGTACTCCTCGGTGGGGTGAGCGTCGGGGGCTCGGGAGGGGTGGGTGCGGGGGAGTTTTTCGCCCCCTCCGCCCCTTCCCGTCCCTTGTTTCTGTGGCTCCGCCCCAGGCCCCGCCAGGGGCGCTGCCCCTGGAACCCGGCTCCTCAAACGCTGGCGGGGCTGACTTTCCTCAAGCGCCGGAAGGGCTGAGGATCTTGTCCCGCTTCGCGACCTCCTCGCGGACGATCGGGATGACGTGGCGGCCGAAGTCGACGGCGTCGTCGAGGAGGTCGTAGCCGCGGGCCGAGAGGATGTCGACGCCGAGGTCGTAGTAGTCGAGGAGGGCCTGGGCGACCGTCTCGGGGGTGCCGACCAGGGCGTTGGAGTTGCCGGCGCCGCCGGTCTCCGCCGCGGTCGGGGTCCACAGGGCGCGGTCGTGGCGGTCGCCCTCGGCGGCCACCGCCAGCAGACGCTGGGACCCGGTGTTCTCCGGATTCTTCACGGGGTAGCGGCGGTTGAGGAGCCCGCCGGACCTACGGGTCTTGATCCTCGCGAGGGTGTCGTGCGCCTTCTCCCAGGCCAGTTCCTCGGTCGGCGCGATGATCGGGCGGAACGCGACCTGGATCCTGGGCACGTCCGTGCGGCCCGCCGCCTTCGCCGCGGTCCTCACCGACTCGATCTGCTCGGCGGTCTGGGCCAGCGGCTCGCCCCAGAGGCAGTAGATGTCGGCCTCGGCGCCACCGGCCTCGTACGCCGCCGGGGACGAGCCGCCGAACGAGACGCGCGGGTGCGGCTGTTGGACGGGGAAGGTGTCGCTGACGAAGTCGTTGAAGCGGTAGTGCGTGCCCTCGTGGTCGAAGGGCTCGTGCGAGGTCCACGCCTTCTTGATGATCTGGATGGCTTCGCGGGTACGGGCGTACCGCTCGTCCTTGGTGAGGAAGTCGCCCTCGCGCTGCTGTTCGTGGTCGTTGCCGCCGGTGATGAAGTGCACCGCGAGGCGGCCGTCGCTGATGTGGTCCAGGGTCGCGAAGGTCTTCGCCGCGAACGTGGGGTACGAGACGTTCGGGCGGTGGGCGACCAGGATCTGCAGCTTCTCGGTACGCGCGGCGATGTACGCGGCGGCCGGGGTCGGATCGGGGGAGCCCGAACCGTACGCGAACAGGACCCGGTCCCAGCCGTGGTCCTCGTGGGCGCGGGCGAGCCGGAGCGTGTACTCCCTGTCGAAGGAGACGCCACTGCGCGCGGTGACTTCGGAGCCATCGTTGGTTGCGGCTATGCCGAGGAACTCGACGGGCATGGGAATGCGGCCTCGATTCAGCTGTGCGGAGGTGTCGTGCGGTGACGGAGAAGGCGTGGGTTCTCGTCAGGCACTACACGCCGCCGACCACACACGACCGAAGTCGATGTGGTCGCGGGTGACCAGCCGCAGCTGAGGGCGCATGGCTTCAGTGGAACAGGCGGTCGTGGACCGAGTCAACCAGGCGTCCCGCGAACGGATCCCGCCGCGAACAGCCGTCCTCCCGAGGTGTGTTCACGAGCGGGCCCTGAGGTAGGCACGCCAGCCTCCGTACGCGGTGATGTCCCGCGCGCCTTCGAGCGCGGCCGGTTCGCACAGGAAGCCGGGTACGTGCGTGCCGTCCGCCAGTTCGACGCGGCCGAGGGTCATCGGACGGGGCAGCTCGGAGAGCAGGCTGCCGAGGCCCTCGGCCGGGAGGCGCCAGACCTCGGCCTCGACGGCGGCGCCGCCCGCTCCGACATGGACCAGGCCCGGTTTGGGCGGTGTCGTGGACAGTGCGTGCAGGTGGTAGACGGGTGCCGTGGTGGTGGCTTGTTCGAACTCCGCGCCCAGGGAGAGGAGTTGGCTGTTCAGTGGCTGGCCCGACAGGTGCGCTCCCACCACGGCGACCCGCAGTCGCGGCTGGAGCAGGCGGGCGATGCTCGCGAGGCGCTCGTCGGTGAACGCCGGGCCGATCAGCATCACGCCGAAGGGCAGTCCGGCCACCGTGCCCGCGGGGACGGCGACCGCCGCCAGGTCGAAGAGGTTCGTGGAGTTGGTGAAGCGGCCGAGGCGGGCGTTGGCGCCCAGGGGGTCGGCGGCGACCTCGGCGAGGGTGGGGTGACCCGGGGTCGTCGGCAGCAACAGGGCGTCCGCGTCACCGAGTTGTGCGAGGGCGCGGGAGCGGAGGGCGGCCAGGCGGTCCTGGTCCGCGTACAGCTGGTGGGCCGGGATGTCCCGGGCGCGGGTGATGATTCCGGCGACGGTCGGGTCGAGCCCCTCACCGCCCTCGCTGATCAACTTGTCGACAAAGCTCCCCACGGCGGTGTAGCGCTCGGCGACGAACGCCCCTTCGTAGAGCATCGCGGCGGCCTCGGTGAAGGGGCTGAGGTCGAGGGTGCGCAACTCGGCACCGGCGGACCTGAGTTGGTCGACCGTCGCCTCGTACGCCGCCGCCCAGCCCTCGTCCAGCTCGCCGAGCTGTGCCGGTGACGCGACGGCGACGCGCCACGGGCCGGGCGTCCGCTGGGGGAGGGCCGGCAGACCGCGTCCCGGCGGAGCGGCCATGTGCGCGAGGGCCTGCTCGGCTTCCGGGAGCGTACGGGCGAAGACGGTCACGCAGTCGAGGGAGGCGCAGGCGGGGACGACGCCGGTGGTGGGGACCAGGCCGCGGGTCGGTTTGAGGCCGACGATGCCGTTGAAGGCGGCGGGCACCCGGCCCGAACCCGCCGTGTCGGTGCCCAGGGCGAGGTCGACGATTCCCAGGGCCACGGCGACGGCCGATCCCGAGCTGGAGCCGCCGCTGATCCTGGCCGGGTCGAGGGCGTTCCGTACGGCGCCGTGGGGGGAGCGGGTGCCGACCAGGCCGGTGGCGAACTGGTCCAGGTTCGTGGTGCCGAGGACGATCGCGCCTGCCGCGCGGAGGCGGGCGACGACGGGGGCGTCGCCCTCCGGGGCGTACGCGTACGCCGGGCAGCCCGCGGTGGTCCGCAGGCCTGCCACGTCGATGTTGCCCTTCGCGGCGAGGAGCCTGCCGGCCAGGGGGAGGTGTTCGCCCGCCGTGACGCGCTCGTCGATGACGCGCGCCTCTTGCTCGACCTCCCTCTGAGGGCGCAGGTCGATCCACACCTCGGGGCGGTCGACCTCTTCGATGCGGGCGTAGGCCCTTCGGACGCGGGTCAGGGTGGGGGACGACATCTGTGCTCCTTGCCTCGGGGTTCGTGCTCGACTGCCGGCCGGTGGATGGTGTGTGCCCACCCGTTCCGCCCCGCGGAACGCCTGCCCACACACCATCCGGCGGGTTGATGGCGCCGCCCACACACCATCGGGCGGGTGTATGGAGCTCCACACACCATGCGGCGGGTTCGCGGCGCTGCCCACCCCGTCCGGTGGGTGTACGGCGGTGCCCACGCCACTCGGCGGGTTCGCGGTGCCGCCCACGGACCGTGCCCGGGGGCTTCAGGACGCTGCCGGACTCGCCGGTGCCAGCACGATCAGGGCTGTGCCCGCCTCCACCTGGTCACCCGGCTTCGCGAGGATCTCGGTGACCACGCCGTTCATCGGGGCGGGCACCCTGGACTCCATCTTCATGGCCTCCAGTGCGAGGAGGGGCTGGCCGAGGGTCACCTCGTCGCCCGGCCGGACGTTCAACTGCCATACGGAAGCGGCGAATTCGGCCTCCACCAGACGGCCGCCCGCAGGGACGGTCACCTCGGCCGCGGGAGCCGTGGAGGCCGGCGGGGCCTCGGCCCGGGTGAACTCGCCCGCCGCCTCCCAGGCGTCGCGCTCCGCGGCGAACGCCCCGCCCTGCCGGGCACGGAACTCCCCGATGGAGTCGGCGTTATCGGCGAGGAAGGACTCGTACGCGGCGAGGGAGAACTCGCCCTCCTCGATCCGCGGGACGAAGCGGCCGGAGATGATGTCGGCGCGTAGATCGAGCAGTTCGTCGGGCTCGACGGGGTACCACCTGACGCGGTCGAAGAAGCGCAGCAGCCAGGGCGAGCCCGGCCGGAACGCGCCGCGCTGCTGCCAGGGCGACCACACCTGGGTCGTACGGCCGACGAACTGGTAGCCGCCGGGCCCCTCCATGCCGTAGACGCAGAGGTAGGCACCGCCGATGCCGACCGAGTTCTCGGCGGTCCAGGTGCGCGCCGGGTTGTACTTGGTGGTCACCAGACGGTGCCGCGGGTCCAGTGGTGTCGCGACCGGGGCGCCCAAGTACACGTCGCCGAGACCCAGTACGAGGTACTCGGCGTCGAAGACCGTGCGGTAGACGTCGTCCACCGAGTCGAGGCCGTTGACACGGCGGATGAACTCGATGTTCCACGGGCACCAGGGCGCGTCGTCGCGGACGCCCGCCATGTAGCGGGCGATCGCCTCGCGGGTGGCCGGGTCGTCCCAGGAGAGGGGGAGGTGGACCGTGCGGGAAGGGACGACCAGTTGGTCGCTCGGTGGGAGTGTCGTCACGATCTGCCGTACGGCCGCGAGGAGTTCGCGCAGTGGCAGCCGTCGCGGGTCCGTCCGGATCTGCAGGGAGCGGATGCCCGGGGTGAGGTCGGTGACGCCGTCGGGAGACGCCTCGGCGACCGCTTCCATCAGCGCGTGCACTCGCATGCGCAGGGCCAGATCCAGCTGCATGGGACCGAATTCGACCAGCAGGTTGTCGTCGCCGCTGCGCCGGTACGTCACGTCGCCGTCCCGCGCGAGGACGCCGCCGTCGACGATCGCGGCCCGTGTCGAGCCGTCGTCGGCGACCGGCGTGAACCGCACCGTGTCACCGGGGCGCAGCTGCCCCAGCTTCCAGCGCTCCGAGCTGACGACCGTCGCCGGGCAGACGAAGCCGCCGAGCGAGGGGCCGTCCGGGCCGAGCAGCACCGGCATGTCGCCCGTGTAGTCGACGGCGCCGACCGAGTAGGGCGTGTCGTGGATGTTGGACGGGTGCAGGCCCGCCTCGCCGCCGTCCTTGCGTGCCCAGCGGGGCTTGGGACCGACCAGTCGTACGCCGGTGCGGGCCGAGTTGAAGTGGACCTTCCAGTCGGCGGCGTAGAAGTCGTGGATGTCCTCCTCGGTGAAGAACTCCGGTGCCGCGTGCGGGCCTTCGAGGGCGCCGACGTGCCAGCGCGCACCGAGGACCGGCCGGTCGCCGACGGGGACGGCAGTTCCCGAGCTCACCGGTCCGCCGTCGGCGGCTACGGGCGTGCCCGAGGTCACCGGTCCGCCGTGCAGCACGTCCCCCGTCCGCAGTGCCCGCCCGCCGTGCCCGCCGAACCGGCCGAGGGTGAAGGTGGAGACGCTGCCCAGGAACGCGGGCACGTCCAGGCCGCCGTCCGCGAACAGGACGTAGGTGCGCAGTCCGTGTGCGGCGGGTGCGCCGACCTCCAGTACGGCTCCGGCGGGCACCGTGACCGGCTCCCACTGGGCGACCGCCGTGCCGTCCACGGTGACCGGAGCGGGGGCGCCCGTCACGCACACCGTCGTGGGGTGGGTGAAGCGCAGGGCCGGTCCCTGAAGCGTGCACTCCAGGCCGGGGGCTCCCTCGTCGTTGCCGAGGGCCCGGTTGCCGAGGCGGAAGGACAGGTCGTCCATCGGGCCGCACGGCGGCACCCCGACCTGCCAGTAGCCGGTGCGGCCCGGCCAGTCCTGGACCGTGGTGAGCGTCCCGCCGGAGACGACCTCGACGCGCGGCGTCGGATCCACGACTCCGGCGAGTGTCGCCGTCGAGTGTGCGGCCGCCCGGAAGGACTCCTCCGACAGTGCCGCGCGCACCAGCCCGAGGTTCGTCTCGATACCGTCGACCCGGGTCGCGGCCAGGGCCTCGTCGAGCCGCTCCAGCGCCTGTGCCCGGTCCGAGCCGTACGCGATGACCTTCGCGAGCATCGGATCGTACGAGGTGGTAACCTCCGTGCCCGTCTCCACCCAGCCGTCCACGCGGACGCCCGCGGGGAACTCGACCCGCGTCAACAGGCCCGCGCTGGGCCGGTGTTCGCGCGAGGGGTCCTCGGCGTAGACCCGGGCCTCGACGGCATGACCGCGCGGCGTCCCCGGGTCCCGTACGACCTCCGACTCGCCGCGCGCCAGGCGCAGCATCCAGGCGACGAGGTCGACCCCGTAGATCTCCTCGGTGACCGGATGCTCCACCTGGAGACGGGTGTTGACCTCCAGGAAGTACGCCTCCTCGCGGGCGGCGTCGTACACGAACTCGACGGTTCCGGCCGAGCGGTAGCCGACCGACGCGCACAAGTCACGTGCCGCGGCCGCGAGTCGGTCGCGCACCGAGGACGGGAGCCCGGGTGCCGGAGCCTCCTCCAGCACCTTCTGGTTGCGGCGCTGGAGCGAGCAGTCACGGTCGCCGAAGGTGACGACGCGGCCCCGGCCGTCGCCGAAGACCTGCACCTCGACATGGCGGGCCCGCTCCACGAGCCGCTCCAGGAACACCCCGGCGGAGGAGAACGAGGCCGCGGCGACGCGCTGCACGCTCTCCCAGGCCTCGGCCAGTTCGTCGGCGGATCGACAGGCCGACATACCGATACCGCCGCCACCACCGGTCGCCTTCAGCATCACGGGATAGCCGACGCGCCCGGCTTCGAGCAGGGCCTCGGCCAGGCCGGAAAGCAGCCCGGTGCCCGGCGCCATCGGCACCCCGGCCGCCTCCGCCGCGGCCCGCGCCGTGTGCTTCGCCCCGAACAGCTCCAGTTGCTCCGGCGTCGGACCCACGAACACGATCCCCGCCTCCTCGCAGCGGCGTGCGAAGGCCGCGTCCTCGGAGAGGAAGCCGTAGCCGGGGTGGATCGCCCCGGCGCCGGTGTCCTTCGCCGCCTTGAGGACGAGGTCGGCGTCGAGGTAGGACTCCTTGGCGGGCGCCGGACCCAGGCGTACCGCCTCGTCGGCGAGCCGGACGTGGGGTGCGGAGCGGTCGGGGTCCGCGTACACGGCGACCGTGCGCAGGCCGAGTTCGCGGGCCGTCCGGATGATCCGCACCGCGATCTCGCCCCGGTTGGCGACCAGCAGCGTGTCGAAGGTCATGCGCCGGTCCCGCCGATCGCGCCGTACGCCATGTCGGTCCCGCCGGTCGCCACGTCGGTCCCCCCGCTCGTCACGTCGTCCCCGCCGTACGCGACGCGGGTCCCGCTGATCGTCATCTCCACGGCGGTCGGTTCGAAGCCGTTGCAGGGGTTGTTGATCTGGGGGCAGTTGGAGACCAGCACGAGCACATCGCGTTCGGCGCGCAGCGTCAGGCCCAGTCCCGGGGCCGAGATGCCGTCGACGATCCCGAGGGTGCCGTCCTTCTCCACCGGCACGTTCATGTACCAGTTGATGTTCGAGACCAGGTCCCGCTTGCCCAGGCCGTATCTGGCGCCCTCCGCGAGGAAGTTGTCCACGCAGGCGTGCTGCGACCAGGTGTGATGCCCGTACCGGAGGGTGTTCGACTCCTTGGAGCAGGCGCCGCCGACCGTGTCGTGCCGGCCGACCTGGTCCTCGGCGACGGTCATCAGCGGCGTGTGCTCGTTGGACATGAGCACGCTGCCGGTGGTGAGGAAGAGGTTGCCCTGCGCGTGGATCGTGTCGGGCGCGCTGTAGCGGACCGCCGTGTCGTGGGCGTCGTACACCAGGAAGTCGACGGCCTGGTTGCCGTGCAGGTCGGTGATGGTGAGCGTCTCGCCCTCGGGCACGACGGCCGACCAGGCGGCGCGTGCGGGAACGGTGACCGTGCTCGTGTTCATGCGAGCCCCCTCGCGGCAAGGAATTCGGCGGTGTTGAGGAAGGCGCGACGGCCCTCGGGTGTGGCCTCCCACAGCGGATCGCCCGGCCTGGTGGCCTCCGAGCGCCAGGCGAGCACCTCCAGCGGGGAACTGACGTACTCCGCACGGGAGTCGGCCGGGTGCGGCACGTTCGCGATCAGCACGGTGACGTCCTGCTCGGTGCGCAGGGTCACGCTGCCGCCCGCACCGGCCGAGCCGGTGAAGTCGAGGGAGCCGTCGTCGCGTACCTCCACACCCTGGAAGAAGGAGAGCGACGGCGGCAGATCACGCGGTCCGAGGCCGTTCTTGGCCGCGGCCAGCTTGAACAGCTCACGGCCGGCCGGGGACGCGGACTGCGGCGCCCCGTCCCCGTACCGGTCGGTGTTCCGTACGAGGGTGGAGGTGCCGCACAGCGCGTCGTGCCGTCCGGAGGTGTCGGCGATCAGCGAGGCGAGCACGCGGCCCTGGTCGGACAGCAGGAGCTGACCCTCGCCCAGGTAGGCGTTCCACTGGACCTTGACCGTGTCCGCCACGTTCAGACGCTCCCAAGGGCGGTCGGCGACGTACAGGAGCAGATGCGCGCAGGCGTCGCCGGCCAGGTCGGTGAGGCGCACTTCGGTGCCGCGGGCCAGCACCCGGTGGGTGTAGTTGCCGCCCGCCACCGTCTCCGCCCACACCAGGTGGCCCGCCTCGCAGGGCGGCGCCGGCCAGCCGCTCGCCGGGACGACGGGCATGGCCTCGGCGCGGGTGCCGTCCTGGGAGCGGGCGTGAGCGCGAGCTCCGTACGGGGTTGCTGTCGCCATCGCGGGACCTCCGGCTCCGGGGGGTTTCTGTCGCTCGACAGAAATTAGGAGCGGGGAGGGTCGGCGCCGTGTCCCGTGCGTTGCCGTCCGGTAACCGATCCCTCACGGTGATCGCCGCAAGACCCCGTGTGCGAGGATCGAACACATGGGAACCGGTGGTGGGCGACGGGTCGGCCGGCCGCGGGCGGATCAGCGGCCGGACAGCGGTCTGCCGCCTCGCGACGAACTGCTCGACGCCGCGGCCGAGTTGTTCACGACCCGGGGATACGCGGCCACCACCACCCGTGCCGTCGCCGAACGGGCGGGCATGCGCCAGGCGTCGATGTACCACTACGTCTCCGGCAAGGAGGAGCTGCTCGCCGAGCTCCTGGAGTCCACGGTCACGCCCTCGCTCGCCCTCGCCCGGGAACTCCTCGCGGACGACACGGCCCCGGCCGAGGGCAGGCTCTGGGAACTGTGTCGTGCGGACGTCGAACTGCTCTGCGATGGCCCGCACAACCTGGGCGGGCTCTATCTGCTGCCCGAGGTGCGCACCGAACGCTTCGCCGGCTTTCACGCCGTACGGGCCGAACTCAAGGACACCTACCGGCAGTTGCTCGCGGCGACGACCGCGGGGGGTGCGCTCGCCAAGGGTGAGCTGGCGCTGCGGACGGATCTGCTGTTCGGCCTCATCGAGGGCGTGATCCTCGTGCACCGCTCCGATCCGGAACGCCCCGTGTCGGCGTTCGCCGAGGCCACCGCGGACGCGGCGCTCCGCATCGCCGGAATCTGACCGCTCGGGCCCACGCGGAGGGCGGATTCCGCACGCCCGTACGTCATTACGCAACGTGTGCGAACGACGTCGCAGCGTATAAATGAGCCGAGGGTACTCCTCTTGAATGGGCGATTTCAGGCGCTTGCTGAATATGACACGGCGATGATCCTGTCGGACTAAGCTCGCCCGCAGCGCACCGAGTTGGGATGTATTCGTGCGCTTGTTCCCAAAAGTTCCGAAGATTCAGTTTGATCCATGCCGTTTCCCCGCAGAACTCCCCGATCCCCCAGTCGATTTGTCTTAGAGGGCATACATGGTGAGTGTTCAATCGCCTCCCGGTGGCCGCGAACTTCCTTACGCGCGCGTGCTGTTGCTGCCGGCCATAGTCATGGCCGCGGCGACCGGAGCCGCCGTCGCCGTGGTGACCGACCCGGCCCGGGCCGCCGTCGGCTGGTGCGGAACCATCGCGACGCTCCTGGTCATCGCGATCGGCGCCGAAGCCGTACGACGCGGCCGCGTAGCCCGCGATCTGCGCCTCGACCTGGCGCAGCGCACCGCATATCTCGAACAGCGCATCGCCGTCCACGACCAGGAGATCCTGTACTTCACCCACGAGGTCCTGCCTGTCGCGCTGGACCGGCTGCACGCCGGAGCGTCTCCGGCGGAGGTGATCCGCACGCTCCCCGAGACGGATCCGGACATCGGTGAACTCCCGGCGCCGCAGCGCGAGTTGCTGAAGAACGTGCTCAAGGTCATCGACCGCGAGGAAGCGATGCGCGACTCCGCGCAGCGTGCCTTCGTCAACATCGCCCGGCGCGTCCAGGCGATCGTCCACCAGCAGAACAAGGAACTCCGTGAGATGGAGGAGGACCACGGGCGCAACCCGGAGGTCTTCGACGACCTCCTGCGCATCGACCACGGCACCGCGCTGATCGGCCGGCTCGCCGACTCCATCGCGGTGCTCGGCGGCGGCCGTCCCGGACGTCAATGGCCCGAGCCCGTACCGCTGTTCAGCGTGCTGCGCGGCGCGATGTCACGCATCCTGGAGTACCGCCGCATCGAGCTGCACAACGTCGTCGAGGTCGCCGTCAACGGCGTGTCCGTCGAACCGCTCATCCACGCCGTCGCCGAACTCCTCGACAACGCCACGCGCTACTCGCCGCCCCACACCAAGGTGCACGTCACCGCCCTGGAAGTGCAGACCGGCGTCGCCATCGAGATCGAGGACGGCGGCGTCAGCCTCAGCGACGAGGCCCGCGACAAGGCGGAGGACCTGCTCCGGCAGGCCGCCCTCGGTGTCGACATGGACTCCCTCGGCGCGACCCCGCGGCTCGGCATGGCCGTCGTCGGCCGGCTCGCGAAGATGTACAACCTGCAGGTCTCGCTAAGGCAGTCCGCCTACGGCGGTGTCCGCGCCGTCCTCGTCGCGCCGCGCGCCATGCTCACCACCGACGACGCTCCCGGTCTCGCGCACGGCATCGGCATCGCCTCCGTCCCGACCATGGACACCGACGGCGTCGAGGGCCCCAACCGCAAGCCCAAGAAGCGCCGCCCGACCACCGGCCCCCGGGTCTCCACCCCCCTCGGAGCGATGGAGGACGACGTCCCCCAGGTGACCGAGTGGACGGCCAACGGCCTGCCGCAGCGGCGCAGCCGCGTCAAGGTCTCCTTCCACCAGCGGATCGCCGAGGCCCGGGCGGACGCCGAGGCCGCGGAGGCCGCCGCCGCGGCGCCCGCGTGGTCGCCCGAACCCGTCCCGGAGGAGAAGGAGCCCGAACCCGGCCTGTGGGTCGAGGCGTTCATGGAAGGGCTCAAGGGAGACCCGGACCCGGCCGCCACCGGCACCGACACCGAGCCGGCCCCTGTGGAGGCCGACGACGAAGGGGACCTCAAGTGATCCAGCAGCGCGCCAACTTCGACTGGATGCTGAAGGAACTCGCCGACGGCGTACCGGGAATCCAGCAGATCGTCGTGCTCTCCGCCGACGGACTGCGCATCGCCCGGTACGGCGGTGACCCGGACGCCGCCGACCGGGTAGCCGCCGCCTGCGCGGGCCTGCAGAGCCTGGCCGGAGCCGTCGCGAGCGAGATCCCCAACAGCGACGGCCGGATGCGCATGGTCATCATCGAGATCAACGGCGGCTACTTCTACCTGATGTCGGCAGGACCCAACGCCTATCTCGCGGTCCTCGCCAACCAGACCGCGGAGCCCGGCCTGATGAGCAACCGCATGCGCGACCTCGTCGTGCGGATCGGAGCCCATCTGACGAGTCCGCCGCGCCGCAACGGGCAGAGCGTATGACTCCTCCGCAACGCCGACGGCGCTATCCCAAGGAAGAACCCGCGGGACCTCCCATCGAGGGACCTCCCAGCGAAGAACCCTCTCAAGGGGGACCCCCGAACGAGGGATCGCCGAAGGAGGGGCAGGACCCGAAGAACCCCGAGCGGCTGTACCTGCTCACGGGCGGGGCCGAGGGCGGCGACCGGGCCGCCCTCGACCTGGTCACGTTGATCGTGGCCCGCGCCGAGGCGCCGCCGCCCAACGCCCAGCCGGAGAAGTCGGCCCTGGTCCGGCTCTGCACGGCCCCCCTGTCCGTGGCCGAACTCTCGGCCTATCTCAACCTGCCGGTCAGCGTGGTGACCGTCCTGCTCACCGAGTTGCTGGCGGCCGAACTGGTACAGGCGCGCGCCCCGATCGTCCGCTCGGCGCTCCCCGACCGTTCCCTCCTCGAAGCGGTGATGCATGGACTTCAAAAGCTCTGACACCATCACGGGCCCTCGCGCCGAGGACCATCTGCCGCACACCACCCAGGCAGCCGTGAAGATCGTCATCGTCGGCGGCTTCGGAGTGGGCAAGACGACCATGGTGGGCTCCGTCAGCGAGATCAAGCCGCTGACCACTGAGGAGACCATGACGCAGGCCGGGATCGGGGTCGACGACAACTACGGCTCCGAGACCAAGACGGCCACCACCGTCGCCATGGACTTCGGCCGCATCTCGATCACCGAACAGCTGGTGCTCTACCTCTTCGGCACGCCGGGCCAGGAGCGCTTCTGGTTCCTGTGGAACGGCCTCTTCGAGGGTGCGCTCGGCGCGGTCGTCCTCATCGACACCCGCCGCCTGGAGGTCAGCTTCGACGTGATCGGCCGCCTGGAGGAGCGCGGTGTGCCGTTCGTGGTCGCCATAAACACCTTCCCGGACGCACCCGACTACCCGGTCGAGGATCTGCGGGCCGCGCTCGACCTGGCCGACGAGATCCCGATCGTGCAGTGCGACGCGCGCCGCAGGGCCTCCAGCCGCGACGTCCTGATGACGCTGATGCGTTTCCTGCACTCGCTGGCGATGACCTCCACCAGCGCCTGAGCCCCGTACGGAACGACGAAGATCCGGCCCCGCACCGGCAGAAACGCCCTCCCCAAGACACCAGTTTCGGAGCGATCACCGTGACGCCTGAATCCCACTCCCCGACCGGTATGGACGATCTCACGCTCGACCCGCCGCCCGGCTGCCCCGCCCATGGCTCAGGTCCCGGCGGGCTGCGCCGGCTGTACGGGCCCGAGGCGGAGGACCTGGAAGCCCTCTACGACAAACTCCGCGCCGAACACGGCGCCGTCGCCCCCGTGCTGCTCCACAACGACGTGCCGATCTGGGTGGTACTCGGCCACGGCGAGAACCTGCACATGGTGAGCACCCCCTCGCACTACGCGCGCGACAGCCGCCTGTGGACCGCGGTCCAGGACGGCACGGCGGGCCCCGAGCACCCGCTCGCACCGCACATCGCCTGGCAGCCCATCTGCTCCCACGCCGAGGGCGACGAGCACCTGCGGCTGCGCGGGGCGGTCACCGGAGCCATGTCGACCATCGACCACCGCAGCCTGCGGCGGCACATCAACCGCGCCACCCAGCGTCTGGTCAACCAGTTCTGCGAGCAGGGCAGGGCCGACCTGGTCGGCCAGTTCGCCGAACACCTGCCGATGGCCGTGCTGTGCGAGATCCTCGGCATGCCCGAGGAGTACAACGACCGCATCGTGCAGGCCACCCGCGACCTGCTCAAGGGCACCGAGACGGCGATCGCCAGCAACGAGTACGTCCAGGGCGTCCTGTCCCGGCAGACGGCCCGCCGCCGAGCCCAGCCCGAGGAGGACTTCACCAGCCACCTCATCAACCACCCGGCCCGCCTCACCGACGACGAGGTCACCCAGCACCTGTGGCTGGTGCTGCTCGCCTCCTACGAGACCACCGCCAACCTGATCGCCAACGTGCTGCGCATGGT
The DNA here is from genome assembly GCF_044457665.1 of Streptomyces sp. NPDC050535. Lineage (NCBI taxonomy): Bacteria > Bacillati > Actinomycetota > Actinomycetes > Kitasatosporales > Streptomycetaceae > Streptomyces > Streptomyces sp. NPDC050535. The sequence continues at coordinate 275,501 of NZ_JBITHE010000006.1, forward strand.
CCTCACCGACCCGCGCTTCCGCGCCCAGCTCAACGGCGGCCAGATGACGGTCCCCGAGGCGGTCGAGCAGTCGCTGTGGGACGAGCCGCCGTTCAGCGCCGTCCTCGGCTACTTCGCCAAGCAGGACACGGAGTTGGGCGGCCGGCGCATCCGCAAGGGCGACGGGCTGCTCTTCGGGATCGCGCCGGGCAACGTCGACCCGAAGGTACGACCGGACCTCGCCGCCAACATGCAGGGCAACCGGTCACACCTCGCCTTCGGCGGCGGCCCCCACGAGTGCCCCGGCCAGGACATCGGCCGTGCCATCGCCGACGTCGGTGTCGACGCCCTGCTGCTGCGCGTGCCGGACGTCCAACTCAGCTGCGCGGAAAGCGAGTTGCGCTGGCGCGCGTCGATGTCGTCACGCCACCTGGTGGAGCTTCCGGTGCGGTTCGAGCCGAAACCCCTGCAGGACGTCACCCAGTTGCCCGCCCTCCACGCGATGCCGCGCCAGCGTCCGAACCGGCAGGTCACGACGGAGCGTACGGAGCCGGCCGCGACCGCTCCGCAGCCGGTGACGACGCCAGAGCGCGCCGCGCGGCCGGAGCCCGCCCACCGCCTCGGCGCATGGCAGCGGTTCGTGCGGTGGTGGCGCGGCTACTGAGCCGTCTCCGCCAGGAGGTCCGGCGCCGCCCAGGTGTCGAACGAGTCCCAGGCCTCCAGCTCCCGCCCGCTGACGAAGCGGTGCTCTTGCCCCGTGACCGGATCGGTGAACTCCAGCCTCCGCGCCAGCAGTTGGAGCGGACGCCGGAAGTCACCGGCCGGCACGGGGCCGGTCACCACCGGGTACAGGGGATCGCCGAGGATCGGCACGCCCAGGGCGTTCATATGGACCCGGAGCTGATGGGTCTGCCCCGTGCCGGGCGTCAGCCGGTAGCGCCCGATGTCCTCGCGACGGCCGGCCAACTCGACCAGGCTGACGGCGTTCGGCTCGCCCTCGACCTCCCGGGCGGCCATCACCCCGCGCTCCTTGACGATCCGGCTGCGGACGGTGCGCGGGAGAGCGAGGCCGGGGGAGTACGGGGCGATGGCCTCGTACTCCTTCCTGACCCGCCTGTCGCCGAACAGCGACTGGTACGCGCCGCGTTCCTCGGGCCGTACCGTGAACAGCAGGAGCCCGGCCGTGAGCCGGTCGAGGCGGTGCGCGGCGCCGAGCGCCGGGATGCCGAGGTCCCGCCGCAGCCGGGCGAGGGCGGTCTCGGTGACATGGCTGCCGCGCGGGGTGGTGGCGAGGAAGTGCGGTTTGTCGGCCACCACGATGTGCTCGTCGCGGTACACGACGCCGAGCGCGAACGGCACCCGCTCCTCGTCCGGCGGCTCCCGGTGGAACCACACGAACATCCCCGGCGCGTACGCCGTGTCGCCCGCCAACGGCCGCCCGTCCGCCCCGACGATCAGCCCGTCCGCGATCATCCGGTCGATCACCTCGGCCGACGGCGCCAGCCGCTCCACCAGATGCTCCCGCACGGTGGCCCAGCCCCCGCCCTCGGGCAGCCTGATCCGCACGGGGTCGACCCCGTCACGCTGCGGCAGGGGAGAGGGCGGGATCCGGGATTTGCGTCTCACCTGGTCAAGCGTACGAGGGCGGAACCGCCTCGGAGGTCTCCGGCACCGTCGTCCGTGACTTGTACGCCCGGTACGCCGCCCCCGCGACGACTGTCGCGCCGAGGAAGAGCAGCGTGAACCACTGGAAGTACCAGTGCCCGCCCGCCGGGTCGTACACCGCGGCGCGCGGCCAGGCGAGGTTGACGGTCATGAAGAGGCCGTACAGGAGGGCGATCACGTTGACCGGGACGCCCCAGCGGCCCAGGGAGAAGAGCGGGCGGCCCTCCTCGTCGACGCCGTCCGGGCCGGGGAACCGGCCGCGCAGCCGTCGGACCAGGAGCGGTCCGGTGACCATCGCGTACGCCAGGTACAGCATCACGATGCAGGTGGTGCCGATGGCCAGGAAGGCCTCGGGGGATGCGAAGTTGAGGAGCAGCACGGTGGCGGCGAGGACACCGACGACCAGGGCCGGGGCGTTCGGCATGCCGGTGCGCGGGTTGACCTTGGCGAGGCGGGCGGAGAAGGGGAGCCGGCCGTCGCGGGCCATGGAGAAGAGCATGCGCGCGGCGGCCGTCTGGATCGCCAGGGTCGCCACCGCGATGGCCACCACCACGTCGGCCAGGAGCGCGCGCCCCACTCCGTCGCCGAGGGTGCTGGTCAGTACGTAGCTCAGGCCCTCCAGGCCGAGGCGTCCGTCCGTGAGGCTCGGGGCCGCGAGCAGTCCGCCGAGGACGATCAGCCCGCCGAGCAGGCCCGCCGCTCCGAGCGCGGTGAGGATCGTACGGGGCGCGGTACGGCGTGGATCGCGGGTCTCCTCGCTCATCTCGCCGGCGCTGTCGAAGCCGATCATGACGTACGCCGCCATGAAGGAGCCCACCATCAGCGCCCCGATGAGGCCGGTGCTGCCCTCGGCGGTGTGGAAGGTGATGCCGGGGGTGCGCTCGGAGTGGGTCAGCAGCAGCACGATGATCAGGGCCGCGCCGATGATCTCGGCGGTCACACCGACCCGGTTGATCACGGACATCACCCGGTTGTCGAGGATGTTCACCAGCGTGGTGAGGACGAGCAGGATCACCCCGAGGACCGCCGCGTTGGCCGCGCCGTCGGCGCTGGTGGGCGCCGGGTCGCTGCCCACGAACTGGAAGCCGGACCAGATCGCGGGCAGCACCATCTGGAGCGCGAGCGCCGCCGCAGCGACCACCACGATCTGCCCGATCACCATGATCCACCCGGCGAACCAGCCGAAGGAGAGGTTCGAGAGCCGGGAGGACCACTGGTAGATCGCGCCCGAGATCGGATAGCGCGCGGCCAGTTCCGCGAAGCACGCGGCGACCATCAACTGGCCCACCAGAACGGCCGGCCAGGTCCAGAAGAAGACGGGGCCGCCGAACGCGTACCCGAAGGCGAAGAACTGGAAGACGGTCGTCAGTACGGAGATGAAGGAGAAGCCGGCGGCGAATGAGGCGTACCGGCCGAGGCTGCGGTGCAGTTCCTGGCGGTAGCCGAACTCGGCGAGGGAGTGGTCGCCGGGGGACTCCGGTGGGTCGGGGCGTACTTCGGACGGGGCGGTGGTCGTCACGGTGGCACCTGCCTTCGGCGCGGAGGGCGAGCGGAATTCCTGTCGGGTGACAGAAATTAGGGATGGCCTGTTTCGCTCGCGTGACGTGGCCATGTCTGCGACGGGCCTAAGTCCTCACGCCCTTGCGGTCGGCGGATAATCGCGATACATCGTGTGTGTTGACGCTCTCGCGCGGTCGCGATATGTTCGGCTACGGATATTCGGGCACGAGGTGAGGCTGTCATGGCGACGAAGCGGCGCAAGCTGAGCAACCCGCTGGCGCTTGCCGTGATGGCGACCCTCTGGCAGAAGCCGATGCATCCGTACGAGATCGCCCAGACGTTGCGCCGCCAGGGCAAGGACACCAGCACGAAGATCAACTACGGCTCGCTCTACACGGTGGTGCAGAACCTGGAGAAGCACGGCTTCGTCGAGGTCACCGACGTGGAGCGGCAGGGCAACCGCCCGGAGCGCACGGTCTACGGCATCACCGAGGCCGGGCGCGAGGAGATGACCGAGTGGCTCTCCGACCTGATGGCCGTCCCGGCCCGGGAGTATCCGATCTTCGAGACGGCGCTCTCGCTGATGGGCGCGCTGCATCCGGACGAGGTGACGCGGCTTCTCGAAGAGCGGCTCAACTCCCTCGAGGTGCAGGCCGCGAGCGGCCGGGGGGCGCTGGAGAAGCTGTACGAGACGCTGCCCCGGATCTTCCTCGTGGAGACCGAGTACCAACTGCACATGGTCCGGGCGCAGGCGGAGTGGGTCCGTGGCTTCCTCGCGGAGATCAGGGCGGGCGCCCTGCCCGGCGTACAGGCGTGGCGGAGCTTCCACGAGACGGGGGAGATCCCGCCGGAGTTCCAGGAGTTGGAGGACCGCCCCATCGAGAAGTGACCCCGATACGAACAGACCCCGGCAGAGCTGTTGGAGCAGCCCTGCCAGGGTCTCGAACCCCGAACCGGACCCGCGGTGAGGCAGGCCAGGCGATCGAGGTGCGGCACACCCAGGATAGCCCGGCACTCTTCACGCGGATCGGTCCACATCCGCTGCCTGCGGATTCGTTGTCATCCGCTCACAAGGAGAGCAGTCGTCATGAATACCCGTGCGCCCGCGGTAGAGGCGCGTCAGCTGGTCAAGACCTATCCCGGTGACGTCACCGCGCTGCGCGGTATGGACGTCACCGTCGAGGCAGGCACCGTCTTCGGACTGCTCGGCCCGAACGGCGCCGGCAAGTCCACCACCGTCAAGATCCTCACCACCCTGGCCCGCCCCGACTCGGGCACCGCCACCGTCGCGGGCCACGACGTGCTGCGCCACCCGGACCGGGTGCGCCGCGCGATCGGCGTGGTCGCCCAGAGCTCGGGCGCCGACCCGATGGCGACCGGCCGGGAGAACCTCCAACTCCAGGGCAGGCTTTACGGGTTGAGAGGGGCCGCGCTCGGTCGCCGGGTGGACGAGCTGCTCGACCGCTTCAGGCTCGCGGACGCGGCGAAGCGCCCGGTGAAGGGCTATTCGGGTGGCATGCGGCGCCGCCTCGACGTCGCCCTCGGCCTGGTCCACCGGCCCGAGGTGCTCTTCCTCGACGAGCCCACCACGGGCCTCGACCCCGAGGCACGCACCGCGATGTGGGACGAGATCGCCCGCCTCGCCGGGGACGAGGGCCTGACCATCCTGCTCACCACGCACTACCTCGAAGAGGCCGACCGGCTCGCCGACCGCATCGCGATCGTCGACCGCGGCCGGGTCGTCGTCGAGGGCACCCCCGACTCGCTCAAGGGTGAACTCCGCGGTGACGCAGTGCACTTGGAGTTGCGCACGGCGGTCGAGGAGGCCGGTCGCACGCTGCTGAACGGCGCGCTGACCGGACTGCCCGGGGTGCGCGAAGCAGTGTTCGACGGCCGCCGCATCAGTGTCCGCGCCGACGACGGCGCGGCGGCGATGCCCGCACTGCTCGGGGCACTTGAGCGCGCCGGGGTCGATGTCGCCTCCGCGACCGTCGCACGGCCCTCCCTCGACGACGTCTATCTCCGCTACGCGGGCCGCCGTTACTCCGAGGCGGAAGCGGAAGTCACCGAGCGCCTCGCCCTCACGGGAGGCGCGCGATGAGCACAGCCGTCTCCCAGACCTGGTACATGACCCAGCGTCAACTCATGGTGTTCGTAAGGCAGCCGGCGTTCCTGCTGATCACGCTGATCCAACCGGTGGTCTGGCTGTTCCTGTTCGGCAACCTCTTCAAGAACGTCGTCGAACTGGGCGGCTTCGGCACCACCTCGTATCTGGACTACCTCGTTCCCGGTGTGGTCGTGATGAGCGCGCTCAGCTCCAACATGTGGGCGGGCATGACCACGCTCGACGAGATCCAGCGGGGCACCCTCAACCGCTTCCTGACCACGCCCGTCAGCCGGGCGGCGCTGATGAACGGCAATGTCGTCAACAACGGCCTGGTGACGGCCCTGCAGTCGGTCATCATCGTGCTGCTCGGGCTGCTGGGCGGCGCCGACTATCCGGGCGGCATCGGCGGTGTGGCGATCCTGATCGTCGCCTCCGTGCTCCTCGGCACGGTTTTCGGGGCGCTGTCCAACGCGCTGGGCATGCTGGTCCAGGAACGCGAGTCGATCATCGGCATCAACACGTTCCTGCTGCTGCCGCTGACGTTCCTGTCCTCGGCGTTCATGGCGCCGTCCCGGATGCCGGGCTGGATGCGGCACGTCGCCGACTTCAACCCGCTCAACTGGGCGATGGTCGCGGGGCGTTCGGCGCTGTCGGCGGACCCCGACCGGGGCGACGTGCTCAGCCGGGGCGGTGCGCTGCTCGCGCTGGCGATCGCCGCGGTGTGGCTGTCGATCCGGACGTTCAGGTCGTACCAGCGGTCGGTGTGAACCGGTCGTAGGCCGGTGTCGTCCCGCCGGAAACCGGCGGACATCAGGAGGCGGCCCGCATCACGCGTGGCCGCCTCTCGTCGCCGAGCGGCTACCTCCCGGTACCGAGTACCTCCCGGTACCGGCTGCCTCCCGGTACCGGCTACCTGCCGGTACCGGGTACCTCCCGTCGCCCGAACGAGCGACTTCCGGTACCCGAGCGAGCGCCTCTCGACATGGCGAATTCCAGGGCGGGGCCGCTCTCGATGCCGGGCGGGACCGCCTCAGGCGGACGCCTCCTGCTCCGCCTCCACCTGCGCGTTCCAGTCCCGCTTCGACGCCTGCCAGCCGTCCTCGTTGTGCCCGAGCCGCCAGTAGCCGGAGATCGACAGGTCCTCGCGCGGGAACTCGTGCTCGACCCGCAGCTTCCGGCGCAGCTCCTTCACGAAGCCGGCCTCGCCGTGCACGAAGGCGTGGACCCGGCCTTCCGGGAACTCCAGGGCGCGCACGGTCTCGACGAGCGCCTCGCCGACGGGCCGGTCGCCGCGGTGCAGCCAGACGACGTCCACCACCGAGTTGATCTTCTGCTCTTCCTCGGGTCCCGAGATCTCCACGAAGGCGTGCGCCACGGCACCGTCGGGCAGCGCCTCCAGGGCGGCGGCGATCGCGGGCAGCGCGCTCTCGTCACCGGCCAGCAGATGCCAGTCCGCGCTGGGGTCCGGCGCGTAGGCGCCGCCGGGGCCCATGAACCGCACGAGTTCGCCCGGCCGGACGTTCGCCGCCCAGGGGCCGGCCAGGCCCTCGTCGCCGTGCACCACGAAGTCGAGGGTCAGCTCGCGGTGTTCGGCGTCCCAGTGCCGCACCGTGTACGTACGCGTCACGGGCCACTGGTCGCGCGGGAACTCCGCGCGGATGACCTTCATGTCGAACGGCTCCGGGTAGGTGACACCCTCGGCGCCGAACAGCAGCTTCACATAGTGGTCGGTGCAGGTGTCGGCGCTGAATTCCGCGAGGCCGTCGCCGCCGAGCACGACCCGCTGCATGTGCGGGGTGAGCCGCTCGGTCCGCACGACGTGCGCGGAGTGCGGTGTGGGGGTCCTGCGTTCCGGACGCTCTGCCATGACGGCCTCCCATTTTTTGAGCTAAGGCTTACCTAAGTTAGCACCTCCCCCTAGTTAACACGTCAAACCTGAAGAGTCGAGAGCAACCTGTGCAACGACCCGCCCAAACCCCAGCGTACGGCCAGCTCGTCCAGCACGGCCGGGGCGCGCGGGGCGCGTGGCAGCGCGGTGTCCACCTCCGGCAGCGGGACGTCACCGGCGACCTTGACGACCGTGGGCGCCACCGCGACGTACGGCCGTGACTCGTCGAGGCGCTTGCGCTGCGACGGGGTCAGCTTGGCCTTCGGGTCGTCCACCGCCGCCATGATCCCGGCCAGGTCGCCGAATTCGGCGAGCAGCTTGGCCGCCGTCTTCTCCCCGATGCCGGGGACGCCGGGCAGTCCGTCGCTGGGGTCGCCGCGCAGCAGTGCCAGATCCGCGTACCCCGGGCCGTCGACGCCGTACTTCTCGCGCAGCCATGCCTCGTCGGTGAGTTGGAGCAGGCCGACGCCCTTGAGGGGGTAGAGGACGCGGATCTCCCGCTTGTCGTCGACCAGTTGGTAGAGGTCGCGGTCGCCGGTGACGATGTCGACCGGGCCGGTGGCGCGTCCGGTGAACGTGCCGATCACGTCGTCCGCCTCGTAACCCGCCACTCCCACGCGGGCGATGCCCAGTGCGTCGAGGACGGCCTCGATCATGGGCACCTGCGGGGACAGCGTGTCGGGCACCTCCTCCTCGTCCGGGCCGGTGTCGGTCTCCGCGGCGACGCGGTGTGCCTTGTAGGACGGGATCAGGTCGACCCGCCACTGCGGGCGCCAGTCCGCGTCCATGCAGGCCACCAGGTCGTCGGGCCGGTGGTCCTTGACGAGGCGGTCGATGAACTCCAGCAGTCCGCGCACGGCGTTCACCGGCGTGCCGTCCGGGGCTTTCACCGATTCGGGAACCCCGAAATAGGCCCGGAAGTACAGGGAGGCGGTGTCGAGCAGCATCAGGCGTCTGGTCACGCCTCGCATCATGCCGTACGGCACCGACAGTGAACGTCGTCGACAGTGACCTGGACCACTCTTGTGTTTGCTCGGTGTAAGCGGGGGCAGGCACCGCCTCTGAACGAGGCCGGGTGCGCGGTTCAACCATCGTTCAGCCGACGTTCAGCCGGTCCACCCGACGTACGAAGGATCGGACCGACGTACGAAGGCTCGGCCGAGGCGCGAAGGATCGGCCGACGTGCGAAGGATCCGGCCGCGTTCAGCGGATCAACCGTTCAGGCGCTCCACCGTCGAAGCGCTCACACCCTCCGGACGAGAGGCACACGTGTCATCCAGGCTAGAGGCCGAGCATCTGTACAAGGTGTTCGGCAGACGACCCGAAGAGGCGATGGAGCGGCTCCAGCAGGGCGCGGACCGTGAGGACCTGCGCGCCGAAGGCACCACCGCCGCGGTGATCGACGCCTCCTTCACGGTGGAGCCCGGCCAGATCTTCGTCGTCATGGGCCTGTCCGGTTCCGGAAAGTCGACGCTGCTGCGCATGCTCAACGGACTGCTGGAGCCGACCGGTGGCCATGTGCGCTTCGACGGCCAGGATCTGACCCGGCTAGGCGCCCGCGAACTGCGCGAGGTCCGGGCGAAGAAGATCAGCATGGTCTTCCAGCACTTCGCGCTCTTCCCGCACCGCAGCGTCCTGGAGAACGCCGCGTACGGCCTGGGCGTACAGGGTGTGCCGCGCGCCGAGCGTGACGAGCGCGCCGCCAGGGCCCTGGAGCTGGCCGGTCTCGGGGGCTGGGAGAAGTCCTGGCCCGACGAGCTGTCCGGCGGCATGCAGCAGCGCGTGGGGCTGGCCCGCGCGCTCGCCACCGACGCCGACCTGCTGCTGATGGACGAGTCGTTCAGCGCACTCGACCCGCTGATCCGCCGCGACATGCAGGACCAGCTGATCGAGCTCCAGAAGAAGCTCAAGAAGACCATCGTCTTCATCACGCACGACCTCAACGAGGCCATGCGGCTCGGCGACCGGATCGCCGTCATGCGGGACGGCCGTATCGTCCAGATCGGCACCGCCGAGGACATCCTCGTGCGCCCCGCGGACGACTACGTCGCCTCCTTCACCCAGGACGTCGACCGCTCCCGCGTGCTGACCGCGGAATCCGTGATGGACACCGACGTACGCGGCGACGAGGCGGACTGCGCCTGCGACACGGCCACGCCCGACACACCCTTCAACGACGTATGCGCGATCAGCGCGCGCCTCACGCACCCGGTCGCCGTGCTCGACGCGGGACGAGAGGTCGTCGGCGTCATACCGCGGCAACGGCTGATCAGCTTCCTCGGTGACGAGCAGGCCGAGCCCACGCCCTGCGCGGCTCCGCGCGACGATTCCGTGAAGGCGGTGCAGGCCGGTGCCTAGGATTCCCTTCGGTGACTGGGTCAACGACACCGTCGACTGGCTGCTGAACCACATGGCGTGGCTCTTCGACTTCCTGAAGACCGTGTTCGACGGCGCCTACGACGGCGTCAACGCCGTCCTCCAGGCCCCGCAGCCGCTGCTCCTCGCGGCCATCTTCGCCGTGATCGCGTTCTGGCTGCGCGGCACCTCCGCCGGTGTCCTCACCTTCCTGGGATTCGCCTTCATCGACTCCCTCGAACTGTGGGACGACGCGATGGTGACCCTCTCGCTCGTCCTGGTGGCGACCATCATCGCGCTCGTCATCTCGGTGCCCGTGGGCATCTGGGCGGCGCGCTCCGACCGGGTCAGCAGCGTCGTGCGCCCCGTGCTCGACTTCATGCAGACGCTGCCCGCGATGATCTACCTCATCCCGGCCATCCTGTTCTTCGGCACCGGCGCCCCCGCTGGCATGGTCGCCACCCTGATCTTCGCGCTGGCGCCCGGCGTGCGCATGACCGAGCTGGGCATCCGCCAGGTCGACAAGGAACTGGTCGAGGCCGCCGACGCGTTCGGCACCAGCCCCCGGGACACCCTGCTGCGCATCCAGCTGCCGCTGGCCCTGCCCAGCGTCATGGCGGGTGTCAACCAGGTCATCATGCTGGGTCTGTCCATGGCCGCCATCGCCGGCATGGTCGGCACCGGAGGCCTCGGCGGCGACGTGAACCAGGCCATCGGCCAGCTGAACGTGGGCCTCGGCTCCGAGGCGGGCGTCGCCATCGTCATCCTCGCGATCTACCTGGACCGCATGACCAGCGCACTGGGCACCCAGGTCTCGCCGCTCGGCCGCCGCGCCGCCGCCAGGCTGCGCGCCACGCAGGGCATGAAGATCTGGTCCTACCGGCCCCGCCCGGCCGTGGCCGTCGTCGGCGTCGTCGTGCTCGCGCTCGTCGCGGGCGGCATGGGCGTCTTCGGCGGTACGGACTCCACCTCCACCGCCGCCGCCGACGGCAAGAACGTCGGCCAGGGCAAGAAGATCAGCATCGGCTACATCCCCTGGGACGAGGGCATCGCCTCCACCTTCCTGTGGCAGGAGATCCTGGAGCAGCGCGGCTACGAGGTCGAGACGAAGCAGCTCGACGCGGGCCCCCTCTACACCTCCCTCGCGCAGGGCGACATCGACTTCGAGACGGACTCCTGGCTGCCGACCACCCACGCGGAGTACTGGAAGAAGTACGGCAAGGACCTCGACGACCTGGGCTCCTGGTACGGCCCGACGTCGCTGGAGCTGAGCGTCCCCTCGTACATGAAGGACGTCGACTCCCTGGCGGACCTCAAGGGCAGGGCGGCCGAGTTCGGCGGCAAGATCACCGGCATCGAGTCCAGCGCCGGAATGATGGGCCTGCTCAAGACCAAGGTGCTCAAGGAGTACGGGCTCGACAAGGAGTACAAGGTCGTCGACAGCTCCACGCCCGCGATGCTGGCCGAGCTGAAGCGCGCGTACGCCAAGAAGGAGCCGATCGTCACGACGCTGTGGTCGCCGCACTGGGCGTACAGCGACTACGACCTGAAGAAGCTCAAGGACCCGAAGGGCGCCTGGGGCTCGGGCGACGGCGTGCACACGCTCTCCCGCAAGGGCTTCGCCAAGGAGAACCCGGTCGTCGGCGAGTGGCTCAAGAACTTCGAGCTGACCGAGAAGCAGCTCACCGGCCTCGAGTCGGAGATCAACAAGGCCGGCCAGGGCAAGCAGCAGGACGCGGTCCGCGCCTGGCTGAAGGAGAACCCCGGCCTCGTCGACAAGCTCGCCCCGGTCAAGTCCGGCAAGGCCGCCGCCGAGACGAAGCGCGCCCTGGACGTCGCCTGGTTCCCCTGGGACGAGGACGTCGCCGTCACCTACCTGTGGAAGAACGTCCTGGCGCGGCGCGGCTACACGCTGAATCTGAAGCAGATGGACGTCGGCCCCGTCTACACCGGCCTTGCCTCCGGCGATCTCGATCTCAACTTCGACGCCTGGCTGCCGTACGCCCAGTCCAACTACTGGGATCAGCACAAGAACGATCTGAGAGACCTCGGCACCTGGTACGAACCGACCTCTCTGGAGATCGCCGTGCCCAGCTACGTGAAGGACGTCAAGTCCCTCGCCGACCTCAAGGGCAAGGGCGGCACCTTCGGCGGGAAGATCATCGGCATCGAGCCGGGCACCGGCGAGATGAACCTGCTCAAGACGAAGGTGCTTCCCGGCTACGGCCTGGACAAGGAGTACAAGGTCGTCGACGGCTCCACGCCCGCGATGCTGGCCGAGCTGAAGCGCGCGTACGCCAAGAAGGAGCCCGTCGCCGTCGTCCTGTGGTCGCCGCACTGGGCGTACAGCGAGTACGAGCTCACCAAGCTCGCGGACGACAAGAAGCTGTTCGGCGAGGGCAACACGATCCGGACCATCTCCAGCAGGAAGTTCCCGGAGCAGTATCCGCAGCTCACCGAGTGGATCAAGAACTTCAGGATGAGCGAGGACGAACTCGGCAGCCTGGAGGCCGAGATCAAGGACCAGGGCCAGGGCAATGAGGAGGACGCCGTGGCCGCGTGGCTGAAGGAGCACCCGGACATGGTGGAGCGGATGACTCCGCAGTAGTCCGCCGGTGGTTCGCCGAGGGGTGGACCTTCGTCGCGCGGGGCGGTTGCCCCGTGTGGCGAAGGCCACCCCTCGCGCAGTTCCCGGAACCCCCGGCCGGTCCGTACGCTCGCCTCCCCTTCCCCTCGCGTTTCTGTGAGACCCCGTGCGATCCCTGCTCCGCCCCCGCTCCCTCGCGGCCCTGCTCGTGGTGCTGGCGACGGCCGCGCTGCCGCGGGCGGACGCGGCGCCCGGGTCCGCCGCCGTGGCGAGGCTCGTGTCGCTGGCCGGCGACGTGCGCGACGCCGACGGTTACGCGTACGCGCTGCGTGACGACTCCGGCCGCACCATGGACACCGCGGAGATCACCCGGTCGCCCGACGGCACCTATCTCGCCGTCTACCACTCGACCCTCGCCGACGGCCGCTTCCATTCGGCCATCGCCACCTCCACGGATCTGCGGACCTGGACCCGCCGCCACGACTTCGGCGCGGGTACCAGCCAGCCCACACTCGCCTTCGACGGCGCCGGTGGCTACGTACTGGCGTACGAGAGGGATCCGGACAACCACATCGCGGTACGCGGCTACGCCGATCTCGGTGCCCTGCTGGCCGGAGACGCCGACCGCGCCTACGACACGCCGCGCACTCTCTCGTCCTGCGCCGAGGGCACCCCGGACATCACCGCCGTGCACGACGGCACGGTCGAACTCACCGGCCACTACCGGGCGGGCTGCGACACCGACCGCCAACTCCGGGCCACGCTGACGGACTTCACGACCTGGCACGCCGAGCCCGACCAGCGCCTGGACCGGGCGCTGGAGGCCTGGGGGACCAGCGGAAACATCGGCGACCGCTCGGCGATCGAACTCGCGGGTGCGAAGCTGGTGTTGGTAGAGGGGCAGGGGTTGCGCGAGGACTTCGGAAGCTGGCGGACCTATGCCTACGATCCGGTGACAGGACGGGCCGACCGGCTGACGGTACGCACCCACGGCGGCAGCCGGGCCTTCGCCAACCCGTCCGCGACCCTGCTCACCGACCCGGACGGGCATCCGGCCCTACTGGTCAGCCTTTTCGTGCCGAGGGAGGGCGCGGCGCCCGGCGAAGCGGGCCAGCTCCTCTATTGGCGCGAACTGTAGCCCTCACCCTCCCTCCACGTGTCAGCGATGTGACGGGTGCGTGAAACGGTTTGCCGAACATGCGTAGGGTGCAGACAACTCTTCAGAAGCGGTGCGCCGAAGCACTGACCGTAGAAGCGACCGACGACGCGAGGGAGGGAGCCGAAACGATGGGCGACCACAAAGAACAGCCCCTTCGGGTGGGCGCGGCAGTACGGCGGCGCCGCCGTGCGCTCGACCTCACCCTCGCCGTCGTGGCCGAGCGCAGCGGCCTGTCGGTGCCCTTTCTCAGCCAGGTCGAGAACGAGCGCGCCCGCCCCAGCAGAACGTCCCTGGAGAAGGTCGCCGACGCGCTCGGCACCACCGCCGTCGAACTGCTCGCCGCCGCCGACCCCGCGTGCAGCGTCGATGTCGTGCGCGCCGAGGCCGCCGAGTACGCCGCCGAGGCGCGCGTGCGCCCCCTGGTGCGCGGACACCACCAGTTGCACGCCACCGAATTCACCGGCGACCACGACGAGGGCCGCGAACTCCAGCTCCGCAACGACAAGTTGATGTACGTCGTCGACGGCGCCGTCGAGGTCGAGGCGGAGGGCCGCGCGCATCGGCTGGGGCGCGGCGACACCATGTATCTGACGGGTGGCGTGCGGCACCGGTGGCGGGCCACCGTGCCGGACACCCGGGTGATCGTGGTCGAGGTCGCCGACCACATCGACGCGGTGGAGGACCGGCACAACGTTGGCAGGCACTGACCCGGGCCGTGCCGCCCCGCGCGTCGTGTCCCTCGTGCCCTCGCTCACCGAGGCCGTCGCGCTCTCGCTGCCCGGCGTCCTGGTCGGTGCGACCGACTGGTGCGCCCATCCGGCGGACCTCGACGTCGTACGGATCGGCGGCACCAAGAATCCCGACGTCGACGGCATCCTGCGGCTCGCCCCCGACCTGGTGGTCGCCAACGAGGAGGAGAACCGCGAGCCCGACCTGACCGCCCTGCGCGCGGCGGGCGTCGAGGTTCTGGTCACCGAGGTACGGGACCTGCCGGGAGCCTTCCGTGAGCTGGACCGGGTGCTGCGCGCGTGCGGGGCGCGGGACCGGCCGCGATGGCTGGACGAGGCGCAGGCGGCGTGGGCAGAGCTGGTGCCTCCGGACCGGCGTAGGACCGCGGTCGTACCGATCTGGCGCCGGCCCTGGATGGTGCTCGGCCGGGACACCTTCGCCGGGGACCTGTTGGCCCGCCTCGGCGTGGACAACGCGTTCGCGCGGCACGAGGACCGCTATCCCCGTCTCCCGTTGCCGGAGCTCAGGGCGGCGGCCCCCGAGCTCGTGGTCCTGCCCGACGAGCCGTACCGCTTCACCGCCGACGACGGACCCGAGGCGTTCGACGGCCTGCCCTGCGCGCTCGTCGACGGACGCATGCTCACCTGGTACGGGCCGTCACTGGCACAGGCTCCGCGAGTGCTGGGCGAGGCGCTGCGAGCAGCTCGCCGCTGACCAGGCCGCGGGCCGTGCGGACGGCGGCCACCGCCCAGGCGGTCACCAGCAGGGCGTACAGCGCGACCGCGAGTCCGTCGAAGGCGACCAGACCGGTGTGCCGGGCCAGCCCCTCCGCGCCGGTGACGCAGGTACCCACCGGGAAGGTGAACGCCCACCACGTCATCGTGAAGCCCATGCCCCGGCGCCGGGCGCGCAGCACCATCGTGCCGGCGAGGGCGAGCCAGAACAGCGCGAAGCCCATCACGGGGACGCCGTACAGGACGGCGAGCGTGCCGAAGCCCTGGTCGTACGGGGCGGCCACCACGCCGGGCGCGAAGTCGGCGAACTTGCCGACCGCGGTGGTGGACTGGCCGAGCGGGCCGAGCACCAGGAACAGCGTCGGGGTCAGGGCGAGCGGCAGCGGGCCGTCGGTGACCAGCCGGGCGAAGATCAGTGGCAGCATCAGCAGGGTGGCCAGCAGGCTCAGTCCGAACATCGCGAAGCACCCGAGGAAGAGGGCCTCCCGCGCCTGGCCGGGCGGCAGATACGGGACGAGGAGCGGGCCGAGAGCGGCGGACACCATCGGCGCGACGACCGGGAGCAGCCACACCGGGCTCGCCTGGCCGGGCTCGATCCGGTGCCGGACCACCATGAGGTACGGGATGGCCACGGCGCCGGCGAGAGCGATGACCGTACCGGCGCCGAACAGGACGGCGTCCAGCGCGACCGCCGCGTCCACGCCGATCCAGTCCCGGCCCACGACCAGGGCACCGCCGCCCACGGCCAGCAGGGCCATGGACAGGCAGCCGTAGAAGGGGGCGGTCGCCGGGTCGAGGAAGCCGGCGCGCGCCCGGTCGCGGTGGTGTGTCCAGTGCAGGGCCCGCGCCACGAGCAGGACCACGAGCATCGCCAGCGAGAGCGCCCAGACGGCGGCGCAGAGGGTCCGCAGACCAGGGACCGCCCCGGGGAGCCCGGCGCCCGCCGTGGCCACGATCGCGGTGCCCATCACCGGGGCGTACCAGTTGGGGCCGAGGTGGCGGAGAGCGGTGGTGCGCCGGGTTCCGGCCCCGGCGAGCGACGTGACGGGGTGCGCTGCGGAGACCATGACTCCACCGTCCCGCCGCGGCGCGCTCCCCACCAGGGAGTACCGCGCTATGAGGGCATAAGCTGGCTTTATGAGTGGGAGTGCTGGGTCCGGCGAACGGACGGGGGTCGCGCACCGGGTGCCGGATCTTGGGGCGATGGAGCTGTTGCTCGCGGTGGCCCGGCTGGGCAGCCTGGGGCGGGCCGCGCGGGAGCTGGGGATCACCCAGCCGGCGGCCAGCGGCCGGATCCGTTCGATGGAACGGCAGCTGGGCGTGGCTCTCGTCGACCGCTCACCGCGCGGATCGCGTCTCACCGACGCCGGGGCACTGGTCACGGACTGGGCGCGGCGGGTCGTGGAGGCGGCCGAGGCGTTCGACGCGGGGGCGCAGGCGCTGCGGGACCGGCGTGACTCCCGGCTGCGGGTCGCCGCGAGCATGACGATCGCCGAGTATCTGCTGCCGGGCTGGCTGATCGCGCTCCGCGCACAGCGGCCCGACACGGCGGTGTCCCTCCTCGCCGGGAACTCGAAGGCGGTCGCCGAGCGTCTCCTCGCCGGTGAGGCCGACCTCGGTTTCGTGGAGGGCCTGGCCGTGCCGCCCGGTCTCGACTCGGCGGTCGTCGCGCACGACCGGCTGATCGTGGTGACGGCGCCGGACCATCCGTGGGCGCGCCGCCGTTCGCCGCTGGCCGCGGCGGAGTTGGCGGCGACGCCGCTGATCCTCCGAGAGGAGGGCTCCGGTACCCGACAGGTCCTCGACGCCGCCCTCGGTGGCCTTGCCCGGCCCCTCATCGAGCTGTCCTCCACCACCGCCGTCAAGGCGTCCGTCGTCAGCGGCGCGGGCCCAGCCGTCCTCAGCGAACTGGCCCTTGGCGAGGAGCTCTCCGCCCACCGTCTGGTGAGCGTTCCGCTCGCCGACGTCCAACTGCGGCGGGCCCTGCGGGCGGTGTGGCCGACGGGGCACCGGCCGACGGGGCCGGCGAGGGACCTGCTGTCGCTGACGCGGCGGGTGTGAGGGGGTTTCCTCGCCCCGCCGCCGCCCAACCCCCGCTCCTCAAACGCCGGAGGGGCTGATTCTCAGCCCGTCCGGCGTTTGAGGACGAGCGCGTCAGCGCGAAAGGGGGGTCTGGGGGCGCAGCCCCCAGGAACGGGACGGGAAGGGGCGGAGGGGGCGAAAAACCCCCGGCGTTCAGGACGCCGCGCTCACCAGCCCCTCCATCACCCGCAGATCGTCCCCCATCTCCGGATGCCACTGCACGGCCAACGCCCAGGTGGCACGCGGAAGTTCAATCGCCTCCACCGTCCCGTCCACCGCGTGCGCGGACACCCGCAGCCCCTCACCGAGCCGATCCACCGCCTGATGGTGGTACGTCGGCACGGCGGACGACTCCGGCACGAGACCGGCGTACAGACTCCCCGGCACCGGGATCACGTCATGGTGCCCGACCACCCCGACCTCCTTCACATGCCCGTCGAGATGCTGGACGAGCGTCCCGCCGAGGGCGACGTTGAGGAGCTGCATGCCCCGGCAGATGCCCAGGATCGGCGTGCCGGAGGCCAACGCCGCGTCGAGCAGGGCGAGTTCCCAGGCATCGCGCTCGTGCGCGGGAGGCCCGGTACGCGGCGACCGCTCGGCGCCGTAGCGGGCGGGATCGACGTCCGGCCCACCCGCGACGACCACCCCGTCGAGGCGGGCGACGACCGCCGCCGCGCGGGACGGATCGTCCGGCGGCAGCATCACGGCGAGCCCTCCGGCCCGCTGCACGAGCCGCGGATAGCCGACCGGCAGCAGCGCCGCCTCCAGCTCCCACACACCCCAGCGCGCCGCGGACTCCAGATACGTACTCACACCGATCAGCGGCCTGGCCACCCTGCCTCCTCCGAACTGATTGGAACGCGCCCATACCTTTGCGGGCCGGACGCCCGGAAATGAGACCCTCGCGGCCTCACGTCAGGAACCCCCGCAGCAGCGCCGCCGTCCCCCCGCAGTGCTCCCGCATCATTTCCCGCGCCCCGTCCGCGTCCCCGTCGAGCACCGCCTCGACCAGCGCGCCGTGCTGGTGCTGGGAGTGCTCCAGGTTGCGTACGAGGAGCGGGATGCAGTCGAGGAGATCGTTCACACGAGCGCGTACGGCCGCGTACTGGGCGGTGAGCGAGGGGGAGCCGGAAAGCTCGGCGAGGGTGAGGTGGAGCATGGTGTCCAGCCGGCGGTAGTCGGCCAGCGGGGCGTCCCGGGTGCCGGCGAGGGCCGCGCGCAGCCGCTCCGCCTGCTCGTCGTCGAGTCCGTGGGCCGCGCACAGACCCGCCGCGCCCACCTCAAGCACCTCGCGGAAGCGCAGTACGTCCTCGATGTCGACCTCGGCGACTCGGCGCCGCAGTTCGTGCTTGCCGGGCGCGCCGGTCCTGGCCAGCACAAAGGTGCCGCCGTACCGGCCGCGCCGCGACTCGACGAGCCCCTGGTCCTGCAACACCTTCAGGACCTCGCGCAGCGTCACCCGGCTGATGCCGAGCCGCTCCGCCAACTCCCGCTCGGCGGGCAGCCGTTCACCGCCCGGCACCAGGCCGAGCCGGAGGACCTGAAGGATCTGCTCCAGCGCCTCCTCGAAACCGTTGCCCGCCCGCACGGGCCGCAGCACCGACGTCAGCCGGTCGTCCGCCCCGCCGTCGGATTCCACCCGCGTCATCCGGTCGCGCCCCCTTCCCAAGCAATGGTTCTCAGCAATACCTTATGACTCTCGGCTGACCCAAGGAGGCTTTTCCGGTGGCAGACCGCACACCCCCGCTCACCGTCGAGGAACTGCGCGACCTGGTCGCGGGCGGCGAGATCGACACGGTCGTCCTTGCCTTCCCCGACATGCAGGGACGGCTCCAGGGCAAGCGGTTCGCCGCGCGATTCTTCCTCGACGAGGTCCTCGAACACGGCACGGAGGGCTGCAACTACCTCCTCGCCGTCGACACCGAGATGAACACGGTCGACGGTTACGAGATGTCCTCCTGGGACCGGGGGTACGGCGACTTCGCCATGCACCCCGACCTGAGCACCCTGCGCCGGGTCCCCTGGAACGAGGGCACGGCCCTGGTCGTCGCCGACCTCGCGTGGAACGACGGCTCCCCGGTGGTGGCCGCGCCCCGCCAGATCCTGCGCCGCCAGCTCGACCGGCTCGCCGAACTCGGCCTCACCGCCCAGGTCGGCACTGAGCTGGAGTTCATCGTCTTCAAGGACACCTACGAACAGGCCTGGGACGCCGGGTACAAGGGGCTCACCCCGGCCAACCAGTACAACATCGACTACTCGGTGCTGGGGACGGGACGGATCGAGCCGCTGCTGCGCCGCGTCCGCAACGAGATGCAGGCCGCGGGCCTCACCGTCGAGTCCGCCAAGGGCGAGTGCAATCCCGGCCAGCACGAGATCGTCTTCAAGTACGACGAGGCCCTGGTCACCTGCGACCAGCACGCGGTCTACAAGACCGGCGCCAAGGAGATCGCCTCCCAGGAGGGCGTCTCGCTCACCTTCATGGCGAAGTACGACGAGCGCGAGGGCAACTCCTGCCACATCCACCTCTCGCTCACGGACAAGGACGGCACGAACGTGATGGCCGGCGACGGACCGGGCGGCATGTCGGACGTCATGCGGTACTTCCTCGCCGGACAGCTGGCCGCGCTCCGCGACTTCTCGCTCCTCTACGCCCCGAACATCAACTCCTACAAGCGGTTCCAGCCGGGCTCCTTCGCCCCGACCGCCGTCGCCTGGGGCCAGGACAACCGCACCTGCGCCCTCCGGGTGGTCGGCCACGGCCGCTCCATGCGCTTCGAGAACCGGCTCCCCGGCGGTGACGTCAACCCGCACCTGGCCGTCGCCGGACTCCTCGCGGCCGGCCTGTACGGCATCGAGAAGAAGCTGGAACTGCCGGACGCGTGCACCGGCAACGCCTACACCGCCGGGTACGACCAGGTCCCCACCACCCTGCGCGAGGCCGCCGAGCTATGGGAGAACAGCCCCATCGCCCGAACCGCCTTCGGTGACGAGGTGGTCGCGCACTACCGCAACATGGCGCGCGTCGAGCTGGACGCCTTCGACGCCGTGGTGACCGACTGGGAGCTCCGCCGCTCCTTCGAACGCCTGTGAGGCCGAACGTGTCGCGACCGTACGAACTGGAAGTGCTCAACCCGGCGACCGAGGAGGTCATCGCCACCGTCCCCGGCGCCACCGCGGCCGACGTCGACGCCGCCGTCGTACGGGCGGAAAAGGCACAGGCCCGGTGGGCCGCCCTCGCCCCGGGCGAGCGTGCCCGGCTGCTGCGCCGCTTCGCCGTCGTCGTCGACGAACACCTCGAGGAACTCGCCCGGCTGGAGGTCCGCGAGGCCGGTCACGTGATCGGCAACGCCCGCTGGGAGGTGGGCAACGTCCGTGACCTGCTGGACTACGCGGCCGGGGGAGTGGAGCGGCTGACCGGCCACCAGATCCCGGTCTCCGGCGGCCTGGACATCACGATCCTCGAACCGCTCGGCGTCGTCGGGATCATCGCCCCCTGGAACTTCCCCCTGCCGATCGCCGCCTGGGGCACCGCCCCGGCGCTCGCGGCCGGCAACGCGGTCATCCTCAAGCCCGCCGAGACGACACCCCTCACCGCGTTGCGGCTGGCCGAACTCGCCCTGGAGGCAGGCCTGCCCGAGCACCTCTTCCAGGTGCTCCCGGGCGCGGGACCCGTCGCGGGCAACGCGCTCGTCGAACACCCGGGCGTCGCGAAGATCGTCTTCACGGGGTCGACGGCGGTGGGCAAACAGGTGTTGGCGAAGGGCTCGGCGCTCCTCAAGCGCGTCACCCTCGAACTCGGCGGCAAGAGCCCGAACATCGTCTTCGCCGACGCGGATGTCGAGGCCGCCGCCGCCGCGGCTCCCATGGCCTTCCTCGACAACTCCGGCCAGGACTGCTGCGCCCGCACCCGCATCCTCGTCCAGCGCTCCGCGTACGACCGCTTCCTCGAACTCCTCGCCCCGGCCGTCGAGTCCGTCGTCGTCGGCGACCCCTCCGACGAGCTCACCCAGATGGGCCCGCTGATCTCCAGGACGCAACGGGAACGCGTGCGTTCGTACGTCGCCGCCGACGCGCCCGGCATCCACGGCAAGGCCCCCGAGGGCCCGGGCTTCTGGTTCCCGCCGACGGTCCTCACCGATGTCGAGCCCGACGCGCGCGTGGCCGTCGAGGAGGTCTTCGGCCCGGTCGCGGTCGTCCTCCCCTTCGAGGACGAGGCCGACGCGATCAGGCTGGCCAACGCCACCGACTACGGCCTGTCCGGCTCCATCTGGACCCGCGACGTCGGCCGCGCCCTGCGCGTCTCCGGGGCCGTCCGCGCCGGGAACCTGTCCGTCAACTCCCACTCCAGCGTCCGCTACTGGACCCCGTTCGGCGGCTTCAAGCAGTCGGGGATCGGCCGCGAACTCGGCCCGGAC
Organism: Streptomyces sp. NPDC050535; assembly: GCF_044457665.1. Taxonomy (NCBI): domain Bacteria; kingdom Bacillati; phylum Actinomycetota; class Actinomycetes; order Kitasatosporales; family Streptomycetaceae; genus Streptomyces; species Streptomyces sp. NPDC050535. The sequence continues at coordinate 296,701 of NZ_JBITHE010000006.1, forward strand.
GCCCTCACCGCCTTCACCGAGACCAAGAACGTCTTCATCAGCACGGAGGGCCCCGCACAGTGACGTCACAGACCTCAGAGACCATCTGCCGCCGACTGGTCGGCCGTACCGCCGTCATCACCGGCGCGGGCAGCGGCATCGGGCTCGCCACCGCGCGACGGCTCGCCTCCGAGGGCGCCCACGTCGTCTGCGGCGACGTCGACGAGACGAGCGGCAAGGCGGCCGCCGAGGAGATCGGCGGGATCTTCGTCAAGGTCGACGTCACCGACCCCGAGCAGGTCGAAGCGCTCTTCAGGACGGCGTACGACACCTACGGCTCCGTCGACATCGCCTTCAACAACGCGGGTATCTCACCGCCCGACGACGACTCGATCCTCGAAACCGGCCTGGAGGCCTGGAAGCGGGTCCAGGACGTCAACCTCACCTCCGTCTACCTCTGTTGCAAGGCGGCGATCCCCTACATGCGGCGCCAGGGCAAGGGCTCCATCATCAACACGGCGTCCTTCGTGGCCCGGATGGGCGCGGCGACCTCGCAGATCTCGTACACGGCCTCCAAGGGCGGGGTGCTGGCCATGTCCCGTGAACTGGGCGTGCAGTTCGCGCGGGAGGGCATCCGGGTCAACGCGCTGTGCCCCGGCCCGGTCAACACCCCACTGCTCCGGGAGCTGTTCGCCAAGGACCCCGAGCGGGCCGCGCGCCGGCTCGTGCACATCCCGGTCGGCCGGTTCGCGGAGGCGGACGAGATCGCCGCGGCGGTCGCGTTCCTCGCCAGCGACGACTCCTCCTTCGTCAACGCCAGTGACTTCCTGGTGGACGGCGGAATCTCGGGCGCGTACGTCACGCCGATGTAGCGGGGTCCTAGAGTGCCGGGATGAGTATGACGCCGCCGCCCGGCTGGTACCGCGACCCGTCGTACCCGCTCGCCGAGCGCTGGTGGGACGGGACGGCGTGGACCGAACACCGGCGTCAGCCCGTGGCGCCCCAACAGCCATTGGCGCGGCCGGAGTTCCCCGACGGGGGTTCCGGCCGCGCGAAGGCCGTCGCCCTCGTCGCCGCCGTGGCTGTGCTGGTCGCCTCCATCGTCACCGGCGCCGTACTCCTCGGCCGGGGCGACGGCACCGGCGACGCGGCGACGAACACCGAGCCGACCCTCGTGCCTTCCTCCGAGCCGTCCTCCTCCGTGCTCTCGCCCTCCCGGTCCCCGTCCGACGATCCCGCGGTCGTCGTGGACGAACTCAACGGCATCACCTTCCCGTTGCTCGACGGCTGGGCGAGGCCCGAGAACGTCACCGAGGACGATGTCGTGATGACGACCCCGGGCACCTACGACTGCCCCGGCGACCCCGGTCCCTGCCGCCACGGTCTGGTCATCTCGCGCACGGTCACCGGGAACGACGAGAAGTCTCCGGAGATCCTGGCCAAGCGGGACATCGCGGAAGCGGCGGACAGCGCGTACGACCGTGACATCCTCGACCGGCGCCCTTTCGACGGCATCGACTCCCACAAGCAGCTGAGGGCGGGACCGGTCGCCGTCGCCGGGCGGGCCGGGTACCTCGTGCGCTGGCAGGTCGACACGGCCGCCGGGCCCGGGGGTTACGTCCAGTCGCTGGCGTTTCCTGCGGGCGTGGGTTCGCAGGCGCTGGTCATCGTCCGCTTCGTCTTCGACGCGGGCGAGGACGGGCCGCCGCCGGCCGACCTGGACCGGATCACCAAGGGGATCCGGCCGGTCGGCGACGCGGACACCGGCGGCGGTGTGGGCAGCGGCATCGGTCCGTCCCAGTAGCCGCCGCTGCCACCGGAACCGGAAGGCGGGCGTCAGAGGAAGGTGTGTCCTTCCCCGCGATACGTCGGGACCGACTCCGTCACCGAGTCGCCCGCCACCAGGTGGAGCGTGTCGAACCGCTCGCACAGCTCACCGGCCTTGGCGTGCCGGAACCACACCTTGTCGCCGATCAGCAGGTCGTCCGCGGGGGCGCCGATCAGCGGGGTCTGCACCTCGCCCGGGCCCTCCTGGGGGTCGTATTTCAGCCCTTCCGGGAGGTAGGGCACCGGCAGCCGGTCGGGACCGGCGGCGCCCGACGCCGGGTAGCCGCCGCCGAGGACGGTCACGATCCCGACGCCCGGCCGGCGGACGACGGGCTGGGCGAAGAGCGCGGCCGGACGCCCGCTGAACGAGGTGTAGTTGTCGAAGAGCCGCGGCACGTAGAGTCCCGATCCCGCCGCGATCTCCGTGACCGAGTCCTCGGCCGCCGTGTGCTGCACGCTGCCGGTGCCGCCGCCGTTGACGAACTCCAGGCCGGGTTCCACGGCTCGTACGGCACGGACGACGTCGGCGCGCCGCTGGACGAGTTCCTTGCGGGCGGTGGCCTGCATCAGGCGGACGGCACGCGACCGCAGCGGACGCCCCTCGACCGCGTCCCCGACACCCGCGATGTGGCCCTCGTACGCCATGATCCCCACGAGCCTGAACCCGGGGCGCCGGGTCACCGCACGGGCCATCTCGGCGAGCTGGGCGGCGGAGCGGAGCGGCGAACGGAGGGCGCCGACCCGGACCCGGCCGCCGAGCAGCTGGAGGGAGGTGTCCAACTCCAGGCAGACGCGCACGACTTCGGTGCCGCCCTGGCGTGCCTCGTCGATGAGGCGCAGCTGGGCCGGGTCGTCGACCATGACGGTCACGGCGGCGGCGAGCTTGGGGTCGGAGGCCAGCTCGGCGAAGCCCTTGGTGTCGGCGGACGGGTAGGCGAGCAGGATGTCGTCGAAGCCGGAGCGGGCCAGCCAGATCGATTCGGCGAGGGTGAAGGACATGATCCCGGCGAAGCCGTCGCGGGCGAGGACGCGTTCGAGCAGGGCGCGGCAGCGGACGGATTTGCTGGCGACGCGGACCGGTTTGCCACCGGCCCGGCGGACGAGGTCGTCCGCGTTCGCGTCGAAGGCCTCCAGGTCCACGATCGCGAGAGGGGCGTCGAGGTGAGCGGTGGCCCGGTCGTAGCGGGCCCGGTCTGCGGCGCGGGCAGTCATGCCCGAAGCCTGCCAGACAGGATTACCGCAGGGTAGGGGGACGATCCGGGCAGATGCCCCGGGCCTGCCGACTGAGTCCCTCCGGGCGCACGTCAACCCGTAGAGTGACGCGCACGCAGGGAGGAACGACCTTGCCCGGGCGGGGTGCGCCCGGGGTGACGGCCCCCCGGCGCGGGTATGCGTGCCCGTGGCGGGCGACCCGTACGGACGCCCTCCCGCAACAGCTGCTACGGCCCGGCAGAGCTCCGAGACGAGCCGGTGGCCCGGTACGAGGAAACGGGGGGTGCATGAGCACGGAAGCGCGCCGGGCCTCGATTCCCCCACGCCCACCGGTCCCACCCCGCCCAGCGACCCCGCCCCACCCGGACCGGCCCCCACCCCCGGACATCCCGTCCCCGCCGGACACCCCCCCGACGCCGGACCAGCCGTCCCCGCCGGACAGCCGGCGCACTCCGCCCCAGCCCCCGAGCCACTGGCCGGCACCGGATCCCCAACGGCCGGCGTCGGACCGGCAGTCGGTTCCGGACCAAGCGTCGGCATCGCACCAACCCTCGCCATCGGACCAACCGTCGGTTCAGGATCAGCCGTTGGCCCCGAACTGGCCGCCGGTTTCAGGCCAACCGTGGACACCGAACCGGCCCTCGGACGCGGGCGGGCGGTCTGTTCCGGATCGTCTGTCGGCCCCGAGCCGACCGCCGTTCCCGGACGGGCGGCGGACTTCGGAGCAGCCTCCGAGGCCGGACCGGTCCACACCGCCGAACCAGTCGTCGGCTTCGAGCCGGCCACCTGCTTCGGACCGCCTGTCGCCCCCGAACCGACCGCCGTTCTCGGACCGGCCACGGACGCCGGAGCAGCCACCAAGCCTGAGCCGGCCAGCGGCGCCGGAGCGTCCGTCGACCCTGAACAGCGCGTCCGCGACGGACAGTTCGCGGACTTCGTCCCAGCCCGCGTCGCCGGGACGGCCCGCCGTGCCCGAGCGAAGCCCTGCGCAGGGAGGCTCCCCGTCCAGGGGTGCCGCCCCGCTGCCGCCCCGCCCCCGGACCCCGCCCCCGGGACACCCTCCGACAGCCGGACCCCGTCCGACGCAGGCCGGCGACGCCCCGTCGCGGCCGCCCAGGCCGCGAGACGAGCCGTCGGCCGAGGCCCCGCCTCGGTTCCGGCCCACGTCCGCGTGGGACGGCGACGTCGAGTCGCGTCACCCCCGCGGCCTGCCGTCGGAGCAGCCTTCGACGGCCGGGCGCCGCCCGATGCCCTCGCAGTCCGGCGATGCCGAGTCGCGCCGCACCGGCGATCTTTTCCCAGGGCAGCCCTCTACAGCCGAACCTCGTCCGACGCAGGCCGGCGACGCACCGTCGCGTCCGCCCCACCCCCGGACACCGCCGCTGAGCGGTGCCCCGTTCGTTCGGCCCTCCCGCACGGCGGGATCGCCCTCGGAGCGGATCGGCACTGGGTCGCGGACGGTTTCGGAGCCTCGGGAGAGTGACGGCGGTCCCCGGTCGGCCGGGGTGGACGGGGGCGCCGGGCACGGTCCACGCGTACCGTCGCCGCCCAGTTCGTTCGACTTCTTCGACTTCTCCACCGATGCGGAGCCGCCGAATCCGGAGGCGCCCCCGGCGCAGCCGCCCGCGGCTCCGCGTCCCCCGCAAGGGGCCCGGCGCTTCCCGGGTCTGCGCCCGCCCCGGCGGCCCGACTCGGCACCCCCGCCGCCCCCGGCCTCCGCACGGTTCCCCGACACGCCCCCGGCACCCGGAAACACGGCACCCGGAAACACGGCACCCGGGCGCACCGCACGCGCCTCGGAGACGACCAGGCGGCTCAGACCCGTACCGGCCGAGGCACCCGCCCCGCGCCCGACGGCCCCGCCCCCGTCCGAAACCCCGTTCGTGGAGCGTCCGTTCGTGTCCTTCGGGCAGCCGGAGACGTACGACGACAACGTTCGCGCGCGTCGCCGCGGCGGACGTAGCCGCGCCCGGGCGCTGGCCGCCGCGGCCTGTGTCGTGCTGGGGTTCGGCCTCATCGGCGGTGCGGTGACGGGGAGTTGGCTGACCGGCGAGAGCTCGGCGGGTGTCGACGCGCGGACCGAGTTCGCGTCCGCGGGCGAACTCTGGCACAGCGTGCCGGTGGACCTGCTCTTTCCGCCCACCGTGCAGGGCGACGGCGCGGGCCCCGGCGGCGCCGACCGCGTCTGGACACGGGTCGCCGTCGCCCCGGACACCGGCTGCGCGAACGCCTTCGACCCCCTCCTGCGCAAGGCCCTCGCCCCGGCGGGCTGCCTGCGGGTGCTGCGCGCCACGTACACGGACGCGACCCACAGCCTGGTGACCACCGTCGGCCTGCTGTTCACCAAGGCGGACGCGACGGCCATGGCCTCGCTGAAGGCCCGCTTCGAGAAGGACGGCCTGGACCGGCGCACCGACCTGATGCCCCGCCCGTACGCGGTCAGGAACACCGCCGCGGCCGGCTTCGGCGCCGACCAGCGTGCCTCCTGGACGGTGTCGGTCCTCACCGACGCCCCCGTCGTCGTCTACGCCGTCTCCGGCTTCGCCGACGGCCGTACGGTCACCGCCCCGCAGCCCGCCGAGGACGCCATGAAGCCCGGCGCGACCACGGACCCGGCGCAGGCAGGACTCGGCCACGACGCCCAGGGTCTCGCCGACCGCGTCGAGCGAGGCTTCCGCAAGACCGTCACCTCGGCCACGGAGAAGCCGTCATGACCCGCGCGGCACCCAGGACCCGCGGCCCGGTTCGCCGCAGGGCCGGACTCCTCGGCGTCCTGCTCGCCGCCTCCCTCGTCCTGGTCCCCGCCACCACCGCCCACGCCGACGGCATCCGCGCCCAGCAGTGGGCGCTCGACGCGATGCACACCCAGGAGGCCTGGCAGACCACGAAGGGCCGGGGGATCACCGTCGCCGTCCTCGACACCGGCGTCGACGACGAGCACCCGGACCTGGAGGGCAACGTCCTCACCGGCAAGGACATGGTCGGCTTCGGAGCGTCCCGCGGCGACCGGGCGTGGGCCAGACACGGAACCGCCATGGCGGGGATCATCGCCGGCCACGGACACGGGCCGGACGACGCCGACGGCGTCATGGGCATCGCCCCCGAGGCCAGGATCCTCCCCGTCCGCGTCATCCTCGAAGACGGCGACTCCTCCCGTACGAAAGCCCGCAACACCCGCGGAAACGCCCTCGCCGACGGCATCCGCTGGGCCGCCGACCACGGCGCCGACGTCATCAACCTCTCCCTGGGCGACGACTCCGCGTCCGCCCACCCCGAACCCGCCGAGGACGAGGCCGTCCAGTACGCCCTGCGGAAGGGCGCCGTCGTCGTCGCCTCGGCCGGCAACGGCGGCGAGAAGGGCGACCACATCTCCTACCCCGCGGCCTACCCGGGCGTGATCGCCGCGACCGCCGTCGACAGCAACGGCACCCGCGCCTCGTTCTCCACCCGCCGCTGGTACGCCACGGTCAGCGCTCCCGGCGTCGACGTCGTCATCGCCGACCCGGACGAGAGGTACTACGAGGGCTGGGGCACCAGCGCGGCCTCCGCGTTCGTCTCCGGCGCCGTCGCGCTCATCAAGGCCGCCCATCCGGGCCTGTCCCCGGCCCAGATCAAGCAGCTCCTGGAGGACACGGCCCGCAACGCCCCCACGGGCGGCCGGGACGACTCCCGCGGCTACGGCTTCATCGACCCCGCGGCCGCCATTAAGGAGGGCGGCAGGCTCAAGCCCGAGGGGATTCAGGCGGAGTACGCCCAGAAGTACTTCGGACCGGGTCCCGACACCCCCGAGGACGACGCGGACTCCACCGGCTGGGCCGGCCCGCTCGCGGGCGGCCTCGGCGCGGTACTGCTCGCCGCGGCCGTCGTCCTGTGGCGGGGCCGCAGAGAACCACGCGGGTACGACGGCTTCTGACAAGCCGCCGCACGACCGGCCCCACGGGCGAGCCGTACGAGCCGGCCGCTCGACCCCTAATCGGTGGCCGTCGCCGTACCGGTGGACGTCTCCTAGAGCGCCGCCACCGCCGCCTTCGCGACCGCCTCGACCAGCGAGATCCCCTTCGCCTTCGTCGTGGTGCCGTTCGACAGCACCGCGACCAGGTAGTCGTGGCCGTCGGCGGTGACCCGTCCGATGCTGTTGATGTCCCACAGCCCGGTCGCGCTGCGCGCCAGCCACCCGTTCTTCAGCGCCCACCCGGAACCGTCGGCCGCGGCCGACACCCCCCAGTGCTGGTCGACGGCTATCTCACCCATGAGCCCCCGCAGATACGTCCGCGAGGTCTCGTCGAGCTTCGACTCGTCCCCGAACACCTGCCGCAGCAAGGTGAGCTGATCGGCGGCCGTGGTCTGCGTCAGACCCCACAGGGCACCGTCCCCGCCCTTCGTCGCCGTCAGCCCGAAGGTCCTGTTCGCGGTGTCGAGGCCGTCCGCCTGTCCGATCGCGTCCCAGAGGGCGCTCGCGGCGGTGTTGTCGCTGTTCTCGATCATCCGGGTGGCTTCGGCCTTCTCCGTCGCCGTCAGCTCCCGGTCCGCTTCCTGCGCCTGGAGCAGCAGCGTGGCCAGGATGTCGACCTTGACGATGCTCGCCGTGTCGAAGGACCCCTCGCCGTACGCGGCGCTCTCGCCGGAGTCGACGTCGAGGACGGACACCGACACCGCGGCGCCGTCCTGGACGGACACGGACTTCATCGCCTCGGCCAGGAGCGCGTCCGGGGACACCTCGGGCGCGGGCGCTGTCACGGGTTCCACCGATGCCTCCTCGACGGCGCTCGGCGACGCCGATGCCGCGGAGGACGACGATACGAGGTCCGGGCCGGCGTGCGCCTGGGCGTTCACGTACACGGTCGCGGCCGCCGTACCGCCCACGAGAACGACGGAGGCCAGCGCGGTGCAGACGAACGGCCTGCGCCGGGACGGGCGGGCGCGACGGCGGATGGCTCTGTCCAGGTCCATTCCGTGATGCTGGGCGCCGGGCCTGTGCCCGTGGTTAGACCCGTGTGAAATGTGTGTCAGGGACGGCTGAGAATCCCATGAGACCTGTCAACCCGAGGTTTCCGGGGCCGCACAAGCGCAGCAGCATCCCCCCGATAGGGTCGGGGACCGTGGCGAACAAGAACATTCCCGACCCCGGCTTCTCCGACGACGACGGATCCGCCGATCCCCGGCTGACCGCGGCACTCGCCGCCTGGGCCGAGGACCGCACCGCCGTACGGCCGGTGCTGGAGGCGCTCAAGGGCGCCCGGCTGCTCGTGCCCGTCGTGGCCGTCCTCGGCGAGGTCGAGGAGGACGGGAACGGACTGCGCCACGAGAAGACCAGCGACATGGCCGTCCCCACCCTCAAGGCGGGGGGCCGCACCGCCCTGCCCGCCTTCACGTCCACGGAGTCACTGGCCCGCTGGGACCCCGAGGCCCGCCCCGTCGCCGTACCCCTGCACCAGGCCCTGCAGGCCGCCGCACACGAGAAGGCCGACACCGTCGTCCTCGACCTGGCGGGCCCGGTGCCCTACGAGCTGACCGGTTCCGCGCTCCTCGCGCTCGCCGAGGGGCGGACGGACACGGATCCCCTCGCGGACCCGGCCGTCACCGAAGCCGTACGCGCAGCCGTCGCGGCGGAGTCGGGGGTGCTCCGGGCTCATCTCGGCCCCGGGCAGGCGGACGGCACGCTGGCGCTCGTACTGGATCCGTCCGCGCCCGCGGCCGAGACCGCCCGCGCGCTCGCCGGACGGCTCGCCGCCGACGAGACACTGCGGAGGCGCCTGGTGCGCGGCCTCGACCTGGCGCTCCTGCCGCCCGGGGCGACGCCGCCGGGCGCACCCCTGTACGTACGGCAGTAGGGAGCCCCGCGCAGGTCAGCCGTAGACCGGGCCGGTGTACTTCTCGCCCGGGCCCTGGCCCGGCTCGTCCGGGACGGTCGAGGCCTCGCGGAAGGCGAGCTGGAGCGACTTGAGACCGTCGCGCAGCGGTGCCGCGTGGAAGGAGCTGATCTCGGTGGCGCTCGCGTCGAGCAGCCCGGCGAGCGCGTGCACGAGCTTGCGCGCCTCGTCCAGGTCCTTGTGCTCGTCGGTCTCCCCTTCTTCTTGCGGGGCCAGGCCGAGCTTCACGGCGGCGGCGCTCATCAGGTTGACGGCGACCGTCACGATCACCTCGACCGCCGGGACCTCGGCGATGTCGCGGGTCATGGTGTCGTAGTCGGGCGTCTGGGGAGGGGTGTCACTCATGAACCCCACGATAGGTCCCGGACGCGATCAGGCCCCAGCAGGCCTCGGTTAGCCGTTGTACGTCCGAGCTGCTAACCTTGTGTAACGACCGGCCGGACACTTACATGCCCGGCCCACAAGTGGAGGCTCCGATCTCCCACCTGACTGTCCTCCGGGACGGCGGGTCACCCGGTCAGGCGGTCACCATCGTTCCGTACGGACGATGGAGTCGCCCGAAGTGCGCCCCGCGGATCACCGCGGCGGTGCTCCGGTAATCCTTGGAGCCCCGCCTGTGTCCCGTCCGGGGCATTTTTCATGCCCTGCGGCGGTTGGTCCAACTGTCATCAGAGACATACGCGGCTGTCCGCCAGACCGCCGTGTGGTGCTACCGAGGAGGATCCATCAGCACCGAGCCCCGCATCAACGACCGGATTCGCGTTCCCGAGGTGCGACTCGTCGGGCCCAGCGGCGAGCAGGTCGGGATCGTTCCGCTTGCCAAGGCCCTGGAGCTTGCGCAGGAGTACGACCTCGACCTGGTCGAGGTGGCGGCGAGCGCTCGCCCGCCCGTCTGCAAGCTCATGGACTACGGGAAGTTCAAGTACGAGTCGGCCATGAAGGCCCGTGAGGCGCGCAAGAACCAGGCGCACACGGTCATCAAGGAAATGAAGCTCCGGCCGAAGATCGACCCGCACGACTACGACACCAAAAAGGGTCACGTCGTCCGGTTCCTCAAGCAGGGCGACAAGGTCAAGATCACGATCATGTTCCGTGGTCGCGAGCAGTCCAGGCCGGAGCTCGGCTACAGACTGCTGCAGCGGCTCGCGACGGACGTCGAGGACCTCGGGTTCATCGAGTCGAACCCGAAGCAGGACGGCCGAAACATGATCATGGTTCTCGGCCCGCACAAGAAGAAGACCGAGGCGATGGCCGAGGCCCGTGAGGCCCAGGCGGCTCGCAAGGCGGAAGCGAAGGCCAACCCGGGCAAGTCGCAGAACCACGCGGGCGACGACATCCCGGAGACCGACGAGGTCGACGAGACCGACGAGGTCGACGCCGAGACCGCCGAGGCTCCGGCCCAGGCGTCCGCCGAGGTCTAGATCCCAGGGCGAACGCCCCGGGAGCCCGGGACGAGAGTCCGGGGAGTCCCGGGACAACCGTCCAGGGATGTCAACCGATACGTATGACGTTCCACCGTGCCCGGTTTGACGACCGGGCACCGGAGCGCCACTGACGAGGAGAGAACGGCGCTATGCCGAAGAACAAGTCGCACAGCGGTGCCAGCAAGCGCTTCAAGATCACCGGCTCCGGCAAGGTGCTCCGCGAGCGTGCCGGCAAGCGCCACCTGCTCGAGCACAAGTCGTCCCGCCTGACGCGCCGCCTCACCGGCAACGCCGAGATGGCCCCGGGCGACGCCAAGAAGATCAAGAAGCTTCTCGGCAAGTGACGTATCGGCGCCTGATCGTCCGATCGCCGCGCGCCGTACGTCAGGACCGGGACCCCATCGATTTCGGGCCGTGTGAGTCCCACCACGGCCCCGCTGCAAGGAGTTAACAAGTGGCACGCGTCAAGCGGGCAGTCAACGCCCACAAGAAGCGCCGGGCGATTCTCGAGGCCGCCAAGGGCTACCGCGGTCAGCGCTCGCGCCTGTACCGCAAGGCCAAGGAGCAGGTCACCCACTCCCTGGTCTACAACTACAACGACCGCAAGAAGCGCAAGGGCGACTTCCGTCGGCTGTGGATCCAGCGCATCAACGCCGCTGCCCGCGCCAACGGCATCACCTACAACCGCTTCATCCAGGGTCTGAACGCGGCGAACATCGAGGTCGACCGCAAGATCCTCGCCGAGCTGGCCGTCAACGACGCGGGCGCGTTCACCGCGCTCGTCGAGGTCGCCCAGAAGGCGCTGCCGTCGGACGTCAACGCGCCCAGGGCTGCCGCCTGAGCCGTGCGTCGAGCCGGTCAACCGGACCCGTAGGCCCTCGGCCTACGGGTCCGGTTGCGTCTGTCGCCGTCCGTTGTCCTCCGTCTGCCGGTGGTGGTGGGTTGCTCGCGCAGTTCCCCGCGCCCCTGAGGTCCCCTCCCCAAAGGTGAGTCGCATGGTTGCCGCCCCTGAACCGATCTCCCCCAAGTCGCCCCGCGTCTCCGCCGCCCGGCGGCTCGGCAGGCGGAACTTCCGAGGGAAGGAGCGGCTGTTCCTCGCGGAGGGACCGCAGGCCGTGCGGGAGGCGGCGGCGCATCGTCCCGGCGGGACCGCCACACTGGTCGAGCTGTTCGCCACCGTCGAGGCCGCCGAGCGGTACGCCGACATCGTCGCGGACGCCCAGGACGCCGGCGCACGCGTGCACCTCGCCGCCGAGGACGTGATCGCCGACATCTCGACGACGGTCACACCGCAGGGCCTGGTCGGCGTCTGCCGCTTCCTGGACACCCCCTTCGAGGAGATCCTCAGGGCGAGGCCCAAGCTCGTCGCCGTACTCGCGCACGTGCGCGATCCCGGGAACGCCGGCACCGTGCTGCGGTGCGCGGACGCCGCCGGCGCCGAGGCCGTCGTACTGACCGACGCCTCCGTGGACCTCTACAACCCCAAGGCCGTACGGGCTTCGGTGGGTTCCCTGTTCCATCTGCCCGTCGCCGTCGGTGTGCCCGTCGAGCGAGCGGTGCGGGGCCTCAAGGACGCCGGTGTACGGATCCTGGCCGCGGACGGCGCCGGGGAGGACGACCTCGACGACGAGCTGGACAAGGGGACCATGGGCGGGCCGACCGCCTGGGTGTTCGGGAACGAGGCGTGGGGGCTTCCGGAGGAGACGCGCGCACTGACCGACGCCGTCGTGCGCGTACCCATCCACGGAAAAGCCGAGAGCCTGAACCTCGCCACCGCCGCGGCCGTATGTCTCTACGCGTCCGCCCGTGCACAGCGCGGCTCCGGAGGGTGCCGCTCCGTCACCGAGAGCTAGTAGGGTGACCTGCTCGGGGCCCACTGCCAGACGAGAGGTGGGATACGGGGATGAGTGTCGGCACGAGCGGTGCGCACCAGGCACCGCCAGCACGGGATGTGCGCGGTACGCCCGCGTCCCGGCGCGGTGACGCCGTCGAACCCGTGGCCGAGCACGAAGCCGGTCCGGGAACGGGCCTGCTCGCCGGCCTCGGAGCCGGTCTCGGCATCGACCCCGACGACCTCCCCGACGGACTCGTCATCGCCGACGAGCGCGGGCGCGTGATCTGCTTCAACGCCGCCGCGGTCCGGATCGCCGCCGTGTCCGCCGCCGACGCGCTCGGACGCCCGCTTGAACGGGCCCTCCCGTTGGAGGACCTCGAAGGGCGCGGGTGGTGGCAGGTGACCGACCCGTACGGCGGTCTCGCCATCCGGGTCGGACAGCCCGAGCGGAATCTGCTGCTCCCCGGCGGCCGCGAAGTGCTCGTCACCGCGAGGTACGTGCGCACGCACCCCACCGGCCCCGTCCAGCGCGTCGTCGTCTCGCTGCGTGACACCGAGGCCCGCCGCCGCACCGAGCGCAGCCACGCCGAGCTGATCGCCACCGTCGCCCACGAACTGCGCTCCCCGCTCACCTCCGTCAAGGGCTTCACGGCCACCCTGCTGGCCAAGTGGGAGCGTTTCACCGACGACCAGAAGAAACTCATGCTGGAGACGGTCGACGCCGACGCCAACCGCGTCACCCGGCTCATCGCCGAGCTGCTCGACATCTCACGGATCGACTCCGGGCGGCTCGAAGTGCGCCGCCAGCCCGTCGACATGGGCGCCGCCGTCGGCCGGCACATCCAGGCCTACGTCGCCTCCGGCCAGTCGGCCGACCGCTTCCTGGTGCGCATCGAGCATCCGCTGCCCGCCCTGTGGGCCGACCCCGACAAGGTCGACCAGGTCCTCAGCAACCTGATCGAAAACGCGGTGCGCCACGGCGAGGGAACGGTCACAATCGACGTCACGCCGTCGGCTTCCCCGCGTGAGGGGGAGGACGGCAGGAACGCGGCCACGTCGGTCACGGTGAGCGACGAGGGCACCGGCATCCCGGAGGAGTCCATGAAGCGCGTCTTCACCCGCTTCTGGCGGGGCAGCAAGCGCGGCGGGACGGGCCTCGGGCTCTACATCGTCAAGGGCATCGTCGAGGCCCACGGCGGCACCATCACGGTCGGCCGGGCCCCCGGCGGCGGCGCCGAGTTCCGATTTACGTTGCCCGTGAGCACCCCGGCGTACCTGCTGTAACGCCGACGAGGGCCCGCGGGCGCAGTCACCCCTCTCACCCCCGTTAGACTCGGCCTTTGGCACCTTTGCGTCCCCGTTTCATGTTTCAGGGACGATGCGCGTCCCCCGAGTCGGGACGGGGACCATCAGCCAGCCAACCGGAAGCACGGGAAGAGATGTCGGCACCGAACAAGTCGTACGACCCTGTAGAGGTCGAGGCCCTGAAACCGGAAGAGATCGAGCGCATGCGGGACGAGGCGCTCGCCGCCTTCGCGGCCGCCGGTGACCTCGACGCCCTCCAGGAGGCCAAGATCGCCCACACCGGCGGCACCTCCCCGCTGTCCCTCGCCAACCGCGAGATCGGCGCCCTGCCCCCGCACGCCAAGGCCGCCGCCGGCAAGCTCGTCGGCCAGGCCCGCGGCGCGGTGAACAAGGCGCTGGCCGGCCGGCAGGCCGAGCTGGAGGCCGACCGCGACGCCCGGGTCCTTGTCGAGGAGGCGGTGGACGTCACGCTGCCGTACGACCGCGTCCCGGCCGGCGCCCGGCACCCGCTGACCACGATGATGGAGCGGGTCGCGGACGTCTTCGTGTCCATGGGATACGAGATCGCCGAGGGCCCCGAGGTCGAGGCGGAGTGGTTCAACTTCGACGCCCTCAACTTCACGCCCGACCACCCGGCCCGGCAGATGCAGGACACCTTCTTCGTCCAGGGCCCCGAGGGCACCCAGGGCGACGAGTCCGGTGTCGTACTGCGCACGCACACCTCGCCCGTGCAGGCCCGCGCCATGCTCGACCGCGAGCCGCCGGTCTACGTCGTCTGCCCCGGGCGGGTGTTCCGCACCGACGAGCTGGACGCCACGCACACCCCGGTCTTCCACCAGATCGAGCTCCTCGCCGTCGACGAGGGTCTGACCATGGCCGACCTCAAGGGCACCCTCGACCACATGGTCCAGTCGCTCTTCGGCGCCGGCATGAAGACCCGGCTGCGTCCGAACTACTTCCCCTTCACCGAGCCGTCCGCCGAGATGGACATGCTCTGCTACGTCTGCAAGGGCGAGTCCGTCGGCAACCCCGACCGCCCCTGCCGGACCTGCTCCAGCGAGGGCTGGATCGAGCTGGGCGGCTGCGGCATGGTCAACCCGCGGGTGCTGACCGCCTGCGGCGTGGACCCGGAGAAGTACAGCGGATTCGCCTTCGGGTTCGGCATCGAGCGGATGCTGATGTTCCGCCACAGCGTCGAGGACATGCGAGACATGGTCGAGGGCGACGTCCGGTTCACCCGGCCGTTCGGGATGGAGATCTGATGCGGGTCCCGCTTTCTTGGCTGCGGGAGTACGTCGACCTGCCGGCGACTCAGACCGGGCGCGACGTCCAGGCCAAGCTCATTTCGGCAGGCCTCGAGGTCGAGACCGTCGAGCAGCTCGGCGCCGACCTCAAGGGCCCCCTCGTCGTCGGCCAGGTGCTGACCATCGAGGAACTGACGGAGTTCAAGAAGCCCATTCGCTTCTGCACCGTCGACGTCGGCACCGCCAACGGCACCGGTGAGCCCCAGGAGATCGTCTGCGGCGCCCGTAACTTCGCCGTCGGCGACAAGGTCGTCGTGGTCCTGCCGGGCGCCGTCCTGCCCGGCAACTTCGCGATCGCCGCCCGCAAGACGTACGGCAGGACCTCGCACGGCATGATCTGCTCCGGCGACGAGCTGGGCATGGGCGACGACGGCAGCGGCGGCATCATCGTCCTGCCGCCCGAGGTGGAGGTCGCCGCCGACGCCGTCGAGCTGCTCCAGCTCGTCGACGAGGTCCTCGACATCGCCGTCACGCCCGACCGGGGCTACGCGCTCTCGCTGCGCGGTGTGGCTC
Organism: Streptomyces sp. NPDC050535; assembly: GCF_044457665.1. Lineage (NCBI taxonomy): Bacteria > Bacillati > Actinomycetota > Actinomycetes > Kitasatosporales > Streptomycetaceae > Streptomyces > Streptomyces sp. NPDC050535. Next base: position 311,969 of record NZ_JBITHE010000006.1, read on the forward strand.
GCGAGGCCGCCATCGCGTACGGGCTGCCGCTGCGCGACCCGGCGCTGCTCGACGTACCGGCGCCGAACGCCTTCGGCTATCCGGTGCAGGTCTCCGACCCGTTCGGCTGCGACCGGTTCACCGCGCGCACGGTGACGGGGCTCGACCCCGAGGCCCGCTCCCCGATCTGGCTCCAGCGCCGCCTCCAGAAGGCGGGCATGCGCCCGATCTCGCTCGCCGTCGACATCACCAACTACGTGATGCTGGAGCTGGGCCAGCCGCTGCACGCGTACGACCGCACCCGCGTCCAGGGCGCGATCGGCGTGCGCCGGGCCGAGCAGGGCGAGAAGTTCACCACCCTCGACGGCGTCAAGCGCACGCTGGACGCCGAGGACCTGGTGATCACCGACGACCGTGGTCCGATCGGCCTCGCGGGCGTCATGGGCGGCGCGAACAGCGAGATCGACGACACCGAGGGCACCACCACCGAGGTCGTCATCGAGGCCGCGCACTTCGACGCGCTGTCCATCGCCCGCACCGCCCGCCGGCACAAGCTGGCCTCCGAGGCGTCCAAGCGCTTCGAGCGCGGCGTCGACCCGCAGGCCGCGTCCGCCGCGGCCCAGCGGACCGTCGACCTGCTCGTGATCCTCGCGGGCGGCACCGCCGACGCCGGGGTCACCGAGGTCATCGCGCCCTCCGCGCCCCACACCATCGCCATCCCGGCGAACCACCCGGACAAGGTGGCCGGGGTCGACTACGGCCGCGAGACCGTCGTACGCCGTCTCCAGGAGGTCGGCTGCGACGTCTATGGAAATTCTGCCGCGTGGAACGGGTCGTTGAGGGGTGGTGGTCGGGAGACGGGCGGGAAGGATGAGCTGATCGTCACCGTGCCGTCCTGGCGGCCCGACCTGACCGACCCGAACGACCTGGCGGAGGAGGTCATCCGCCTGGAGGGCTACGAGAACCTGCCCTCCACGCTGCCGAAGCCCCCGGCGGGTCTGGGCCTGACCGAGCGGCAGCGGCTGCACCGCCGCGTCGGACGTGTGCTGGCCGGCGCCGGATACGTCGAGGCGCCGAACTACCCGTTCATCGGCGAGCACGTCTTCGATCAGCTCGCGCTGGCCGCCGACGACCCGAAGCGCAGGGTCGTCAAGCTGGTCAACCCGCTCTCCGACGAGGAGCCCGCGCTCCGTACGACGCTGCTGCCGGGCCTGCTCGGCGCGCTGCGCCGCAACGACGGCCGTGGCAGCCACGACCTCGCGCTCTTCGAGACCGGCCTGGTCTTCCACCCGCGCGAGCAACTGCGCGTCGCAGGGCGGCTGCCGGTCGACCGCCGTCCCACCGACGAGGAGATCGCGTCGCTCACCGCCGCGCTCCCCGCCCAGCCCCGGCACGCCGCCGTCGTCCTCGCGGGCGCCCGCGAGCAGGCCGGCTGGTGGGGCAAGGGGCGCCCGGCCGACTGGGCCGACGCGATCGAGGCGGCGCGCTCGCTGGCCCGCGAGGCCGGGACCGAACTCCTGGTCCGCGCCGGGCAGTACGGGCCGTGGCACCCCGGCCGCTGTGCCGAGCTCGCCGTCGTCGTCGACGGTGCGGACCAGGTCGTCGGGTACGCCGGTGAGCTGCACCCCGGTGTCCTGAAGACGCTGGGACTGCCCGCGCGCACCAGCGCGATGGAGCTGGACCTGGACGTGCTGGAACAGGCGAGTACCGGCGTCCCGAAGGGTCCGAAGATCTCCACCTTCCCGGTGGCGACGCAGGACGTGGCGCTGGTCGTCGACCGGTCCGTGCCGCACGTGGACGTCGAGGCGGCGCTGCGCGAGGGCGCGGGCGAACTGCTGGAGTCCATCCGGCTCTTCGACGTCTACGAGAACAGCGAGCAGCTCGGCGAGGGCAGGAAGTCCCTGGCGTACGCGCTGCGCTTCCGTGCCGCGGACCGGACGCTGACCGTCGACGAGGCCTCCCGGGCCCGTGACGCGGCGGTCGCGCTGGCCACCGAGCGGACCGGGGCGGTCCTGCGCGGCGCCTGACCTCCCACATGAGGGCAGTTGAGGGGTACATCCGGAGCACTGGATGTACCCCTCACTCCTTCGAGTGACAAGTCCGGGCGATCTGACCCGATCGGGGCATGCGGTCGACAGAATCGGACCGGCCTCGCGCAGGCCCTCTGCGCTGGCAGGGCCTATTGGGGGGCCGATCGGCATGATTCAGATCAAGGCTGGTGGGGCTGCTCCCTGTAGGGCGACGCCCCGTACGCACGGGCGGGTGCTGGCCAGGGCGGTGCGCGGCGGAAGCCTTCGGCCGGTCAGGAGGCGCGGCCTTCGGCTCGGCCTCGGCAGGGCGGTACGACGGGTCGGCCCTCCGCCGCTGCGCAGGGCGCTGAGCATGGGGCTGCCCACCGTCTGGGGGGCGATGGCGGTCACGTACAAACTGACGTGCCCACTCGCCCAGGAGGACGGGTTCAGGGCCCGGATCGTCACCTGCGCGGTGTTCTTCGCGGTCGGAACGGGGCTGATACTCCATGTCAGAACAGCGTTGCTGCGGGAGCTGCGGCAGATCCGCAAGGTCGCGGGCGCCGCGCAGAACGTGCTGCTGCGGCCGCTGCCGCCGCGGATCGACGGGCTGAACGTCGCCGCGGCACAGCTGTCCGCGGATCGCGGCGCGATAGTCGGCGGCGACCTGTACGAGGTGATCGCCACCGAACACGGCGTACGGGTCGTCATGGGCGACGTCCGCGGGCACGGTCTCGGAGCCATCGCGACCGTCGCCGCCGTCCTCGGCAGTTTCCGCGAGGCCGCGCACGACGAGCCCGAACTCGGCCGTGTACTGAGCAGACTCGATCGGGCGCTGGCCAGGCACTTACGTGAGCGGGCCCGAGCCGAGCACCCTTCGTCCGGCCTCGACCCCGACGGCCCGGTCGGCGAGGAGTTCGTCACCCTGCTGCTCCTGGAGATTCGCCGCGACGGTGAGGTGTACGCCCTCAACTGCGGTCACCCGTGGCCGTATCTGCTGCGCAGCCATGTCGAGCCGGCCGGTGTGCGCGGTCATGTCGAGCGGCTGTCCTGCCTCGAACCCCTGCCCCCGCTGGGGCCGTTCCCGCTCCCGGCCGAGCTGCCCCTCATGCGCTGCGGTCAACTGCTGCCCGGCGAGGGGCTTTTCCTGCACACCGACGGTGTCGAGGACGCACGCGACTCGCGGGGCCGGTTCTTCCCGCTGCCGGCCGTCCTCACCGACGCCGTCCAGGTGCAGCCGGTCTCGCCCCAGGCCGTCCTGCGCGCGGTGTTCAGCCAAGTCCTGTGCCACACGGGCGGAACGCCGGCCGACGACATAGCACTGCTGGTGCTCCGCAACGACCGCAAACGCGTCCCGGCGCGACAGCCCCATTCCGTGATCCATCACATCACGTGAGCGCGGCCCCGCCGTGATCCGGCGGTGCCGTCCGCCCCGCCACGGAGTGTCGGGCAGGCAGCCGGGCGGACGGCGCGGGATCGGGCCGCCGCACTGTACGAGGGGGAGCCGGCGGCCCGGCCGGCCTCTTGCGAGGCACCTAAGTCAACCGGCAGTGAACGCTCCGCGACAGCGCGTGCACCGCACGGATGCGGGCACTCCGATCACACCCCGTGTGAATCAGTACGCACTACTCTGACGACACCGTCGGCACCGAGCCACCCGGGGGGCCTCCATGCAGCCCAACACTCTGCTCGACGCGATTCTCGACGAGGCGGGCATCTCGCACGCGGGACTCGCCGCCCACGTCAACCAGGCGGGCAGAGCCCGCGGTCTCGCGCTCAGGTACGAACACACCGCCGTCGCACGGTGGTTGAAGGGTCAGCGCCCGCGCGGCCAGGTGCCCGACCTGATCTGCGAGGTGCTCGCGGGCAGACTCCACCGGCCCGTCACGCTCGACGACATCGGTCTCGGCGTACCGGGCGAGCCGTCCACCCCGCACGGCACCACGCTCTCCGGTTTCGTCGAGCGGGCCACCGCCCTGTGGCGCTCCGACGAACAGCAGCGCCCGCACATCCTCGGCGCGCCCGCCGTCACCGGAACACCCGCCGTGATGCCGGTGTGGGAGTGGGAGAACCCGCCCGAGGACGTGGACGTCTCGCGCGGCGGACGCCACGACGTGAGCATGGCCGACATCGACATGCTCCGCGCGGCGCGTGCCCACTACGAGCAGATGTACCGCAAGGCGGGCGGCATCGCGACCCGCACCCGGATCGTCGGCTTCCTCAACTCCGAGACGGCGCCGCTGCTGCGCGGCAGCTACACCGACGCCACCGGACGCCAACTCCACCGCGCGACGGGCGGGTTGGTGGCCATCGCGGGCATCTGCGCCTACGACTCCGACGCGCACGGCCTGGCCCAGCGCTACTTCCACCAGGCGCTGCGCCTCGCGAAAGCCAGCGGGGACAGGGGACTTGGGGCGTACGTGATAGCTCTCCTGGTCAACCAGTCGCTCTTCATGCGACAGCACCGGCAGGCGGTCGCCTTCGCCGAGGCCGCACTGCGCGCCGCGGGCCGGCAGATCACTCCGGCGCTCGCCTCCGACCTCTACGCGATGCAGGCCAAGGCGTACGCGCATCTCGGTGACGGCAGCGGCGCGCTGTCCTGCATCCGGCGGGCCGAGCAGGCCGCCGACCGCATCCGGCGCGGTTACGAACCCGACGAGACCGGCTATGTCCAGCCGGGTCTGGTCAACGTGCAGGTGGCGGAGGCGTTGCTCAGCCTCGGCGACCTGGTGGCGGCCGGCGAGCACGCCGTGGCCGCCGTGGACAACCCGGCCCACGACCGGGGACGGGTGCACCGGCTCGCCATGCTCAGCCAGATCGAGCTGCGTCAGGGCAACGCCGACAAGGCGGTCGCCACCGCACTTCAGATGGCCGAACAGGCACGGGGGATGGAGTCCCAGCGGCTGCGCGACAGGCTGCGCGCGGTACGCGAACACCTGGTGGCCAGTGGGTGCGCTGGTACCTCCGAGGCCGCGGAACTCATCGACGGGGCACTGCGCGTACCGCTGTAGAACACCGAGCCGCCGCCGAACCGTGCGCCGCTGTGCGCCTGCTGTCAGAACCCGCCTGCTGCCATATTGCCATCTACTCGGCGGAAGGTGGCAGAACCGTGCAGTGGACGAACCAGAGCGAACAAACTGTGTATAAAAACCGCTGGTTCACAGTCAATCTCGCAGATGTGGAGCTGCCGGACGGGCGGCATCTCGACCACTTCTTAATCCGGCTGCGGCCCGTGGCCGTGGCTACCGTGGTGAACGCGGCCAACGAGGTGCTGCTCCTGTGGCGGCACCGTTTCATCACCGACAGCTGGGGATGGGAGCTCGCGGCGGGCGTCGTGGAGGACGGCGAGGACATCGCCGTCGCGGCGGCCCGCGAACTGGAGGAGGAGACCGGCTGGCGACCAGGACCCCTGCGCCATCTGATGTGCGTCGAGCCCTCGAACGGGCTCACCGACGCCCGGCACCACATCTTCTGGGCGGACGAAGGCGCGTACATCGGACACCCCGTTGACGACTTCGAGTCCGACCGTCGGGAATGGGTGCCCCTCAAGCTCGTCCCCGACATGGTCGCCCGCGGCGAGGTCCCGGCTGCCAACATGGCTGCCGCACTGCTGCTACTGCACCATCTCAGGCTCGGGCAGGACGCGGTGCCCTGATACACCCCTCGCGTCCTGGGACCTAGTGGCCCAGAGCCTGCCAGACCGCCACGGCCAGCGCGCCCACGGCCGCGACGACCGCGAGGGTGGGCAGGGGCCAGCGGGTGTGTTCGAGGGCGACGAGCCGTGCGCTCAGGTCGTCGAGATCTTTGGCGGTCTGGTCGTCGCGCTGGGTGAGCAGCGCCAGTCCGCCCTCGATGCGGGTGAGACCCACCTCGATGGACTGGCGTAACTCCGCGAGTTCCCTGGGTGCCACGGGATGCTCGGGGTTGGCGGTCACGAGTCCGCTCCTTTCCGTAGTCGTCTCAGCCGTTGACTGTGCACGGAAAGTCAACTCGCCTGGTGGACAGGTGGGGAGCGTGTGCGAGCGGCATATGCGGGCCCGGCGCTCACACGGTGTGTGAATCACGCGGGCCCGGCACCGAAAAGGGTGCCGGGCCCGCGTGCGTCTGACCGTGCGTAATCAGGGATACGTGTAGAAGCCCGAGCCCGACTTCCGGCCGAGGCGTCCGGCGTCGACCATGCGCAGGAGCAGCGGGGGAGCGGCGTACAGGGGTTCCTTGAACTCGTCGTACATCGAGAACGCGACCGAGGCCACGGTGTCCAGGCCGATCAGATCGGACAGCTTGAGCGGGCCCATCGGGTGGGCGCAGCCCAGCTCCATGCCGTTGTCGATGTCCTCGCGGCTCGCGATGCCCGACTCGAACATCCGGATCGCGGACAGGAGATAGGGGATCAGCAACGCGTTGACCACGAAGCCGGAGCGGTCCTGGGCGCGGATCGCGTGCTTGCCGAGGATCTTCTCGACGAGCGACTGCGCCCGGCTGAGGGTGCCTTCGGAAGTGGTGAGCGCCGGGATCAGCTCGACCAGCTTCTGCACCGGGGCCGGGTTGAAGAAGTGGATGCCGATGACCTGGTCGGGACGCGAGGTGGCGACGGCGAGCCTGACCAGTGGGATCGAGGAGGTGTTGGAGGCGAGGATCGCGTCCTGCCGGGTCACCACCTGGTCCAGCACCTGGAAGATCTCCGTCTTCACCTGCTCGTTCTCGACGACAGCCTCGATGACCAGGTCGCGGTCGGCGAACTCGCCGAGATCGGTGGTGAAGCTGAGCCGCGCCAGCGTCGCGTCCCGCTCCTCGTCGGAGATCTTCCCGCGCTCGGCCGCCTTGGAGAGGGAGTTGAAGAGCCTGGTGCGGCCTATCTCCAGGGCTTCACCGGTGGTCTCGGCCACCTTGACGTCAAGACCGGCGCGGGCGCACACCTCGGCAATGCCCGCTCCCATCTGGCCGCAGCCCACCACTCCGACGCGTTCGATGTCGGTCACATCGTCCCTTTCCGCTGATCATCGGGCCCGGCAGGTTCCCCGCTGCCCGGCGACTGCTCCGATCGTGCACGTTACTCCCAAGTATCGATGATCGATCGTGCGGGTCAGGCATGCTGTGCGAAGAGACGGTCCGTGACCGGGCGGATCCGCTGTGCGAGGGGTGCGGAGATGGGGCGACTGTCACGTCGGGGGTTCGCGCTGGGCGCGGCGGCGACACTGTCGGGGTTCGCGACGGCGGGCGACGCCGCGGCCGTTGGGCGCGAACCCCGCGCGGCCGGCCGCTCCGGGTCCCGCGCGGCCGCCGGCTCCGGACCCCGCGCGGTGGGGGAACTGCGCGGGATGTGGCTGGCGACGGTCTCCAACCGCGACTGGCCCTCGCGCTCCGGGCTGACCGCCGCCGAGCAGCGCGCCGGACTCCTCGCCCACCTCGACACGGCCGTCCGCCGTCGGCTCAACGCCGTGATGCTCCAGGTGCGCCCCACGGCCGACGCGCTGTGGCCCTCGCCGTACGAGCCGTGGTCCCAGTACCTCACGGGCGTCCAGGGCCGGAATCCCGGCTGGGACCCGCTGGGCACCGCGGTCACCGAGGCGCACGCGCGCGGCCTGGAACTGCACGCCTGGTTCAACCCGTACCGGATCGCGAACCACACCGACCCGACGAGGCTGGCGGCGAGTCACCCGGCCCGCCGGCACCCCGACTGGGTCGTCCCGTACGGGGGGAAGCTCTACTACAACCCCGGACTGCCCCAGGTCCGCGCCTTCGTCCAGGACGCGATGCTCGACGCGCTGCGACGGTACGAGATCGACGCCGTCCACTGGGACGACTACTTCTACCCGTATCCGGTCGCCGGGCAGGTCTTCGACGACGACGCCGCCTATGCGGAGTACGGCGGGGGCTTTCGGGACCGGGCGGCCTGGCGGCGCGACAACATCGACCGGCTGGTGCGGGAGACGGCGGCCCGCGTCAAGGAGATCCGGCCGGCGGCGCGCTTCGGGATCAGCCCCTTCGGGGTGTGGCGCAACGCGACGACCGACCCGCTCGGCTCGGCGACCCGGGCCGGCGTGCAGACGTACGACGATCTGCACGCCGACACCAGGAAGTGGGTCAGGGAGGGCTGGATCGACTACATCGTTCCGCAGCTCTACTGGAACATCGGCTTCGCCGCCGCCGACTACGCGAAGTTGCTGGCCTGGTGGGCGGGGGTCGCGGAGGGCAGTGGGGTGCGGCTGTATGTGGGGGAGGCCCTCTACAAGGCCGGTGACCCGGCGCAGCCCGCCGCCTGGCAGGACCCGGCCGAGCTGTCCCGGCATCTCACCCTCGCCCAGGATCATCCGCAGGTGTCCGGGCACGTGTTCTTCTCGGGCAAGGAGGTCGGGGCCGACCGGATCGGCGCCATGGCACGACTGGTCGCCGACCACTACGGGCGGTCGGCGCGGATCTCGCGCTGACGAGACCAGTGGTCGGCGGTGCCCGCACCCTGATGAGACCGGCTGTGGGCCCGGCACCGTGAGTGGAGCCTGCTCCGTACTGATGGCACCAGCGGTCGGTGGCGCCCCGTGCTGGTCTACCGGCCGGTGTCCCGGTGCCGGATCTCGGAGTCCGGGCCCGGCGAGCAGACTGCCTCGTGCCCGTCCTCGAAGCGCACGCGGTACGGGGGAGTGCCCTCGGCGCCCATGACCTCGACGATCTCCGCGATCCTGTCGTGCTGTCCGACGACCCGGCCGTGCTGCACCAGCTCATCGCCCTTGGTCGCGCGCATCTGAACGGCCTCCTCGTGCTGGACGGGAGTAGCGAGCGGTCCGTGGTCCCAAGTCTACGGCCGGTGCCGCCGGTTGGCCCGGTCCCCGCCTTGTCCGTCCGCGCCTTGTCCGTCCCAGCCTTGTCCGTCAGCCCCGGGCCCGCTGGGTGGCCGCGATACAGACCAGCACGGCCGCGGCCGTCAGGGGTGCGGCGGGCGTGAGGTGCTCGCCCAGGAGCAGTACCGACCACACCAGCGTGAGCAGCGGCTGCGCCAGCTGCAACTGGCTGGCCTTCGGGATCCCGATCGCCGCCATCCCGCGATACCAGACGACCAGGCCGACGAACTGCGACCCGGCCGCCACCCACAGCAGTCCCGTCACGCTGTGCGCGGTCAGGTGCACGGGCTCGTACGACAGCGCGACCAGCGCGCCCGGCACCGTGAGCGGCAGACACAGCACCAGTGCCCAGCCGATGACCTGCCAGCCGGGCATGACCCGGGCGAGCCTTCCGCCCTCGGTGTAGCCGGCCGCGCAGATCAGCAGCGCGCCGAAGAGATACGCGTCCGCGCTGGTCAGAGCGCCGCCGCTCTGCTGCACGGTGAACGCGATCACCGCGGCCGCGCCCGCGACCGCCGCCACCCAGAACATCCGCGAGGGCCGTGCCCCCGTACGCAGCGCAGAGAACAGCGCGGTGGTGAGCGGCAGCAGACCCACGACCACGGCCGCGTGGGCGGTGGTGGACGTCTCCAGTGCGAGCGTCGTCAGCAGCGGGAAGCCGAGCACGACGCCCGCGGCGACGACCGCGAGCCCCGCCCAGTGGCGCCTGACCGGCGCGGGCACCCGCAGCGCCAGCAGACAGCCGCCCGCGATGACCGCCGCCAGCACGCTGCGCACGGCCACCAGGGACCAGGGGCCGAAGCCCTCCAAGCCCCAGACGGTGGCGGGGAAGGTGAGCGAGAAGGCGGTCACTCCGAGGGCGGCCTGCAGAGTGCCGGAGCGATGGGCGGGCGCGGAGGGGGCTGGTCCGGACTCGGCCCGGGTGTCCGGGGCGGTCCGGGGAGACGTGTGAACCGCTATCGGGGTCTCGGCGGTAGCGCTATCCTCTGCTCTCATGCAAGAGCGTAGCAGTGTGACTGATCTGGCGAATCGCCTGCGACAGGAGCTGAATCACTACTCTCCTGATGGAAAGCTGCCTTCGAGCCGCGCGCTTGTCGAGCGGTTCCGGGTGAGCCCGGTGACCGTGTCGCGCGCGCTGGCGCAGCTCTCCGCCGAGGGGCTGGTCGTCACCCGGCCGGGGGCCGGCGCCTTCCGGGCGCGCCCGCGTACGCCCGCCGCGCCCGCCGGGGACACCTCCTGGCAGGAGGTCGCGCTCAGCGCGGACGCCGCGGCCGAACTCGTGCCGCGCACGGTGGACGCCTCCGGAGTGATGGTCTCGCTCGCCGCTCCGCCGCCCGGTGTCGTCGAGTTCAACGGCGGCTATCTGCACCCGTCCCTCCAGCCCGAGCGCGCGATGGGCGCGGCCCTGTCCAGGGCGGGCCGCCGCCCCGGTGTCTGGGGCCGGCCGCCCGTGGAGGGGATCCCGGAACTGCGGGAGTGGTTCGCGCGGGGGATCGGCGGCCCGATCACCGCCGCCGAGGTGCTCATCACGTCGGGCGGACAGTCCGCGCTCACCACCGCGCTGCGCGCGCTCGCGCCGCCCGGAGCGCCGGTCCTCGTCGAATCGCCCACGTATCCGGGCATGTTGGCGATCGCCCGCGCGGCCGGACTGCGGCCCGTGCCGGTGCCCGTGGACGCCGACGGGGTGAAGCCCGCCCTGCTCGCCGACGCCTTCAAGGCCACCGGCGCCCGGGTCTTCGTCTGCCAGCCGCTGTTCCAGAACCCGACCGGCGCCGTGCTCGCGCCCGCGCGGCGCGGCGAGGTGCTGCGGATCGCGCGCGAGGCAGGCGCGTTCGTCGTGGAGGACGACTTCGTACGCCGTCTCGTGCACGAGGACGCCGGACCGCTGCCGCGCCCGCTGGCCGCCGAGGACCTCGACGGAGTCGTCGTACACGTCGGCTCGCTGACCAAGGCGACCTCGCCGAGCTTCCGGGTGAGCGCGCTGGCCGCGCGAGGCCCCGTTCTGGAGCGGCTGCGCGCCATCCAGGTCGTCGACACCTTCTTCGTGCCGCGCCCGCTCCAGGAGGCCGCGCTCGAACTCGTGGGCTCGCCCGCCTGGCCCCGCCATCTGCGCGCCGTATCCGCCGAGTTGAGGTCCCGCCGCGACACGATGACCGGCGCGCTGCGGCAGAGTCTCCCCGAACTCGCCCTTCCCCACGTCCCGTCCGGCGGCTACCACCTGTGGGTGCGGCTTCCCGACGGCACGGGGGGCACCTCCCATGCTTTCGGCTCCGGGGGAGAGGCCGCCCTTGTCGCCGGCGCCCTGCGCGAGGGCGTGTCCGTCACCCCCGGCCGCCCCTACTTCAGCGCCGAACCACCCGCGGCCCACCTGCGGTTGAGCTTCGCGGCGGTCGCGGGGACCGAGGAGATCACGGAGGGGGTACGCAGACTGCGGGCGGCCTGCGACAGGGTGCTGGGCTGAAGCCATCGACTCGTCGGACCATCGAGCCGTCCTGCCGTCGAGTACCTGACTCCCTGACCCGGCGCGGCGAAAACCGCTCGACCCAGGGCGCCCTGAACTGCGACTCTCCCCGCATGACCGATACACAAGGCCTCCCCGAGGGCTACGAGATCTCCGTCGACTCCGGCCGCGTCGACGTCGGCCGCGTGCACCACTGGCTCTCCACCGACGCGTACTGGGCCCTCGGGCGCTCCCGTGAGAAGCAGGAGAGCGCGATCGCCGGGTCCCTCAACTTCGGTGTGTACGACGGGACATCGGGGGAGCAGGTGGCGTACGCCCGGGTGGTGACCGACGAGGCGACCTTCGCCTGGCTCTGCGACGTGTACGTCGACCCGGCGGCGCGGGGCAAGGGGCTGGGCACCGCACTGGTCACCGCGGTCCGCGGGCACCTCGAACCGCTCGGCGTACGCCGGGTGCTGCTCGCCACGCACGACGCGCACGGTGTATACGAGAAGCTCGGTTTCAAGGCGCTGGAACGCCCTGACCAGTGGATGGCGCTCATCCTGGGGTGACTCCGCGAGTACCCTCCGTGTCCCCTCTTGACCTGCGGAGTTCCAGGTTCGACGATCTCGGCATGCATGTTCGGGTCACGTTCGTCGCCGCCGCGCGCAGCTCCTCACTGCTCGCGGAACGCTTCGAGGACGACCGGCCGCTGGACCAGGAGGGTTGGGCGGAAGTGCAGCGTGCGGCCCCCGAGCTGGTGCCTCTCGCCGCGGCCGAGTTGCGCTACTGCGCGCCCACGCCGCGCAGTCGGGCCACCGGGGACGCGCTCGGTTACCGGCCGCTCGTCCAGCTCGCCCTGCGCGACTGCGACATGGGCCGGTGGCGGGGGCTCACGCTCGGCGAGGCGATGGCGCGTGAGCCCCAGGCCGTCGACAGCTGGCTCGCCGATCCGCGCTCCACGCCCCACGAGGGTGAGGCACTGCTGTCCTTCATCGGCCGCGTCGGCAACTGGCTCGACACCCGGCCCGCCGACGACGGCGGCCGTATAGTCGCCGTGGCCGAACCGTCGGTGGTCCGCGCCGCCCTTGTCTACGCGCTGAAGGCGCCGCCGTCGTCGTACTGGAACGTGGACGTGCGTCCTCTGTCGATGGTCACCATCACGGGCAGTGCGGGGCGCTGGAACCTGCGCTTCGAGGGGGCGTTCCCCTACGCCTCACGGGTGTAGTCCGTGGTGAGTACGAGGTCCTTGGCGGGACCCGCCACGCGCCACACGGTCCGCCAGCGGCGCGCGTCGAGGACGGTGAACTCGCCCCGGTAGAGGTCTGCCGAACAGGGATGGTCGGCGACATACCGCCCGGAGGTCAGGTCCAGGTTGTGGAAGGGGCGGCCGTCGGAGAACCGTACGTCCGCGGTGCCCGCGCCCTCTCCCGGCAGGAACCGCAAGGTCCGCTCGGCCGGCCGGGGAGCGCCCTGCCAGACGAAGGTGCCGGACTCGTGGTGCAGGAGACCGGGTAGCCGGTCGACGTCTCTCGGTGGACCGGCGTTTTCCGGTGGACCGGCGTTCTCGGGTGGACCGGCGTTCTCCGGCGGGGCGGAGCCCTCCGGCGGTCGGGAGTCTCCCAGCCGTCGGGAGTCCAGTGGTCGGGAGTCCAGTGTTCGGGTGTCCTCCAGCGGTCCGAAAACCGTCGTCCCCCTGAAGTGCCCCTCGGCGCCGTTCGCCAGATCGCGCACCGTGCGCTCCACCCGCCAGGCTCCGGTCAGATACGCCAGCAGGTCGGCCACTGGCCAGAACTCGCCCATCCTGTCCCGCTTTCCGTCACTTCCGATCCTGCGCGATCCATTGACGCGCTCTGGCCCCCTCCCTATCTTGCCGTTCGAAGTGCTGATCGCTGTCCGAGATGTCGAACAATTCAACACTACAGAGCCGCGGAGTATCCATGTCACGCACCCGCACCCGCTGGAGACTCGGACTCACGGCCACCGCCCTCCTGGTGGCCTCCGCAGTCGTCCCGGCACCCGCGAACGCCGAGGACGTCACCGACTACGCGATCACCGTGGATCCGGGGGCCAGGGGCGCCAGGATCGACGACACCATGTACGGCGTCTTCTTCGAGGACATCAACCGCGCCGCCGACGGCGGCCTGTACGCGGAGCTCGTGCAGAACCGCTCGTTCGAGTACAGCACCGCCGACAACCGCTCCTACACGCCCCTCACCTCCTGGGGCACCTCCGGCACCGCGCGGGCCGTGAACGACGACGGGCGTCTCAACGCCCGCAACCGCACCTATCTCGCCGTCGACAGCGGCTCAGAGGTCACCAACTCCGGTTACAACACCGGGATTTCCGTCGAGAGCGGCAAAGCGTACGACTTCTCGGTGTGGGCCCGCGCGGACACGAGAGCGCCGCTGACCGTGACCCTGCACGACGCCGACGGGGAGCTCGCCGAGGCCCGCCAGGTGACCGCGCGCGGCGGCTGGGCCAAGTACCGGGCGAAGTTCACCGCGACCCGCACCAGCACCACGGGCCGCCTCACCGTCGCGGCCGGGAGCCCGGTCGCGCTCGACATGATCTCGCTGCTGCCCCGGGACACCTACAAGGGGCACGGCCTGCGCAAGGATCTCGCCCGGAAGATCGCCGACCTCCAGCCGGGCTTCGTGCGCTTTCCGGGTGGCTGTCTCGTCAACACCGGCAGCATGGCCGGATATGACGAGGCGTCGGGCTACGAGCGTCAGCGGTCCTACCAGTGGAAGGACACCGTCGGTCCGGTCGAGCAGCGCGCGACGAACTCCAACTTCTGGGGCTACAACCAGAGTTATGGACTCGGCTACTACGAGTACTTCCAGTTCTCCGAGGACATCGGCGCGATGCCGCTGCCCGTCGTGCCCGCACTCGTCACCGGCTGCGGCCAGAACCGGGCCGTCGACGACGACGCCCTGCTCCAGCGGCACATCCAGGACACCCTCGACCTCATCGAGTTCGCCAACGGGCCCGTGACGAGCGAGTGGGGCAGGAAGCGCGCGGCGATGGGCCACCCGAGGTCCTTCCACCTCACCCACCTCGAGGTCGGTAACGAGGAGAACCTCCCCAACGAGTTCTTCGCCCGTTTCACGGAGTTCCGCGCCGCCATCGCGGCCGAGTACCCGGACATCACCGTCATCTCCAACTCCGGCCCGGACGACTCCGGTTCGACCTTCGACACGGCCTGGCAGCTCAACCGGGACGCCGACGTCGCCATGGTCGACGAGCACTACTACAACAGCCCGCAGTGGTTCCTCCAGAACAACGACCGCTACGACTCCTACGACAGGAACGGCCCCAAGGTCTTCCTCGGCGAGTACGCGTCGCTCGGCAACACCTTCAAGAACGCGCTCTCCGAAGCCGCCTACATGACCGGCCTGGAACGCAACGCGGACGTCGTGAAGCTCGCCTCGTACGCCCCGCTGCTGGCCAACGAGGACTATGTGCAGTGGCGCCCGGACCTGATCTGGTTCAACAACCACGCCTCATGGGGATCGGCCGACTACGCGGTGCAGAAGCTCTTCATGACCAACGTCGGCGACCGGGTGGTGCCGTCGAGTGCCACCGGCACACCGTCCGTCAGCGGACCGATCTCCGGCGCGGTCGGCCTGTCCACCTGGGCGACCACGGCGGCGTACGACGATGTCCGGGTGACCGGCGCGGACGGGACCGCGCTGCTCGCCGACGACTTCAGCGGTGACGTCTCCCGGTGGACGCACACGGGCACCGGGAGCTGGAGAGTCCAGGACGGGCAGTACGTGCAGAGCGACGAGGCCGCGACCAACACCATGGTCGAGGCGGGTGACCCGGCCTGGCACGACTACGACCTGCATGTGAAGGCCACCAAGAGGTCCGGCAGCGAGGGCTTCCTCGTCGCCTTCGGCGTCAAGGACACCGGGAACTACTACTGGTGGAACCTCGGCGGCTGGAACAACACCACCTCCGCGGTCGAACAGGCCGTGGACGGCGGCAAGTCGACGCTCGTGTCCAAGGCGGGGTCCATCGAGACGGGCCGCGCGTACGACATCGACATCGAGGTGAGGGGCCGTCAGGTGACGCTCATGCTCGACGGCCGGGAGTGGGGGAGCTTCACCGACGACAAACCCGCCGAGCCGTTCCGCCAGGTCGTCACGCGGGACGCAAGGACCGGTGACCTGATCGTCAAGGTCGTCAACGCCCAGGCGGTGGACGCCCGTACGGCGATCGACCTGGGCGGGGCGAAGGTGGGCCGCAGGGCCGCGGTGACCACGCTCCAGGCCGCGCCCGACGCCGTGAACACCGAGACGAGCACGGCGGTCGCACCCGTGAAGTCCACCTTCGACGGGGTGGCCGACAGGTTCACGTACACCTTCCCGGCGAACTCCGTGACGTTCCTGAGGATCGGGAAGAGGTGAGGGAGAGGGCGTGATCTGCGGGGGATGAGCTGAGGGGGATGAGGTGGCGGGCGGCTCAGGCTCAGGCGCAGGAGTGTGCCTGAGCCGCCCACACCCCCTCCGCGTCGTCCAGAGCTAGGAGCGGCGGCGGGGCTTGCCGCGCTTGGCACCCTTGGTTCCCCCGGAGCCGGCGCTCCGGGGGTTCTTGCCCGTCGCCTTGCCCGTGGCGGGCTTGCGCTTGGCGGCGCTGCCCTGCTCGGGGCGCTTCGCCTTCGCCTTGGCCGTGGCCTTCGGGTCGGCCGGGGCCGGTGAAGCGGTGCGTCCACGGGTGCTGTTGACCGTTCGCCCGCGGACGATCCCGATGAAGTCCTCCACCAGGTCGGTGGTCTTCTCCTCCGGCCACGACAGGGCGACGCGCGACTCGGGGGCGTCCGTGACGGGGCGGTAGGTGAGGTCCTTGCGGTGGTGCAGGCGGGCCAGTGACTGGGGGACGAGGAGGACTCCGATGCCGGCCGCCACCAGATCGACGCCGTCCTCCGTCGTGGCGGGCCGCTCGTTCGCCGGCTGCCCCGGCAGGCGCTCCCAGCCGAGGGAGTCGTCGAGGGGATGCAGCACGATGTCGTCGGCGAGATCGTCCGTGGACACCTCGTCGACGGCCGTCACGACATGGTCCCTGGGGACCATGACCACCGTCGTCTCGGTGTAGAGCGGGATCGCGCTGAGGTCCGTACGGTCGACCGGCAAGCGTACGAAACCGGCGTCCGCGCCGCCGTCCCGGAGTACGTCGAACACCTCCGAGGCGGATACCGCGACGAGCGTCAGGGGGACGTCCGGCAGTCGCTCGTGCCAGATCCGCACCCACTTCGAGGGCGTCACCCCCGGGACGTACGCGAGCCTGAAAGACGGGGATGCTTCGGAGCCGGTCACCACGCCAGGCTACCGGCCGTGGCCGGGGGCGGCGCACGGCGGTGGTCGGAAGGCGCGGGCCGAGAGGGCCGGCGGCACGGGCCGTGCACGCCGACGGTGCGGTCCCCGGCGGTGCGGGCTGCCGTGCTGGTCGGAGCCGGGTCGTACGCTCGTTACCCTTGACCCCATGACGTCGCACCAGAACACCCAGACGATGAAGCCGGCGACCGCGGCGAAGAAGCTGGGCGTGTACCTCGAGGCCACCCCCGCGGAGTTCCAGGAGGGCGTCGTCTCGCGTGCCGAACTGGTCGCGCTGCAGACCGACCCGCCTCAGTGGCTGCTCGACCTGCGGCGCGACGGCCCGCACCCGCGGCCGGTGGTCGCCGACAGGCTGGGCGTCTCCATCGCGGGCCTGGCGCGCGGCGGAGTCACCGAGGCACTCACCACGGAGCAGATCGAGGAACTGAGGTCGGAGAATCCCGAGTGGCTGCCGCGGGAGCGCGCCACCCAGGCCGAGGTCCGCAAGGAAGCGGCCCGCCTCGAGGAGAAGAAGGCCGACGAGGCCGCACAGTCCCGCGACACGCGTTCCTGACCTCCCTCGGCGCCGCGGGCTCGGCACGGGCCGACGAGGAACTCCGCAGGCGACCGGCCCGGACCCGCCTGCGGCTCAGCCGGCCTTGCGCGCCACGCCCCCGTAGAAGCCGATCTCGCGGGACCGGGCCGACGGCTCGGTGTCCGGGCGCCAGAACGGGACCTGGGCCAGGCCGGGTTCGACCAGCTCGAAGCCGTCGAAGAACCGCTCGATCTCGGCGCGGGAGCGCAGGTTGAGCGTGGCGGTGGCCTTGTTGTAGACGGCCCTGGCAGCGCTGCGGTCGGCGAAGTCACCCGTGGCGTGCGAGAGCACCAGGAAACTGCCCGCGGGCAGCGCGTCGCCGAGTGCGGCGATGACCTGGCCGGGCTTCTCCGCGTCGGTGAGGAAGTGGAGTACGGCGACCAGGAGCAGGCCGACCGGCTTGTCGAAGTCGATCACCCGGCGCACGTCGGGATGGTCCACGACGGCACGCGGGTCGCGCAGGTCGCTCAGGACGATGCTGTTCGCGCCCGAGTGACCGAGCAGCGCGTCGCCGTGCGCCTTCACGATCGGATCGTTGTCGACGTACGCGACGCGCACGTCCGGGGCCAGCTCCTGGGCAGTCTCGTGCACGTTCGGCGAGGTGGGCAGCCCGGTGCCGATGTCGAGGATCTGACGGACACCGCCGCGGACGAGGAAGCGGACGGCCCGCTGGAGGAAGGCCCGGTTCGCCCGCACGCCGATCCGGGCTTCCGGCGCCGCGGAGATCAGCTCGTCGGCGGCCCGCTGGTCCACCTCGTAGTTGTCCTTGCCGCCCAGCAGATAGTCGTAGATCCTCGCGGGATGCGGCCTGCTGGTGTCCATCTCGGGTTCGGCGCGGAAGCCGTCCTGTCTCACGCTGCTGCTCCTCTCGGCGACCACCACGGTCCCCATGCCCGTGAGCGGCTGACGACAGCTTCCCATATCAACTGCCGTGCTCATGCCCGTAGTTAACGGCGCCGACGGCACGGCCACCGATGGCGCGCCCGACCGGCAGGTGGGGCGGCCACTCCCATGGATTGCATAAACGTGCAACGAAACGTATAGTCATGCCATCTAGGAGGAGGGTTTCATGGCGGTACGTGCGGCGGTGGCCGGAGCGAGTGGGTACGCGGGCGGGGAACTGCTGCGACTGCTCCTGGCACACCCAGAGGTCGAGGTCGGCGCGCTGACCGGCAGCTCCAACGCGGGCCGACGCCTGGGCGGGCTCCAGCCGCATCTGCTGCCACTGGCCGGCCATGTCCTCCAGGAGACCACACCCGAGGTCCTCGCCGGTCACGACGTCGTCTTCCTCGCGCTGCCGCACGGGCAGTCGGCGGCCGTCGCCGAGCGGCTCGGCCCGGAGGTCCTCGTCGTCGACATGGGCGCCGACTTCCGGCTGAAGGACCCGGCCGACTGGGAGCGGTTCTACGGCTCCGCGCACGCCGGGACCTGGCCGTACGGCCTTCCCGAACTGCCGGGTGCGCGCGCCGCGCTGGAGGGGGCCAAACGCATCGCGGTGCCCGGCTGCTACCCGACGGCCGCCTCCCTGGCGCTCTTCCCGGCGTACGCCGCGGGTCTCGCGGAGAACGAGGCCGTGATCGTCGCCGCCTCCGGGACCTCGGGAGCCGGCAAGGCGCCCAAGGCGCACCTCCTCGGCAGCGAGGTGATGGGCTCCATGTCCCCGTACGGCGTCGGCGGCGGTCACCGGCACACCCCCGAGATCATCCAGAACCTCGGCGCCGCCGCGGGCGAGCCCGTCACCGTCTCCTTCACACCGACCCTCGCCCCGATGCCCCGCGGCATCCTCGCCACGTGCAGCGCCAGGGCGAAGGCCGGCGTCACCGCCGAGTCCGTCCGGGCCGTATACGAGAAGGCGTACGCGGACGAGCCGTTCGTGCACCTGCTGCCGGAGGGGCAGTGGCCCGCGACGGCGTCCGTCTACGGTTCCAACGCCGTTCAGGTACAGGTCGCCCTCGACGCCGCCGCGCACCGCATCATCGCGATCAGCGCCATCGACAACCTGACCAAGGGCACCGCGGGCGGGGCCGTGCAGAGCATGAACATCGCTCTCGGGCTCCCCGAGGAGCTGGGCCTTTCCACGATCGGAGTCGCACCTTGAGTGTCACGGCAGCGAAGGGATTCCAGGCCGCGGGCATCGCCGCCGGGATCAAGGAGAACGGCAACCCCGACCTGGCCCTCGTGGTCAACGAGGGACCCCGGACGGCCGCCGCCGGCGTCTTCACCTCCAACCGCGTGAAGGCCGCGCCGGTGCTGTGGTCGGAACAGGTCCTCAAGGGCGGCCGGGTGAGCGCCGTGGTTCTCAACTCCGGTGGCGCCAACGCCTGTACGGGTCCCAAGGGCTTCCAGGACACGCACGCCACCGCCGAGAAGGTCGCCGGCACCCTCGGGCTCAACGCGGCCGAGGTCGCCGTCGCCTCGACCGGCCTCATCGGCCTGCTGCTCCCGATGGACAAGCTGCTCAAGGGAGTTGAGACGGCGGCCACGGCACTGAGCGAGCACGGCGGCGAGAAGGCAGCCATAGCCATCAAGACCACCGACAGCGTCCACAAGACCTCCGTGGTCACCGGCGACGGCTGGACCGTCGGCGGCATGGCGAAGGGCGCCGGCATGCTCGCCCCCGGCCTCGCCACCATGCTGGTGGTCCTGACGACGGACGCGGACGTCGAGAGCGACGTACTGGACGCGGCCCTGCGCGCCGCCACCCGCACCACCTTCGACCGCGTCGACTCCGACGGCTGCATGTCGACCAACGACACCGTGCTGCTGCTCGCCTCCGGGGCGTCCGGAGTCGCCCCGGAACAGGGCGAGTTCGCGGAGGCGGTCCGCAGGGTCTGCGACGACCTCGGCCAGCAGCTCATCCGGGACGCCGAGGGTGCGAGCAAGGACATCAAGGTCGAGGTCGTGAACGCCGCGACCGAGGACGACGCCGTCGAGGTGGGCCGCTCCATCGCCCGCAACAACCTCCTCAAGTGCGCGATCCACGGCGAGGACCCCAACTGGGGACGGGTGCTTTCGGCGATCGGCACGACGAGGGCCGCCTTCGAACCGGACCGGCTCAACGTCGCCATCAACGGCGTCTGGGTGTGCAAGGACGGCGGCGTCGGCGAGGACCGCGAGCTCGTCGACATGCGCTACCGCGAGGTCCACATCGTCGCCGACCTCGCCTCCGGCGGCGAGACCGCCACGATCTGGACCAACGACCTCACCGCGGACTACGTCCACGAGAACAGCGCCTACAGCTCATGAACAACACGACGCGGAAGCACACCGCACTCCCCAAGGCCCAGATCCTCATCGAGGCGCTGCCCTGGCTGACCAGGCACCGCGGCAAGACCGTCGTCGTCAAGTTCGGCGGCAACGCGATGATCGACGAGGATCTGAAGGCCGCCTTCGCGCAGGACATCGTCTTCCTGCACCACGCCGGCCTCAGGCCCGTCGTCGTGCACGGCGGCGGCCCGCAGATCAGCGCCGCCCTCGACCGGCACGGCATCGTCAGCGAGTTCAAGGCGGGCCTGCGGGTCACGACCGAGGACGCCATGGACGTCGTACGCATGGTGCTGGCCGGACAGGTGCAGCGCGAGCTGGTCGGACTGCTCAACCAGTACGGGCCGCTCGCCGTCGGGATGACCGGCGAGGACGCGCACACCATCACCGCCACCAAGCACCAGCCCCGGATCGACGGCGAACTGGTCGACATCGGCCGGGTCGGCGAGATCACCGCGATCGACACCGGCGCCATCGAGGCGCTGCTCGCCGACGGCCGCATCCCGGTCGTCTCCTCGATCGCCCGCTCCCAGGACGACGGACATGTCTACAACGTCAATGCTGATACGGCGGCTGCGGCACTCGCTGCGGCGCTTGGCGCCGAAACCCTCATGGTCCTCACCGACGTCGAGGGCCTCTACGAGGACTGGCCCGACAGCGACGAGGTGATCAGCCGCCTCACCGCCACCCAGCTGGAGAAACTGCTGCCCGAGCTGGCCAGCGGCATGGTGCCGAAGATGGAGGGCTGTCTGCACGCCGTCCGCAACGGCGTCACCACGGCCCGGGTCATCGACGGTCGGGTACAGCACTCGATCCTGCTGGAGATCTTCACCGACGAGGGGATCGGCACGATGGTCGTGCCGGACGACACGACTCAGGGGGACGCGTGACCGGGACCAACGCAGAGCTCACCCAGCGCTGGCAGGGCTCGCTGATGGACAACTACGGCACCCCGCGGCTGCCGCTCGTCAGGGGCGAGGGCACCAGGCTGTGGGACGCCGACGGCAAGGAGTACCTCGACTTCGTCGGCGGCATCGCGGTCAACGCGCTCGGGCACGCCCACCCGGCGATCGTCGAGGCGGTCAGCAGGCAGATCGGCTCGCTCGGCCACGTATCCAACCTCTTCGTCGCGGAGCCGCCCGTCACGCTCGCCGAACGGCTGCTCCAGCTCTTCGGGCGAGAGGGCCGTGTCTACTTCTGCAACTCGGGCGCCGAGGCCAGCGAGGGCGCCTTCAAGATCGGGCGGCTGACCGGCCGCCGGCACATGGTGGCGACCCGGGGCGGCTTCCACGGCCGGACGATGGGCGCGCTCGCGCTCACCGGCCAGCCCGCCAAGCGGGACCCCTTCCTGCCGCTGCCCGGCGACGTCACCCACGTCCCGTACGGCGACGCGCAGGCCCTCGCCGAAGCGGTCACCCCGGACACCGCGCTGGTGATCATCGAGCCGATCCAGGGCGAGAGCGGCGTGGTCGTGCCCCCGGCCGGCTATCTGAAGGCCGCCCGCGCGATCACCGCCGCCACCGGCGCGCTGCTCGTCCTGGACGAGGTACAGACCGGGATCGGCCGCACCGGACACTGGTTCGCGTACCAGGCGCACGAGGGCGTGCTGCCCGACGTCGTCACGCTGGCGAAGGGCCTCGGCGGCGGGCTGCCGCTCGGCGCGACCGTCGCCTTCGGCCGGGCCGCCGAGCTGCTGAAGCCGGGCCACCACGGCACGACCTTCGGCGGCAACCCGGTCGTCTGCGCCGCCGGACTCGCCGTACTCGACACGATCGAGTCCGAAGGGCTCCTGGAGAACGTCAAGCGCGCCGGCGAGAAACTGCGGGACGGAATCGAGTCACTGGCACACCCGTTGATCGGCCATGTCCGGGGTGCGGGCCTGCTCCTGGGTATCGTGCTCACCGAGCCGCTCGCAGCCCAGGTGCAGCAGGCGGCTCAGGACGCCGGTCTGCTGGTCAACGCGCCCGCCCCCGATGTCGTACGGCTGATGCCACCGCTGAATCTCGGCGACGACGAAGTGGGCGCGTTTCTCCAGGCTTTGCCCGGAGTCCTCGACGCGGTCGACGGGGAAGGACGAGCCGGGGAATGAGACGACGATGAGTCAGGCGCAGGACCACGAGCACGCGGGACCCGCTGTACCGCAGACCCGCACCGCACGCCATCGCCGGATCGTGGACATCCTCAACCGGCAACCGGTGCGCTCGCAGAGCCAGTTGGCGAAGCTGCTCGCCGACGACGGGCTGATCGTCACTCAGGCGACGCTCTCCCGGGACCTGGATGAGCTGAACGCGGTGAAGATCCGCAACAACGACGGCGACCTCATCTACGCGGTACCGAGCGAGGGCGGCTTCCGTACGCCGCGCGTGCCGCTGGGGGAGTCGGCGAAGGAGGAGCGGATGCGGCGGCTGTCCGCGGAGCTGCTGATCTCCGCGGAGGTCTCGGCGAACCTCGTGGTGCTGCGTACCCCACCGGGGGCCGCGCAGTTCCTCGCCTCGGCGATCGACCAGGCCGAGCTGCACGACATTCTCGGGACGATCGCCGGGGACGACACGCTGCTGCTGATCAGCCGGGATCCCACGGGCGGCCAGGCGCTTGCCGATCACCTGCTGCGGTTGGCCCAGAACACGCACTGAGCTGTACGGAGGTGGGGGCGCGCCCTGGGTCTCCGGGGGTGCGCCGCCGCGGGTTTCCGGAGACCCCCAGACCCCCGCCGCGTGCCGGGGTGGTGGTTCCGTGCCCTTGCGGGAGTGCTCACCCGAGCCTTTGCGCGAGCCTGGGGGAGGGGCTCACCCGAGCCGTTGCGCGAGCCCGCCCGTGCATCTGACCTCGTTCCCCGCCGTGATGAGCAGGGCCTCCACGTCGGGGAGCGACTCCAGCCAGTCCAGCGCCTGCCGGGAACCCATCGCGAATGCCGCCGTCGCCCAGGCGTCCGCCCAGGTCAGGCTGGGGCCCACCACCGTCACGGCGACCAGGTCGGTGACCGCGGACTTGCCGGTGCGGGGGTCGACGATGTGCGTGCCGCGCTCGGCGGTGCCGGAGGTGGCCACGGCCAGTTCGTCGGCGCCGGCCGCGGAGACCACGGCCGCCAGGGAGCCCGGGCGGAGTGGATCCGCCACGCCGACCCGCCACGGCCGGTGCGGTCCGGGGACGCCGTACAGCTGGACGTCGCCGCCGCCGTTCACGCTGACGCCGCTGGCCCCGGCCGCGGCGAGGAGCCGGGCCGCCCGCTCGGTCGACCAGCCCTTCACCAGACCCGTCGGGTCCAGCCGGCCCTCGTACCTCGTGCTGAACCAGCCGTCGCTCAGCCGCTCCGCCTCGGCGCACAGGCCGAGTACCTCGGCGACCTCCGGATCGCACTCGTCCACCGTCAGCTCGCCGTCCGCGAGCCGCGAGATCTGGCTGTGCTCCCGGTAGGTGCTGAACACCTCGTCCACCCGGCGGAGTTGGACGACGGCTTCCCGCAACGCGCTCTGGACGGCCGCTGGTTCGCCGCCGCGCACGTCGAACGAGAAGACGGTGCCCATCACCTCCTCGACGTGGCGCAGGGTGGGCGGGGCCTCCGCCGGGTCAGGCACCGGCCTTGTCCAGGGCGGACTGGAGGGACTTCTTGTATCCGGCGCTGGTGTAGGTCGCTCCGGAGACCGCGTCGATGTCGGCGCTCTGGGTGGCTGCTGCCGCCAGGTTGAGCTGGGGTACTGCATTGCCGGTCACCTCCGTGCTGCGTCCGCCGCTGGGTGCCTGGATGGCCTCGGCCTTGATGATCGAGGTGCCGTTCAGGGTGAGGCGGACCTGGACGGGCCCGTACTGGGTCTTGACGACGTCGCCGTCGACCGTCTTGCCGTCCGGGTCGGGGGCCGCGGGCGACGCGGCTGTCCTGGACGGCGCGGGTGCCTTGGACGCCGCGGCGGACGGCTGCTGTGCCGGTGCGCTGTCGGCGGCCTGGTCGAGCGCCGACTGGAGGGACTTCTTGTATCCGGCGCTGGTGTAGGTCGCTCCGGAGACGGCGTCGATGTCGGCCGTGCCCGCGGCGACGGCGGCCTGGTTGAGTTTCGGTACGGCGTCCGCGGTGACCGTGGTGCTCTGGCCGCCGCTGGGCGCCTGGACGGCCTCGGCCTTGGTGACCTTGTCGCCGCTGAGGGTGAGACGGACCTGGACGGGCCCGTACTGGGTGTCGGCCACGCTTCCGGTGACCGTACGGGCCTGGGACGACTTGTCAGAGCTGCCGCCCTGCGGCGACTCCTGCCCCGCCGCCGGCGGCTGGACCGCTCCGCCCTGCGCCGAGGCGGAGGCCGGATCGGACCCCGGCTTCAGCGAGAGCAGCAGGACGATCCCGGACACGGTTGCGGCGGTTGCGAGCATGACACGCCTGAGAGGGTGGCTCTTCTTCATCGCTCCTGACTCCCGTCGCTCACATCTCGAACGACTCGTGATGGATGCGGCGGGCGGGTACTCCCGCGCCGCGCAGTGCTTCGTACACCTGCTGCGCGAAGCCGGGCGGCCCGCACATGAAGACGTCATGGCTCTCGATGTCCGGCAGTTTCCGGCGCAGGCTGTCCGCGGAGATGTCCGGGCGCTCCCCGTCGGGGCTGTTCACCGCGTACATCAGCCGGGCCCCGCGCTCCTTGGAGATGACCGCCAACTCGTCCCACAGGGCCAGGTCCTGGGTGCTGTTCGCCCGGTAGAGCAGGGTCAGGTCACCGGACGCGCCGGGCAGCGTCTCGAACAGCGCGCGCATCGGGGTGATGCCGACGCCGCCTGCCACCAGCAGAACCTTTCCGCGGCTGCGCTTGGCCGCCGTCAGCGCGCCGTACGGGCCCTCGGCCCAGACCCGGGTGCCGGGCTCCAGCTCGCGCAGCGCGGAGCTGTGGTCGCCGATCGCCTTCACGGTGATGCGCAGCATGTTGGGCCGGGGCGACGCCGACAGCGAGTACGGGTGGGAGCTGAGGCGCATTCCCGGCGCGAGGAAACGCCAGCGGAAGAACTGTCCGGCCTCGGCACCCATCCGGTGCAGCTTCCGCCCGCTGATCAGCACCGACACGATCCCCGGGGCCTCCTCGACGACCGCCTCGACCCGCATCCGGTGCCGCATGTTCAGCCGGACCGGCACGAACACCCGGTACCAGAGCACCAGCGCGGTCACCGTGCCGTACAGCGCGTACCAGGCGGTCGTCGCGGCCGGCTGGACCGCGAAGTCGTTGCCGGTGGTGAGCTGGTGCCAGAACGACAGGTACACGGCGGCGTAGGTGAGCAGGTGGATGTGGTACCAGGTGTCGTACGGCATCCTGCGGCGCACCGGGCCGATGGAGAGCAGACCGATGAGGAGCAGCAGTCCGGCGCCGATCGCGGCCTTGCCCATGTCGGGGAGCTGGTTCACCGAGTCGATGAACTGCTGCACGATGTCGGCGAATCCCCGGCCGGACTGGAGCGCGTAGCCGTACATCGTCAGGACGATGTGCGCGATGACCAGACAGAGCGTGTAGCGGCCGCTCATCGCGTGCCAGCGGGACACCCGGTCGGAGCCCACCCGGCGCTCCAGCGCGGGCACCCTGGCCATCTGGAGCACCACGAGCGCCATCAGATACCCGGCCAACAGACCGGTGATCCGGCCCGCGTTGACCATCCTGCTGGTGTGGTCCGCGATGGACGGCGTGTTGCTCCACCACAGCCAGATGACGCCGGCCGCGCCCGCCCAGACGGCGAGCAGCAGGGGGACGGCGGGGTTGCGGCGAGGGCGGATACGGCGCATGGTCTGGCGCCGCGCGGCGCGGCCACCGGCGATCGTGGACACGGTTCCTCCGTGGTCGTCCGTGGGGACGGGGCAAGGGGAGAGTCCCCCTTGGTCCAGAGGTACGTGGCGCGACCGCGGTGTGTTCAACGCCTGCCGAGTCCTGTGTGAACTGGTGGGACCGGCGGTAACCGACCGCCGCCCGGGTCCCCGACGACGCTCAGTACCGGGTGAGCGCGGTCGCCCCGCCCGCCGTGCCGATCGCGATGTGCGGAGCGCGTGCCGGATCGGCCCACGTCAGGATCCGCCGCATCGCCTCCCGCGGCACGGACACACAACCGGCGGTCGCCGCCCGCCCGTTGACGTGCAGGAAGATGCCCGCACCGCGCCCGCGCACCGGCCGCTGGTAGTTGAACCCGATGACGAGGCCGTACGCGTACTGCGTGCTGTACGAGATCAGGTGCTCGGACTCCGCGGCGCGGCAGTCGGCGGCGCGGGGCTCGGTCCACCGGTTGTAGGCGCGGGAGTCGTTGTCCTGGCACCACCAGGAGTTCTGGCGGACCCGCCGGTACGGGGTCCTGGTCCCGGCGGGCGCTGCCTCGATCCCGAACGCGTACGGAAGGCCGTACAGCCCGGTGGGTGTCGTGTTCGTCCCCTGTCTGCGGGAGCCGCCCTCGGTCAGTCCGTTGGCGCCGAAGCGCGCGGTCGAGGAACCGGCCTTCACCCAGTGTCCGTCGCGCCGGTCCCACCAGGTGACGGTCCCCGTCGTCGAGGACGTGCGGGCGGCCCGCGCGGTGATGAGCTGGGTGCCGCCGCCGGTGTCCGCCATCCGTTCCGGCAGGGGAGGCGGACCGCCCGGGGACAGACCCAGGGCGAGGAGGGACACGGACACGAGGAGCACGGCGGCACCGGGACGACGCATGGACCGGACGCTACGCGGAGGCGGCGGCCGGGGCAGCCCGGGTGGGCCGTCCAGGCGTCGTCCGCCGGGTGTGCACCGGGTCCGTCGCCGGTGCCGCCGGTGTTCCTAACTCGGCTGGACACCCAGCGGGTTCAGCAGGTCGGGGTTGCCCTCGAACGCGTAGAGCAGCAGATCGCTCATCCGGAAGGTGATCTGGTCCACGGCGAGGGTGGGACGCCATTCGGGGTCGCGGACGATGGAGTGCCGACTGCCCTCCATGGCCCGGTGGAAGACCTCGGCGACGATGCGGCCGCCGACCCCGGTCAGCCGCCCGTCGCCCCTGACCTCGGCCTCCCTGAGGATGTAGAACCACAGGGGCGTCTTCGTCCTGACGAACTCCAGGTCCTCGGGGCTCAGTCCGGCCAGCGAGGCGCCGCCGCTGCCGTGTTCGATCTCCTCCGGTGTGAGCCGGTCCTCCTCCTCCAGCTTGAGGAACTCCGCCATCTCCTGGCCGGTCGCCAGTTTGAGCATGTTGGCGCGGGTGAGATTCCGGAAAGCGAGATTCCGCTCGATGTCCGGGACGGTCGATCCCCGGGCGCCGAACGACCCCAGCGGGAGGTGCTTGAGCACGTCCACCAGCACGGTGTCGATCCGCTTGGCCAGGTTGAACTGGTCCGCGGGCCTCGTGAGCTCCTTGCGGCCGGTCTCGCTGAAGTCGAAGAGCCGGGGGAGATCGGCGATCCAGTTGGTCGGCAGACGCTCCGACCTGCCCGCGTCCGGGTTGTCGTCGTCGACGGGGAAGGGCTGGAAGTTACCGCTGGTCGCGGAGAAGACGAAGATCAGCCGGAGCGTCGCACGAGCGAGCGTGCCGGGGGCCTGACCGCTGTTGAACACGCGGTTCCACTCGTACTCCTCGCGGACCATGCTGTGGCCCAGCCGGAAGGCCGCCACCGAGAACTCGATGGGCATGGTGGGGGTGTCACCGGGCCGAAGGGCCCGGTAAGTGTCGTCCTGGGCGCCGGCGTCGTCCCCGTACTCGATCTTCGGGGCCACGTCGAGGTACCTGCGGCCGTGGTGGAAGACGTCGTCCACGATCCGGTCGTCGACGATCCGGGTCAGGTAGTCCGTGCGCAGCATCCACTGGTAGTGCTTGACGACCAGCTCGCGCGCGGTGTCGAAGAGCGCCGCGCTGTCCGTCCCCCGCGCGGCCAGGTCGCCGACCACCTTGTTGTGGAAGCGGATGAAGGCGCAGTGGATCTGGGCGACGGCGAGGTTCTCGTCGTTGCGGGGGTCGGGGATCAGGGCGGCCCGCCGCTCCCCGATCGAGGAGCCGATGCCGGCCCTGGGCAGGTCGAACCCGTCCAGTTCCCGCTGGGGTACGTCGTTGACGCCGTCCCCGGGGCCTCCCGACGAAATGGTCCGGCCGGTGCGCAGCCGGACTCCGTCGGGTCCGTAGAACTTCCGGTCCTGCGGCTTCCGCGGCCCGCGGCCGTACAGGCTGTCGAGGTCCAGGGCGGGCGAGCGGCCCTGGACGAGTTCGTCGACGGTGACGTCCTGCTCCAGGTCCCGGGCGGTGGCGTCGAGCGTCAGGTCGTGGTCGACGAACTGGCCCAGGTAGGTGAATCCCGCCGGAACGGCGGGGTGGGAGGAGTCCGGAGTCTCCCCAGCGGGTGTCATCGCCTCGGCGAGCGCCTCGCGCAGCGGCCTACCTGTCACCGTGGTCCCGGGCTCGGGGCCCAGACGGGAGAAGCGGAACCTGCGCAGTGCGGCGAGGGTCGACGGCGTCGAGGGCTCGACCGGGTCTTCGGTGCCCACCCCCGGATCGTTGAAGATCCCTTCGCCGACGACGTAGTAGGAGTTGCGGATATGGCGTTTGCTCTGCGGTTCGCGTGCGGCTCGGAACATGGATCCCCCATTTGTTCCTGGTGTTTCCCACCCAGCGGGCGGTCTGTGCCGAGCGTAAGGGCTCCGGGCGGCGGAAGGGAGAATTCCGTCAAATAGCCCAACAGCCTTTTATGACAAGAAGATCCGCAAAATGTCAGTACTCCGACATCACGTCACAGAGTGGCGCAAGGTTCCCGAGATGTGCGGGCTCAGGCTGGGGTGGGAGGCAGCGGCAGGGGCAGCCCGGGCAGGCCGTCGATGCTCGCCGCGATGTGGTCCTTCTTCTCGAAGTACGTGCTGAGGGAGGCGTCGTCCTCGCGCGCGAAGCGCCTGGCGTGCAGGTCGCGGTCCTCGTCGTACGACATGTAGGGCACCGCGTAGCCGCAGGTGTCGCGGATGTGCTCGGCCGTCACGACGACGATCGCGCGCAGGCCGTGCGAGGCCGGGTCGATGTCCGGGAAGCGGGCGAGCAGTTCCCCGAAGCGCGGGTCGTCCCGGAAGACGGGCTCACCGCGGCCGTGCACCCGGACGATGTTCGGCGGCCCCTGGAAGGCGCACCACATCAGGGTGATCCGGCCGTTCTCCCGAAGATGGGCGATCGTCTCGGCGTTGCTTCCCGCGAAGTCCAGGTAGGCCACGGTCAGTTCGTCCAGCACCGCGAAGGAGCCGGTGAGTCCCTTGGGCGAGAGGTTGACCGTGCCGGCCGCGGAGAGGGGAGCTGTCGCGGTGAAGAAGAGGGGCTGCGCCTCGATGAACGTACGAAGCCGACCGTCTATGCGCTCATAAGTCTTTCCCATGGCTAACGATTATTGACCAAGTTCCTTACTTTGTCTAAGGAATAATGCGGTCCGTGGCCGCCCCGGCCGATGTGTGGGGCGGCCACGGATCCGTCATCCGGTGTTCGTCACTTGTTGAGGGCGCAGGTCGCCAGGGACCCGAGGCCCTGCGGCTTGGCCGACGTGCGGCCGATAGCGATGGCGATGCGGTCGATGGTGGACGTCCGCTTGTCGGCCAGCGGGCCGAGGATCGCGTTCTGGACGAAGTTGGCGCCACCCTGGCCGACGGTGTTCACCAGCCGGGTGTTCGCCTCGGAGATCTGGGTGTTCAGCAGCGTGAGGTTCCGGTCGACCTCGGCCTGGGCGGAGGCGGGGATCGCGGGCAGGCTCGACGCGACGTCCGGGCAGGTGATCGTGCCGGCGGCGCCGGCCGCGGGCACGGGTGCGGCCGAGGTGGCCGGTGCGCTCGCCGGGGTGCTGGGCGTCGCGGCCGCGCCCCCGCCTGCCGCGTTCAGCGCGCACGGCGCGAGCGAGTCCAGGCCCACCGGCTTGGCGGCGGTGCGGCCGATCGCCGTGGCTATGCGGTTGATGGTCGCGACGCGCTTGTCCTTGAGGGGGCCGAGGATCGCGTTCTGGACGAAGTTGGGCCCGCCCTGTCCGACCGTGTCGACCAGCCGCTTGTTCGCCTCCGCGATCTGGGTGTTCAGAAGCGTGAGATTGCGGTCGACCTCGGCCTGGGCGGAGGCGGGGATCGCGGGCAGGCTCGGCGCGACGGCCGGGCAGTTCACCGTGCCGGGGGCGGCCTTCGTCGTGGCGTTCTGGCCGCCGCTTCTGGAGGTCTCGCCGGCCAGTGCCGAGCCGGCGATGATCGCTCCGGACAACACCACCGCGGAGGCGCCACCGATCAGGGCGATGCGGCGCTTGTGGTACTTCGGAAGAGCCCTGGACATGCGGATGCCTCACTCGGGTCAGGGGGTGGGGAGCCGCCCGGCGGTAGTCCGGGCGGTGTGTCTCTCGGCGTACGAACGCGGCGCCTGCGCTCGGGGAGAGGTACGGGTAAGCGGTTTCCCGTGTTCAAAGCGTGCTCGAAGAAGTTCGGACGTGGACGCGCCGCGGAAGCTCACGCGTGGACGCGTCACGGAAGTTCGGGCATGAGCGCATCAAAAAGGGGCCCCGTATTGACGAATCATGCAGAGTTCTGCATACTCATGCATGACAGCGGATGCAGTGTGAGGAGAAACCCGTGACCGAGCGCGTCGTACTCGCCTACTCGGGCGGCCTGGACACCTCCGTCGCCATCGGCTGGATCGCCGAGGAGACGGGCGCCGAGGTCATCGCGGTCGCCGTGGACGTCGGCCAGGGCGGCGAGGACCTGGACGTCATCCGCAAGCGCGCGCTCGCCTGCGGCGCGGTCGAGGCCGAGGTCGCGGACGCCAAGGACGAGTTCGCCGAGGAGTACTGCCTCCCGGCGATCAAGGCCAACGCCCTCTACATGGACCGCTATCCGCTGGTCTCCGCCCTCTCCCGGCCGGCGATCGTCAAGCACCTCGTCGCCGCCGCGCACAAGCACGGCGCCACCACGGTCGCGCACGGCTGCACCGGCAAGGGCAACGACCAGGTGCGCTTCGAGGCCGGCATCGTCGCCCTCGCCCCGGACCTCGACTGCATCGCCCCGGTCCGCGACTACGCGATGACCCGCGACAAGGCGATCGCGTTCTGCGAGCAGAAGCAGCTCCCCATCGCCACCTCCAAGAAGTCCCCGTACTCCATCGACCAGAACGTCTTCGGGCGGGCCGTCGAGACGGGCTTCCTGGAGGACATCTGGAACGCGCCGATCGAGGACGTCTACGAGTACACCTCGAACCCGGCGGAGCCGCGTGGGTCCGACGAGGTCGTCATCTCCTTCAAGGAGGGCGTTCCGGTCGCGATCGACGGCAGGCCCGTCAGCGTCCTCCAGGCCATCCAGCAGCTCAACGAGCGCGCCGGGGCCCAGGGCATCGGCCGTATCGACATGGTCGAGGACCGTCTCGTGGGCATCAAGTCCCGTGAGGTGTACGAGGCTCCGGGCGCGATCGCCCTGATCACCGCCCACCAGGAGCTGGAGAACGTCACCGTCGAGCGCGAACTCGCCCGCTACAAGCGGCAGGTGGAGCAGCGCTGGGGCGAACTGGTCTACGACGGCCAGTGGTTCTCCCCGCTCAAGCGCGCCCTGGACGGCTTCATCGACGAGGCGAACCAGCACGTCAACGGCGACATCCGGATGACCCTGCACGGTGGCCGCGCCGTCGTCACCGGCCGGCGCTCCGAGACCTCGCTCTACGACTTCGGCCTGGCGACGTACGACACGGGTGACACCTTCGACCAGGCCGCGGCCAAGGGTTTCATCGACATCTACAGCCTGTCGTCGAAGATCGCGGCGCGGCGTCAATCGCCGGTACAGCCCGACGCGGACCTGACGTAGGGCTCGTCCGTACTAGCCTGATGACCGCCTTCTCGCCCTTCGGTGGGGAGGCGGTGGCACATCAACAGCTTTGAGGAGCAACGCAAGTGAGCAGCAACAGCGGTGACGTACGGCTCTGGGGCGGACGTTTCGCCGACGGTCCCGCCGAGGCCCTGGCCAAGCTGTCCGCGTCGGTCCACTTCGACTGGCGCCTCGCGCCGTACGACATCGCCGGATCGCGTGCCCACGCCCGGGTGCTGCACAAGGCGGGCCTGCTCACCGAGGACGAGCTCACCCGCATGACCGCGGGCCTCGACCGGCTCGAAGCCGATGTCGCGGACGGCTCCTTCGTGGGCACCGTCGCCGACGAGGACGTCCATACGGCCCTGGAACGCGGCCTGCTGGAGCGCCTCGGCGTCGACCTCGGGGGCAAGCTCCGCGCGGGCCGCTCCCGCAACGACCAGGTCGCGACCCTCTTCCGGATGTACCTGCGCGACCACGCCCGCGTGATCGGCGGTCTGATCGCCGACCTGCAGGACGCCCTGGTCGGCCTGGCCGAGGCCCACCCCGACGTGGCGATGCCCGGCCGTACGCACCTCCAGCACGCCCAGCCGGTGCTGTTCGCGCACCACGTCCTCGCGCACGCCCAGTCCCTCTCCCGGGACGCCGAGCGGCTGCGCCAGTGGGACGAGCGCACCGCGGTCTCCCCGTACGGCTCGGGAGCCCTGGCCGGTTCCTCGCTCGGCCTCGACCCGGAGGCGGTGGCGAAGGACCTGGGCTTCGAGCACGGCAGCGTGGGCAACTCCATCGACGGCACGGCCTCCCGCGACTTCGTCGCCGAGTTCGCCTTCATCACCGCGATGATCGGGGTGAACCTCTCCCGGATCGCCGAGGAGATCATCATCTGGAACACGAAGGAGTTCTCCTTCGTCACCCTCCACGACGCGTTCTCCACGGGCTCCTCGATCATGCCGCAGAAGAAGAACCCGGACATCGCGGAGCTGGCGCGCGGCAAGAGCGGCCGCCTCATCGGCAACCTGACCGGGCTGATGGCGACCCTCAAGGCCCTCCCGCTCGCGTACAACCGCGACCTCCAGGAGGACAAGGAGCCGGTCTTCGACTCCTGCGACCAGCTCGAGGTCCTGCTCCCCGCCTTCACCGGCATGATGGCGACCCTGACCGTCAACCGTGAGCGCATGGAGGAGCTGGCCCCGGCCGGCTTCTCACTCGCCACCGACATCGCCGAGTGGCTGGTCAAGCAGGGCGTTCCGTTCCGCGTCGCGCACGAGGTCGCGGGCGAGTGCGTGAAGGCCGCCGAGGCCGACGGCGTCGAGCTGGACGGCCTCACCGACGAGCAGTTCGCGAAGATCTCGGCGCATCTGACGCCGGAGGTCCGGACCGTCCTCAACGTGCACGGCGCGCTCGCGTCCCGCGACGGTCGAGGCGGTACGGCCCCGAGCGCGGTCGCGATCCAACTGGCAGAGGTGAAGCAGGACGTGGCGGCCCAGCACGAGTGGGCCACGGCCAAGAAGAAGCGGTAGGGCAACGCCCTTCAGGGGCGCGGGGAACTGCGCGACAGGCCACAGCGATCCCGCACCCGCCGAAGCACGGTACGAACCGAGCTCTCAGGCGAAGCCAAAGGGCATCGCGGGTTACGTTGGTCGGAGCCGACCGAACGGAGCCCGCGATGCCCTTCGCCCGCCTCGCCGCAGCCACCACGCCCACTGCCCACATCGGGCTGGGCCTGGCCGCCGTGGGCCGCCCCGGCTACATCAACCTCGGCCGGGACGACGACCTCGGAGAGAACCGCGGCGTCGACACGCTGCGCACCCGCACCCACGAACTCCTCGACGCCGCCCACGCCCAGGGCGTGCGCTACTTCGACGTGGCACGCTCCTACGGCCGCGCCGAGGAGTTCCTCGCCGACTGGCTGCACGGCCGGCCCGACATCGACGACGTCGTGATCGGCAGCAAGTGGGGCTACACCTACACGGCGGGCTGGCGGATCGACGCCGAGGCGCACGAGGTCAAGGACCACGGCGTCGGCACGTACGAGAAGCAGCGCGCCGAGAGTGCCGAGCTGCTCGGCGACAGGCTCGACCTCTACCAGATCCACTCGGTGACCCCGGACAGTCCGGCCCTCACCGACAAGGAACTGCACGCCAGGCTGGCCGACGCGGCCGCCCAGGGGCTCTCGGTCGGCTTCTCCACCAGCGGGCCCGCCCAGTCCGACGCGATCCGCGCCGCGCTGGCCGTCACGGTCGACGGCGAGCCGCTCTTCCGTACCGTCCAGGCCACGTACAACGCGCTGGAGACCTCGGCCGGGCCCGCGCTCGCCGAGGCCCGCGACGCCGGACTCGCCGTGATCGTCAAGGAGGGCATGGCCAACGGACGCCTCGCCGCCGGGCACGCGCCGGGCGCGGTGCGGGACATCGCCGGGGAGACCGGGCTCGGCGCCGACGCGATCGCCCTCGCGCTCGTCCTGCGGCAGCCCTGGACCACCGTCGTCCTCTCCGGCGCGGCCACCGTCAACCAGCTCGCCTCGAACCTGCACGCGGCGGTCTTCGACCTCGACGAGGACCAGCTTGCCCGCCTCGACGCGCTGGCGGAGGAGCCGGCGGTCTACTGGGAGCGACGCGGGCAGCTGCCCTGGCACTGAGAACCTCTCCGAGTCACCGTTGGTGAGACGCACATGTTTCTGATGAGACAGAGATGTCTCATGTGGTTTATGGTTGTCTCATGGCCGTCGACCGTGAACACGTGCTGCGCAGCGCAGCCGCCCTGCTCACCCGGAAATCCACCGCCACCATGGACGAGGTCGCCAAGGCGGCCGGGATCAGCCGGGCCACGCTGCACCGCCAGTTCGCGGGGCGGGACGCGCTCGTGCGGGCCCTCGAAGCGCTCGGCATCGCGGAGTGCGAGGCCGCCCTGGACGCGGCCCGCCTCGACGAGGGGCCCGCGCGTGAGGCCGTACGCAGGCTGGTGACCGAGATCCAGCCCGCCGCCGGGCTCCTTGCCTTCCTCTACGGAGAGAACCAGCTCTGGGAAGGCGACCAGGACGACGGCTGGCTGCGGCTCGACACCCGGATCGGCGCGCTGTTCGTCCGCGGCCAGCAAGGCGGCGAGTTCCGCATCGACCTCAGCCCGGTCTGGCTCACCGAGGCGCTCTACGGGCTGATCGCCTCCTGCGCCTGGGCGGCCCAGGACGGCCGGGTCGCCGCCAACGACTTCACGCACATGATCGTCGAGCTGCTGCTCGGCGGCGCACTACGGAGAGAGGATTCATGACCAGCACCCTGCGGCCGGCATCCGTGGCGGAGGTGGAGAAGCGCCCGGGCCGCTGGCTGGCGCTCTGCGTCCTCGTCCTGGCCGTGCTGCTGGTGGCCGTCGACGCGACCGTCCTCGGCCTGGCCACCCCGTACATCAGCGAGGACCTGAAGCCGTCCGGGACGCAGCTCCTGTGGATCGGTGACGTCTACTCCTTCGTGATCGCGGGCCTGCTCGTCTCCATGGGCAGTCTCGGTGACCGCATCGGCCGCAAGAAGCTGCTGCTGATCGGCGCCACGGCGTTCGGCGCGATATCCGTGCTCAACGCCTACGCGACGACGCCCGAACTGATGATCGCGGCACGGGCGTTGCTCGGTGTCGCGGGCGCGACCCTGATGCCCGCGACGCTCGCCCTGATCCGCAACCTCTTCCACGACCCCCGCGAACGCAGCCTCGCCGTCGGCATCTGGGGTGCGACCGCCTCCGCCGGTACCGCGGTCGGCCCCGTGGTCGGCGGCTTCCTGCTCGAACACTTCTGGTGGGGTTCGGTCTTCCTGATCAACCTGCCCGTGATGGCCGTTCTCGTCCTCGTCGGCATCAAGCTGCTGCCGGAGTCCCGCACCCCGAACCCCGGCCCGTGGGACCTGACCAGTGTGGCCCTCTCCTTCGTCGGCATGATCGCCGTCGTGTACGCGGTGAAGGAGGCCGCCATGCAGGGGATCTCCTGGCAGCCGTTGGCCACGGCCCTGCTGGGCGCGGGCGCCCTGTACTGGTTCGTCCGGCGCCAACTCACGCTGCCCTCACCGCTGCTGGACATGCGGCTGTTCCGTCACCGCGGCTTCTCCGGGGCGGTGCTCGCCGACCTGTTCACCATTCTCGGCCTGTCCGGGCTGGTCTTCTTTCTCTCGCAGTACCTGCAACTCGTGCAGGGCAGGGGCCCGTTGGAGGCCGGACTCGCCGAACTGCCCGCCGCGATCGGCGCGGTGGTGGCGGGTCTGATCGCCGGTACGGTCGCGCGGCGGTTCTCGGTGCGTGCCGTGGTCTCCGGCGGCCTCGCCGGGGTCGGCCTGGCGCTCGCCGCGCTCACCCTGCTGAGCCAGTCCACCGGTTATCCGCTGCTCGGCGGCGCGCTGCTGGTCGTCGGCGTCGGCGCCGGATTCTCCTTCACCGTCACGGCCGACGTGATCCTCTCCAGTGTGCCCAAGGAGCAGGCGGGCGCCGCGTCCGCGGTGTCCGAGACGGCGTACGAACTCGGTGCCGCCCTCGGTATCGCCCTCCTCGGCTCGATCGTGACCAGCGTCTACGCGGGCTTCACCGGACCCGCCGGCACACCGGCCGAGGCCCATGAATCCCTGGGCGGCGCCGTCGAGTCGGCGGCCGAACTGCCCGCGGACACGGCGGCGGCCCTGATGGACTCGGCCCGCACCGCGTTCGTGGACGGGCTCACGCTCGCCGCGGGCATCGGAGCGGTGGTGCTGCTCGGCACGGCGGTGGCGGCCTGGTTCCTGCTGCGGGGGCAGAAGCTGGAGGAGAGTGCCGCGGAGGTGACCTCCTCCGGTCGAACGGCAGACCGGTACAGGCACTGAGCACGGGTTGGCCCTCACCTGATGGTCTCGGCTCCGTACCCGGCGTTGTCCCTCGGGCTCGCGGCTGACCACGGACCCGAGGTCCCGCCGGAGCGCCTTACGCCGCCTTGACCTTCGTCGCGTACATGTCCACGTACTCCTGGCCGGACAGCCGCATGACCTCGGTCATCACGGAGTCGGTCACGGCCCGCAGGACATAGCGGTCGCGGTCCATCCCCTCGTACCGCGAGAACTCCATCGCCTTGCCGAAGCGGACCGTGACCCGGCCCGGGCGCGGGATGCCGGAGCCGCCGGGCTGGATCTTGTCCGTGCCGATGATGGCGAACGGGACGATGGGCGCGCCGGTCATCATCGCGAGGCGGGCGATGCCCGTGCGGCCCCGGTAGAGCCGGCCGTCGGGGGAGCGGGTGCCCTCCGGGTAGATGCTGAAGACCTTGCCCTCCTCCAGCACCCGGCGGCCGGTCATCAGCGCCGCGACTCCGCCGCGCCCGCCGTCCCGGTCGACCGGGATCATGCCGCAGCCGGTGAAGAACCAGGCCATCAGGCGGCCTTTGAGGCCCTTGCCGGTGACGTACTCGTCCTTGCCGATGAAGAAGACCTGGCGGTCGCAGAACAGCGGCATGATCATCGAATCGATGAACGTGAGGTGGTTGCCGGCCAGGATCACCGGACCCTCGCCCGGAATGTTCTCCGCACCCTCCACCCGTGGGCGGAACATCAGGCGCATGATCGGTCCGAGCACTGCCTTGATGAGCGCGAAGCGGGACAACGGGCCCTCCGGTGTCAAGGGATTCGATATGAGTATGTGCAGGTGAGGACGATACTCGCGGCCCCCGGGGTAATGCACATCGGGTTCACTGACTGGATACGCACTGTTGACGTACGTTTACCTGCGGGAGCGTGCCGGTGAGCCGCCCTCAGACGGCCGGAGCGATGTGACGGAACTCGCGCGCGGCACCCGCGACCGTTCGTCGCACGGCACCCGTGACCGTCCGTCGCGCCGCATCCGGCGACCGTCGGTGGCAGTTCTCCACGCCGCCGCCGTGCGAGTACCCGGCACAGCGGGTTCGAAGCCGCAGACCGACGGGCCGTCAGCACGCTTGTCCCGTACGACACGCAGGGGCACCCGTGTGTTCCGCCGCAGGTCTCCCTCCCGTCACGCAAGGGAACTTACGATCGACCCGCTTTGACAGGCGCGGGGGCACTACAGCGGGAGTAGTCATGGGAGCGCAGGAGTCGAACGGACAGGAACGGGGCACCGCGCGGCGGACGCTGCTCGGAGCCGCGGCGCTCGGGGCGGGCGGAGCGGTCCTCGGACTGCCCACCGCGGCCCGCGCGGACGCGCGGCGGTCGGGGGGCGGCTACCGGAGCCTGCCCAAGCCGACGATCATCGGACACCGCGGGGCCAGCGGATACCGGCCGGAGCACACCTTCGGGTCCTACCAGCTGGCCCTCGACCTCGGCGCGGACGTCGTCGAGGCGGGCGACCTGGTGCCCACCAAGGACGGTCACCTCGTCTGCCGTCACGAGCCGGAGATCGGCGGCACCACGGACGTCACGGACCACCCGGAGTTCGCCGGCCGTAAGACCACGAAGAGCCTCGACGGGGTCGCCACCACCGGCTGGTTCACGGAGGACTTCACACTCGCCGAGCTGAAGACCCTGCGGGCGGTCGAGCGCATCCCCGCCAACCGGCCGCACAACACCCTCTACAACGGACGCTGGGAGATCCCCACGTTCGAGGAGGTGCTCAAGTGGCAGGACGAGCAGACCCGCAAGCGCGGCAAGCAGGTCTGGATCTACCCCGAGCTCAAGCACCCCACCTACTTCCGGGCGCTCGGCCTCGGCACCGAGGAGAGGCTCGCCAAGCTGCTGCGCAAGGCCGGCAAGGACAAGAAGAACTCGCCGGTCATCATCCAGTCCTTCGAGCCGACCAGCATCCAGCGCATGAACAAGCTCGTCGACAACCCGCTCGCGGTGCTGCTCTCCGCCGCGAACACCCGGCCCTGGGACTTCGTCGCGACCGGTGACCCGCGCACCGTCGCCGACCTCGTCACCCCCAAGGGCCTCAAGGAGATCGCCTCCTACGCCCAGGGGATCGGCCCTACGCTCGACCTGATCATCCCGAAGGACGCGAGCGGCAACTTCACCAAGCCGACCACGCTGGTCAAGGACGCGCACGCGCAGGGCCTGATCCTGCACCCCTACACGATGCGCAACGAGAACCCCTTCCTGCCGCCGGCCTACCGCAAGGGCACCGACGCGGACGCCTACGGCGACGTCTTCGGCGTCTTCAAGGTCTACTTCGAGACGGGCATCGACGGCGTCTTCACCGACAACGCCGACACCGGGGTGCTCGCCCGCGCGGACTTCGTCAACGGATGACCCCGCCACCCCGGTTGGGGTGACAGACGGCCGCCCCGGCAACCACCGCCGGGGCGGCCGCGTCGTGCCGCATATGACACAAGACATGGTTGCCACCCTGCGTCCGCTGCTCGCCGCCGAGGCCTCGGCGGAGGCATATGCGTCCGGCGCCGAACAGGGCGACCTGGAACAGGCCGTCTGGCTGCGCCTCCTGGAGCGCCTCGACACGGACGGCCCGCCTGTCGACCCCCAGGGATGGCTGCGCCGCGCGGTCCGCTCCGAGGCCCGCCGCAGCCGCCGTACGGCCCGCGTCGAACAGCCGTACGCCGCCGATCCCGTCGACGACCGCGGCACCGGCCCCGAACAGCTGGCGATGACCGCCGCCCGCCGCCGCGCCCTGCACGACGCGGTACGCCGCCTGCCCGGCCGCTGCCCGAGCCTGCTGGCGGCGCTGCTCTCGCCCAAGGACCTCACCTACCGGGAGATCGCGGGGGAGTTGGGTATCTCACAGGGCAGTCTGGGTCCGGAACGTTCCCGATGTCTGGGATGTCTGCGGCGATTGCTGACGCCGGAGGTTGCGGCCGGGGAACCACGGGGATAGGAGTGAGGACGACCGGTG
The DNA here is from genome assembly GCF_044457665.1 of Streptomyces sp. NPDC050535. Taxonomy (NCBI): domain Bacteria; kingdom Bacillati; phylum Actinomycetota; class Actinomycetes; order Kitasatosporales; family Streptomycetaceae; genus Streptomyces; species Streptomyces sp. NPDC050535. The sequence goes on from NZ_JBITHE010000006.1 coordinate 351,972, forward strand.
GAACAGGTGAGCGGGAGGCGTGCACACATGGGCATGAGCGTGACCATCTCGGCGGCGACCACGCAGGACGCCGAGCAGATCCTCAAGCTTCAGTACCTCTGCTACCAGAGCGAGGCCGAGCTGTACGGCGACTACGGCATCGAGCCGCTCACCCAGCCGCTCGACTCCCTGAGGGCGGAGCTGGCCGGGGGCACGGTTCTGGTGGCCCGGCTCGGGGACGAGGTGGTGGCCTCGGTCCGCGGCGCCGTGGACCCCGACGGCACCGCCCGTATCAACAAGCTCATCGTCCACCCGCGCATGCAGCGCCACGGGCTGGGCGGACGGCTGCTCGCCGCGATCGAGGCCAGGCTCGGCGCGGACGGCGCGGCCAAGTCCTACGAGCTCTTCACCGGCCACCGCAGCGACCGCAACCTGCGGCTCTACCGCAAACACGGTTACGCGCAGATCTCCACGCAACGCGTGGACGAGCGGCTCACCCTGGTGACCCTGGCGAAGGGCGCCGAGGCAGGCGCCTTCGTGGCCAGCGCGTAAGCGCTCCGCTGTAGGTCCGGTGCGCTACCTGGTCCGGAGCGTCACCTGCGGGTCCGTCGTGGCCGGCCGCGCGGTTCCCCGCACCCCCTCGGAGCGCAGCCGATCCGGACCTCCCCGGCCCCGCTCAGCGGCCGGCGGTCACCGAGCGGTCGTACGGGCGGCCTTGCGGAGCCAGTACATCGCCGAGACCGGCAGCAGCACCGGGATGAACAGATAGCCCATCCCGTAGTCCGACCACACCGTGGCGTCGGGGAAGGCGGACGGCTCCACCAGCGTCCAGGTCCCGACGATCAGCACGCCCGCGAGCTCGGCGGCGCAGCACACCAGCGCCGCCCTGCGGGCCCTCTCGCCGCCCCGGACGAGCGAGTACGTGATGAAGCCGTAGACGAGCCCCGCGATCGCGGAGAGCGAGTAGGCGAGCGGGGCCTTGTCGAACTCCGTCGAGATCTGCACGGCGCTGCGCGAGACCGCGCCGACGACCATCACGCCGTACAGCCAGACCAGCAGGATGCCCGGACCGCCGATGAGCCGTGTCCGCTTCCTCTCCTGGTCCACGGCCCCGTCGTTCCCTTGGTCCACGGTCCCGTTCTCCTCCGCGGCCGTCATCTCAGCCTCCCCAGATGTCATAGAGCCGCACTTCGAGAACGGCCAGGACGATGCCGCCCGCGGCCACGGTGATCGACCCCCAGCGGGTCCGCTCCGCCAGCGACATGAAGCCCGCGGCCGGGATGCACGCGAAGGCGCCGATCAGATACGCCACGAAGATCGTCGTGCCCTGGTCCGGCTGCTCGCCGCGAGCCAGCTGGACGATGCCGATCACCAGCTGGATCACGGCGAGCAGCGAGACCACGGCCATGCCGATGAAGTGCCAGTCCTTGGTCGGCTGGTCCCGGTAGGCGGCCCAGCCGCACCAGGCGGCGAGCGCGAGCGCGGCGACGGCGGTCGCGACCGTCAGGGCATCAAGCATGCCGCGACCCTATTACGGCCCAAAAGGCCCGCCGCTCCCGCCCCCGGGGTGGCCCGTAGGGTCGAAGGCATGACGATCCATGCTGAAGCCCTCCTCTTCGACAACGACGGCACGCTCGTCTCCTCCCTGGAGTCCGTGAACCGCTGCTGGAGGCGCTGGTACGAGGAGTACGGCATCACCGCCGAGGACTTCGCCCGGATCGAACTGCACGGCCGCCCCGCCGCCGAGATAGCCGCCGACCTGCTGCCCGCCGACGTCGTCCCCGAGGCCCTCGCGCGCATCGAGCAGCTCGAGGTCGACGACGTACCTGGCGGGGTCCTGCTGCTTCCCAGGACGGCCGCGTTCCTCGCCTCCCTCCCCGCCGAGCGCTGGGCCGTCGTCACCTCCGCCACCCGGCGGCTGGCCGAGGCGCGGCTCGCCGAGGCCGGCATCCGCCCCAAGACACTGGTGACCGCCGACGACATCACCCGCGGCAAGCCCGACCCCGAGCCCTACCTCCTCGCCGCCCGCGAACTGGGCGTCGACCCGGCCCGCTGCGTGGTTTTCGAGGACGCTCCGGCCGGCCTCCAGGCGGGCCGCGCCGCCGGGATGACCACCGTGGCGTTGGCCACAACCCACCGGTCCGACGAGCTGGACGCCGACCTCGTGGTCGAGGACCTCTCCGCCTTGTCCGCGCTGGTCACGGAGCACGGAGTGGAGGTCTCCGTCCGAGGCTGAGAGGTGTCCACCGCTGTCCGGAGTCCGGACAGCGGGGGTGGCTCCCACCTGTGTGTCTGCTTTACTTGATCCCATGACCACGACGAGCAGCCGCATCCTTGCGACCGAGGCGACCATGACGCCCGGTGCTCGTTGTATGTGTCGAATGTGCGCCTGCTAGAGGGCCCCCGCACCACCCGAGCCTCGCGCCCCGAAGCGAGTCGGCGCGCCCTGCCCGTCCCCCGGACGTGAGTGGCGCCGCACCGCGCACACGATTCCTCTGAATTCCCGGCTGCCATCGCCACCGCGAGAACCGTGCCGCGTTCCCGACCGAATGCACCCGTGCCCGGCGCACACCCACGCCCCGCACTCGACAGTGACGGAAACCCCAGTGATCACGACCAAGGACCTGCACAAGGTCTATCGTTCGCGCGGCCGTGAGGTCACCGCCCTCGACGGCGTCGATCTGCACGTCCGCGAAGGCGAGGTGTACGGCGTCATCGGCCAGTCCGGCGCCGGCAAGTCCTCGCTCATCCGCTGCGTCAACCTCCTGGAGCGCCCCACGTCCGGCACGGTCACCGTCGCCGGGCAGGACCTCACCGCGCTCGCAGGCCGGGGGCCCCGCGCGGGCCGGGAGCTCCGCAGGGCCCGCAGCCACATCGGGATGGTCTTCCAGCACTTCAACCTGCTGTCCTCGCGCACCGTCCAGGACAACGTCGAACTGCCGCTGGAGATTCTCGGCGTCTCCGGCAAGGAGCGCTCCCGCAAGGCGCTCGACCTGCTCGACCTGGTCGGTCTCACCGACAAGGCCAAGTCCTACCCGGCGCAGCTCTCCGGCGGCCAGAAGCAGCGCGTCGGCATCGCCCGCGCCCTGGCCGGCGACCCGAAGGTGCTGCTCTCCGACGAGGCGACCAGCGCCCTCGACCCGGAGACCACCCGCTCCATCCTCCAACTGCTGCGCGACCTGAACCGGCAGCTGGGGCTGACCGTCCTGCTCATCACGCACGAGATGGACGTCGTCAAGACCATCTGCGACTCGGCCGCCCTCATGGAGAACGGCAGGATCGTCGAGTCCGGCACGGTCGGCGAGCTGCTCGCCACCCCCGGCTCCGAGCTGGCCGCCGCGCTCTTCCCGGTCAGCGGTGACCCGTCGGGCGACGACCGCACCGTCATCGACGTCACCTTCCACGGCGAGGCCGCGACCCGGCCCGTCATCTCGCAGCTCTCCCGCACCTACAACATCGACATCTCGATCCTCGGCGCCGCGATGGACACCGTCGCGGGCAAACAGGTCGGCCGGATGCGCATCGAACTGCCCGGCCCCTACGAGGAGAACGTCGTGCCGATCGGGTTCCTGCGTGAGCAGGGGCTGCAGATCGACGTCCAGGGCCAGGCGCCCGTACTGCTGAAGGATGGTGCCAAGTGACCTGGTCGGAGATGCAGCCGCTGCTGTCCCAGGCGTGTTGGGACACCTTCTACATGGTGGGCTGGTCCACGCTCATCGCCGTCGTCGGCGGGCTCCCGCTCGGCATCCTGCTCGTCCTCACCGACCGCGGCGGCCTGCTCCAGAACGTCCTGGCGAACAGGGTGATCGGGCAGATCGTGAACATCGCCCGCTCCATGCCGTTCATCATCCTGATGGTCGCGCTGATGAGCTTCACCCGCTGGCTCACCGGGTCGACGATCGGCCGCGAGGCCGCCATCGTGCCGCTCGCGATCGGGGCGATCCCCTTCTTCGCGCGCCTCGTCGAGACGGCTGTCCGCGAAGTGGACGGCGGACTCGTCGAGGCCGTGCAGTCGATGGGCGGCAACACCTGGACCGTCGTCCGCAAGGTCCTCGTACCGGAGTCCCTGCCGTCGCTGATCTCCTCGGCGACCACCACGATCGTCGCCCTCATCGGCTACTCGGCGATGGCGGGCACCGTCGGCGCCGGAGGCCTCGGCGACATCGCGATCCGGTACGGCTACCAGCGGTTCGAGACCGAACTGATGTGGATCACCGTGGGCATCCTCGCGGTGGTCATCTCGGTCATCCAGTTCGCCGGCGACTTCGCCGCGCGCGGCCTGCACCGGCGCGGCGGACAGTCCGGGGCCGGACCCCGGCTGAGGCTGCTGAAGGCCAAGGAGCCCGCCACCGCGGACGTCGGCTAGGCCGCCCGAATACCTCCTCACCCACCCGCAGATCTCCCCGTACACCCGACACGGGGACGCTTCACCCACATGGAAAGGCACTTTTCGTGCGTAACGCCACCAAGATCACCACCGCCGTCCTCGCAGCCGGAGCCCTCACCCTCGGCCTGACCGCTTGCGGCTCGGACAAGGACTCCGCCTCCGACACCAGCGGTCCGCTGGTCGTCGCCGCCAGCCCGGTCCCGCACGCCGAGATCCTCGACTACGTCAAGGACAACCTGGCGAAGAAGGCGGGACTCGACCTGGAGGTCAAGGAGTTCACCGACTACGTCACGCCGAACACGGCGACCGAGGACGGGTCCGTGGGCGCCAACTACTTCCAGAACCAGCCCTACCTGGACGACTTCAACAAGAAGAACGGCACCCACATCGTGCCCGTCGTCACGGTGCACCTGGAGCCCCTCGGCCTGTACTCCAGCAAGGCCAAGAGCGCGGACGACCTGAAGAGCGGTGCGACGATCGCCGTCCCGAACGACTCGGTCAACGAGGCGCGGGCGCTCAAGCTGCTCGCCGCCAACGGGATCATCACGCTCAAGGACGGCGTGGGCAACGAGGCGACCCCCTCGGACATCACCAAGAACCCGAAGAACCTCAAGTTCAAGGAGCTGGAGGCGGCGCAGACCCCGCGCTCCCTCGAGGACGTCGACGCCGCGGTGATCAACGGCAACTACGCGATCGAGGCCGACCTCTCGCCCGCCGAGGACGCCCTCGTCCTGGAGTCCGCGACGGACAACCCGTACGGCAACTTCCTCGCCGTCAAGGACGGCAACGAGGACGACCCGCGCGTCAAGAAGCTCGCGAAGCTCCTCACCTCGCCCGAGGTCAAGAAGTTCATCGAGGACAAGTACGAGGGTTCCGTCATCCCGTCGTTCTGACCGGGCGACCGGAGACGCAGGGGGCAGTCGAAATGCGTAAGCACGTCATATCCGCGATCGGTTCCGCCGTGGTCCTCGGCCTCGGCCCGACCGCCTGTGGTTCGGGCTCCGGGTCCGGCAGCGGCGGCGACGACGCACTGGTCGTCGGCGCCACCGCGGTACCGGCCGGCGAGGTCCTGTCGTACATCAAGCAGGATCTCGCCGAGAAGGCGGGACTCGACCTGGAGATCCGGGAGTTCACGGACTACGTGCTGCCGAACACCGCGCTCCAGGAGGGCTCGCTCGACGCGAACCTCTACCAGAACCAGCCCTTCCTGGACGACTTCAACAAGTCCAAGGGCACGGACCTGGTGTCGGTGGTCAAGCCGTATCTGCCGCCCATGGGCGTGTACTCGAAGAAGGCCGGGGACGTCACCGAGCTCGCCGACGGAGCCACCGTCGCGGTGCCCAACGACGTCACCAACGAGGGCCGCGCCCTGAAGCTCCTCGCCGCCGAGGGAGTCATCACGCTCAAGGACGGGGCGGGAACGGCCGCGTCCCCCGCGGACATCACGGCCAACCCGAAGCACCTGACGTTCAAGGAGCTGGAGCCCGCCCAACTGCCCCGCTCGCTCGACGACGTGGCGGCCGCGGTCATCAACAACAACTACGCCCAGGACGCGGGGCTCAGCCCCGCCACCGACGCGATCCTCCTGGAGTCCGCGAAGGACAACCCCTACGCGAACCTCCTGGCGGTCAGGAAGGGCGACGAGGACGACCCGCGGGTCGAGAAGCTCGCGGAGCTCCTGACCTCGCCGGAGGTCAGGAAGTTCATCGAGGACAAGTACAAGGGCTCGGTCCTGCCCGTCACTTCGGGCTGACGGTCCTCGTCACCGCCAGGGGTCCACTCCGCTACCGGGAGTGGACCCCGTGGTGTGTCCCGGTGGTTTCATGCTGCATGCTGGGCAGTTCAGCGGACCCGACGGTTATCCCGGGCCCGAGGTTCCCGAAGGTTACGGAGCGGCGCATGACGAGCACCTTCCCCGACATCTCCATCAGCACGGAGCGGTTGGTCCTGCGCGCGCTCGAGGACGACGACGTACCCGCCCTGACCGAGATGATGAACGACGAGATGGTGGCGGCCTGGACAGCGGTGCCCCAGCCCTACACCGAGGACGGCGCCCGCTCCTGGATCACCGACTACGCGCCCGCCGAACGCGAGGCGGGCCGCGGACTCGACCTGGCCGTCACCGAGTTCCTCACCCAGCGCCTTGTCGGCATCATCCAGCTCGCCAAGACGAACTGGCACGTACGGTCCACCGAGATGTCCTACATCATCGCCCCCTGGGCCCGCGGTGAGGGCTACGCCTCCGAGGCCGCGCTCGCCACCGCCCAATGGCTCTTCCGCGACCAGAAGTTCGAGCGCGTCGAACTGCGTACGGCCGCCGACAACACCGCCTCGCAGCAGGTCGCCCAGAAGATCGGCTGCATCAGCGAGGGTGTCCTGCGGGGCGCCTGCATAGCGCGCACCCGTACCGAGGACGGCGGCTGGACCGACGTACGCACCGACTACATCGTGTGGAGCCTGCTGCCGGAGGATCTCGACGGCCTCGGTGAGCAGTTCGCCGACAGCGGTTTCACGTCGCTCTCCGACTGGAACTGAACATTCTCCTGCTGGAACCGAAAACGGGGAGTCCGCCGAGCGAAAACGGGGGAGACCCCGGAGCGGGCCCTGACTACGTCGGTTCCGGAGCCGCCGGCCTGGATCCGCGGGACCGCTCCCGCCCTCGGAGCCCGTCGGAGCGCCGTCGAGCGACACCGGATACCCTCACGGAGCCTGCCCTCGGGCCTGCCCCTGACGACCCGCGAAATCCTTTCTGGTCTGGAGACTGACGACGATGGCCGACCGGGTCACGGTGATCGGCTGGGACGGCTCGCCACTGACCGCCGCGGCGCGCTCGGCTCTCGGCGCCGCGACACTGGTGGCCGGCACGGCCCACCACCTCGCACTCCCCGAGGTGCCCGCGAACGCCGAACGCATCCGCCTCGGCAGCGTCGCCCTGGCGGCCCGCCGGATCGCGGGCCACCGGGGCAGCGCCGTCGTCCTCGCCGACGGCGACCCGGGCTTCTTCGGCGTCGTACGCACCCTGCGGGGCCCCGAGTTCGGCCTGGAGGTCGAGGTCGTCCCCGCCGTCTCCTCGGTGGCCACCGCGTTCGCCCGCGCCGGAATGGCCTGGGACGACGCACATGTGGTCGTCGCCCACGCCCGCACCCTGCGACGAGCGGTGAACGTGTGCCGCGCCCACACCAAGGTCGCCGTCCTCACCTCGCCGGGCGCGGGCCCCGCCGAACTCGGCCTCCTCATGGACGGAGTGCACCGCACCTTCGTCATCTGCGAGGAACTCGGCACCGCGAACGAGCAGGTCACGATGCTCACCTCCGACAAAGCGGCCGACCACACCTGGCGGGACCCGAACGTCGTCATCGTCATCGGCGGCTACGTGGCCACGGTGGAGGGCGGCGGCTGGATCGCGGGACGCGAGCCGGGTGCGGGACCGCGCGGCTGGGCGCTGCCCGCGAAGGCGTACGGCGGCGCACTCGGCGAAGGCGAAACGGATCTGCTGCGCGCCGCCCAACTCGCCCGCCTGGGACCGCGCCTCGGAGACCTCGTCTGGGACATCGGCTCGGGCAGCGGCGCCTTCGCCACCGAGGCGGCCCGCACCGGGGCGGCCGTCATCGCGGTCGACCGCGACCCCGGCTCCTGCGCCCGCACCGAGGACTCCGCGCGCCGCTTCGGCGTCCAGATGCAGATCGTGCACGGCACCGCCCCGCACGTCCTGGAAGATCTCCCCGAACCCGACGTCGTACGGGTCGGGGGCGGCGGAGTCGCGGTGGTCTCGGCGGTCGCCGACCGCCGGCCGCAGTGCATCGTCACGCACGCCTCGACCCGCGACGCCGCGGAGCTCATCGGCCGGCACCTGACGGAGCACGGATACCAGGTCGAATGCGCCCTCATCCAGTCCGTCGAACTCGACACAAGGGCCTGGACGGAGACGGAGCGGAGCGTCGCGTTCCTGCTCACAGGCCGTCTGCCCGATCGCGTCGATCGCGCCCTGTGATCCTGTTGTCGTACTGCGCGCGGTAGGCTGGCCGATCGTTGTACCGCTTTCGGGGGATCAGCCTTTCGTAGGCCAATGTCCGGAAAACGCGCCCGTTTTGAGGTGTGTGTGGTACGGCGAACCGGAGGACGCGCAACGTGGCGCAGTCCACAGCGGGCCCTCGCGGATCAAGCTGTCGCGAGGGCGGAACGACCGGGACAATGCCAGTTAATGGCTTTGTCGTCTTTCTTGGTCGGTCGTTCGTGCCGCTGGGCATGCGCGCTCGTTCTTCACCGTGGGGCGGTCGGTGCGCCGTTCCGGGCGAGCTGGACTTGGAAGCACTAACCGATGGGCGAGGGGTACGCATGACTGACACCGGCCAGGTCCCGGGCGAGGGACTGCCGGAGAACGCAGGCATGGTGGATCAGCCGGGCGTCCTCGCGCCGGGTGCGTACACCTTCCTCGACCCCTCCGGGACTCCCGCAGATGACGACGACCTGCTCCTGATGCCCGGCGCGCCCGGGGCCCAGGGCGCGTGGGGCAACGAGGTGCCGCCACCTGCCCCGATGCCGTTCGTCCACGAGCCGGGTGCGCATGAGGCGGGTGCGCCCGAGGGGGCTGCATACGAGCCGCTTCCGCACGAGCCGCTTCCGCACGAGCCGGGTTCGCAAGAGTTGGCTGGACACGAGTCAGCGGGGCACGAGCCCCTCCCGCACGAGTCAGCCGGAGAAGAGCCCTTCTCGCACGAGCCCGGTCCGCACGAGGCTGCCGGGCGCGACAGCGGTTCGGTCGACCTCGCCGCCGTCCGCGCGCCGGAGCCCGTGCCTGCCCCGCAGCCGACGCCGCCCCGTCGCCCGCTGCACCTCGGCCCGCCGACTCCGGACGGCTCCGCGAGTCCGGTGCGTTCGCTCGCCGACCGCGGCCCCGCCGGCGCGCGGGTGAGCCCCGCGGCCGTGTACACCGCCCCGGTGACTCCCCTACGCCACCCCGGTCCGCCGACCGCCGGGCCCGAGTACCTCGACGTGCAGCAGCTCTCCGAGATCCCGCCGCAGGGCGCGATGCCGTGGGGGGCTCCTCCGTCGGGACCGGAAGAGGCCGCAGCAGAAACGGTCGTCCCGGAGGCGGCGAGCGGCACGGAGTTCGCGCACGTCCCCGCTTTCGTCCCCGCTGTTCATGAGCGGGCCCAGGAGGTGGCAGAGGACCGGGCGGCGTTCGCCGAGGTCTCCCAGGAACCCGAAGCGGCTCAGGAGTCCCAGGGTCAGGAGGCCGCCGAGGCCGCGGCGTTCGCTGAGGCCCCGGCGTTCGCCGAGGTGCCTCAGGAGCCGGAGGCGGTCCAGTTCTCGGGGCCCGCGCAGGTGTCCCAGGACATCGACGCGGCCCCGGGCCTCGCTCCCGAGTCCCCGGCCCCCGCCCTGCCGCCCGAGGCGACGCAGGTTTCCGAGGCCATGTTCGCGCCCGCCACCGACGGAACGCCGGACCCTCGTCACCTCACGCCGGCCCTGGACGAGACCCCCTTCTCCGAGGCCCCGCCCGCCCAGGTGCCGACAGCCGACGCCGAGTACACCGCCGAGGCCTACGCGCCCGTGCACCCTGCCCCGCAGGCGCCGGTCCCGCCGGACGCCGAGCACTTCGCCCCCGACCAGCACGTCGCACCGGAGCGGAATCCCGACCGGTACCAGGCGCCGGAGCAGAGTCCCGACCAGTACCAGGCACCGGAGCAGGACTCGCGCGGAGCGCACGCGACCCCGCCGCAGGCCACCGGACCCGCGGCTGTCCACTTGGCCGACCAGTCCGAGGCGTCTGACGAGGCCCTCCAGGCACCCCGGTTCGCGACCGCCCCCGCTGTCCACATCCCGGACCACGCCGCCCAGTTCGCGGACACCGGATCCCACGCGGAGGGCTCGCTCGCGCCCGGCCAGGCGCTGCCGCAGGCCCAGTCCCGGCCCCACTCCCAGGAGCAGACACCTCCCGCGTTCGCCGAGGTGTCCGCGTCCCAGCCCCCGCACAGCGTCCCGGCAGGTGTCGGCGCGTATGCCCAGGCCCCGCACACAGCCGTGGGCCAGGCCCATGGCGAGCACTTCCCGGTCCCCGGCGAAGGAGCGGGTGCTTCCGAACTCCCGGCCGCACCTCTCGAACCCCACGCGGACCATTCCCTCGGCCAGTTCGTGCCGGTGGAGGGCACGGTGCCGACGACCCCGCACCTCGCCCCGACTCCGCCCCACGCCATGACGGTGCCGCCCTTCCTCGCCGAGGAGCAGCCCCCGGCCGAGGAACCCGCGGCGGAAACCCCGCAGGCTCCTGTCGTCGATGCGGAGATCGTCGAGGCCGAGATCGTCGAGACGGATCTCGTCGAGACGGAGTCCGTCGCCCCCGTACCCGCGCCCCGCGAGGCGGCGGCGCCGGAGGCCGAAGCGGCGGCGGAGGCTCAGTCGGTCTCCGTGCCGGAGCCGCTCCCGGCGGCCGCGGAGACCGTGGTGGCACAGCAAGCGGACGACCTGGACACTCAGGGCGCCGACCAGGAAGAGAGCACGGCCGCAGTGGCAGACGTACGAGAGTCCACCGGCCCGGCGGCACCCGGCTACGACGACGCCGAGCGCGAGGCCGTCCTGCGCGTGATGCGCGAGCGCCGCGACATCCGCAACGGCTTCCGCAGCGACCCGATCCCGCACGACGTACTGCTCCGCGTCCTGGAGGCGGCCCACACCGCACCGTCCGTCGGGCACTCCCAGCCCTGGGACTTCGTGGTGATCCGCTCGGCCGACACCCGGCGTTCGATGCACGAACTCGCGGCCCGTCAGCGCGAGGCGTACGCGAAGTCGCTGCCCAAGGGCCGTGCGAAGCAGTTCAAGGAACTCAAGATCGAGGCCATCCTCGACACCCCGGTGAACATCGTCGTCACCGCCGACGCGACCCGCGGCGGCCGCCACACCCTGGGCCGCCACACGCAGCCGCAGATGGCCCCGTACTCCTCCGCGCTCGCGGTCGAGAACCTCTGGCTCGCGGCCCGCGCCGAGGGCCTCGGCGTCGGCTGGGTCAGCTTCTTCGACGAGCGCGAGATGGTCCGCGCGCTTGGCCTCCCCGAGCACCTGGAGGTCGTCGCCTACCTCTGTGTCGGCTACGTCGACGAGTTCCCGGACGAACCCGAGCTGATGCAGGCCGGCTGGTCCAAGCGCCGCCCGCTCTCGTGGGTCGTCCACGAGGAGACGTACGGCCGTCGCGCGCTGCCCGGTGAGGAGCCGCACGACCTGCTCGCCGAGACGATCTCCAACATCCGTCCGCTGGACGCGAAGGCGCTCGGCGAGGCCTGGGAACGCCAGAAGCGGATGACCAAGCCCGCCGGCGCGCTCGGCATGCTGGAGATCATTTCCGCGCAGCTCTCGGGCCTGTCCCGGATGTGCCCGCCGCCGATCCCGGAGCCCGCCGCGGTCGCGATCTTCGCCGGCGACCACGGTGTGCACGCCCAGGGCGTCACCCACTGGCCGCAGGAGGTCACCGCCCAGATGGTGGCCAACTTCCTCGGCGGCGGCGCGGTCTGCAACGCGTTCGCCAACCAGGTCGGCGCCGAGGTCTGCGTCATCGACGTGGGCGTCGCCTCCGACCTCCCGGCCACGCCGGGTCTGCTGCCGCGCAAGATCCGCGCCGGCACCGCCGACATGACGACCGGACCCGCGCTGACCCGCGAGGAGGTCGTCGCGGCCATCGAGGTGGGCATCGAGACGGCCCGCGACCTGGTGGCGGCGGGCAACAAGGCCCTGCTGACCGGTGAGATGGGCATCGCCAACACCACTCCGTCGGCTGCCCTCATCTCGGTCTTCACGGGCACCGACCCGTCCGAGGTGACCGGCCGCGGCACGGGCATCAACGACGAGACCCTCGCCCGCAAGACCGAGGTCGTGCGCCGCGCCATCGAACTCCACCAGCCGGACCCCGCCGACCCCATCGGCGTGCTCGCGGCCTTCGGCGGCCTCGAACACGCCGCCATGGTCGGCCTCCTCCTCGGCGGCGCGTCCCTGCGTACGCCGGTGATCCTGGACGGTGTCAGCGCCGGCGCCGCGGCCCTCGTGGCCCGCGCCATCGCCCCCGAGGTGCTCGCCGCCTGCATCGCGGGCCACCGCAGCGCCGAGCCGGGTCACGTGGCCGCCCTGAACAAGCTGGGCCTGCGCCCGCTGGTCGACCTCGACCTGCGCCTGGGCGAGGGCACCGGGGCGCTGCTGGCCCTCCCGGTGGTGCAGAGCGCGGCACGGGCGATGCACGAGGTGGCGACGTTCGACTCGGCCGGGGTGACCGAGAAGTAGACGCGAGGACGAGGGCCCGGAGGCGCTGCCCTCGGTTCGAGGAAGGGGCGGCCCTGGGGAAGGAACCGCATCGGCCGCCGCCGTATCGTGGACCCGGACCCGGAAACAGCACGTCAAGGCCGCTCCAGCCCAGCGCGGCGGCCCCGCAGGAGGAGCCGCACCGCCATGGCCGAACACCCCGCCTACCCCGTAGGCCTCCGCCTCACCGGCCGCCGCGTGGTGGTCCTCGGCGGCGGTCAGGTCGCCCAACGCCGCCTCCCGGCGCTCATCGCGGCGGGCGCGGACATCCACCTCGTATCCCCGGAGGCCACTCCCTCCGTGGAAGCGATGGCGGACGCGGGTGAGATCACCTGGACGAGGCGCCCGTACCAGGAGGGCGACCTGGAAGACACCTGGTACGCCCTGATCGCCACCAGCGACCACGAGGCGAACGCCGGAGCCTCCGCCGAAGCGGAACGCCACCGGGTCTGGTGCGTCCGCTCCGACAACGCCGACGCGGCGACGGCGTGGACCCCGGCCACCGGCCACAGCGAGGGCGTCACGGTCGCGGTCCTCACGACCGACGCCCGGGGCCGCGACCCCCGCCACACCGCCGCGATCCGCGACGCGGTGGTCGAGGGCCTCCGCGACGGCACCCTCGTGGCCCCCCACTACCGCACCCGCACCCCCGGCGTCGCCCTGGTCGGCGGCGGCCCCGGTGACCCGGACCTGATCACGGTGCGCGGCCGCCGCCTCCTCGCCGAGGCGGACGTCGTCATCGCCGACCGGCTCGGGCCGCGCGACCTGCTCGCCGAACTCCCGCCGCACGTCGAGGTGATCGACGCGGCGAAGATCCCGTACGGCCGTTACATGGCCCAGGAGGCCATCAACAACGCGCTGATCGAACACGCCAGGCAGGGCAAGTCGGTGGTACGGCTGAAGGGCGGGGACCCCTTCGTCTTCGGCCGCGGCATGGAGGAGGCCCAGGCCCTCGCCGAAGCGGGCATCGCCTGCACGGTGGTCCCCGGCATCTCCAGCTCGGTCTCGGTGCCGGGCGCCGCGGGCATCCCGGTCACCCACCGCGGGGTCGCCCACGAGTTCACGGTGGTCAGCGGCCATGTCGCCCCCGACGACGAACGTTCCCTCGTCGACTGGCGGGCCCTCGGCAGACTGCGCGGCACGCTGGTCGTGCTCATGGGCGTCGACAAGATCGGCGCCATCGCCCGCACGCTCATGGACAACGGCAAGGCGGCCGACACCCCTGTCGCCCTCGTCCAGGAGGGCACCACGGCGGCCCAGCGCCGGGTCGACGCGACCCTGGAGACGGTCGCGGAGACGGTACGCACACAGGACGTCAGGCCCCCGGCGGTCATCGTCATCGGCGAGGTCGTCAACGTGGGCCCCGGGAACCTCAACCGGTAACCCCCGGTAACACAACACCTTCCCAGCCGTTGGCACCACACCCAGGACAAGGCAGTATCACCCTGTGGCCGATCTCATCACCGTCGAGGACCCCGCCGACCCCCGTCTGCGCGACTACACGGGCCTGACCGACGTGGAGCTGCGCCGCAAGCGCGAACCCGCCGAGGGCCTGTTCATCGCCGAGGGCGAGAAGGTCATCAGACGTGCCAAGGACGCCGGGTACGAGATGCGCTCGATGCTGCTCTCCGCCAAGTGGGTCGACGTCATGCGCGACGTCATCGACGAGCTGCCCGCCCCGGTGTACGCGGTCAGCCCGGAGCTCGCCGAACAGGTCACCGGCTACCACGTGCACCGCGGCGCCCTCGCCTCCATGCAGCGCAAGCCGCTCCCGGCCTCCGACGAACTCCTGCGGACCGCGCGCCGCGTGGTCGTCATGGAGTCGGTCAACGACCACACCAACATCGGCGCGATCTTCCGCTCCGCCGCGGCCCTCGGCATGGACGCGGTCCTGCTCTCCCCGGACTGCGCGGACCCGCTCTACCGCCGCAGCGTGAAGGTCTCCATGGGTGCCGTCTTCGCGGTCCCCTACGCCCGTCTCGACTCCTGGCCCAAGGGCCTGGAGTCGGTCCGCGACGCCGGCTTCAACCTCCTCGCCCTCACCCCCGACGAGAAGGCCAAGTCCCTCGACGAAGCGGCCCCGCACCGTATGGACCGGGTCGCGCTGATGCTCGGCGCGGAGGGAGACGGCCTCTCCACGAAGGCCCTGATGGCGGCCGACGAGTGGGTCCGCATCCCGATGGCCCACGGCGTCGACTCGCTCAACGTGGGCGCGGCGGCCGCCGTCGCCTTCTACGCCGTGGCGACGGGCCGCCCGCAGCCCTAAGGGCTGTCCCGTAATCCCCGGCGGGCGCACGACGACAGCTACGGCACCTCGCCGCGTTGTCGGATCGCCCGAATACACCCGGTATGAGGACGACCCTCCGTCTTGCGATGCACCGCATCTGACGCCGCGCGCTGATCCACCGGGGATTACGGGACAGCCCTTAGCCAGTGCCTGTCACGGCGCCGGTCCTCGACCAGTGCCCGTCACGGCGCTAGTCCTCGAATCCGCTCCGGGAGTCGGCCACGTCCTCGGGCACCGAATCGTAGGGCCGTGACTGCCGTACGTCGTCGCGTACGTGCCGGTCGTCGTCGAGGCTCCGCGCCGGACCCTGGCAGCCCTGCGCCACCGCGATCCCCAGCGCGACCAGCAGGGTCACCACGACGAACACGAAGAGCCGCTGACGCAACAGCCGCGGATTGGCGGGCCGCCTGCCGGTACCGGTGGTCCGGGGCCCCGGACGACCCGTGCCACTGCGCGCCCCGGGTCTGCTGCCGGAACGGCCGGTGTTCCGCGCGGGAGCCGGACGGGCGCCCGACCGCGGCCCGGCGGCGCCGTTCGTTCCGCCCGTCCGCGGCGGGGGAGTGCCCTGCGGACGCCGCTGGGTGCGCTGCTCGGCGTACTGCTCGGCGAGCCGCCCCGTCGGCCGGTCGGGATCGGTGCGCGGCGCGGGCGGCCGGACATCGGCCAGCCCCTGCGTCTCGCGGGCCGCGATCTCCTTGAGCCGCAGCGACAGTTGGAGCGTGCTGGGCCGCTCCTGGGGGTCCTTCGCCAGACAGGCCCGTACGAGAGGCGCCAGCGAGTCCGGTACGCCGTGCAGTTGGGGTTCCTCGTGCACGACCCGGTAGAGCATCACCTCGGAACTGCCGTGTCCGAAGGGGGAGTCCTGCATCGCCGCGTACGCGAGCGTGGCGCCCAGCGCGAACACGTCCGTCGCCGGGGTGACGGCGGCTCCGCGCACCTGCTCGGGCGCGAGGAAGCCCGGCGACCCGACCGCCGTACCGACGTGCGTGAGGGTGCTCGCGCCCGTCGCCCAGGCGATCCCGAAGTCGATGATCCGCGGCCCCTTCGGGGACAGCAGGATGTTGGACGGCTTGAGATCCCGGTGCACGACACCGGCCTCGTGCACCGCGAGGAGCCCCTCGGACAGTGCGGCGCCCACCGCGGCCACGTCGGCGGCGGGCATCGGCCCTTCCTCGGCGACCTTGTCGTGCAGGGAGGGCCCGGGAACGTACTGCGTGGCGAACCAGGGCCGTTCGGCCTCCAGATCCGCCGCGACGAGCCGCGCCGTACACCCGCCGCGAATCCGCCGCGCGGCCGAGACCTCGCGCGCGAACCGCGACCGGAACTCCTGATCCTCCGCCAGATCGGGCCGGATCACTTTGAGCGCGACCCGCTGCCCACGCCGGTCGGAGCCCAGGTAGACCACGCCCATCCCACCCGCGCCGAGCCGTCTGTGAAGCCTGAACGAGCCGACGACACGCGGGTCCTCGCGCCTCAGGCGCATCATCGCCATGTCCATCCCCGCTGCCCGGTCCGTTTGACGAGCCACAGCTTACGTTTACGCGGCCGGTGGCGCGCAGAGGCCGCGCCCTCTCGGCCCGATCGATTGTCAGTGCCGGGTGGGAAACTTGAAAGGTGGTCAGGGAGCGTGCGAGCAGTGCGGCTTTGGGCCGGCTGTGATCCCAACCATCCGTCGCAGAAGGGGGATTGAACCCGTGAAGGGTGACCGAGTGGAGATAGTCGTGGACGCCGGGGACACGACGAGAACGTACGAGGTGGTGGCCAGCAGGGCAGGCCGCAGGGTGGAGACAGCGGTCCGCCGAGGGGTCGTGGAAGTGAGCGAAGTCACCCGAAGCGGATCAGTGGTGCGTACCGCCCGCTTCATGGCGACCCGCGTCCTGGCACTGGTGGAGCAGCCGGTCCCCAGGGAAGACAGCTCGGAACAGACGGGATAGCCCGGGCAGACCGGACACCCCCTCCGGGAAGACCCTGAGGCCCGGGACCTCATCTCCACCCAGGGGAGTACTCCGCAGGTCATCGGTCATCCTCCGGGAGGCCCGCCAATCGGTACGAGGGCATGACGACCCATCGGCGCCGCACCCCTAGATTTGAAGTCAAGCGGCGGGTGCAGCACTCGTCCCCCGAGGTCAGACACCCGCCGCTGCCAACCACAACAGAAGCTCGGTCAGGAGAGGACCATGGCCCACACGGCATCGCGGACAATGATCCGCACGCAGGGACGCAAGGCATACACCGCCGCGTTCAGCACCCGCCAGGGTCAGCGCCACCCACTGGTGGCGACAGCGATGGTCCTTCCCCTGGCGGCCCTGCTCGTAGTCGTCTTCGGCGGCTGGGAAGCAGTGGTCACACAAGCGTCGTCCGTGGGCGTGATGCTGGGGCGCTGAGCGGCGCCCCAGGCCCGGAAGAGCGGTCCGGGCGGGGACATCCGGCCATGAAACCCCGTGGGGACGGGGGTGCGGCGGACGGCAAAAAATGCCCGCGCAGCTGGGGAGCTGCGCGGGCATTGCCGTGTTGTGCGCCTGGACCGGCGCTGCTTTCGCGGACCGTATCGCTCGCCGTGGGGGTCGCTCAGTTGATGGTTGCGGTTCGGAGCCCCTTCGGTGGCTGCGTACGCTCGCGGGGAACCGTAAGTACTCGCAGGGGGACTCGTGACCGCAGACGTGCTGCCCGCGCTGACCGCCGAGGCGCGCGGTGCGGCCCATTCGGAAGGGGCCTGTGCTCACGACGACACGGTCCTCGCCGACAGGCAGGACGGCACTGTCGTCCGGCACGGCGACACCGTCGCCAAGGCGCACGCGCCCGGTACGGACCCGGGGGAGCTCGCCCGCCGCCTGGCGGTCGCCGCGGACCCCGCCCTCGGGGGGATCCTCCTCGCCCCACTCCGCCCGACGCCCGTCGATCTCCACGGCCGCCTGGTGACCTTCTGGCCGTACGGCAGCCCCGTCGATCCGGGGAACCCCGAGGCGGCCCCGTGGGAGGACGCCGCCGCCCTGCTGGCCCGCCTGCACCGGTCACCCGCGCCGGACGGGCTGCCGCCCATGCGAGGCCCCGCGAAGGCGGCCCGCGCGATCGCCCGGCTCAGGGCGGTGGGCCCGCACCCGGCGGCCGCCCCGGTTCTTCGCGCCTGGGCAGTCCTCCCGGCCTGGGCACGCGCGGAGGCTCCCATGCCGGCCACGGCGACGCTCTGTCACGGCGACCTCCACCTGGGCCAGCTCGTACGCCGGCCGGCGGCGACCGGCCCGTGGCTCCTCATCGACGTGGACGACCTCGGCGTGGGCGTCCCGGCCTGGGACCTGGCCCGCCCGGCCGCCTGGTACGCCTGCGGCCTGCTCCCGCCCGAGGAATGGACCCGCTTCCTGACCGCCTACCGGATCGCCGGCGGCCCGGCCGTACCCGCACAGGGTGACCCCTGGCCCGCCCTGGACGTCGCGGCCCGCGCCCTCACCGTGCAGACGGCGGCACTGGCGATCGCCAAGTCCGCCGCCGCGGACCGCCCGTTGGACGAGGTGGAGCAGGCCGTGATCGACGCCTGCGACCGAATGAGCGGCGCCCCGCCCGAGTTGGCGACCGATTTCGCGAAGTAGGGTGCAACCGACCGAAGCCGGGCAGTGTCTGTCCTGGCGGAAGCAGTACCGACGGCGAGGAGTTGAGCCGAGCATGCAGTGTCCGAAGTGCCATGCGCCGATGCACACGTACAACCGCAACGGCGTCCAGATCGAGCAGTGCAGCGGTTGCCGGGGGATATTTCTCGACTACGGCGAGCTGGAGTCGCTGACCCGGATGGAGTCCCAGTGGTCGCAGCCCGCGCCGCCGCCCCCCGGAGCCCCGTACCAGGGCGCGCCCGCGCCGGCCTGGGGCGCCCCGCAGCACGGCGGTCACGGAGGCCACGGCGGTCAGTACGGCGGCCACCACCGCCAGAAGAGCTTCGGCCGCATGCTCTTCTCGTCCTGAGACTCCCGGGGCCCCTCGCGGGCCCCGGAACGACGAAACCCCCCAGCCGTACGAGACGGCTGGGGGGTTTCGGCTGGTGCGCGATACTGGGATTGAACCAGTGACCTCTTCCGTGTCAGGGAAGCGCTCTCCCGCTGAGCTAATCGCGCGGGTCACGGGGCCTGAGCCACGCTTACCGCCGGTGCTGCGTGCGCGATACTGGGATTGAACCAGTGACCTCTTCCGTGTCAGGGAAGCGCTCTCCCGCTGAGCTAATCGCGCGGGGATCCTCGCGGACCGAGTCCTTGCGGACCAGTGGACGATACTGGGATTGAACCAGTGACCTCTTCCGTGTCAGGGAAGCGCTCTCCCGCTGAGCTAATCGTCCTTGGAGGTGGAGACGGGATTTGAACCCGTGTAGACGGCTTTGCAGGCCGTTGCCTCGCCTCTCGGCCACTCCACCAGGAGTGTGGGGATTCGGTTGGAGCCCCCACGTCCTGCGAGCGGACGACCAGGTTCGAACTGGCGACCTCAACCTTGGCAAGGTTGCGCTCTACCAACTGAGCTACGTCCGCTTGTCGGTTCCGTTCCGCTTGCGCGTCGCGGCGACGAGTTGAACTCTAGCGGATTCCGGGGCCAGCACAAAAACGCGTTTGTGCAGCGTGCTGGGGTTCGTCCACTTCAAGGACACGGTCGGGGCACCCGCAGGTCACCCACCCTAGACTCGACCGCGTGCCCGACCTCCCTCCTCTCGCCCGCTTCGGCGGTCTCGTCGCGACCGGTCTCACCGATGTGACCAGCGACCTGTCGGCCCTTGACTCCACCGGCTTCTGGGCCGTGTCCGCCGACTTCGAGGGCCGGCTCGTCTGCGCCCGTTTCCGGGACGTACGGGAGGAGCCCGTGCCGACGCCGGTGCCCGGGCGGTGGCGGGGTCCGGCGACCGGTGACTGGAAGTCGTCGCTCGACCGCGCCGCGTACACCGAGGGTGTACGCCGTATCCGCGCGCACATAGCGGCCGGGGAGGTCTATCAGGCCAACCTCTGCCGCGTCCTGTCGGCGCCCGTCGCCCCCGACGCCGACGTGGACGCGCTCACCGCCCTGCTCGCGCGCGGCAACCCGGCGCCGTACGCCGGAACGATCCGTCTGCCGGGCCATGGCGTCGAGACAGCCACCGCGTCCCCCGAACTCTTCCTGCGCCGCGCCGGCCGGACCGTCGAGTCGGGCCCGATCAAGGGCACCGGACGCACCGAGGCGGACCTCCTGAAGAAGGACTACGCCGAGAACGTGATGATCGTGGACCTGGTCCGCAACGACCTCGGCAAGGTCTGTGCCACCGGCAGCGTGACCGTCCCCGACCTGTGCGTCGTCGAGAAGCACCCGGGTCTGGTCCACCTCGTCTCCACCGTCCACGGCGAGCTGCGCGAGGACGCGGGTTGGCCGGAGCTCCTCGCCGCCGCCTTCCCGCCCGGCTCCGTCACCGGTGCCCCCAAGTCCAGCGCCCTGCGGATCATCGACGCCCTGGAGACCGCGCCGCGCGGCCCGTACTGCGGAGGCATCGGCTGGGTCGACGCCGACCGCGGCACCGCGGAACTCGCGGTCGGCATCCGCACCTTCTGGATCGACCGGGACGCCGGGATGCTGCGGTTCGGCACGGGCGCCGGCATCACCTGGGGCTCCGACCCGGAGGGGGAGTGGCGGGAGACCGAGCTGAAGGCCGCCAGGCTCCTCGCGGTAGCGTCGGGGGAGTACGAGGCAGGTGGGGGACCCTGACGTGCTGTGTCCCGGGGGACGCCGCATCCGACAGCGGCTCCGCCGCGGGCCGGACCCCGGCCGGACATCACGTCGAACGACGGACCGGCACTTTCCAGCGAGGTGAAATCCAGTGAAGCTCTGGCTCGACGGCGGGCTCGAGGACATCGAGACGGCCCGCGTCTCCGTGTTCGACCACGGACTGACCGTGGGCGACGGCATCTTCGAGACCGTGAAGGCGGTCGACGGGCGGCCCTTCGCACTGACCCGCCACCTCGACCGGCTGTCCCGCTCGGCGCGTGGCCTCGGCCTGCCCGAGCCCGATCTCGACGAGGTGCGCCGCGCCTGCGCCGCCGTCCTGGACGCCAACCCGATGCCGCTCGGCCGGCTGCGGATCACGTACACCGGCGGCCACGGACCGCTCGGCTCCGACCGCGGCGAGCACGGCCCGACCCTGGTCGTCGCGCTCGGCGAGTCCGGCAGGCGACCCGACTCCACCGCCGTGATCACCGTCCCCTGGACCCGCAACGAACGCGGCGCCCTGACCGGCCTCAAGACCACCTCGTACGCCGAGAACGTCGTCGCCCTGGCCCGCGCGCGCGAACACGGCGCGTCCGAGGCGCTGTTCGCCAACACGGTGGGCCAACTGTGCGAGGGCACGGGCTCGAACGTCTTCGTCGTCCTGGCCGGTGAGCTGCACACCCCGCCTGTCGCCTCCGGCTGCCTGGCCGGCATCACGCGCGCGCTGACCGTCGAGTGGACGGGCGCCAAGGAGACCGACCTGCCGCTGGACGTCCTGGAGTCCGCCGAGGAGATCTTCCTGACCTCCACGCTGCGGGACGTACAGGCCGTGCACCGGGTCGACACCCGCGAACTCCCCGGCGTGCCGGGCCCGGTGACCGCCAAGGCGATGCGCGTCTTCGACGAGCGGGCCGGGAACGACCTCGACCCGTAGAACGCCCCCGACACGGAAACCGGGATGACGGCAGGCCGCGGGGCGGGTACAACACCTCTGATGACCACCACCCTGCGGCCGGCCGAGCCGCTCCAGCACGCCGCCGACGGGACGCGTTCGCGCCACTACCACGTGTGTGTGAACAGCCGTCCCGTGGGCGTCATCCACCTCGCGACGTCCCCCGTCTCCGGGTCGGCCGTCGCCCAGATACGCGAGCTCAGCATCGAGGAGCCGGACCGCGGACGCGGCCGGGGCACGGTGGCCGCGCTCGCCGCGGAGGAGGTGGCACGCGGCTGGGGCTGCGAACGGATCGAGACCTCGGTCCTGGCCGGCGCCGAGGCCGGGCTCCGGCTCACCGAGGCGCTCGGGTACGTCACCCGCAACCGCTGGATGGAGAAGCCGCTGGGCGCGACCCCGCCGGAACTGCCCGCGGGCAGCCGCGCCCGGCCTATGACGCAGGCCGAATACCAGGCATGGGACCGGCAGGCCAGGAAGGACTTCGCGCAGGACTGGATCCGCCGCGGCGTGCCGGAGGCGGAGGCGTACGCGCAGTCGGAGCGGAGCCACGACCAGTTGCTGCCGCAGGGGCTCGCCACCGAGAACATGCTGATCAGCGTCCTGGAACACGAGGGCGACGTGGTCGGCGACCTCTGGCTGGGAGAGCGCCGGGGCAGCGCCTTCGTCTACAACGTCGAGGCCCGCGCCGCTCACCGTGGCAAGGGGCACGGCCGCACGCTCATGCTGCTGGCCGAGGTCCAGGGTGCGGCCGCCGGGAGGAGCCGCATCGCCCTCGACGTCTTCGCGGGCAACACCCCGGCCGAGCGGCTCTACGAGTCCCTCGGTTACGAGACGACGAGGTACCACCTCTACAAGATCTTGCTGTAGTACGAGGTGGCAGCGCCGGGCCGGGTCCGGCGCGGGAGTTTCAGGTCTGCAGCTCGGCCAGCAGCCGGTCGGCGATCTCCTCGATGCGTTCGCGCAGGCCCTCCTGGCTCTTGCCGCCGTCGAGGAGTTCGCCGCCGATGACGTACGTCGGGGTGCCGGTCACGCCGATGGCCTTGCCCTCCGCCTGGTCGGCGTCGACGATCAGGATGTGCCGGCCGTCGATCAGGGCGGTGTCGAACTCCTCGGCGTCGAGGCCGAGTTCGCGGGCGGCCTCGACCAGGAAGGGTTCGCCCGCGCGGTTCAGTTCCTCGACGCGGCCGAGCACCGCCTCGATGTACGGCCACCCCTGCCCCTGCTCCGCCGCTTCCTCGGCGGCCTGCGCCGCGGCGAACGCGTGCTTGTGCTTGTCCAGCGGGAAGTGCCGCAGCCGCAGCTCCAGACGGTCGCCGTAGCGGGCGCGCAGCGCGCGCAGGTCGTCGAGGGCGCCGCGGCAGTCGGGGCACTGCAGCTCGCACCAGACGTCCAGAACGGGGACCGGGCGTGCGGATGAGGAGTCGTTCATGGACACCAGTCTCCCAGTCCCGGCGCGGGCGCCCCAACCGGGACCGACGGTGGACGACTCTCCACCCGGTGACGGGACCTGGGGAGGACCCCGACCCCGAGATGTCCCTGAGGTCGGCCCAGGGCATGGCACACCGGGCGTCGGGCGGTGCAGGATGGATGGGGACGAACCTGCCGACCCCGCCCGACCGAGCCCCTGCCTGGAGGACCGGATGATTGCCGAGACCGTCTGTTCCGCCGCCTCCGCGGCCGGCCTGGGTATTGTTGCGGTCACCGCCTACCGCAAGCGTTTCCTCGCGGCCACGCGTATAGCCGCCTACTCACTGGTGCCGGTCGGCCTGGTGATGACCGGGATCGTCGGCTGGGTGGCCGACACCGCGTTCAGTCCGAGCGCGTGGGCGGGCTTCGTCGTGCTCGGCGGTGCCTGGCTGCTGTTCATGACCACCCGGGCCGTGGAGCGGCGCGGCGGTGGGACCCGCAAGGAACGCAGGGCGGCGCGGGCCGCCCAGCGCGACGCGGTCGCCCCCGCGGCCTCGGCGCCCTCGCTGGGCCCGGCCACCCGACCCGCCGCCCGCCGGGCGGCGACACCGCGTGCCACCGGCTCGGGGGACGACTTCAGTGACATCGAGGCCATCCTGAAGAAGCACGGCATATGACCCGGATGTGACCGACTGAAACGACACAGAGATCTCACAGAGCGCGCCTAACCGATCACGTTCGAGCGCCGTCATCACGTGATCCGGCTAACTCCCGTATTTTCTGGGCGTGTTGATCGCTAAGAGGGTCTTCCCTGCGTCATCATCGCCCGCGAGATGCTGGACACAACACAGAGCGACACCGCCGCCCCGCCCGCGGAGCGGCGTGGTTGTCTCTTCGCACTTTCCCAGCCACCGCTGATGATCTTCCTAGCGGTGATCGGCTGTCTCCTGCTCATGGCTTCGCTGCACGACCTGCTGCTGCTCTGAGCCGTACACGGAGCCCCTGGCGTCACCCGCCGAGGGCTCCGTCAACCCGCCGAGTCCGTGGAACCGGCCCGCGGGGCACGCCCGTCAGCCCGCCGCCTCCTTGCGGCGTGCGCGGTACGCGGCCACGTGGAGGCGGTTCCCGCAGGTGCGGCTGTCGCAGTAGCGGCGGGAGCGATTGCGGGACAGGTCCACGAAAGCGCGCCGGCAGTCGGGCG
Source organism: Streptomyces sp. NPDC050535 (assembly GCF_044457665.1). NCBI lineage: Bacteria > Bacillati > Actinomycetota > Actinomycetes > Kitasatosporales > Streptomycetaceae > Streptomyces > Streptomyces sp. NPDC050535. The sequence goes on from NZ_JBITHE010000006.1 coordinate 376,168, forward strand.
CCTCGCACCGGCGGAGCCTCTCCTGCTCCCCGGCCACCACGAAGAAGGCCAGCGCCATCCCGCAGTCGGCCGCGAGGTGGTCGGCGACCGAGGCTCCCGGCGCGAAGTAGTGCACGTGCCAGTCGTAGCCGTCGTGGTCGGTGAGCCGGGGTGTGGTGCCGGCCGTGGCCACCAGTTCGTTGATGAGACCCGCGGCGACCCGCGGATCGCCCGCCGCGAAGATCCCGGCGAACTTGCCGCGAACCTTCTGTACGGCCGAGAGGTCGTACTCCGACAGCTCTCCGATATCGCTGATCTCGTGCTTTCGTACGAAACCGGCGAGGGAGGCGACGTTCGCGAGCCCGTCGTCGGTCGTGTGGTCCTCCGGCGCGGTGTTCACCAGATCGACCACGGTGTCGAGGGCGCACCGGGTGTCGTGGGTGATCAGCACGTTTCGCTCCCTGGCCTGGGGGTCGGGCCGGCGCCCGCCCGATGCTGGCCGATGGTAGTGGCTTCGCGGCGTGGGGGAGCGTGGGCGGCCCGTCAGGGGTGCGGTCGGGGGCGGTCGGGGCGGTCGGCCGGAGCATCCGAGGCCCGTCGGCACGCGCACCGGCGCCGCCCCCGCGGAGATCCGCGGTGACGGCGCCGGTGCGTGCGCTATCCGATTGTCCAGGCCCGAGCCGTCTCCCCGAGTGGACGGCGCCGGGCGGCTCTGAGGGGTTCTCGTCAGCTCTCGGCCAGGATGTGTGAGAGCTCCGTGTCGAGATCGAAGTGCCGGTGTTCCGTGCCGGGTGGCACGGCGGCGTCCGTTCGCTTCAGGAAGGACTCCAGGGCCCTCGCGGGGGCCTCGAGCAGGGCTTCGCCCTCCGGGGAGCTCAGGGCGATGCATACGACGCCCTGGCCGTGGCTCCGGGACGGCCAGACTCGGACGTCGCCGGTACCGGTGGGCCGGTGCAGGCCCTCGGCGAGGAGGTCGCGGGCGAACACCCACTCGACGGTTTCCTCGGCTCCGGTGTGGAAGGTGGCGTGCACGGCGTAGGGATCGGCCGTGTCATACCGCAGTCCTGCGGGAACAGGCAGTGAGGACTCGCTCGACACAACGAGGCGCAGGTGCAGCTCGCAGCTGACCGTGGTGTTCATAAGCGCCAGGGCCTTTCGCTCAGTGTGCGCTCGGGGATTCGCACGTCGGCGAAATCGACATGCCACCTACGGTGCCGTTGTAAACCCCTCTGAGGGTTTTGCGTGCCTTTACGTAACTCATCCGGCCGAGAGGTCGTTCGCCGGATAGGACCATTCCGGTGACTGGTTTCTCTCGGGTAGGGTTTGGCCGTATGAATACGGGGAGTGACGAGCCGGGCGAGATCGCCACGGCCGATGACGAGGCGACGGCCGAGCGGGCGCTCGGTTCGAGGGCGCCGCATTTCATCAAGGCACGTCGCGCGCTGCATCTGAGCTGGCAGGTGGGCGTTTTCATCGTGGGGCTCGCGGTGGTCGGCGCGGGCGTGATCATGCTTCCGCTGCCGGGTCCCGGCTGGCTGGTGATCTTCGGCGGCATGGCGATCTGGGCGACCGAGTTCGTCTGGGCGCAGCTCGTGCTCCGCTGGACGAAACGCAAGGTGACCGAGGCGACGCAGCGTGCGCTCGACCCCAAGGTACGGCAGCGCAACATCATCCTCACGACGATCGGGCTCGTGATCATCGTGGGACTCGGTGCGGTGTACGTCTGGAAGTTCGGCTTCGAGATGCCCTGGAACATAGAGGAGTGACGGGCACGCTCGCGGAGCCTCTGACGGCCCCGCGAGGGGCCTCTCCGGCGACCTCTCGGGCGGTGTGGGTCACCCTCTGACATGGGGTAATGTTCTCCCTGCGCCCGGGCGATTAGCTCAGCGGGAGAGCGCTTCGTTCACACCGAAGAGGTCACTGGTTCGATCCCAGTATCGCCCACCACCGCGTTAGGCGGCCCATCTCCACGTACTGCGTGGACCGGGTCGCCTTCGTTGTTTTCTGGTCGTGGTCGGGGCCGCGCCCGTGGCGGGGGAGTGGTGGCGGGTGACCGTGTCACCTGGCTCGGGTGAGGTCGGCCGAGTCACGGGTTCCGGGGTCTGGGGTTGGCTCCGGCTGTGCTGCGCGGAGGTGGTTCCCGCCGGGGCGGGGCTGGCGGGCGTGGCCTGTGGTGGGGGTGTCCGCGGTGATGGGCGGGTTCGGGGGGTCGGCCGACGGCGGGTACCGCTTCGCAGCCCCGTTCCTCGCCTGCCGCTCACCGTGTGACTGGGTACTGGCATGGGGCTGGCATCGGGGCCCGCGCGCGGTCCGTGACGCCGCCGGGACTGCCCTTGTGACCTGCACCGCCGCGTAGATCCTGGCCCGCGGCCTGTGGGGTCGCCGACGGCTCGGCCGAGGATCGGCCCGAAGCCCGAAGCCCGAAGCCCGAAGCCCGAAGCCCGAAGCTCGCTGACCAGCGGCCAGCGGCCAGCGGCCAGCGGTGGCGGCCGGCGGCCAGCGGTGGCGGCCGGCGGGACCGTGCGCGTCGTACCCCACCTCGCCGACCGCCAGTCACCCCCGACCGCACCCCACTTCGCCGACGCCGGCACCCCTCGGCCTCCCCCACCCTCACGCTCAGTGCCGAACACCCCCACCCGGCCACCCTCCCCGGTCCCCAACCGTTTTCGGCCCCACCCCCGCCCACCTCACCCCCCAATCCCGTTCGGCAGGTCGACCCCGCCCGCCCGACCTGCGCAGTCGCGGACGTGGTCCCGAGTTCCACCCCCAACTCCCGTCGCCGCCCGGGAAATCCACCTCACATCAATTCCTGTCCGAATCATTGACGCGCCCGTAAGCCCTCCGTACCTTGTGCCAGCAAGCGCTTACTTGAAACGATTCATGCAGCGGCAACGGCGTCGCGGGGAGGCCCGACTGTGGGAAACAACGGGAGTGTCGAGAGGCGTACGGTCCTCAAGGCGGCGGGAGCTTCGCTGGCCACGCTGGGGCTGGCGGCGACGACGGGGTGCGGCGGGGGGAGCGGTTCCGGGGACGGGACGGTGACGATCCGGTACGCCTGGTGGGGCGCCGACGAGCGGGCGAAGCGGATCAACCAGTCGATCGCGCTCTTCGAGAAGAAGTACCCGAAGATCAAGGTGAAGACGGACTTCCAGGACTACGTGGCCTTTTGGGAGAAGTTCCAGACCCAGGCCGCGGGCGGAAATCCACCGGACGTATTCCAGAACGCCGTGGGATTTCTTCGGAAGTACGACAAGAGAAGTGTGCTTCTCGACCTCAAGACCCAGGTGGACGCGGGCAATTTGAGCATGGAGAACTTCCGCGCCGGAGTGGAAAAGGTCGGCGAGGTCGACGGTAAACTTCTCGGAGTACCCGTCGGATCCAACACCATGTCACTTGTCATCGACGAAAAGGTGTTTGAGGCGGCAGGCGTCAAGCCCGAACAGGGCTGGACGTGGGACGAGTATTTCGCCGCCCTCGAGAAGATTCACGACACCCAGAAGGTGGCCGGCGACACCGGCTACTTCGGGATCATGTACCTCTACGATCTGTACCTCCGTCAGAACGGCAAGGCGTTCTTCACCGAGGACGGACTCGGCTTCGACGAGGCCGATCTGACGGAGTGGTGGACGGACGGCTACAGCCGCGTCAAGGCCGGGATCGTCACCGACCCGAAGCGCGTCGAGCAGGACAAGCCGAAGTCCTCCCTCTCGGCGGCACACGGCGCCTCCGAGTTCACCTGGGACAACTTCACCGTCCGCTACACCGCCGAGGGTGACAGCACGTACGGCCTCGCGCCGATCCCCACGACCGACGGCAAGGAGACCGGGCAGTACCTCGCCTCACTCATGCTGAGCGCCTCCGCACGCACCGAGCATCCCAAGGAAGTCGGCCAGTTCATCAACTTCATGGTCCACGACCCCGGGGTCGGGAAGATCATGGGCTACGACCGCGGGATCCTCGCCACCACCGAGCAGTTCGACGCCTTCAAGCCGGCCGACGCCCCCAGCAAGGCGATCGCGCAGTACGAGGAGGACGTCGCCACCGCCGGAGTCCTCGGCGCCCTCACCCCGCATCCGGCCGGTGCCGACACCGCCGAGGCGGCCTTCCTGCGGATCGCCGGTGACATGTCGCAGGGCACGACCAAGGTCGCCGACGCGGTGAAGCAGTTCTTCTCCGAGGCGAAGACCGCCCTCGCCGCCTGATGGGAACCGCCGTGACGCTCGTCAAGGACTCTCCGCCCGACGCGCCGGACATACCCCGCGCCGCCCCCGCCGCCCGAAAGCGGCGGGGGCGCCGGGAGAATCTCGCCGGATATCTCTTCATGTCCCCGTGGATCGCCGGCTTCCTGCTGCTGACCGCGGGCCCGATGGCCGCCTCGCTGTACTTCGCGTTCACCGACTACAACCTCTTCAATTCACCGAGCTGGATCGGTTTCGACAACTTCACCAAGATGTTCGAGGATCCCCGCTGGCAGAAGTCGGTCGAGGTGACGGCCAAGTACGTCGTCATCGGTACGCCGCTGAAGCTGCTGCTGGCGCTGGGGGTCGCCCTGCTCCTCGCGCAGAGCCGGCGCGGGCAGGCCTTCTACCGGGCCGCGTTCTACGCCCCGTCGCTGATCGGCGCGAGCGTCTCCGTCGGCTTCGTCTGGCGCGCGCTCTTCTCGGACGACGCCATCGTGGACCGTACGCAGTCGTTCTTCGGATTCCACACGGGCGGCTGGGTGGGCGACCCGGAGTGGGTGCTCTTCAGCCTGGTCGCGCTCACCGTTTGGCAGTTCGGCGCACCCATGGTGATCTTCCTCGCCGGGCTCAAGCAGGTGCCGAGGGAGTTGTACGAGGCCGCCGAGGTGGACGGGGCCGGGCCGCTGCGGCGGTTCTGGAACATCACGCTGCCGATGATCTCGCCGGTGCTCTTCTTCAACGTGCTCCTGGAGACCATCCACTCCTTCCAGATCTTCGGCTCGGCGTACGTCGTCTCCAACGCCACCTGCGGACCGGCCGACGCCACGCTCGTCTACACCTGTTACCTGTACCAGAAGGGCTTCAAGGAGTCCCAGATGGGCTTCGCGTCCGCCATGGCCTGGATGCTGCTGCTCGCCGTGGCGCTGGTGACGGCCGTCCTCTTCTGGTCGCAGAAGCGGTGGGTGCACTACGAGGAGGACTCCCGATGAGCACCACCCTGCGCAAGCCCCTGGACGTCAGTCGTAAGCGCACCGGCTCGCTCGTCTGGCATCTCGGCGCCCTGGCCGTCCTCGCCGTCGTCCTCTACCCCGTCATCTGGGTGCTCGGCGCCTCGTTCAAGCCCAGCCGGGAGATCATCGGCAGCCTGGACCTCTTCCCGGCCAGTCCCGTCCTCGGCAACTTCCGGGGGCTCGCCGACGGCATCGCCGACATCTCGATCGCCACCTTCTTCCAGAACTCCCTTTTCTACGCGCTCGGTTCCGTCGTCGGCATCGTGGTCTCCTGCTCCCTGACGGCGTACGCCTTCGCCAAGATCAGGTTCGCCGGGCGGAACGTGATGTTCTCGATCATGATCGGCACGCTGCTGCTGCCGTACCACGTGCTGATCATTCCGCAGTACGTGATGTTCCAGAAGCTGGAACTGATCAACACCTATGTGCCGTTGCTGATCGGCAAGTACCTGGCCACCGAGGCGTTCTTCGTCTTCCTCATGGTGCAGTTCATGCGGAATCTGCCCAGGGAACTGGATGAGGCGGCCCGGCTCGACGGGTGCGGGCATCTGCGGATCTACTGGTCGATCGTGCTGCCGCTGTGCCGGCCCGCGCTCATCACCAGCGCGATCTTCACCTTCATCAACGCCTGGAACGACTTCATGGGGCCGTTGATCTACCTCAACGAGCCCGGCAAGTACACCGTCTCGCTGGGCATGATGATGTTCCGCGACCAGGAGGGCGTCGCCAACTACGGCGGCATGATCGCGATGTCGCTGGTCGCGCTGCTGCCCGTGCTGCTGTTCTTCCTCGCCTTCCAGCGCTACCTCATCGACGGCATGGCGACCTCCGGATTGAAGGGCTGAGATGGCCACCAGCCAGGCGCGCGCGAAGGCACCAAAGGCACCTCGCGAATCGGTGTTCGCCGAGCGGTTCGCCCTCTTCGCCGAGTGTCTGCTCACCGGAGTGTGGATCGCGGTGGCCTCGCTCCCGCTCGTCACCTGTCCCGCCGCGTTCGCCGCCGGAGCGCGGCATCTGCGGCGGCGAACGGCCCATGAGGCCGGTGGCTGGCGGGAGTTCACCACCGACTTCCGGGCGGCTGTCCGGGGCGGCTGGATCGCCGGGGTCGCCGGATGTGCCGCGGTTGCCGCGGTCTGGGTGGATGTCCAGGCCGTGCGCGCCGGGATTCCCGGCGGTCCGTTCGTCGGGGCCGTCGGTCTCTTCGCACTGCTCGGACTCGCCGTCGCCGGGCTGCGCGCGGCGGCGGTCTGGGCGCCCGGCGCGTCCTGGCGCACGCTGCTCGCGGAAGCCGGGCGCCGCACCGTCCTCGACCCGGCCGGGTCGTTCCTGCTCGTCGGCGGGCTGGCCGTGGTGGCCTGCTCCGCCTGGCTCATGGCGCCGCTGGCGGTCCCCGTCCTCGGGGCCGTCGCGGCGGCGGCGCTCGCCGTCGAGGAGCGCTACCGCCACCGCCTCCGCTGATTTCTCCACGGGCCGGCGCCGCGGGCGCCGCACCTCGCTCTGTCATGCCCCTGACTTCCCCGCACGGAAAGGAAAGGCCATGTCTCCCATCCCCCGCAGGTCCCTGCTGAAGGCGGCCGCCGTCGCCGGAGCCGCAGCGCAGTTCAGCTGGGCGCTAGGAAGCGCGAACGCCCAGGCCGCGCCGAGAGCCGAGGCCGCCGACGCGGACCCCGTCAGCCTGGACTGGCTGGAGGACGGCGGCCTCGGCGCCGCCCCCGGCTCCACGGTCGGCGTGCCCTGGCCGATGGGCGCCTACGCCCAGGACCAGACCTTCGCGCTCACGGACGCCGAGGGCGGGGCGGTGCCGGTGCAGTCCTGGCCGATCGCCTACTGGCCCGACGGCTCCCTCAAGTGGACAGCCCACGCGGTCAGTTCGGGGGAGGGTCAACTCAGCCTCTCCGCCGGGGAGCCCGCCGCCCCCGACCAGAAGGTCACCGTCGACAAGCGCGGCGGCACCATCGGCATATCGACCGGAGTCATCACCGCCAAACTCGGCAAGAGCGGCTCCACACTCGTCAAGTCCGTCACCCGCGGCTCCACCGAGATCGCCAGGAACGGCCGTCTCGTGCTCATCCGCCAGCCCGAGATCGAGGACGAGGACCAGGGCGCGGAGAAGTTCGAACGCTTCGAGAGCGCCATCTCCGAGGTCGAGGTCGAGCAGGAGGGCCCGGTCCGCGCCGTCGTCCGCATCGACGGCAAGCACCGCAAGGGCGGCCGGAGTTGGCTCCCCTTCTCGGTCCGGCTGTACTTCTACGCGGGCGCCGACTCGTTCCGCATGGTGCACACCATCACCTTCGACGGGAAGCAGGAACCGGGCAGCGCGAGCGGCGACTTCATCCGCGGTCTCGGCGTCCGCTTCACCGTGCCGATGCGCGACGCGTCGTACGACCGGCACATCCGGATCGGCGGTGACGGCACCGGTCTGCTGCGGGAGGCCGTCAAGGGCATCACCGGGCTGCGGCGCGATCCGGGCGCGACGGTGCAGGCCGCGCAGTTCGCGGGGGAGAAGCTGGCCGACCCCTCGACCTGGGACCAGCGGGTGACGACGCGGCTCCAGTACATCCCCGAGTGGGGCGACTACACGCTCTCGCAGCTCTCCGCGGACGGCTTCGGGCTGCGCAAGCGTACGAAGAAGGGGTACGGCTGGATCCCCGCGGGCGGCGGCAGGCGGGCGTCCGGCTTCGGATACGTCGGCGGGCCCAGCGGCGGATTCTCCTTCGGGCTGCGGGACTTCTGGGAGAAGCACCCGGCGCAGCTCGACATCCGCGACGCCCACACCGACGAGGCCGAGGTCACCCTCTGGCTCTGGTCGCCCGAGGCGCAGCCCATGGACCTGCGCTTCTACCACGACGGCATGGGCCAGGACACGTTCGCCGAACAGCTCGAAGGCCTCAACATCACCTACGAGGACTACGAACCCGGGTTCGGCACCCCCTACGGCATCGCCCGCACCTCCGAACTCCTCTTCTGGGCCAACGAGTCGACGCCCACCCCCGAGAAACTCGCCCAACAGGTCGAGGCGGTGAGGGTGTTGCCGCAGCTCGCCGCCGCACCCGCACATCTCGTCAAGGCGAAGGTCTTCGGCGGTCTCTTCTCGGAGCCGGACCGCTCCACCACCGCCAAGGCGAAGATCGAGGACCACCTGGACTTCCTCTTCACCTACTACAAGGACCAGGTGGAGATGCGCCGTTGGTACGGCTTCTGGGACTACGGCGACATCATGCACTCCTACGACCCGGTCAGACACCAGTGGCGGTACGACGTCGGCGGCTACGCCTGGGACAACTCCGAACTCTCGCCCGACCTCTGGCTCTGGTTCGCCTACCTCCGCTCGGGCCGCGCCGACATCTTCCGCTTCGCCGAGGCGATGACCCGGCACACCGGCGAGGTCGACGTCTACCACCTGGGCCAGTGGGCGGGCCTCGGCACCCGGCACGGCGTGCAGCACTACGCCGACAGCGCCAAGCAGCAGCGCATCGCGAACACCACGTACCGGCGCTACTACTACTTCCTCACCGCCGACGAACGCGTCGGCGACCTCATGCACGCCAACGTCGACTCGGACGAGACCTTCCTGGTCCTCGACCCGATCCGCAAGATCCGCACCGAGCCCTACACGCCCGACCGGCACGCCCTGTCGATCGGCTTCGGCACCGACTGGAGCGGGCTGGTGTCGGCGTGGCTGACGGAGTGGGAGCGCAGGGGGCCCAAGTGGGAGAAGGCCAGGGCGCGGGTGCTGTCGACGATGGAGACGATCGCCGCCCAGCCCAACGGGTTCGTGCAGGGCAGCGGGCTGTACGACCTCGACACGGGGAAGTTCGCGATCGCCGCCGCGCCCGTGGTGGGCGTCTCGCACCTGTCCGCGGTCTTCGGGCTCAACGAGCTGTGCGCCGAGCTCATCGACCTCGTCGACGTGCCCGGGTTCAAGGACGCCTACCTCGACTACTGCCGCTACTTCAACGCGACCAAGGCCGAGCAGGCGGCCCGGTACGGCACCAACTTCGGGACCCTGCTGCTGTTCCAGGGCCACTCACGTCTCGACGCGTACGCGGCCGTGCAGACCGGCGACGCGAAGCTCGCCACCCGGGCGTGGGACAAGTTCTACAACTCCGACGGCTACAAGGAGTCGGCTCCGTGGACCACGGAGAAGCTGAGCGGCCCGGTCACCCTGGTGCCGGGCAGCGAGGCCAACTGGGTCTACACGAACGACACCGCCCTGTACGGCCTCGCGGCGATCGAGAACCTGGCGCTGCTCGGCGACCGGATGCCGTAGGGGCGGACCGGTCAGCGCATCCTCCCCAGCACCTCCCGCACCCGCCGCGCGTCGCGGATCCGCCGCTCGTACGTCGCACCCAGCGCGAGCAGCAGCAGACCGGCGAGTGCGGGAGGCGCCCAGCGGGGGAGCGCCTCGGCCACCTGCGCGATGTACGGGGCGAGTTCGTGCAGGGCGTCGAGGACGAGCACCGTTCCGCCCAGCACGAGCGGCGCCTGGAGGCGGTGCCGGGCGCCGGCCAGCGTGACGGCGAGGGCCGCGACGCCGAGCAGCAGCGGGCGCGTCCAGTGCGCGTCGCCCCAGGCCGCGAGGAGGCTGGGCACGAGCGTGACGGAGATACCCGGTCCGTACGCCGTCCAGGACGAGACCCGGTTGTCCTCGCGGCGCCTGAGCAGGCCGACGAGCAGCGCGGGAACGGTCACCGGAAGGGTGTACGCCTCCGGGGAGCCGACGTCCCAGGACGCCAGGCGGACCCAGGCGGCCAGCACGAACAGCGCGGCCGCCGCGTAGCCGACGGGGCGCCGGTCCACCCGTACGGCCGTACCCGCGGCGATCACTCCGCAGAGGGCCAGCACCAGGGCGAGCATCGGCGGATCGGTGACCGCGAGCCCGACGGCCAGCAGCGCGGCGGTGGCGCCGGTCACCTCCATGGACACGGTCGTCGGGGAGGTGCCGAGGCGTGCCGCGAGCAGCGCGGCGGTGACGGGCACGAGGAGGACGAGCAGCGCGGTCTGCTGCGGCTGCCGGTCGAGGGACGCCCCGACGGCGCAGAGGAAGGCGGTCGCGTGGACCAGGGAGGCCGGTGCCGCGATCGGGCCGAGGTGCGGGCGCAGGGCGGCGGCCGCGAACAGAACGGTCAGCGCGGCCAGGACGCCCAGGGTGGCCGGCTCGGAGGCCAGGGCGAGGAAGGCCAGGCTCAGCGAGGTGAGGAGGGAGAGGCAGAGGACGACGAGAGGCGCGGGAAGCGTGGGGACCCGCGAAGGCCTGAGGGCGTAGGCCACGAGAGTCACCGTCAGCAGAAGCTGCGCCGACAAGCCTGCCGCATAGGGGAGTTCGAAGGTCGCGGGAATGACGAGAGCCGTTGCCCAGGCCACGGTGAGCGCACCCGTCAGGGCCGGTGAGCGCCAAGTCGTGCCACGGGTCGCCACCACCAGGACACCGGCGACGAGCCCGAGGACGAGAGGCGCCGTGGCCGTGTTCGGGGGCCAGGGCAGGTTCGCGGTCGTCACCGCGTCGCGGGCGGTCGCCGGGGCCCCGGTCCACGCCCGCTGGGCCCGGTCGAGCGGGCCCAGCAGGGCGACGGCGACCGAGGGCAGCGCCCACAGCACCGCGACGGCCTGCACACACGCGGAAGCCTGGGCGAGACCGTGCCGCACGGGCCCGGGGAAACGGGTGCCCAGGACCGCCAACAGGGCGACAGAGCACACCAGATAGCCGGGAACCGTCCAGGCCTCGGGCAACGCCGAGCGAGGGATGCCACCGATCCCGGCGACGGTGATCAGGCCGCCGGTCAGCGCGATGCCGGTGCCGACGTGCGGTACCGGTGCCCGCCAGGCCGCCGTCAGGGCGATCGCCGCGGCGAAGAGGAGGAGCGCCGCCGCACGGGCGGCGGCGCTCGGGCCGGAGGCCGTCCAGGACAGCCAGCCGGCGGCGAAGGTGCCCCAGCCGCCCAGGCCGTACGCGCCCACGGAGGCGACGACTCGTACGGACCTCATGGGTGTCCGGAGCGCGAGCGCCGCGTCGAACGCGGCCGTCAGCAGGAGCGCGGCCGTGACGGTGTGGGCCCCCGCGTCAGCCGCGCCCGCCCAGAGCAGCAGCGGGAGCTGGGCCGTCCCGGTCGCGAGCGGGAGGGGCAGCCGCAGCGGACCGGGCCGGTGCGCCCGGACACCCGGCGCCGGCCGCGACGCGCCGAGCGTGAGCCCGTACGCCGCCCACCCCACGGCCAGCACCGCCGACGCCACGGCCGCGTACCCGAGGCCGTCCGTGTCCGGGAGCGCCACCTCGTACAGCGCGTAGGCGTCGAGGACCGTCAGCGCGAGACCCAGCCCCGCCACCGCCTCGGCCGTCGAGGCCAGCCCCCGCCTGAGGAGCGGCACGGGCGCGCCGAGTGCGGCCACCGTCACCGCGCCCAGCACCAGGGACCGACCCGTGATCCCCAGGTGACCCCAGCTGACCAGGGTGAACGCGATCGCGGCGATGGTCAGCAGGACGCCGCCGAGGATCAGCAGCACGTTCTGGACGCTGGGTGCCGTGGTCTCGGGCCGGCGTACGGCTGCGGCGACGGGCCGGGGCGCGGGTACCGGATACAGCGCCTGGATCAGCCAGGCGCGGCGGGCCAGCAACTGGGCCCGGCGTGCGTCGAGTTGCCGCAGCTCGGTGTCGAGGTAGCGCAACTCCTCGGCCGGAGGCGGGATATGGGTCATGCCGAGAATTGTGGTCCCGGTCACGTCCGCGGGCATGAGTGCACGTACTCAGGCGGTACTCATCTGCCCGGGCGGGCACACTCCGCACATGGACTGGAGCCGTTACCGCTTCCGCAGCGTGTGGGACCTGCCCGCGCCGCCCGCCGACGTGTACGGCGTGCTGGAGCGGGCCGAGGAATACCCGCGCTGGTGGCCGCAGGTGCGCGAGGTGACCCGCCTCGACGAGCACAGCGGTGAGATCCGGGTCCGCTCCACCCTGCCGTACGACCTGACGTTCACCGGGCGTGAGGTACGCCGCGACCCGGAGGGCGGCGTCCTGGAGATCGCGATGTCCGGCGACCTGGAGGGCTGGGCACGCTGGAGCCTGACCGCCGAGGGCCAGGGCACGCGCGCCCGGTACGAGCAGGAGGTCGAGGTGAACAAACCGCTGCTGCGGCGGCTCGCCGTGCCGGGACGGCCCGTCTTCCGCGCCAACCACGCGCTGATGATGCGGGCCGGGCGGCGCGGCCTCAGGGCGTACCTGGAAGCGGATTGACCGAAGCGGTTTGAACGACACCCGCCGAGACCTGTATTGTTCGGTGCGTTCCCGGGCGATTAGCTCAGTGGGAGAGCGCTTCGTTCACACCGAAGAGGTCACTGGTTCGAACCCAGTATCGCCCACCCGGACAAGGACCGGTCCGTCACAGACGGACCGGTTTTCTGTTGCCCGGTCTCTCGGTCGCGCGCGCCCTACGCCGCCGTGGCCAGGTCCGGACGCAGCGGCCACGCCGGATCCACCGCCTCCTCCGAACCACTGCGCGCGAACCACGCCTGCAACCCACGCGCCTGTGCCGCGTGCCAGACGGCCTGGAGCGTGTGCAGTTCGGCCGGGGAGAGCCGCTCGAGCCGGGCCGCGAAACGGCGCCCGACCGCCCGTACGACATCCATCGAGGCGACCGCGTCGGCCGCCGCGTCGTGCGCCCCCTCCAGCGCCACGCCGTAGTGCGCGCAGAGGTCGGTGAGGGTGCGGCGGCCCTTGCGGTAGCGGTCCAGATGCTTGTCGAGGACGCGGGGGTCGAGCACGCGCAGCGGCCTCGCCTCGAACCAGTGGTCGAGCGACGAAGCGCGATGGCGGCGCAACTCCCGGTCCAGCAGGGTCAGATCGAAGGGAGCGTTCATCACCACGAGCGGGCGGTCCGCCGCGGCCTGTTGGGCCAGTTCCCTGGCTATCTCGTCCATCACAGGCGACGGCCAGCGGCCGTTGCTCCGCAGATGCTCATCCGTCAGTCCATGGATCGCCGTCGCCCCCACGGGCACCGGCACTCCCGGATTGACCAGCCACCGGGTCACCCGCGGGCGCAGGCCCGGGGCGTCCTGGACGACGACGGCGGCCGACACGATCCTGTCGGTCTCGACGTCCACGCCGGTGGTCTCCGTGTCGAACGCGGCCAAGGGGCCCTCGTACCAGCACGTCATACGCACACAACTCCTCGTTCACCCACGGCAGCTGACGCGCCGTCTTCTGCCAGTTTGGTGATACCCGCACTGTTTGCGCCGTACGCCGGGAGGAGACAACAGAGGTACGGGTCTTCGCAGTTCAGCGGCCCGTCGCGGGGATACACCTGGTTTGGAAGGCTGTTGGACTCATGGCACTCGCGCAGCCCGAACGGGGCGGGCTGCTGCCCCAGCGCACAGCACCCCACAGAGGCTCACTCGCTACCACCGCCTGCATGGAGACACTCCAGGTGGGCTACCTGCACGCCGTCGCGGCCGCCGCGGGCTGCTCGCTCTCCCAGCCATTTCCCGACAACGGCATCGACTGGCACGTCAGCCACAGCGCCCCCGGGCACACGGTCGACGACGAAGTCACCATAAAAGTGCAGCTCAAGTGCACGTACCAGATACCGCCCAACCCGGCGGGCCCCGCCTTCTCCTTCACGCTCGACAACCCGCACCTGGAGAAGCTGGCCCGCACCCCGGTCTCGGTGCACAAAATACTGGTCGTGATGCTCGTGCCCCGAGCGCAGGACGACTGGCTGCGCGCCGGCCACGACCGCCTCGACCTGCGGCACTGCTGCTACTGGATCAACCTCGCCGGTCACGCCGTCACCGGCCGGCGCAGGACCACCGTCCGCATCCCGACCGCGCGCATCTTCGACGACCGAGCGCTCTGCGAGATCATGACGCGGGTCGGGACGGGAGGAAAACCTTGACGCACCGCCCGATCGACGAAGTCCTACGGCCGGTCAGGCCGCACCCGGTCGAGGCCGTCTGGAGCGAACCGCCGGAGCCCGGCGAGGTCGATCCCGTCGTACTCGGCGCGCTGCTCCACCGGCACGGCTGGCAGCGCCGCGGCGGCGCGCCGGGCCGGTACGGCCGATGGACCCCACCCGGGCCCGGCGGCGGCGGTACGAGCCTGCTCGTACCGGAAAGCCGGGCCTTCCCCGACAGCGACGACCTGCTCGGCGAAGCGCTCGTCGCTCTCTCCCGCAGCGTCTCACCGTCCGCGCGCGACATCCTGGTCGCGCTCGCCGTGACCAGCGACGAGATCCGCTGGTGGCGCGACGTCCCGACCGGTCCCGTGGGCGCAGCCCCCTGGACCGTCGAGGAACAACTGCGCGCCGCCGCCCGCCAGATGCTGCTGGCCGGGGCACTGGCCACGCGCGCGCGTGTCGGCTACCACGGCGCCCGGCACCGCAGGCCCGCCGTCGCCTCCCTGGACAAGGTCCTCGTCGGAGCCGAGCCCGGCGGACGCCGGCTCACCGCCTTCGTGCCCGTCGACACCGGCCGGGCCCTCGCCGTACGCCTGCACCAGGCGCTCTACGCCGCCCGCGAGGCCATCGACTACCAGCGGGCCACCGGCGGCATGGACGCCTTCGACGCGGCGGTGGAGGCCGGCGTAAGCCACGAACTCATGGAAGCCCTGGTGACCCTCGTCCGCGGCACCGAGGGCGCGCGGATCGCCGTGGAGTGGGCGCCCGCCGCAGGCGTCCCCGAAGGCTGCGCGACCCCCACCGAGCCCGTCGAGTTCTCCCCCGGCGACCTGCCCGTGCTGCGCGAGGCCGGGGCCCGCTTCCTGCGCGAGGAGCCGTCCGTGCCCGTGCGCATCACGGGCGCCGTCGTACGGATGCGCAGGTCCGGGCCGCGCGGCGAGGGCACCGTACGGCTGAAGGTCATCGCGGGCGCCGAGATCCCGCACGTCCGGATGACGCTCGACGAGGAGTCGTACCGGATAGCGGGCCACGCCCATCTCGTCGGGCTGCCGGTGCGGGTGCACGGGCGGCTGGAGAGCCGGGGCGGTTTCCGCCGGCTCACGGACGCCTCCGGGGTCGTCCCCGTCCAGGTCGACGAGGCCGAGCGGGACCGGCTGATGAAGTCGCTCCAGGAGAACCTCGACTTCTTCGAGGAGGCGTGCAGCGGGGACTGAGGGGGCGCCGTGCGGGCTGCTGGGGCAGGGCGGCGTTAACCGTTTAGCGAACGGGACCCGGGGCTCGGTACGATTCCTGTCTGCGTACGCGGCCGTGTGCGCGCCCACCTCAGTCAGGAGAAGACCGGTGTCAGACGTCCGTGTGATCATCCAACGCGATTCCGAGCGGGAAGAGCGCGTGGTGACGACGGGCACTACGGCAGCCGACCTCTTCGGCGGCGAGCGCACCATCGTCGCGGCCCGCGTCGGCGGCGAGCTCAGGGACCTCGCGTACGAGGTGCGGGACGGCGAGGAGATCGAGCCCGTCCAGATCTCCTCCGAGGACGGCCTGAACATCCTGCGCCACTCCACCGCGCACGTCATGGCCCAGGCCGTGCAGGAGCTCTTCCCCGAGGCCAAGCTGGGCATCGGCCCGCCGGTCAAGGACGGCTTCTACTACGACTTCGACGTCGAGAAGCCCTTCCACCCCGATGACCTCAAGGCCATCGAGAAGAAGATGCAGGAGATCCAGAAGCGCGGCCAGCGCTTCTCCCGCCGGGTGGTCAGCGACGAGGCCGCCCGCGAGGAGCTGGCGTCGGAGCCGTACAAGCTGGAGCTCATCGGCATCAAGGGCGCCGCGTCCACGGACGACGGCGCGGACGTCGAGGTGGGCGGCGGCGAGCTGACCATCTACGACAACCTCGACGCCAAGACCGGCGAGCTGTGCTGGAAGGACCTCTGCCGCGGTCCCCACCTGCCCACCACCCGCTACATCCCGGCGTTCAAGCTGATGCGCAACGCCGCCGCGTACTGGCGCGGCAGCGAGAAGAACCCCATGCTCCAGCGCATCTACGGCACCGCGTGGCCGTCCAAGGACGAGCTGAAGGCGCACCTCGACTTCCTCGCCGAGGCCGAGAAGCGCGACCACCGCAAGCTGGGCAGCGAGCTCGACCTGTTCTCCATCCCGGAGCAGATCGGCTCCGGCCTCGCCGTCTTCCACCCCAAGGGCGGCGTCATCCGCCGGGTCATGGAGGACTACTCGCGCCGCCGGCACGAGGAGGAGGGCTACGAGTTCGTCTACACCCCGCACGCCACCAAGGGGAAGCTCTTCGAGACCTCGGGCCACCTGGACTGGTACGCCGACGGCATGTACCCGCCCATGCAGCTCGACGAGGGCGTGGACTACTACCTCAAGCCCATGAACTGTCCGATGCACAACCTGATCTTCGACGCGCGCGGCCGGTCCTACCGTGAACTGCCGCTGCGGCTATTCGAGTTCGGGACCGTGTACCGGTACGAGAAGTCCGGCGTCGTGCACGGCCTGACCCGCGCGCGCGGCTTCACGCAGGACGACGCGCACATCTACTGCACCAAGGAGCAGATGGCGGACGAGCTCGACAAGACGCTCACCTTCGTCCTGAACCTGCTGCGCGACTACGGCCTGACCGACTTCTACCTGGAGCTGTCGACCAAGGACCCGGAGAAGTTCGTCGGCTCCGACGAGGTCTGGGAGGAGGCCACCGAGACGCTGCGCAAGGTGGCCGAGAAGCAGGGCCTCCCGCTGGTCCCGGACCCGGGCGGCGCCGCGTTCTACGGCCCGAAGATCTCCGTCCAGACGAAGGACGCCATCGGCCGCACCTGGCAGATGTCGACCGTGCAGCTCGACTTCAACCTGCCGGAGCGCTTCGACCTGGAGTACACCGGCCCCGACGGCACCAAGCAGCGCCCGGTCATGATCCACCGTGCGCTGTTCGGCTCCATCGAGCGCTTCTTCGCGGTGCTCCTGGAGCACTACGCGGGCGCGTTCCCGGCCTGGCTGGCGCCCGTGCAGGCGATCGGCATCCCGATCGGCGACGCGCACATCGAGTACCTCGACAAGTTCGCCGCCGAGGCCAAGCGGAAGGGGCTGCGCGTCGAGGTCGACTCGTCCTCCGACCGCATGCAGAAGAAGATCCGCAACGCGCAGAAGCAGAAGGTGCCCTTCATGGTCATCGCGGGCGACGAGGACATGGCGGCCGGCGCCGTCTCCTTCCGCTACCGCGACGGCTCGCAGGAGAACGGCATCCCGGTCGACGAGGCGATCGCCAAGATCGCGAAGGTCGTCGAGGACCGCGTGCAGGTCTGACGCCGTGACGGAGGCCCCCGGGGAGTTCAGCTCCCCGGGGGCTCCTCCTTGACCCCGCCCGTGCCCACATCACTGCCCCCTTCCGTGCCCGTGCTCTCGCTCTCGCCCTCGCTCGAGAACACCTGCAACAGCCACGACGAGAACGAACCCGTCACCGCGCCGAGCAGCGCGAGCCCGCACGCCATCAGCCCGACCGCGATCGTCCGTCCCGCCGCCGTCACCGGCGCCACATCCCCGTAGCCGACTGTCGCGAGCGTCGAGCAGGTCCACCACACCGCGTCACCGAAGGTGCGCATCGTCGCGCCGGGCGCCGCGTGCTCCTGCTGGTAGACGGCGAGGGCACCCGCGAACCCGAGCAGCGCGACGGACAGTCCCGCGTACACCATCACGCGCGCGTGCAGCGCGAGCCGGGGCTCCCCACGCCGGCGCTGTACGGCCTCGTAGACCTTGACGACGCGCAGCGGTCGCAGCAGCGGCAGGAGGACGACCAGGGTGTCCAGCCAGTGCGTCCGGACGAATCGGCGGCCCTGTCCGCTCAGCCGCCAGCGCACGGCGTAGTCGACGGCGAACACCGCCCAGGCGGCGAGCAGCACCGCGAGGCAGAGGTCCCGCCAGACGGTGGGCAGACCGGCCGCCAGGACGAGGGTCGCGTACGCGGCGAGGTACAGCATCGAGGCCAGACCGAGCGGGAGCCCGGTGAGCCGCTCCCAGTGGGCCATACGGCTGTCGTCGTCCATGGCCCCAGCTTGGCCGGGGACCCTTTTGTTCGGCACCCGCCGACACGCCGCGAACGGGCGAAGCAATATGCTGCACCTCATGACGAGTGAGCCGGAGCAGCAGATCGGAGTGGGAACCCAGGACGCGTTCCAGCGCCTGTGGACGCCCCATCGGATGGCTTACATCCAGGGCGAGAACAAGCCCACCGGCCCCGGGGCCGACGACGGCTGTCCGTTCTGCTCGATCCCCGCGAAGTCCGACGAGGACGGGCTCGTCGTCAGGCGCGGCGAGCAGGTTTACGCGGTGCTCAACCTCTACCCGTACAACGGCGGCCACCTCATGGTCGTGCCCTACCGTCATGTCGCGGACTACACCGATCTGACCGGTCCGGAGACCGCGGAACTCGGCGAGCTGACCAAGCAGGCGATGACCGCGCTGCGGACCGCCTCGGGCGCGCACGGCTTCAACATCGGCATGAACCAGGGCACCGTCGCGGGCGCGGGCATCGCCGCCCACCTGCACCAGCACATCGTCCCCCGCTGGGGCGGCGACACGAACTTCATGCCGGTGGTCGGCCACACCAAGGTCCTGCCCCAGCTCCTCGCGGACACCCGCAAGATGCTCGCGGAGGCGTGGCCGACGGCTGCCTGACCGGTTTCCGGCGGCCGACGACCGCCTGACCGGTCCACCGGTTCCCGTCGCCGACGACCGCCCGTCCGCTCGCCGGCATGACCGGCCGGACAGGTTCTACGCGTCGTACACGTCGGCCTTCCTCGGGCTCGGGTCCTGCACCATCCCGCTCAGGAACGACGACCTGTTGCCGAACGGCGCCGTGTCGACGCCGTTCTCCTCAAGCACCTTGATCGACGCCGAGTGGACCACGCGCAGCACCGGCGCGGCGGCCCGCAGCGCGTCGTCGGCCATGAAGCGGTGCCGCCACGGCTGGTCGGCCCAGGAGTGCCGGAGGCCGAAGGGCTCGGGGAGCGCGAGGCCGCCGCCGAGCCAGTTGAGGAGCGGCGGGTACCAGGCCAACGGGGCGCGGGCGGCCAGGCGTACGACCTCGTCGGTGGTGATCAGCGGCAGACTGACCTTGCGGGTCTCCCAGAACTTGACGGCCTTCGCGACCTCTTTGCTGGGCACTTCGGGCTTGCTGGTGAACAGCGGGTTCACCGGTCCCAGGGCATGTCCGGTGACCTCGATGCGCAGCGTCTGGTGCAGCACGGTCACGGTGATCAGCATGGTGATGACCAACTGGCCGTCCCAGAGCGTCCACTGGACCCCGAGGTAGTGCCGGTCACCGCTGCCGAACTGCTGCTTGTTGCAGATCTCCTGTATGGCGTGGTTCTTGATCGTGTACGCGTCGACGTCCGTACCGCCCGGTCGCGACACCGCCTTGGAGTTCTCGCCGATGGGCGTGACTATCCAGTGCTTTATCGTCGGCTTGCTGAAGCCACCGGTGTTGAGCGGACCGCGCTCCAGCATGCGGAGCTGGTCGTGGATGGACCGGATGACGTCCCAGCTTCGGAACGGGTGGATCTCCTTGGCCGCGTCACGCGCGACGAGCTCCTCGGCGAGCTGCCAGCTTCCCCACCGGGTACCCATGCCGAGTATGCCCTTGGGCCCGGCGTAGAAGACGGAGTTGGACTGCTGCTCGGCGCTGAGCCGGGCCAGCTCCTGGCGCAGCCGCTCGGCCGCCGACTCGCCCGGGCTGCCCGGCACCGCCTCGGGGATCTTGGCACCGATGGCGCCGCCGGACAGCAGGCTGCCCCAGCGCTCGCGCAGGTCCTTCGCGGTGCGTTCGCAGATCTGCTTGGCCCAGAACCAGCCGACGACCGGCAGGACGACCGACGCGCGCCCGTACCAGCCCCAGAAGCCCGTGAACGGCATCTTGACCAGGAAGAGCACGGCCAGGGCTCCTACGGCGATCAGGAGCGTGGTGCCCAGGGCCGAGGCCCGCCTGTCCGCGGTCTTGGCGATGGTGGACCGGATCTGGAAGACCAGCAGCCACACCAGCAGTCCGGGCAGGAAGAGCACTCCGCACAGCACCATCACGGCCGACAGCCAGTTGTCGCGCTCGCGGCGGATACGGTTCGCGGCCAGGCAGTGTTCGACGACGACCTGCGGCTCGGTGCCGAAGGACTGGATGAGCGGATTGCGGCCGGTACCGAGCATGCGGTCCTGCACCGCCCGCGCGAAGGCCTCGCCCAGGTTCGGCGAGAACAGCTTGATCCGCGGGGGCTTGATGGTGGACTTGTGCCATTCGTTGTCGGCCTTGAGGATCTCCTCGACCGGGCTGTCGCGGTACGAGGCCGAGGCGAGGGCGTAGGTCGCGGCCGTCTGTCCCTCGGAGCCCGAGAGCGGCACCTGCGCCCCAGGAGTGAAATCGAATCCGTCGAACGCCACTGCCGCCCCCCATTGCCGCTGTTCCGCTGCTGCGGCCTTTCCCGACTTCCGTGCTCCGCACACCTGTTGATCAGGTCATCGGCTTGATCAGGTTCTCAGAGTAACCGTCCCAACCGCCATTCGTCGGTGGACGACCGAAGCCGTTCACCGACGTGAAGGGGCGTCAGGGGCACTCACGGCGCGAGCCGGACCACTCGCGGCGCACAGGCCGGATCCCTCGCGGCACAAGGGCCGGACTACGAGGTGTCCCGCGCCCGTTCGCGGATCCTCTCGGCGATCTGCGGCGGCATCGGCTCGTGCCGCGCGTAACTGCGGCTGAAGCGTGCCGTGCCGTGCGAGAGGGAGCGGAGGTCGACGGCGTACCGCCCGATCTCGATCTCCGGTACCTCGGCCCGTACGAGCGTGCGCCCGCCGCCCGCCTGCTCGGTGCCCACTACCCGGCCGCGCCGCCCCGACAGGTCGCTCATCACGGCGCCCACGTAGTCGTCGCCGACCATGACGCTCACCTCGGCCACCGGCTCCAGGAGATGGATCCTGGCGTCGCCGGCGGCCTCGCGCAGGGCGAGCGCGCCCGCGGTCTGGAACGCGGCGTCGGAGGAGTCCACGGAGTGAGCCTTGCCGTCGAGCAGGGTGATCCGGATGTCGATGAGCGGATGGCCCGCGGCCACACCCCTGGCGGCCTGGGCGCGTACGCCCTTCTCCACGGACGGGATGAACTGCCGTGGCACGGCGCCGCCGACGACCTTGTCCACGAACTCGATGCCCGAGCCGTTCGGCAGCGGTTCCACCTCGATCTCGCAGATCGCGTACTGGCCGTGCCCGCCGGACTGCTTCACATGCCGCCCGCGCCCGGCGGCCCTGGCCGCGAACGTCTCCCGCAGGGACACCTTGTACGGAATCACGTCGACCTGGACGCCGTAACGGTTGCGCAGCCGCTCCAGGGCGACGTCCGCGTGCGCCTCGCCCAGGCACCACAGGACGACCTGATGGGTGCTCTGGTTCTGCTCCAGGCGCATGGTGGGGTCCTCGGCCACCAGTCGCCCCAGGCCCTGCGAGAGCTTGTCCTCGTCGGCCTTGCTGTGCGCCTGGATGGCGAGCGGCAGCAGCGGGTCGGGCATCTGCCAGGGCTCCATCAGCAGGGGGTCGTCCTTGGCCGAGAGGGTGTCGCCGGTCTCCGCCCGGTGCAGCTTCGCCACGCACGCCAGGTCGCCCGCGATGCAGTGCGTGAGGGCGCGCTGCTGCTTGCCGAACGGCGCGGACAGGGCGCCGACGCGTTCGTCGACGTCGTGGTCCTCATGGCCGCGGTCGGACAGGCCGTGACCGGAGACGTGCACGGTCTGGTCGGGGCGCAGCGTGCCGGAGAAGACCCGCACGAGCGAGACCCGGCCCACGTAGGGGTCGGACGCCGTCTTCACGACCTCGGCGACCAGCGGCCCGTCCGGGTCGCAGGCGCTGACCTCGCGCGCCCTGCCGTCCGGTGTGGTGACCGCGGGCGCCTCGCGCTCCAGCGGGGTCGGGAAACCGCCCGTGACGAGCTCGAGGAGTTCGACGGTGCCGAGACCCTGCCGGGCTCCGTCGGCGGCCGGCGCGGCGGCCAGCACCGGGAAGAAGGCCCCGCGCGCCACGGCCCGCTCCAGGTCCTGCACCAGCGTCTCGAGATCGATCTCCTCGCCGCCGAGGTAGCGGTCCATGAGGGTCTCGTCCTCGCTCTCGGCGATGATCCCCTCGATCAGCCGGTTGCGGGCCTCCTCGATGAGCGGCAGCTGACCGGCGTCGGGCTCGGCCTCCTTTCGCTCTCCGGAGGAGTAGTCGAACAGGCGCTGCGAGAGCAGCCCGATCAGCCCGGTCACGCTCGCGTGCCCGTCCGGTCCCGCCGCGCCGTGCAGGGGCAGGTACAGGGGCAGTACGGCGTCCGGGTCGTCCGCGCCGAAGGCCTCCGCGCAGATCCGCGTCATCTCGTCGAAGTCGGCCCGGGCGGATTCGAGATGGGTGACCACGATGGCTCTCGGCATACCGACGGCAGCGCACTCCTCCCACACCATCCGGGTCGAGCCGTCCACCCCGTCCGAGGCCGAGACGACGAAAAGGGCCGCGTCCGCGGCTCGCAGACCGGCCCTCAACTCGCCGACGAAATCGGCGTATCCGGGGGTATCGAGAATATTGATCTTGTATCCGTCCCAGTCGACGGGTACCAGGGAGAGCTGCACCGAGCGCTGCTGCCGGTGCTCGATCTCGTCGTAGTCGGAGACGGTGCCGCCGTCCTCCACGCGGCCCGCCCGGTTCACCGCTCCCGCCGTCAGCGCGAGAGCCTCCACCAGAGTCGTCTTGCCCGATCCGCTGTGGCCGACCAGCACCACATTCCTTACGGACGCGGGGTGGTCGGCCGCCGTAGCCCTGCCGGCGGCTCCGGGGTGTGCGTTCGCCTTGTCGCCCATGGCCTTGCCTCCCGTACACGGTGAGGTCACTGTGGGCGCGGACACGTGGAGGCCGCGTGCGGGGCGGCTCCGGTGACGCCCGCGGTGCCTTCGAGCTTTCCACTCGCGTCATGGTGCGTCCATACAGCGGACGTGATCGCGCCTCGGCACCGGCTTGATCACGCCGGGACACGGGGGTGCGGGTGCCCGAGCGTCGCACAAGCGCGCGCGTGGCTACGATGGGCCAGCCGGTGGCCAGCAGGGGCCGCGCGGTCACACCGACCCTCGGGAAGGCCATGCTGAACAAGTACGCGCGTGCATTCTTCACGCGTGTCCTCACACCGTTCGCCGCGTTTCTCATCCGCCGGGGGGTAAGCCCCGACACGGTCACCCTCCTGGGTACGGCCGGAGTGGTGGCGGGCGCGCTGGTCTTCTACCCCCGGGGAGAGTTCTTCTGGGGCACGATCGTCATCACGCTGTTCGTGTTCTCGGACCTCGTCGACGGCAACATGGCGCGCCAGCTCGGCCGCACCAGCCGCTGGGGCGCCTTCCTGGACTCCACGCTCGACCGGGTGGCCGACAGCGCGGTCTTCGGCGGCTTCGCGCTCTGGTACGCGGGCAGCGGCGACAACAACGCGCTGTGCGCCGTCTCGATCTTCTGCCTGGCCAGCGGCCAGGTGGTCTCGTACACCAAGGCCCGCGGTGAGTCGATCGGCCTGCCGGTAGCGGTCAACGGACTGATCGAGCGTGCCGAGCGCCTGGTGATCTCGCTGGTCGCGGCGGGTCTCGCGGGCATGCACAAGTTCGGGATCCCAGGCATCGACGTACTGCTGCCCATCGCTCTGTGGGTCGTCGCCGTCGGCAGCTTCGTCACGCTGAT
Source organism: Streptomyces sp. NPDC050535 (assembly GCF_044457665.1). Taxonomy (NCBI): domain Bacteria; kingdom Bacillati; phylum Actinomycetota; class Actinomycetes; order Kitasatosporales; family Streptomycetaceae; genus Streptomyces; species Streptomyces sp. NPDC050535. The sequence goes on from NZ_JBITHE010000006.1 coordinate 399,955, forward strand.
CCAGCGGGTGGTCACGGTGCGCAGGGAGTCCGCCGAGGCGGACGCCGAGGCCGCGGCGCAGAGCACCGGGACCTCCTCGTGAGCGGTCTGAAGGACCGGCTGACGGACGGGGCGTACGCGCTCGGCTGGAGCACCGTCAAGAAGCTCCCCGAGCCGGTCGCCGTGCGACTGGGCCGGACCGTCGCGGACATCGCCTGGAAGAAGCGCGGCAAGGGCGTACAGCGCCTGGAGAGCAACTACGCGCGCGTGCTGCCCGACGCGACCCCGGAGCGGCTCGCCGAGCTCTCCAGGGCGGGCATGCGCTCCTACCTGCGCTACTGGATGGAGTCCTTCCGGCTTCCGGCGTGGAGCGAGGAGCGCGTGACGACAGGCGTCGAGGTGCAGGACGTGCACCTCCTCACCGACGGGATCGCCTCCGGCAAGGGCGTGATCCTGGCGCTGCCCCACACGGGCAACTGGGATCTCGCCGGCGCCTGGGTCACCACCGCGCTCGACACCCCTTTCACCACGGTCGCCGAGCGGCTCAAGCCCGAGTCGCTGTACGACCGTTTCGTCGCCTACCGCGAAGGCCTCGGCATGGAGGTCCTGCCGCACAGCGGCGGCACGGCGTTCGGCACGCTGGCCAGGCGGCTGCGCGACGGCGGTCTGGTCTGCCTGGTCGCCGAGCGCGATCTGTCCGCGTCCGGCGTCGAGGTCGAGTTCTTCGGCGAGGCGACCCGGATGCCGGCCGGACCGGCCCTGCTGGCCCAGCAGACCGGCGCCCTGCTCCTGCCCGCGACGCTCTGGTACGACGACTCGCCCGTGATGCGCGGCCGTGTCCATCCCCCCGTCGAGGTCCCCGGGACAGGCAGCCGGGCCGAGAAGACGTCTGTCATGACACAGGCGCTGGCCGACGCCTTCGCCACCGGGATCGCCGACCATCCGGAGGACTGGCACATGCTCCAGCGCTTGTGGCTCAAGGACCTCGATCCCGAGAGGGATCCCCAGAAGGGCCCCGACCAGGGTCCCCGGCAGTATCCAGAGAAGGGGTCCCCGTGAGGATCGGCATCGTCTGCCCGTACTCCTGGGATGTGCCGGGCGGCGTCCAGTTCCACATCCGTGACCTGGCCGAGCACCTCATCCGCCTCGGACACGAGGTGTCCGTCCTCGCTCCCGCGGACGACGAGACCCCCCTGCCGCCGTACGCCGTCTCGGCGGGGCGAGCGGTTCCGGTGCCCTACAACGGCTCGGTGGCCCGGCTGAACTTCGGCTTCCTGTCGGCGGCCCGGGTACGGCGCTGGCTGCACGACGGCACCTTCGACGTGATCCACATCCACGAACCGGCCTCGCCGTCGCTGGGTCTGCTGGCGTGCTGGGCGGCGCAGGGCCCGATCGTCGCCACCTTCCACACCTCCAACCCGCGCTCCCGGGCGATGATCGCCGCGTACCCGATCCTGCAGCCCGCACTGGAGAAGATCCGCGCGCGGATCGCGGTGAGCGAGTACGCGCGCCGCACCCTCGTCGAGCACCTGGGCGGCGACGCCGTCGTCATCCCGAACGGCGTCGACGTCGACTTCTTCGCCCGCGCCGAGCCCAAGGCCGAGTGGCAGGGCGACACCCTCGGCTTCATAGGACGCATCGACGAGCCCCGCAAGGGACTGCCGGTCCTCATGAAGGCCCTGCCGAAGATCCTGGCCGAGCGCCCGCGGACCCGGCTCCTGGTCGCGGGGCGCGGCGACCAGGAAGAGGCCGTCGAGAACCTGCCGGAGGAGATGCGTTCGCGCGTCGAGTTCCTCGGCATGGTCAGCGACGAGGACAAGGCACGCTTCCTGCGCAGCATCGACGTGTACGTGGCACCCAACACCGGCGGCGAGAGCTTCGGGATCATCCTGGTGGAGGCCCTGTCCGCGGGGGCGCCGGTGCTCGCCTCCGACCTCGACGCGTTCACACAGGTGCTGGACAAGGGCGCGGCCGGCGAGCTGTTCGCCAACGAGGACGCGGACGCGCTGGCCGCCTCCGCCGTACGGCTGCTCGGTGATCCCGCGCGCCGCGCGGAGCTGCGCGAGCGGGGGAGTGCGCACGTGCGGCGGTTCGACTGGTCGACCGTGGGGGCGGACATCCTGTCCGTGTACGAGACGGTGACGGACGGGGCGGCGGCGGTGGCCGCCGACGAACGGACCGGGCTGCGGGCGCGGTTCGGGCTGGCGAGGGACTGAGCGGCGGCAGCTGAGCGGGAGCGGGCGAGTCGTCCACCCGCGCGCGAGGGCGAGTCGTCATCTCCCGCGCGCGGGAAGGCAGTTCGCTTTTCCGACCGCCCAGGTCCGGGCGCCCGAAGAGCGGGGCCCGCGCACAGGTAGCCTTTGCGCCCGTGACCCCAACCCTCATCTGGATCCTCGTCGCCCTCGTCGCGGTCGGCCTCTACCTGAGCTGGACCGCGGGGCGGCTCGACCGGCTGCACTCCCGGATCGACGCGGCCCGCGCCGCCCTCGACGCGCAACTCCTGCGCCGGGCCTCGGTCGCCCAGGAGCTGGCCACCTCCGGGGTGCTCGATCCGGCCGCGTCGATCGTCCTGTACGAGGCCGCGCACGCGGCCCGGCAGGCCGAGGAGGAACAGCGCGAGGTGGCCGAGAGCGAGCTGAGCCAGGCGCTGCGGGCCGTGTTCGGGGAAGTGCAGCAGGTCGAGGCGGTGCGAGCCGCGCCCGGGGGCGAGGAGGCAGCCGGAGAGCTGGCCCAGGCGGTGCGCCGGGTGCCGATGGCCCGGCGCTTCCACAACGACGCCGTACGGGCCGCCCGGGCGCTGCGCCGGCACCGCGCCGTCCGCTGGGTCCGGCTGGCCGGGCACGCGCCGTTTCCGCTGGCCTTCGAGATGGACGACGAGCCGCCGGTGGCGCTCGCGGACCGTCCGACGAGCTGAGCGTGGGTTCCTTCGCCCCGCCGGCGACGGAAAACGAGCCACCGCCTCCCCAGTGGCCCTTGCTGTGGCCTGGTCCACTCGCGTTTCCTCGGTGATGCAGAAACCCTCTTTCACCGAGTGAGGTCTACCCGTGTCCAGCACGCTCTCCAGCTCCGCACAGCCCACTGAAACCACTGCGACCGGCACCGCGCGCGTGAAGCGCGGTATGGCCGAGCAGCTCAAGGGGGGCGTGATCATGGATGTGGTCAACGCCGAACAGGCGAAGATCGCCGAGGACGCGGGCGCCGTCGCCGTCATGGCCCTGGAGCGCGTCCCCGCCGACATCCGCAAGGACGGCGGCGTGGCGCGCATGTCGGACCCGACCATGATCGAGGAGATCATCGAGGCGGTCTCGATCCCGGTCATGGCCAAGTCGCGCATCGGCCACTTCGTCGAGGCCCAGGTGCTCCAGTCCCTCGGCGTCGACTACATCGACGAGTCCGAGGTCCTCACCCCGGCGGACGAGGTCAACCACTCCGACAAGTGGGCGTTCACGACCCCCTTCGTGTGCGGCGCCACCAACCTGGGCGAGGCCCTGCGCCGCATAGCCGAGGGCGCCGCCATGATCCGCTCCAAGGGCGAGGCCGGCACCGGCAACGTCGTCGAGGCGGTCCGCCACCTGCGCCAGATCAAGAACGAGATCGCCAGGCTGCGCGGCTACGACAACAACGAGCTGTACGCCGCCGCCAAGGAGCTGCGCGCCCCGTACGAGATCGTCAGGGAGGTCGCCGAGCTCGGCAAGCTGCCGGTCGTGCTGTTCTCCGCCGGTGGTGTCGCGACCCCCGCCGACGCCGCGCTGATGCGCCAGCTCGGCGCCGAGGGCGTCTTCGTCGGCTCCGGCATCTTCAAGTCCGGCGACCCGGCCAAGCGCGCCGCCGCCATCGTGAAGGCCACCACCTTCTACGACGACCCGAAGATCATCGCGGACGCGTCGCGCAACCTGGGCGAGGCCATGGTCGGCATCAACTGCGACACCCTCCCCGAGTCCGAGCGCTACGCGAACCGTGGCTGGTAGTCACCCATGAGCACTCCTGTCATAGGCGTCCTGGCTCTCCAGGGCGACGTACGGGAGCACCTGATCGCCCTGGCCGCGGCCGACGCCGTGGCCAGGCCGGTGCGGCGCCCCGAGGAACTCGCCGAGGTCGGGGGTCTGGTCATCCCCGGCGGCGAGTCCACCACCATCTCCAAGCTGGCCGTCCTGTTCGGCCTGATGGAACCCCTCCGCGCGCGCGTGCGGGACGGACTGCCGGTATACGGCACCTGCGCCGGCATGATCATGCTCGCCGACAAGATCCTCGACCCCCGCTCGGACCAGGAGACCATCGGCGGCATCGACATGATCGTGCGCCGCAACGCCTTCGGCCGTCAGAACGAGTCCTTCGAGGCGGCGGTCGACGTCACCGGCGTCGAGGACGGTCCCGTGGAGGGCGTCTTCATCCGTGCCCCCTGGGTCGAGTCCGTGGGCGCCGGGACCGAGGTGCTCGCCGAGCACGAGGGCCACATCGTCGCCGTACGCCAGGGCAACGCCCTCGCCACGTCGTTCCACCCCGAACTGACCGGCGACCACCGCGTGCACGGTCTGTTCGTCGACATGGTGCGCGCGAACCGGATGCCCGGGTCCTTGTAGGATCTGGGGATCTCCTCGGACGCCGAAAGCCCGGGGGAGTTCGTACGGGATGGGTTACGCGAAGGAGACAGGCAGATGTCCGGCCACTCTAAATGGGCTACGACGAAGCACAAGAAGGCCGTGATCGACGCCAAACGCGGCAAGCTCTTCGCGAAGATGATCAAGAACATCGAGGTGGCGGCCCGCACGGGCGGCGCCGACGTGTCCGGTAACCCGACGCTGTTCGACGCCATCCAGAAGGCCAAGAAGAGCTCGGTTCCGAACAAGAACATCGACTCCGCGGTCAAGCGCGGCGCCGGTCTCGAAGCCGGTGGCGCCGACTACGAGACGATCATGTACGAGGGGTACGGCCCGAACGGTGTCGCGGTGCTCATCGAGTGCCTCACCGACAACCGCAACCGCGCAGCCTCGGACGTCCGCGTCGCCATGACGCGCAACGGCGGCAACATGGCCGACCCGGGCTCCGTCTCGTACCTCTTCCACCGCAAGGGCGTCGTGATCGTCCCCAAGGGCGAGCTGAGCGAGGACGACGTCCTGGGCGCCGTACTCGACGCCGGCGCGGAGGAGGTCAACGACCTCGGTGACTCCTACGAGGTCATCTCCGAGGCCACCGACCTGGTCGCGGTGCGCACCGCGCTCCAGGAGGCGGACATCGACTACGACTCCGCCGAGGCGAACTTCGTCCCGACCATGCAGGTCGAGCTCGACGAAGAGGGCGCCCGGAAGATCTTCAAGCTGATCGACACCCTCGAGGACAGCGACGACGTGCAGAACGTCTTCGCCAACTTCGACGTGAGCGACGAGGTCATGGCGAAGGTCGACGCCTAGGGCCTGGATCTCGGCGGGCCGGCGGGACACGTCCCACCGGCCCGCCGTCGTTGTCGGTGGCAGCGGATAGCCTGGCGACGACAGATGATGATCGCCGTCCACGGACCGCGGCCATCGAGCGACGACTACGGTGACCGGCCACCTCCGCGAGAGCGGCGGCGGTCCAGCCGCAAAGGGGGGCCGGGGTGCTGGTACTGGGCGTTGACCCCGGGCTGACGCGGTGCGGAGTCGGTGTGGTCGAAGGTGTCGCGGGGCGGCCCCTCACCATGCGCGGCGTCGGAGTCGTACGCACCCCGGCGGACGCCGAGTTGGGACTGCGCCTCGTCGCCATCGAGCAGGGCATCGAGCGGTGGCTCGACGAGTACAAGCCCCAGTTCGTCGCCGTGGAGCGGGTGTTCAGCCAGCACAACGTCCGTACGGTGATGGGCACCGCCCAGGCCAGCGCGGTCGCCATGCTCTGCGCAGCCCGGCGCGGCATCCCCGTCGCCCTGCACACCCCGAGCGAGGTCAAGGCGGCCGTCACCGGCCACGGCCGCGCGGACAAGGCCCAGGTCGGGGCGATGGTCACGCGCCTGCTGCGGCTCGACGCGCCGCCCAAGCCCGCCGACGCCGCGGACGCCCTCGCCCTCGCCATCTGCCACATCTGGCGCGCGCCCGCGCAGAACCGGCTCCAGCAGGCCGTCGCGCGCAACCGGCTGGAGCAGGCCCACGCCCTGCACGCGTCGAAACAGGCGGCGCACCCGGTATCCCCCTCCGCATCACCACCCGCATCGAAAGGCCGTACCGCATGATCGCCTTCGTCAGCGGCCCGGTCGCCGCCCTCGCCCCCGACTCGGCGGTCCTCGAGGTCGGCGGCATCGGCATCGCCGTCCAGTGCACGCCCAACACGCTCTCCGGACTCCGTCTGGGACAGTCGGCCAAGCTCGCCACCTCCCTGGTCGTACGCGAGGACTCGCTGACCCTGTACGGCTTCGTGGACGACGACGAGCGGGGGACCTTCGAGCTGCTCCAGACCGCGAGCGGCGTCGGCCCCCGGCTCGCGCAGGCGATGCTCGCCGTGCACACGCCGGACGCCCTGCGCCGCGCGGTGTCCGTCGGTGACGAGAAGGCGCTCATGGCCGTCCCCGGCATCGGCAAGAAGGGTGCCCAGAAGCTGCTGCTGGAGTTCAAGGACCGGCTCGGCGCCCCCGTCGGCACCGGCACCGGAATCGGCGCTCCCGTCAGCACCGGCTGGCGCGATCAGCTGCACGCCGCGCTGATCGGCCTCGGGTACGCGACGCGCGAGGCCGACGAAGCGGTCTCCGCGGTCGCTCCGCAGGCCGAGGCCGCCGAGGGCACACCTCAGGTGGGCCCACTGCTGAAGGCCGCCCTCCAGACCCTCAACCGCACTCGCTGAACCGCCGGCCCCACCACAACGCGAGGCACACGCGATGCTGTGTCTGTCCGGGGGACAGCCACCGGACCCCGGCCGGCGAGAGCCACCCGGCGCGCCCCCTCCGAGGAGAACTTCAGTGAACTGGGACGACCCGACCGACGAAGCCGCCGACGAGCGGCTCGTCGGAGCGTCCGCCGACCGCGAGGACCAGGCGGTCGAGGCCGCGCTGCGCCCCAAGGACCTGGGGGAGTTCATCGGCCAGGAGAAGGTCCGCGAGCAGCTCGACCTGGTTCTGCGTGCCGCACGCGCGCGCGGCGCCACCGCCGACCACGTGCTCCTCTCGGGTGCCCCCGGACTCGGCAAGACCACCCTGTCGATGATCATCGCGGCCGAGATGGAAGCTCCCATCCGCATCACCAGCGGCCCCGCCATCCAGCACGCCGGAGACCTCGCCGCGATCCTCTCCTCGCTCCAGGAGGGCGAGGTGCTGTTCCTCGACGAGATCCACCGCATGTCCCGGCCCGCCGAGGAGATGCTCTACATGGCGATGGAGGACTTCCGCGTCGACGTCATCGTCGGCAAGGGCCCCGGCGCCACCGCCATCCCCCTCGAACTGCCGCCCTTCACCCTGGTCGGCGCCACCACACGCGCGGGACTGCTGCCCCCGCCGCTGCGCGACCGCTTCGGCTTCACCGCGCACATGGAGTTCTACGAACCCGCCGAGCTGGAGCGGGTCATCCACCGCTCGGCGAACCTGCTCGACGTCGAGATCGACACCGCGGGCGCCGCAGAGATCGCCGGCCGCTCCAGGGGCACGCCCCGAATCTCCAACCGCCTGCTGCGCCGTGTGCGCGACTACGCGCAGGTCAAGGCCGACGGCGTCATCACGAAGGACATCGCCTGCGCGGCCCTCGCCGTGTACGAGGTGGACGCGCGCGGCCTGGACCGCCTGGACCGCGGCGTGCTCGAAGCCCTGCTCAAGCTCTTCGGCGGCGGTCCGGTCGGCCTCTCCACGCTCGCGGTCGCGGTGGGGGAGGAGCGTGAGACCGTGGAAGAGGTCGCCGAGCCCTTCCTCGTACGGGAGGGACTGCTCGCCCGTACCCCCCGCGGCCGGGTGGCCACACCGGCCGCCTGGGCACATCTCGGACTCACCCCACCCCGCCGGGCGACCGGCGGAAACGGACAACCGGACCTGTTCGGGGCGTGACGACGGGGGTCCCCCCGGCCGAGCCCGGCCGAAGTGGGGCAGGGTACTGCCGGGGCAGGAACCCCGGTGCCATGCTGAGCGTTGTTCCATGAGTGCGGACTCGCTTAGACTCCGCCGATGCCGCCCTTGTCGGCGGTGCACACCCCCATCCAACAGGCCGCTCACCATCGCGGTCGACTGAAGGAAGTTCCGACCCGTGAGTCTCGTGACCCTCCTCCCGTTCATCGTGCTCATCGGGGCGATGTTCCTGATGACCCGCTCGGCCAAGCGCAAGCAGTCGGCGGCCGCGCAGATGCGCAATGACATGCAGCCCGGCACCGGCGTCCGCACGATCGGCGGCTTGTACGCGACGGTGAAGGAGGTCAACGAGGAGACGGTCCTCCTTGACGCGGCCCCGGGCGTCGACCTCGTCTTCGCCAAGAACTCCATCGGTGCCGTCCTGACCGACGACGAGTACAACCGGATCGTCCACGGTATCGAGCACGACCTGAAGTCCGATGTCTCCGTCGTCCCGGACGACGCCTCCTCCCTCACCGAGTCCGACGAGCCCGCCGCCGACGCATCTTCCGACGCTTCCGACGACAAGCCCATCGACCTCGGCAAGAAGGACGCCGTGGACGAGCCGGCCGACAAGCCCGTCGCCGCGAAGGCCGACGAGCCCACCGAGGCCAAGGCCGCCGAAGCAGAGCCGAAGAAGACCGACGGCGAGCCCGACGCGAAGTAGGCACACCCCCAGGCCGCGGCGCGATCCGCTCGCGCCCCGCCGCCGAGGGGATGTGCGGTCCTCGCACGGAATCGCGACACCATGTCATGGCCGCCCGCGCGCTCACCCGGCGTGAGGCGGCCCGAGAGGGAGTACGAGAAGGTGGCAGCACCGAAGAAGGGCCGGAGCGCGAGCGCCCAGAGCAGGCCGGGGCGCTCGCTGGCCCTCATCCTGATCGCCATCGTGGCGCTCACCGGGGGGATGTTCCTCTCCGGGCACACCACTCCACGTCTCGGTATCGACCTCGCCGGCGGCACGAGCATCACGCTCACGGCGAAGAACGAACCGGGCCAGCCCAACGCGATCAACAAGACCAACATGGACACTGCGGTCGACATCATGAACCGCCGTGTCAACGGTCTTGGCGTCTCCGAGGCAGAGGTCCAGACCCAGGGCGACAAGAACATCATCGTCAACATCCCCAAGGGCACGAACTCCGAGCAGGCCCGGGAGCAGGTCGGCACCACCGCCAAGCTCTACTTCCGTCCGGTCCTGACCACCGAGGTCTCCGGGGCGGACGCGTCGGCCAGCCCGTCGTCGAGTGCCTCCGGCAGCGCCTCGAGCAGTCCTTCGAGCAGCGCCTCCCAGGAAGCCACCGACAAGGCGACCTCCGCCACGCCGTCGGCCACCGCCACCTCCCAGGGCCGCGCCGTCACCGACGCCCTGAAGGCCGACACCACGCCCACGCCTTCGGCGAGCAGCTCCACCAGCCCTTCGGCCAGTGCCTCGCCCTCCGCGAGCGCCAGCGTCGACGCCGCGACCGCGAAGCTCCAGGCCGAGTACACCGCCCTGGACTGCACCGACAAGGCGGCCCGCGCCACCGCCGGTGACGGCGCCAAGCCCACCGACTCCACCGTGGCCTGCGGTCAGAACGCCTCGGGCCAGTGGCAGAAGTACGTCCTCGGCCCGGCCGCCGTGTCGGGTACGGACATCAAGTCGGCCGCCGCGGTCTTCGACACCCAGGGTGCCGCGGGCTGGAAGGTCACCATGGACTTCACGTCCGGTGGCTCCAAGAAGTTCGCCGAGATCACCGGCACGCTCGCGCAGAACACCACCCCGCAGAACCAGTTCGCCATCGTCCTGGACGGCGAGGTCGTCTCCGACCCGTACGTCAGCCAGGCGCTGACCGGCGGCAGTGCGGAGATCTCCGGCACCTTCGACCAGACCGAGGCGCAGGACCTGGCGAACATGCTGAAGTACGGCGCCCTGCCGCTGACCTTCACCGAGTCGAGCGTCACCACGGTGACCGCCGCGCTCGGTGGCGAGCAGCTGCACGCCGGTCTGATCGCGGGTGCGATCGGCCTGGCCCTGGTCGTCATCTACCTGGTGGTCTACTACCGGGGCCTGTCGCTCATCGCCATCGCCTCGCTGCTGGTCTCCGCCGCCCTCACGTACGTGATCATGTCGCTGCTCGGTCCCGCCATCGGATTCGCCCTGAACCTGCCGGCGGTCTGTGGAGCGATCGTCGCGATCGGCATCACGGCGGACTCGTTCATCGTGTTCTTCGAACGCATCCGGGACGAGATCCGCGAAGGGCGCTCGCTGCGCCCGGCCGTCGAGCGTGCCTGGCCGCGCGCCCGGCGCACCATCCTGGTCTCCGACTTCGTGTCGTTCCTCGCCGCCGCGGTGCTCTTCATCGTCACCGTCGGCAAGGTCCAGGGCTTCGCGTTCACGCTCGGTCTGACGACGCTGCTCGACGTGGTCGTCGTCTTCTTCTTCACCAAGCCACTGATGACGATCCTGGCCCGCAAGCAGTTCTTCGCGAGCGGTCACACCTGGTCCGGCCTCGACCCGAAGCGACTGGGCGCCAAGCCGCCGCTGCGTCGCCCCCGTCGTCCCTCCGCCCCCGTCGACACGAAGGAGGCGTGAGATGTCGAAGCTCGGCACCCTCGGCGCCCGGCTCCACCGCGGTGAGATCGGCTACGACTTCGTCGGCAAGCGCAAGATCTGGTACGGCGTCTCGATCCTGATCACCATCACGGCCATCCTCGGCCTGACGGTCAGCGGCCTGAACATGGGCATCGAGTTCCGCGGCGGAGCCGTCTTCACCACCGAGAAGACCAGCGCCTCGGTCAGCCAGGCCGAGACGTACGCGGAAGAGGCCTCCGGTCACGACGCGATCGTCCAGAAGCTGGGCAACGGCGGCCTGCGCATCCAGATCGCCGACATCGACACCGCCAAGTCCGACGAGATCAAGACCGCTCTCGCCAAGGACCTGAACGTCGACTCCGAGAAGATCGCGGCCGACCTGGTCGGCCCCAGCTGGGGTGAGGAGGTCGCCAACAAGGCCTGGCAGGGTCTGGGGATCTTCATGGTCCTCGTCGTGATCTACCTGGCGATCGCCTTCGAGTGGCGGATGGCCATCGCCGCGCTCGTCGCCCTGATCCACGACATCACGATCACGGTCGGCGTCTACGCCCTGGTCGGCTTCGAGGTCACCCCGGGCACGGTGATCGGTCTGCTCACGATCCTCGGTTACTCGCTCTACGACACGGTCGTCGTCTTCGACAGCCTCAAGGAGCAGACGAAGGACATCACCAAGCAGACCCGCTGGACCTACAGCGATGTCGCCGACCGCTCGATCAACGGCACGCTGGTCCGCTCTATCAACACCACCGTGGTGGCGCTCCTGCCGGTCGCCGCGCTGCTGTTCATCGGTGGCGGAGTCCTCGGCGCGGGCATGCTCAACGACATCTCGCTGTCGCTGTTCGTCGGCCTCGCGGCCGGTGCGTACTCCTCGATCTTCATCGCCACGCCGCTCGTCGCCGACCTCAAGGAGCGCGAGCCGCAGATGAAGGCCCTCAGGAAGCGCGTACTCGCCAAGCGCGCGCAGGCCGCCGCGAAGGGCGAGACCGTGGAGGAACCGGTCGCCGAGGAGATCTACGACGACGAGGCGGAGGACGCCGCCCCGGCGGTCGTCGGCCCGCGCAACCAGCCCGCGTCCCGCAACCGCGGCCGTGGCCGTCCCTCGGGGAAGCGCCGATGACGGGCATCGAGGAGCTGCTGCTCAGCCGCATCCGCGACGTCCCCGACTATCCGCAGCCGGGTGTGGTGTTCAAGGACATCACCCCGCTGCTGGCCGACCCGGGCGCCTTCACGGCGCTCACCGACGCCCTGGCGGAGCTCAGCCTGCGGCACGGCGCCACGAAGATCGTCGGACTGGAGGCCCGCGGCTTCATCCTCGGCGCCCCCGCGGCCGTCCGCGCCGGGCTCGGCTTCATCCCCGTGCGCAAGGCGGGCAAGCTCCCCGGAGCGACCCTGAGCCAGGCGTACGACCTGGAGTACGGCTCCGCCGAGATCGAGGTGCACGCCGAGGACCTGACCGCGGGCGACCGCGTCATGGTCATCGACGACGTCCTCGCCACCGGCGGCACCGCCGAGGCCTCGCTCCAGCTCATCCGCCGGGCGGGCGCCGAGGTCGCGGGCGTCGCCGTGCTGATGGAGCTCGGGTTCCTCGGCGGCCGCGGCCGTCTGGAGCCGGCACTCGCGGGCGCTCCCCTGGAGTCGCTGCTCAAGCTCTGAGCCACCGCGAGGAAGGCCTCAGGACAGGCCTGGGACACCCGTAGGACACCGCGGAGGCGGGCCCGGAGGAATCCGGCGCCCGCCTCTCGTGTTCCTCCTGTACGAAGCCGTCCCACCGGCCGAAAGAGAGTCCGAAGCCCAGGATCGCTACCATGGGGGTCCGGAGCCTGACCGGAGGACCCGGAACGCGCACGAGGAGCCCTCTTGCCAGACGAGGCCCAGCCACTGATCGCCGCCAAGCCCGAACCGACCTCGGGCCCTGTGGCGACGCCCGCGGAGGACGCCGCCCACGGGCCGGTCGAGCACGCCCAGTCCGCTCCGGACGACAAGGCGGCCGAGGAGCCACGCCCCAAGCCGGCCACCCCCGAGGCCGAGCGCCCGGCGAGCGCCCCGGTGGTCCGTCCGGCGACGGCGGCCGGCCAGCCCGCCCGCACCGGCGGTGGCTCCTCCAACCGCGTGCGCGCCCGCCTCGCGCGCCTCGGCGTGCAGCGCTCCAATACGTACAACCCGGTTCTGGAGCCGTTGCTGCGGACAGTGCGCAGCAACGACCCGAAGATCGAGACGGCGACGCTCCGCCAGGTCGAGAACGCCTACCAGGTCGCCGAGCGCTGGCACCGCGGCCAGAAGCGCAAGAGCGGCGACCCGTACATCACGCACCCGCTCGCCGTCACCACGATCCTCGCCGAGCTCGGCATGGACCCGGCCACGCTGATGGCGGGGCTCCTCCACGACACGGTCGAGGACACGGAGTACGGCCTCGACACCCTCCGCAAGGACTTCGGCGACCAGGTCGCCCTCCTCGTCGACGGCGTCACCAAGCTCGACAAGGTCAAGTTCGGCGAGGCCGCGCAGGCCGAGACCGTGCGCAAGATGGTCGTCGCCATGGCCAAGGACCCCCGCGTCCTGGTCATCAAGCTCGCCGACCGCCTGCACAACATGCGCACCATGCGCTATCTCAAGCGCGAGAAGCAGGAGAAGAAGGCGCGCGAGACCCTCGAGATCTACGCGCCGCTCGCCCACCGGCTGGGCATGAACACCATCAAGTGGGAGCTGGAGGACCTCGCCTTCGCGATCCTCTACCCCAAGATGTACGACGAGATCGTGCGGCTGGTCGCCGAGCGCGCCCCCAAGCGCGACGAGTACCTCGCCATAGTGACCGACGAGGTCCAGTCCGACCTGCGCGCGGCCCGCATCAAGGCGACCGTCACCGGCCGCCCGAAGCACTACTACAGCGTCTACCAGAAGATGATCGTCCGCGGCCGTGACTTCGCGGAGATCTACGACCTGGTGGGCATCCGTGTCCTGGTCGACACCGTCCGCGACTGCTACGCGGCACTCGGCACGGTGCACGCGCGGTGGAACCCGGTCCCCGGCCGGTTCAAGGACTACATCGCGATGCCCAAGTTCAACATGTACCAGTCGCTGCACACCACGGTGATCGGCCCCAACGGCAAGCCCGTCGAGCTGCAGATCCGTACGTTCGACATGCACCGCCGTGCCGAGTACGGCATCGCCGCGCACTGGAAGTACAAGCAGGAGCCCTCCGCCGGTGCCTCCAAGGTGCGCACCGACGCGCCCAAGGCCCTGGGCAGGGACAAGGACGGCGTCAACGACATGGCGTGGCTGCGCCAGTTGCTCGACTGGCAGAAGGAGACCGAGGACCCCAGCGAGTTCCTCGAGTCCCTCCGCTTCGACCTGTCCCGCAACGAGGTCTTCGTCTTCACGCCCAAGGGCGACGTGATAGCGCTTCCGGCGGGGGCGACCCCGGTGGACTTCGCGTACGCGGTGCACACGGAGGTCGGCCACCGCACGATAGGGGCACGCGTCAACGGACGCCTGGTCCCGCTCGAATCGACCCTGGACAACGGCGACCTGGTGGAGGTCTTCACCTCCAAGGCGGCCGGCGCGGGCCCCTCCCGCGACTGGCTCGGCTTCGTCAAGTCCCCGCGCGCCCGCAATAAGATCCGCGCCTGGTTCTCCAAGGAGCGCCGCGACGAGGCGATCGAGCAGGGCAAGGACGCGATCGCCCGCGCGATGCGCAAACAGAACCTGCCGATCCAGCGCATTCTCACCGGCGACTCGCTGGTGACGCTGGCGCATGAGATGCGCTACCCCGACATCTCGTCCCTGTACGCGGCGATCGGCGAGGGCCATGTCGCCGCGCAGAGCGTCGTGCAGAAGCTGGTGCAGGCCCTCGGCGGCGAGGAGGCGGCCACCGAGGAGATCGACGAGAGCGTCCCGTCGCCCAACGGCCGCGGCCGCAAGCGCCGTTCCAACGCCGACCCCGGTGTGGTCGTCAAGGGTGTCGACGACGTGTGGGTCAAGCTCGCGCGCTGTTGCACACCCGTACCGGGCGACCCCATCATCGGCTTCGTCACCCGCGGCAGCGGCGTCTCCGTGCACCGCAACGACTGCGTCAACATCGAGTCGCTGTCCCGCGAACCGGAGCGCATCCTCGAGGTCGAGTGGGCGCCCACCCAGTCCTCGGTCTTCCTGGTCGCCATACAGGTCGAGGCGCTTGACCGCTCCCGGCTCCTCTCGGACGTCACGCGCGTTCTGTCGGACCAGCACGTCAACATCCTGTCGGCGGCCGTCCAGACCTCCCGCGACCGGGTCGCCACATCCCGCTTCACCTTCGAGATGGGCGACCCGAAGCACCTGGGACACGTCCTGAAGGCGGTCAGGGGAGTCGAGGGCGTCTACGACGTGTACCGCGTCACCTCGGCCCGCAGGCCGTAGCCGACCGGCACCACGTAGAGGGGCTCCCGTACGCGATGTACGGGAGCCCCTCTACGTAGAAGCGGAGGACCGGCCGCCCAAGGCCCGGTGGTCCGGCCTCAGTGCCTCAGCCGCCGAACTCCTGAAGACCCTTCAGCGCCTGGTCGAGCAGTGCCTGACGGCCGTCGAGCTCCCTCTGGAGCTTGTCGGCCTTCGCGGTGTTGCCCGCGGAGCGAGCCGTCTCGATCTGGCCCTGGAGCTTGTCCACGGCGGCCTGGAGCTGACCGGTGAGACCCTCGGCACGCGCGCGTGCCTCCGGGTTCGTCCGGCGCCACTCGTTCTCCTCCGACTCCTGGAGCGCCCGCTCCACCGCCTGCATCCGGCCCTCGACCTTGGGACGGGAGTCGCGCGGCACGTGGCCGATGGCCTCCCAGCGCTCGTTGAGGGAACGGAAGGCGGCGCGGGCCGTCTTCAGATCCCGCACCGGGACGAGCTTCTCGGCCTCCTCGGCCAGCTCCTCCTTGAGCTTCAGGTTCTCCGTCTGCTCGGCGTCCCGCTCGGCGAAGACCGAGCTGCGGGCCGCGAAGAAGACGTCCTGGGCGCCGCGGAAGCGGTTCCACAGATCGTCCTCGTGCTCCCGCTGGGCACGGCCCGCGGCCTTCCAGTCCGTCATCAGCTCGCGGTAGCGCGCCGCCGTCGGACCCCAGTCCGTCGAGGCGGACAGCCCCTCGGCCTCCGCGACCAGCTTCTCCTTGGTCTTGCGGGCGTCCTCGCGCTGCGCGTCCAGCGAGGCGAAGTGCGCCTTGCGGCGCTTGGAGAACGCCGAGCGCGCGTGCGAGAAGCGGTGCCACAGCTCGTCGTCCGACTTGCGGTCGAGCCGCGGCAGCCCCTTCCAGGTGTCCACAAGGGCGCGCAGCCGCTCACCCGCGGCCCGCCACTGGTCGCTCTGCGCCAGTTCCTCGGCCTCGACGACCAGCGCCTCCTTGGCGTGCCGCGCCTCGTCGGACTGCTTGGCCCGCTGGACCTTGCGCTCCTCACGGCGGGCGTCGACCGTCTCGACGAGCTTGTCCAGCCGCTGACCCAGCGCGGCCAGGTCACCGACCGCGTGATGCGCGTCCACCTGCTCGCGCAGATGGTCGACAGCGGTCTGGGCGTCCTTCGCCGACAGGTCGGTGGTCTTGACTCGCTTCTCGAGGAGGCCGATCTCGACAACCAGGCCTTCGTACTTGCGCTCGAAGTAGGCCAGCGCCTCATCAGGCGAACCGGCCTGCCAGGAGCCGACGACCTGCTCGCCGTCGGCCGTACGCACGTACACGGTCCCCGTCTCGTCGACGCGGCCCCACGGGTCGCTGCTCACAGCGCCTCCTCCACATGATGCCTGCGAGAGGCGTCAGCGCCCCCGGGCATCGTCCACAGTTTCGTCACGGCCAACATAGGCGACCGGCAGGGCGGCTGTCCGCATCCCGCGCGACCGAGATTTCGCAGTCTGGCGCTCAGGATTTCGCCACGGTCATCTTGTTGATCACGACGGTCGCGTTGGGCGCTCCGTCGCCCGCACCGGTGCTCTCACCGGCCGCCGCGATCTTCTCCAGGACCGTCATTCCGGACTTGGAGATCGTCCCGAACGGTGTGTAGCTGGCCGGTAGCTGACTGTCCTGGTAGACGAGGAAGAACTGGCTGCCGCCGGTGTGCGCCTGACCGGTGTTGGCCATGGCGATCGTGCCCGCCGGATACACACCGCCCGTAAGGGATTTGTCCTTCAGGTTCTCGTCCGGGATCGTGTAGCCGGGGCCGCCGGAGCCGGCGCCCGTCGGGTCACCGCACTGGAGAACGTAGATGCCGTTGGTGGTGAGCCGGTGGCACTTCGTGTGGTCGAAGAACCCCTTGCCCGCAAGGAAGTTGAACGAGTTGACGGTGTGCGGCGCCTTGGCCGTGTTCAGGGCGATGTCTATCTCGCCGCAGGTCGTCGCCATCTTCATCGTGTAGCCCGCGGACTTGTCGATGGTGACCGCCGGCTCCTTCTTCCACGTCAGCGACTTGACCTTGCCGGCCGCGGCCTTCTCGCACGGATCCGGCGCCGCGCTGGACGCCGAGGCGCTCGGGGTCACCTCCGCGTTCGCGTTCGCCTTGCTGTCGTCGTTCTTGAACACGCCGGTCGCGTAGGACACGACGCTGCCCACCACGATGACGCCGAGGACCGAGGCGATGATCGCGTTGCGTGCGTGCGTCTTGCGCCGAGCGGCCGTGCGCCGCTGCTGCTGTCGCAAGAACTTCTCCCGGGCGAGCTGACGCCGCCGCTGCTCCTGGGTGACCACCGGGTTTTCTCCTCATGCGTCTCGTACGTCAAGTGGGACGCGTGCGTCTTGTGAGCCGACCGCCTGCGTGTGCCCCGTACCGTATATGGGTTCGCTGAGGAAACGGCAGCGCCGGTAGGCTCTGAGCCACAGCCGTCCGCCCCGTACGACGCCGTATGACCTCGTACGCCACAAACGAAGGACGATCGTGCTCATTGCCGGGTTCCCCGCAGGAGCCTGGGGGACCAACTGTTATCTGGTCGCCCCCGGCGCGGGTGAGGAGTGCGTGATCATCGACCCGGGCCATCAGGCCGCCCAGGGAGTCGAGGAGGCGCTCAGCAAGCATCGGCTCAAGCCCGTCGCGGTCATCCTCACCCACGGCCACATCGACCATGTCGCCTCGGTCGTCCCGGTGTGCGGAGCGCATGACGTGCCGGCCTGGATCCACCCCGAGGACCGGTACATGATGAGCGACCCGGAGAAGGCGCTCGGCCGTTCCATCGGGATGCCGCTGATGGGCGAACTGACCGTGGGGGAGCCGGACGACGTCCATGAGCTCACCGACGGCGCACGGCTGGAACTGGCCGGCCTGGAGCTGTCCGTCGCGCACGCGCCCGGACATACGAAGGGGTCGGTGGCGTTCCGGATGCCCGAGACCACGGAGGTCCCGTCCGTGTTCTTCTCCGGGGATCTGCTCTTCGCCGGCTCCATCGGGCGCACCGACCTGCCGGGCGGCTCCCACTCCGAGATCCTCGACTCGCTGGCCCGTGTGTGCCTGCCGCTCGACGACTCGACCGTGGTGCTGTCCGGCCACGGCCCCCAGACGACCATCGGCCAGGAGCGCGCCACCAACCCGTATCTGCGGCAGGTGGCGGCAGCCGGCCAAGCACGCGGGGCGGACCCGACATCCGCTCCTCGACGAGGAATGTGACGAGAGACTTCGTGAGCACCTTCAAGGCCCCCAAGGGCACGTACGACCTGGTTCCGCCGGACAGCGCGAAGTACCTCGCCGTCCGCGAGGCGATCGCCGCCCCGCTCCGGAACTCCGGCTACGGCTACATCGAGACGCCCGGTTTCGAGAACGTCGAACTGTTCGCGCGCGGGGTCGGTGAGTCCACCGACATCGTGACCAAGGAGATGTACGCCTTCGAGACCAAGGGCGGTGACAGGCTGGCGCTGCGCCCGGAGGGCACCGCGTCCGTGCTGCGCGCCGCGCTCGAGGCCAACCTGCACAAGGCGGGCAACCTCCCCGTCAAGCTCTGGTACTCGGGCTCCTACTACCGCTACGAGCGCCCCCAGAAGGGCCGTTACCGGCACTTCTCGCAGGTGGGTGCCGAGGCGATCGGTGCCGAGGACCCGGCGCTCGACGCCGAGTTGATCATCCTGGCGGACCAGGCGTACCGCTCGCTCGGGCTGCGCGACTTCCGCATCCTGCTGAACTCCCTCGGCGACAAGGAGTGCCGTCCCGTCTACCGGGCCGCGCTTCAGGACTTCCTGCGCGGGCTGAGCCTGGACGAGGAGACGCTCCGCCGCGCGGAGATCAACCCGCTGCGGGTCCTCGACGACAAACGCGACGACGTCCAGAAGCAGTTGACCGGCGCCCCGCTGCTGCGTGACTACCTGTGCGACGCGTGCAAGGCGTACCACGAGGAGGTGCGCGAGCTGATCACGGCCGCGGGCGTCTCCTTCGAGGACGATCCGAGGCTCGTGCGCGGGCTCGACTACTACACCCGCACCACCTTCGAGTTCGTCCACGACGGTCTGGGCTCCCAGTCCGCGGTCGGCGGCGGCGGCCGTTACGACGGCCTCTCCGAGATGATCGGCGGGCCCGCGCTGCCGTCCGTCGGCTGGGCACTCGGCGTCGACCGTACGGTCCTCGCCCTGGAGGCCGAGGGCGTCTCGCTCGAACTCCCCGCGTCAACCAGCGTGTTCGCGGTCCCCCTGGGGGAGGAGGCCCGGCGGGTGCTCTTCGGTGTGGTCACCGAACTGCGCAGGGCCGGCGTCGCGGCGGACTTCTCCTACGGCGCGAAGGGGCTCAAGGGCGCCATGAAGAACGCGAACCGGTCGGGCGCCCGGTACACGATCGTCGCCGGTGAGCGGGATCTCGCCGAAGGCGTGGTGCAGCTCAAGGACATGGAGACCGGGGACCAGAGCGCGGTGGCGGTCGACGGGATCGTGGCGGAGATCGCGGGGCGGCTGGGCTGATCGGCCCGCCCGTCGAGGCCTGCGGGCACGTGCTTCCTTATGCCCGTCGAACGGTGGGCATACGGGCGCGTGCGGCACAATGTCCGTGCCCGCAGGCCCCTTCGAAGCTACGGAAACGGCGTGATGAGCAAGACGACAGTCAAGGACGTCTCCACCGACCAGGATGACCGCACCGTCGCCCCGCCGCGGACGGTCGGCGGCAGCCGCGCGCTCGCCCTGCTGCTGGTGATCACGGGGGCGGCCGGTCTGCTCGCCGCGTGGGTCATCACGATCGACAAGTTCAAGCTGCTGGAGAACCCGGACTTCGTGCCCGGGTGCAGCCTGAACCCGGTCGTGTCCTGCGGCAACATCATGAAGAGCGACCAGGCCTCGGCCTTCGGGTTCCCCAACCCGATGCTGGGCCTGGTGACGTACGCCATCGTGATCGGCGTCGGCATGAGCCTGCTCGCCCGTGCCACCTTCCCGCGCTGGTACTGGCTGACCTTCAACTTCGGCACGCTCTTCGGTGTCGGATTCTGTACCTGGCTGCAGTTCCAGTCGCTCTACCGCATCAACTCGCTGTGCCTGTGGTGCTGCCTGGCGTGGGCCGCCACGATCATCATGTTCTGGTACGTGACCTCGTCCAACATCCGCAACGGCTTCCTGCCCGCGCCGAGCTGGCTGAAGAGCTTCCTCGACGAGTTCACCTGGGTCCTGCCGGTGCTGCACATCGGCATCATCGGGATGCTGATCCTGACGCGCTGGTGGGACTTCTGGACCAGCTGACAGCGGCCCCTCCCGGGCGGGAGGGGGGTTGTCAGTGGCGTACTGGCCCTTCTGGGGGACACCCCCCAGACCCCCGGTAGGGTTTTCTCCGTGGAGCCCGACCTATTCACCGCCGCGGCGGAAGAACGCCAGGAGAAGGACCCGTCCAGCAGTCCCCTGGCGGTCCGGATGCGCCCGCGTGTCCTCGACGAAGTCGTCGGCCAGCAGCATCTGCTGAAGCCGGGCTCACCCCTGCGCAGACTGGTCGGGGAGAGCGGCGGGGGCCCGGCCGGACCCTCCTCGGTGATCCTCTGGGGCCCACCGGGCACCGGCAAGACGACCTTGGCGTACGTGGTCTCCAAGGCCACGAACAAGCGATTCGTCGAGCTCTCCGCGATCACCGCCGGCGTCAAGGAGGTCCGTGCGGTCATCGAGAGCGCACGCCGTGCGACCGGCGGCTTCGGCAAGGAGACCGTCCTCTTCCTCGACGAGATCCACCGCTTCAGCAAGGCCCAGCAGGACTCCCTCCTCCCGGCCGTCGAGAACCGCTGGGTGACGCTGATCGCGGCGACCACCGAGAACCCGTACTTCTCGGTGATCTCCCCCCTGCTCTCCCGCTCCCTCCTCCTCACCCTCGAACCACTCGGCGACGACGACCTGCGCGGTCTCCTCAAGCGCGCCCTCTCCGACGAGCGCGGCCTCAAGGACGCCGTCACCCTCCCCGAGGACGCCGCGGAGCACCTCCTGCGGATCGCCGGCGGTGACGCCCGCCGCGCCCTGACCGCCCTGGAGGCCGCCGCCGGGGCCGCGCTCGACAAGGGCGAGCCCGAGATCACCCTCCAGACCCTGGAGGAGACCGTCGACCGGGCCGCCGTGAAGTACGACCGCGACGGCGACCAGCACTACGACGTGGCGAGCGCGCTCATCAAGTCCATCCGCGGCTCGGACGTGGACGCCGCCCTGCACTACCTGGCCCGGATGATCGAGGCCGGTGAGGACCCCCGCTTCATCGCCCGCCGCCTGATGATCTCCGCAAGCGAGGACATCGGCCTGGCCGATCCGAACGCCCTGCCGACAGCCGTCGCGGCCGCCCAGGCCGTCGCGATGATCGGCTTCCCCGAGGCCGCGCTCACGCTCAGCCACGCCACCATCGCCCTCGCCCTGGCCCCGAAGTCGAACGCCGCGACGGTGGCGATCGGCGCCGCCATGGAGGACGTACGCAAGGGGCACGCGGGCCCCGTGCCGACGCATCTGCGTGACGGGCACTACAAGGGCGCGGCCAAGCTCGGGCACGCCCAGGGCTACGTGTACCCGCACGACCTGCCCGAGGGCATCGCTCCCCAGCAGTACGCCCCGGAGGAGCTCAAGGACCGGGAGTACTACACCCCAACCCGGCACGGCGCCGAGGCGCGCTACGCGGACGCGGTGGAATGGACCAGGAAGCACCTCGGTCGAGGGCGGTCCTGACCACCCTGTAGAATCCTCGAAGCGCTGCGTCCCGTGTCCGGCTCCGGTCGGCACCACCAGAACGGGACATCCAGCCGGAGCCCCCGCCTTCATGGGGGGATTCCAGGAGCGTCGCGCACCGTCGAAGGTGTCGCGGGCAGCCCACCACCCTCCCGGTACCGGGAAAAGGTCGGTGGGCCACTCGCGTGCTGCACGTATGTGCCCAGTCCAGGGAGCGGCTGCCCAGCAAGGTCCGTAAGGGCCCGAAGGGTTTCCCAGGCTGCGGATGCGACCTCCTTTAACTCTGGTGAGCCGAAACCCAGAAAAGAGAGACACAGAGTGGCGAATCAGCCCCGCCCCAAGGTCAAGAAGTCGCGTGCCCTCGGCATCGCGCTGACCCCGAAGGCCGTCAAGTACTTCGAGGCCCGCCCCTACCCGCCGGGCGAGCACGGCCGTGGCCGTAAGCAGAACTCGGACTACAAGGTCCGTCTGCTCGAGAAGCAGCGTCTGCGCGCGCAGTACGACGTGTCCGAGCGCCAGCTCGTCCGCGCCTACGAGCGTGCCTCCAAGGTCCAGGGCAAGACCGGCGAGGCCCTGATCATCGAGCTCGAGCGCCGTCTCGACGCGCTGGTCCTGCGTTCGGGCATCGCCCGCACGATCTACCAGGCCCGCCAGATGGTCGTCCACGGCCACATCGAGGTCAACGGCGGCAAGGTCGACAAGCCGTCGTTCCGCGTCAGGCCCGACGACGTCGTCATGGTCCGCGAGCGCAGCCGCAGCAAGACGCTGTTCGAGGTCTCCCGCGCCGGTGGGTTCGCCCCCGACGGCGAGACCCCGCGCTACCTCCAGGTGAACCTCGGCGCCCTGGCGTTCCGCCTGGACCGCGAGCCGAACCGCAAGGAGATCCCGGTGATCTGCGACGAGCAGCTCGTCGTCGAGTACTACGCCCGCTGATCGCTTTCCGGCGGACGTAGCACCACCTGCGTGTCAGCCCGTCGTCTCGCCGCCCTTCGAGGTGGGCGAGACGGCGGGCTTCCGCATGTCCGGGGGCAGCCCGCGCGGCGCCGGCACCGCGGTGAGCGGCCGGGCACCGGGCCGTCCCAGCGCCCGCGCCACCGCAGCCTCGTTGCCCAGGCGCGCCCCCTGCCGTACGCACTCCTCGTACCGCTCGTCGCCCAGCCGCTCGCGGACACTCGCCTCGCACCGCGCGTGCGGCGCGTTGTAGTACGCCGAACCGAACAGCGGCAGGCCCACCGACGGCCACATCCCGGAAGCGGCCCCCTGCAGCAGGGCGGCCTCCGCCGGATCGCCCTCCTCCGCGGTGACCAGCGCGAGCAGCTCGATCGCGAGGACGTTGCCGAGCAGATCGTTGAAGGCATGACCGATGCCGATGCCCTCCTCGAGGAGACGCCGGGCCCGCGCCTGATCGCCCTCGGCCTGCGCCCCGTACGCCAGGACGTACAAGGCGTACGCCAGCGCCCAGCGCTCCCCGTGGTCCTCGCACACCTGGCGGACGTCCTCGCACAACTTCACCGCGTCCGGCAGATCCCCCTGGAACGCCAGTGCCATCGCCAGCTCCACCTGCCCCATCAGCACGTTGCTGTTGAGCTCGCCGATCGAGTGGTAGCGGTCCAGCGCCGAACGCAGCAGGGTCTCGGCGCGGGGCATGTCGTCCGTGAGCAGGGCCAGGCAGCCGGTGCGGTGCTCGGCGTACGCCACCGCCGTCGGGTTGCCGGTGCGGTCGGCCTCCTCACGGCACTCCTGGAGCGCGGTCAGGGCGGGCACCATGTCGCCCTGGAGCACCGCCACATAGCCCAGCACCCACAGCGCCTTGAGCCGCGACTGATCGCGGTCGCCGTCGAGTTCCACGCCGCGCTGGAGCCAGTGCCGCCCCTCCGACAGCCGCCCGCAGCCGACCCAGTAGAACCAGAGGGTGCCCGCGATGTACTGGCCCAGATGTGCTTCGCCGGGCTCGGTCAGGCAGTGCTCCAGCGCCCGGCGCAGGTTCGGCAGCTCTGTTTCGACGCGCGCGGCGACCTCGCCCTGCCGCGGCGAGAACCAGTCCAGCTCGCACCAGGTGGCCAGGCCCATGTACCAGTCGCGGTGACGGCGGCGCAGACGTGGCGCGTCGCCCGTCGCGGCCAGCCAGTCGGCGCCGTACGCCCCGACCGTGTCCAGCATCCGGTAGCGCACGCCCGTCGCGGTCTCCTCGCGGGACAGCACCGACTGGGCGAGCAGTTCGCCCAGCACGTCGAGGACGTCGTCGGTGTGCAGCCCGTCGCCGCTGCAGACGTACTCGGCGGCCTCCAGGTCGAACTGTCCCGCGAAGACCGAAAGGCGCGACCACAGCAGCCGCTCCCCGGGCGTGCACAGCTCATGGCTCCAGCCGATCGCCGTACGCAGGGTCTGATGCCGGGCCGGTGCGTCGCGCCCGCCGCCCGTCAGCAGCCGGAAACGGTCCTCCAGCCGGGACAGCAACTGCGCGGGGGAGAGGGCGCTCAGCCGCCCCGCCGCCAGCTCGACGGCGAGCGGGATCCCGTCGAGGCGCCGGCACAACTCCCGTACGTCGGAACGGTTCGCGTCGTCCAGCGCGAATCCCGGCACCCGGGCCCCCGCCCGGTCCTCGAACAGCTCCACCGCCTCGCGCTCGGCCAGCGGAGGCAGCGGGAACAGCCGCTCACCCTCCACGTCCAGGGGCCGGCGCCCCGCGGCCAGCACCCGCAGCCCCGGCGCACCTCTCAGCAACTCGGCCACCAGCGACGCGCACACGTCCACCAGATGCTCGAACCCGTCGAGCACCAAAAGGAGTTGGCGCCCGGCGAGAGCGTCGAGAAGGATCTGGCGCGGCGGCTTCGACGTGTGGTCCGTGAGGCCGAGAGCCTCGACGACCGCGTGCTCGACGAGGTCCGGCTCGCGTACCGCGGACAGGTCCACCCGCCAAGCCCCGTCGCGTACGTCGGTCCGCGCCGCGGCACGCGCGGCGAACCGGGACTTGCCGACGCCTCCCGTGCCCGTCACCGTCACCAGCCGTGCCGCCTCCAGTGCCTCGGCGAGTCGCGCCAGTTCGGCCGAGCGGCCCACGAACGCGTTGAGTTCCAGGGGCAGATTGCCGAGCGGCGAACGGTCGGAGCGGTGAGAGCCTCGCATGGAACACGGAGCGTACTGACCCGTGTGCGGTCCGTACAATCGCCGCACGGGACTCTGGTGCCGGGCGGCCTTAATGCGGTACGGAGCGGCGGCCCCGGCGCGATAGGCTCGGGAAACGACTTTTCGATGCTCAGGCACGTATCAGGGAGCGGGTGCACACAGTGTCCGGTGGAGAGGTGGCCGGGATCCTGGTGGCCGTCTTCTGGGCGATCCTGGTCTCCTTCCTCGCCGTCGCGCTGGCGAGGCTGGCCCAGACGCTCAAGGCGACCACCAAGCTCGTGGCGGACGTGACCGACCAGGCCGTCCCACTGCTGGCCGACGCCTCCTCGACAGTGCGCTCCGCGCAGACCCAGATCGACCGTGTCGACGCCATCGCGTCCGACGTCCAGGAGGTCACGTCGAACGCGTCGGCGCTGTCCACCACGGTCGCCTCCACCTTCGGCGGCCCCCTGGTCAAGGTCGCGGCCTTCGGCTACGGCGTGCGCCGGGCCATCGGAGGCCGGCGTGAGAACGAGAGCCCCAAGGCGTCCCGACGTACCGTGATCGTGGGCCGCACCGTCCCGTCGGCGCGACGGGGAAAGCGGAAGAAGGACTGACGCAGCGATGTTCCGCCGTACGTTCTGGTTCAGCGCGGGCGCAGCCGCCGGCGTGTGGGCCACCACCAAAGTCAACCGCAAGCTCAGGCAGCTGACCCCCGAGAGCCTCGCGGCGCAGGCCGCGAACAAGGCACTCGACGCGGGCCACCGGCTCAAGGACTTCGCGCTCGACGTCCGCGACGGCATGCTCCAGCGGGAGGCCGAACTCGACGAGGTACTCGGCCTGAACGCGCCCGGCGAGCATGAACTGCCGGGCTCGCGACGCCGTGCCGCGATCGAGAACCGCAACAACCCGAACTACAGCAAGGACCCGAGGCACGTCGAGAGGTCGACGTACCCGTACAACCGGAATGAGGACCACTGATGGAGTCGGCCGAGATTCGTCGCCGCTGGTTGAGCTTCTACGAGGAGCGCGGTCACACCGTCGTTCCTTCGGCGTCGCTCATCGCGGACGACCCGACTCTCCTCCTGGTCCCGGCCGGCATGGTCCCCTTCAAGCCGTACTTCCTCGGTGAGGTCAAGCCGCCGTGGCCGCGCGCCACCAGCGTGCAGAAGTGCGTCCGCACGCCCGACATCGAAGAGGTCGGCAAGACCACCCGGCACGGCACCTTCTTCCAGATGTGCGGCAACTTCTCCTTCGGCGACTACTTCAAGGAAGGGGCCATCACCTACGCCTGGGAGCTGCTCACCTCCCCCCAGGACAAGGGCGGTTACGGGCTCGACCCGGAGCGCCTGTGGGTGACGGTCTACCTCGACGACGACGAGGCCGAGCAGATCTGGCGCGACAGGATCGGTGTCCCGGCCGAGCGCATCCAGCGCCTGGGCAAGAAGGACAACTACTGGTCCATGGGCGTCCCCGGACCCTGCGGCCCGTGTTCCGAGATCAACTACGACCGCGGTCCGGAATTCGGTGTCGAGGGCGGCCCGGCCGTCAACGACGAGCGCTACGTGGAGATCTGGAACCTGGTCTTCATGCAGTACGAGCGCGGCGAGGGCATCTCCAAGGACGACTTCGAGATCCTCGGCGAGCTGCCCAGCAAGAATATCGACACCGGCCTCGGCCTCGAACGTCTCGCCATGATCCTGCAGGGCGTGCAGAACCTGTACGAGATCGACACCTCGATGGCCGTGATCAGGAAGGCCACCGAGCTGACCGGCGTCGAGTACGGCGCGGCCCCGGACTCCGACGTCTCGCTGCGCGTGGTCACCGACCACATGCGCACCTCCGTCATGCTCATCGGCGACGGCGTGAGCCCCGGCAACGAGGGCCGCGGCTATGTGCTGCGCCGCATCATGCGCCGCGCCATCCGCAACATGCGACTGCTCGGGGCCACCGGCCCGGTCGTGCAGGACCTCGTCGACGTCGTGATCGAGATGATGGGCCAGCAGTACCCGGAGCTGGTTTCCGACCGCAAGCGCATCGAGACCGTGGCCCTCGCCGAGGAAGCCGCCTTCGTCAAGACGCTGAGGGCCGGCACGAACATCCTCGACACCGCCGTCACGGAGACCAAGGCCGCCGGTGGCAAGGTGCTGGCCGGCGACAAGGCCTTCCTGCTCCACGACACCTGGGGCTTCCCGATCGACCTCACCCTCGAAATGGCCGCCGAACAGGGCATTTCCGTGGACGAGGACGGCTTCCGCCGCCTGATGAAGGAGCAGCGGGACAAGGCCAAGGCCGACGCCCGGTCCAAGAAGACCGGCCACGCCGACCTCGGCGCCTACCGCCAGATCGCCGACGCCGCCGGTGAGACCGACTTCATCGGATACGACCGCACCGAGGGCGAGTCGACGATCGTCGGCATCCTGGTCGACGGTGCCTCGTCGCCCGCCGCCACCGAGGGCGACGAGGTCGAGATCGTCCTCGACCGCACGCCCTTCTACGCCGAGGGCGGCGGCCAGATCGGCGACACCGGCCGCATCAGGCTCGACACCGGTGCCGTCGTCGAGGTCCGTGACTGCCAGAAGCCTGTCCCGGGCGTGTACGTCCACAAGGGCGTCGTCCAGGTCGGCGAGGTCACCGTCGGTGCCAAGGCCCAGGCCTCCATCGACGTCCGCCGCCGTACGTCCATCGCCCGTGCCCACTCGGCCACGCACCTCACCCACCAGGCGCTGCGCGACGCGCTCGGCCCGACGGCCGCCCAGGCCGGTTCCGAGAACCAGCCCGGCCGTTTCCGCTTCGACTTCGGCTCCCCGTCGGCCGTCCCGCACACGGTGATGACCGATGTCGAGCAGCAGATCAACGAGGTGCTCGCCCGCGACCTGGACGTGCACGCCGAGATCCTGAGCCTCGACGAGGCCAAGAAGCAGGGCGCCATCGCCGAGTTCGGCGAGAAGTACGGCGAGCGGGTCCGCGTCGTCACCATCGGCGACTTCTCCAAGGAGCTGTGCGGCGGCACCCACGTGCACAACACCGCCCAGCTCGGCCTGGTCAAGCTGCTGGGAGAGTCGTCCATCGGCTCCGGAGTGCGCCGCATCGAGGCCCTGGTAGGCGTCGACGCGTACAACTTCCTCGCCCGTGAGCACACGGTCGTCGCCCAGCTCCAGGAGTTGGTCAAGGGCCGGCCCGAGGAGCTTCCGGAGAAGATCTCCGCCATGCTCGGCAAGCTGAAGGACGCCGAGAAGGAGATCGAGAAGTTCCGCGCCGAGAAGGTTCTCCAGGCCGCCGGTGGTCTCGTCGACTCCGCCAAGGACGTGAACGGCGTCGCCCTCGTCACCGGCCAGGTCCCGGACGGCACCAGCGCCGACGACCTGCGCAAGCTGGTTCTCGACGTGCGCGGCCGCATCCAGGGCGGACGGGCCGCCGTGGTCGCCCTGTTCACCACTGCCAACGGCAAGCCCCTCACGGTAATCGCCACCAACGAAGCCGCCCGCGAGCGCGGTCTCAAGGCCGGTGAACTGGTCCGTACGGCCGCCAAGACCCTCGGTGGCGGCGGTGGCGGCAAGCCGGACGTCGCCCAGGGCGGCGGCCAGAACCCGGCCGCCATCGGCGAGGCCATGGACGCGGTCCAGCGGCTCGTCGCCGAGACGGCCAAGTAGCGCCTGTGGACATGCGCAGAGGACGTCGTCTCGCGATCGACGTCGGGGACGCCCGCATCGGGGTCGCCTCGTGCGACCCCGACGGGATCCTCGCGACCCCGGTCGAGACGGTCCCGGGGCGCGATGTCCCAGCGGCGCAGCGCCGGCTGAGGCAGCTCGTCGAGGAGTACGAACCGATCGAGGTGATCGTCGGCCTCCCGCGCTCCCTCAAGGGCGGCGAGGGGCCGGCCGCGGTCAAGGTCCGGGCATTCGCCCAGGACCTCGCCCGGGGCATCGCTCCCGTCCCGGTCCGGCTCCTGGACGAGCGAATGACCACGGTGACGGCCAGTCAGGGCCTGCGCGCCTCGGGCGTGAAGTCCAAGAAGGGCAGAGCCGTCATCGACCAGGCCGCCGCCGTGATTATCCTTCAGCAGGCACTGGAGTCCGAACGGGTGTCGGGTAAATCTCCGGGCGAGGGCGTCGAAGTGGTCATCTGATCGCGATACGGTAACGTTCCGCGCGATGCGGAGGTGTTCGAACAGCCGCCGCACAGCAGAAGAGACGGAACGGAGGCGGTGCCGCGAGCACCGCGTGCCCGCCGCCTCGCGGCTCTAGGGGATCAATGACTGAGTATGGCCGGGGCCCAGGCTCCGAACCGTGGCATCCGGAGGACCCGTTGTACGGGGACAACGGATGGGGAGGACAGGCCGACGACGGCCAGTCCCCCTACGGCGGCCAGCCGCAGCAATATCCGCAGCAGCCGCAACAGCAGCAGTACGGCGACTGGCCCAACGGCCAGCAGGGTGCCTACAGCCAGGAGCAGCAGCAGTATCAGGGCCAGGGCCAGGGCCAGCAGCAGTACGTCGATCCGAATCAGCAGCAGTACGCAGACCCACAGCAGCAGTACGGCGGCCAGGGCCAGCAGCAGTACGCCGATCCAGGGCAGCAGTACGGCGGCCAGGGCCCGCAGCAGTACACCGGTCAGGGCCAGCAGCAGTACGCCGACCCGGGACAGCAGCAGTACGGCGGCCAGGGTCAGCAGCAGTACGGGAGCCAGGGTCAGCAGCAGTACGACAACAGTGGCTGGGGTGGGGCGCACCAGCAGGTCCCCTACGCCGCCGATCCGGCCGATCCCTACGGGGGGCAGCCCGTTGCCTACGGCGGTCAGCAGCCCGACCAGTACGGCACCCCCGACGCCTATCCACCCCCCGAACCACCGGCCCGTCGTCGCGTCGAGCCCGAGCCGGCACCCGACTGGGATCCCGGGCCCGACCAGGGCGAGCACGCCTTCTTCGCGGGCGGCGGCGGTGATGACGACGACCTCGACGACGACGATCCCAAGAGCCGTGGCGGACGCGGTGACCGCAAAGAGCGCGACGGCAAGGGCAAGAAACGCCGCAGTGGGTGTGCCTGTCTGGTGGTTGTCCTGGTCTTCGGAGGCGGGCTCGGCGGAGTCGGGTATTTCGGGTACCAGTTCTACCAAACTCGTTTCGGCTCGGCGCCCGACTTCGCTGGGGAAGGCGCGGGCGAAAGCGTCAACGTGACCATTCTCAAGGGGTCCGGTGGTTATGCGATCGGGCAGGCGTTGAAGGAAGCCGGGGTGGTCAAGAGTGTCGATGCTTTTGTCGCCGCGCAGTCGCAGAACCCCAAGGGCAATTCGATCCAGGCGGGCGTCTACACGCTCAAGAAGGAAATGTCCGCGGAAAGCGCTGTCAGCCTGATGCTCAGCCCCGACAGCCGCAACAACCTGATCATCGCCGAAGGAAAGCGCAACGCCGAGATCTACGCGATGATCGACAAGCGCCTCGAAGTCAAGTCGGGCACGACCGAGGGAGTCGCCGACGAGGAATGGGAGAGCCTCGGTCTCCCGGACTGGGCGAACAGCGACGAGGACATCAAGGATCCGCTGGAAGGATTCCTCTACCCCTCCAGCTACGCGGTCTCCAAGGGCATGAAGCCCGAGGACGTCCTGAAGCAGATGGTCGACCTGGCCAAGGAGAAGTACGCCGACTTCGGCCTCGAGTCGAAGGCCAAGGCCCTGGACCTGAAGGACCCGCTGCAGCTCCTCACGGTGGCGAGCCTGGTCCAGAAGGAAGGCAAGTACAAGCACGACTTCGAAAAGGTCGCGACGGTCGTCTACAACCGCCTGAAGCCGGACAACACCGAGACCTACGGCCTGCTCGACTTCGACTCGACGGTGAACTACCTCAAGGGCGAATCGAAGCTGGCCACCGGTTCTGTCGACGATCTGCGGCAGATCGACGACCCTTACAACACCTACAAGATCAAGGGCCTGCCCCCCGGGCCGATCAGTAATCCCGGTGATGAGGCGATCGAGGCCGCGCTCAAGCCGGCCAAGGGAAACTGGTACTACTTCGTATCGGTCAACGCGGACAAGACGCTCTTCGCCGAGACGAACGAAGAGCAGAACGCCAACCGTGAGAGGTACCTCGAAGAACTGAAGGAGCAATGAGCGGTACCGACAACCGGCGCCGAGCCGCCGTACTCGGTTCCCCGATCGCCCACTCCCTCTCCCCGGTGCTGCACCGCGCCGCGTACGAGGAACTCGGGCTGGGTGACTGGTCGTACGACCGTTTCGAGGTCGACGAGGAGGCGCTGCCGGGCTTCTTCGCCAAGCTGGGACCGGAGTGGGCCGGACTGTCGCTGACCATGCCGCTCAAGCGGGCCGTGATCCCGCTGCTCGACGAGGTGACCGAAACGGCGGCCTCCGTCGAGGCGGTCAACACGGTCGTGTTCACCGAGGACGGCCGTCGCGTCGGCGACAACACCGACATCCCCGGGATGGTCGCCGCCCTGCGCGAGCGGGGCATCGAGCAGGTCGACTCCGCCGCGATCCTCGGTGCCGGCGCCACCGCTTCGTCCGCGCTCGCCGCGCTGGCCCGGATCTGCACCGGCGAGGTCGTCGCGTATGTCCGCAGCGCGGAGCGTGCCGCCGAGATGCGGTTGTGGGGCGAGCGGCTCGACCTGCGGGTACGCACGGAGGACTGGTCGGACGCCGAGCGGGCGCTGAGCGCGCCGCTCGTGATCGCCACCACCCCTGCGGGCACGACGGACGCGCTGGCCGCGGCCACTCCCGAGCGGCCCGCCACGCTGTTCGATGTGCTGTACGACCCGTGGCCGACCGAACTCGCGGCGCGCTGGTCCGCGTACGGCGGTGCCGTCGTCGGCGGGCTCGACCTGCTGGTGCACCAGGCGGTGCTCCAGGCCGAGCAGATGACCGGGCTTTCGCCCGCGCCGCTCGGCGCCATGCGGAAGGCCGGCGAACACGCCCTCGCCGCCCACTGACGCCCCCGCTCCCTGTCGCGCCGCGTCCGCCTGATGGACCAGTGGCCGGTTCTCATACGTGGACGTGGGAGGATCGGAGGCGGCGGGCCAGGGCCGCGCACCCGGTCGCGCCGTACGCGAGGACGCGCGTACGCAGCAGCAGTACCAGGGCGCGAGCATGAGGAGCACCGTTGAGCAGGTTGCGCTGGCTGACCGCGGGGGAGTCCCACGGTCCCGCACTGGTGGCGACGCTGGAGGGACTTCCCGCCGGTGTGCCGATCACCACGGACATGGTGGCGGACCACCTGGCCCGGCGGCGGCTCGGTTATGGGCGCGGTGCCC
Source organism: Streptomyces sp. NPDC050535 (assembly GCF_044457665.1). Classification (NCBI taxonomy): domain Bacteria; kingdom Bacillati; phylum Actinomycetota; class Actinomycetes; order Kitasatosporales; family Streptomycetaceae; genus Streptomyces; species Streptomyces sp. NPDC050535. Next base: position 432,001 of record NZ_JBITHE010000006.1, read on the forward strand.
GGATGAAGTTCGAGCGCGACGAGGTCACCTTCCTGGGCGGCGTACGCCACGGGCTCACCCTCGGTTCACCGGTGGCCGTCATGGTCGGCAACACCGAGTGGCCCAAGTGGGAGCAGGTGATGGCGGCCGATCCGGTGGACCCCGCGATCCTCGCCGATGTGGCCCGCAACGCCCCGCTGACCCGGCCCCGGCCCGGTCACGCCGACCTCGCGGGCATGCAGAAGTACGGCTTCGACGAAGCCCGGCCGATCCTGGAGCGGGCGAGTGCGCGGGAGACCGCGGCCCGGGTGGCGCTGGGTGCGGTGGCCCGTTCGTACCTGAAGGAGACGGCCGGGATCGAGATCGTCTCGCACGTCGTGGAGCTGGCGGCGGCGAAGGCCCCCTACGGCGTCCACCCCAAGCCCTCCGACGTCGAGAAGCTCGACGCCGACCCGGTGCGCTGCCTGGACGCCGACGCGTCGAAGGCGATGGTCGCGGAGATCGACCAGGCTCACAAGGACGGCGACACGCTCGGCGGCGTGGTCGAGGTGCTGGCGTACGGGGTCCCGGTGGGGCTCGGATCGCACGTGCACTGGGACCGGCGGCTGGACGCCCGGCTCGCGGCGGCTCTCATGGGCATCCAGGCGATCAAGGGTGTCGAGGTCGGTGACGGGTTCGAGCTGGCGCGGGTGCCGGGGTCGCAGGCGCACGACGAGATCGTGCACACCGCGGACGGGATCCGGCGTACTACGGGCCGTTCGGGCGGTACCGAAGGCGGCCTGACCACAGGTGAACTGCTGCGGGTGCGTGCGGCGATGAAGCCGATCGCCACCGTGCCGAAGGCGCTGGCGACCATCGACGTGGTCACCGGTGAGGCCGCGAAGGCGCATCACCAGCGCTCGGACGTGTGCGCGGTACCGGCGGCCGGGATCGTCGCGGAGGCGATGGTGGCGTTGGTGCTGGCGGACGCGGTGGCGGAGAAGTTCGGCGGGGACAGCGTCCCCGAGACCCGCCGCAACGTGCGGTCGTACCTCGAGAACCTGGTCGTACGGTGACCGCTCCGCGGATGGTCCTCGTCGGACCCATGGGCGTGGGCAAGTCCACGGTGGGCGCGCTGGTCGCCGAGCGGCTGGGCTGCGCCTGGCGGGACACCGACGACGACATCGTGGGTGAGCAGGGCCGCAGCATCGCCGACATCTTCGTCGACGAGGGCGAGCCGGCCTTCCGCGCGATCGAGAAGCGGGCCGTGTCGCGGGCACTGGCCGAGCACGAGGGTGTGCTGGCGCTCGGAGGCGGCGCGATCCTGGACGAGGAGACGCGCGCCCTGCTCGCCGGGCACCAGGTCGTGTACCTCTCGATGGATGTCGAGGAGGCGGTCAAGCGCACCGGCCTCAACACGGCGAGGCCGCTGCTGGCCGTCAACCCGCGCCGGCAGTGGCGCGACCTGATGGAGGCGCGCCGGCATCTGTACACCGAAGTCGCCCGGGCGGTCGTGGCCACCGACGACCGCACCCCCGAAGAGGTCGCCCAAGCGGTCCTCGACGCAGTGGAGTTGAAGGAAGCATGAGCGAGGCAGTGACCCGTATCCAGGTCGGCGGAACCGCGGGCACCGACCCCTACGAGGTCCTGGTCGGCCGTCAACTCCTCGGTGAGCTGGGAGGGTTGATCGGCGACGGGGCCAAGCGGGTCGCGGTCATCCACCCCGAGGCGCTCGCCGACACCGGCGCCGCGCTCTGCGCCGACCTGGGCGAGCAGGGCTACGAGGCCGTCGCCATCCAGGTGCCGAACGCGGAGGAGGCCAAGACCGCCGAGGTCGCCGCCTACTGCTGGAAGGCGCTCGGCCAGTCGGGCTTCACCCGCAGCGACGTCATCGTGGGTGTCGGCGGCGGTGCCACCACCGACCTCGCCGGATTCGTGGCGGCGACCTGGTTGCGCGGAGTGCGCTGGATCGTGGTCCCGACCACCGTGCTGGCCATGGTGGACGCGGCGGTCGGCGGCAAGACCGGCATCAACACCGCGGAGGGCAAGAACCTCGTCGGTGCCTTCCACCCGCCGGCCGGAGTGCTCTGCGACCTGGCCGCGCTGGACTCGCTGCCGGTCAACGACTTCGTGTCCGGGCTCGCGGAGGTCATCAAGGCCGGCTTCATCGCCGACCCGGTGATCCTGGAGCTCATCGAGGAGGACCCCGAGGCGGCCCGCACGCCGGCCGGCCCGCACACGGCCGAGCTGATCGAGCGGTCCATCAAGGTCAAGGCCGAGGTGGTCTCCGGCGACCTCAAGGAGTCCGGGCTGCGCGAGATCCTGAACTACGGGCACACCCTCGCGCACGCGATCGAGAAGAACGAGCGCTACAAGTGGCGGCACGGCGCGGCCGTCGCCGTCGGGATGCACTTCGCCGCCGAACTCGGGCGGCTCGCCGGGCGGCTGGACGACGCCACGGCCGACCGCCACCGCACGATCCTGGAGTCCGTCGGCCTTCCGCTGCGCTACCGCTACGACCAGTGGCCCAAGCTGGTGGAGACCATGAAGGTCGACAAGAAGTCCCGCGGCAACCTGCTGCGCTTCATCGTCCTGGACGGGCTCGCCAAGCCGACCGTCCTGGAGGGACCCGATCCGGCCGTCCTTCTCGCCGCGTACGGCGAAGTGGGGGAGTAGGCGCGGATCGCCGGCTCCCGGCGACGTGACTTAAGAACGTAACGTCCAACGGGCCCGCACTTGGCCCGGTTTGCCCCCGGCCGACGGGCACTTCGCACCTTCCCCGGCCGTTCACACATCGGCGGCCGGGGAAGGTACCGTTCGGTCGGGGGTACCTCCCAGGCCATCAAGGCCGTGGGGGAGGGCGGGCCTCAAGCCCCGCTCGCCAGCGCCAATTGCCTGTACGAGACGGAGTGGCACCGGATGCAGCACGCAGTGGGGGCTCCGCTGCCGCCGCCCCATCAGCCGGGGCAGGGACCGGCCGTCGGCTGGTCGCCGGCCGGACCCCAGCCCGGACACCCGGGTCCCGTCCCCCCGCCACCACCCGCTCCCGGCTTCACCGGACCGCCCCCGGGCCATGTGGCACCTCACTCGCACGTCCCGCATCACGCGCCCCCGCAGCACGCCCCCGTGCCGCCCACGCCGGACACCACCGGCCATGTGCAGCTCCCCCCGGGCGGACCGGTCGCCATGCCGAGCGCGCCGCCCGCCGCGGGCCAGGCGGACCCCACGTCCATCACGCTCGCCGTGCTGCTCATCGGCCCCGCGGGTGCCGGGAAGACCAGCGTCGCCAAGTACTGGGCGGCCCACCGCCGGGTTCCCACCGCCCACATCAGCCTCGACGACGTACGCGAGTGGGTGCGCTCGGGGTTCGCCGACCCGCAGGCGGGGTGGAACGACCATTCCGAGGCGCAGTACCGCCTGGCCCGCCGCACCTGCGGATTCGCCGCCCGGAACTTCCTGGCCAACGGCATCTCCTGCATCCTCGACGACGCCGTCTTCCCGGACCGCCCGGTCGTCGGCCTCGGCGGCTGGAAGCGGCACGTCGGGCCGGGACTGCTGCCCGTCGTCCTGCTGCCGGGCCTGGAGATAGTCCTGGAGCGCAACGCCGAGCGCTCCGGAAACCGCCGGCTCACGGACGAGGAAGTCGCCCGTATCCACGGCCGGATGGCCGGCTGGTACGGCTCGGGGCTCCCCATCATCGACAACTCGCAGCTCGACGTGCCGACCACGGCCCGCGTCCTGGACGACGTCCTCGCACGGTCCATCGCCAGCCCTCCCCAGTGGTAGCCCCGACGGGCCCGCCGCCCGTCCAGCCCCGTTGAACCGGCGCCATCGGGCCGCCGCTCGTACGCTCGGTCTATGTCAGAGGTGTACGCGGCCCGCCGAGAGCGGCTCCGGGAGCGCTGTACGGCGGGCGGCAGTGCCACGGCGCTCGTCACCCGCCCGGCCAACGTGAGGTATCTCGCAGGCGCGGCTCCGCCCGGCGCGGTCCTCCTGCTCGGCCGGGGGGAGGATCTGCTGCTCTGCGGCGGCCCGCCGAGCGGTGCCGCCGAGGAGGGCCGCCCCGATCAGGCGCTGCGGGTGCAGGCGCTTCCGGGTCCCGGCGGTGACCCGGCCGTCGCCGCCGCCGATGTGGCGCTCGCCCAGGGCGCCGAGTCCCTCGCGGTCGAGGAGCACCACCTGACCGTGGCCCGGCATCGCGGCATCGGCTCGGTCGCGCCCCGGCTGCGGCTCGCCGATCTGGGCGGTGCGGTGGAGCAGCTCCGCGTGATCAAGGACGAGGATGAGATCTCCTGTCTGCGGATCGGCGCCGAGATCGCCGACCAGGCGCTGGGCGAACTCCTCGAATCGATCCTGGTGGGCCGCACCGAGCGTCATCTCGCGCTCGAGCTGGAGCGCCGGCTCGTCGACCACGGTGCCGAGGGCCCGGCCTTCGCGACCTCGGTCGGCACCGGCCCGAACTCCGGGCGCCGTGGCCACCGGCCCACCGACCGGAGGGTCGAGGAGGGCGATTTCCTGTCCGTCTGTCTCGGCGCGACCTATCGCGGCTACCGCTGTGAGATCGGCCGTACGTTCGTGATCGGGACCTCGCCGGCCGACTGGCAGATCGAGCTGTACGACCTGGTCTTCGCCGCCCAGCGGGCCGGACGCGAGGCGCTGGCACCGGGCGCCGCCTACCGCGACGTGGACCGCGCGGCCCGTCAGGTACTCGACTCCGCGGGGTACTCGGAAGGCCTTCCTCCGCTGACCGGACACGGTGTGGGGCTCGAAATCGACGAGGACCCGCAGTTGGCCCCCGCGGCCATGGGTAAACTGGACGCTTGCGTGCCGGTCACCGTCGAACCGGGGGTCCACCTCCCGGGCCGGGGCGGTGTCCGGATCGATGACACGCTCGTCGTACGCCCCGAGGCGGACGGCGGACCCGAGCTACTCACCATTACGACCAAGGAACTGCTCGCGCTCTAGCCTCCGGGCTGTGCGCGTGCCCCGGGGTCGTCCACGTCAGTCCAGGAGATTCCGCAACCGTGGCTTCCACGAACGACCTCAAGAACGGCCTGGTGCTCAAGCTCGACGGAGGCCAGCTCTGGTCCGTCGTCGAGTTCCAGCACGTCAAGCCCGGCAAGGGCCCGGCCTTCGTGCGCACCAAGCTGAAGAACGTGCTCTCCGGCAAGGTCGTCGACAAGACGTTCAACGCCGGCGTCAAGGTCGAGACGGCCACGATCGACAAGCGCGACATGCAGTTCTCGTACATGGACGGCGAGTACTTCGTCTTCATGGACATGGACACGTACGACCAGCTCATGGTCGACCGCAAGTCCGTCGGCGATGCCGCCAACTTCCTGATCGAGGGCTTCACAGCTTCCGTCGCGCAGCACGATGGCTCGGTGCTCTTCGTCGAGCTGCCGGCCGCCGTCGAGCTCGTCATCCAGGAGACCGAGCCGGGGGTCCAGGGCGACCGCTCCACCGGTGGCACCAAGCCCGCCACCCTGGAGACCGGGCACCAGATCAATGTGCCTCTCTTCATCACCACCGGTGAGAAGATCAAGGTCGACACCCGCACGAGTGACTACCTCGGCCGGGTGAACAGCTAACCGTGGCTGCCCGCAACACGGCCCGCAAGCGCGCCTTCCAGATCCTCTTCGAGGGCGACCAGCGCGACGCGGACGTCCTGACGGTCCTCGCGGACTGGATCCGGCATTCCCGGACCGACACCCGGCAGCCGCCGGTCAGTGAGTACACGATGCAGCTCGTCGAGGGCTACGCCACCAAGGCGAGGCGGATCGACGACCTGATCGCGCAGTACTCCGTCGGCTGGACGCTGGACAGGATGCCGGTGGTCGACCGCAACATCCTGCGCCTCGGTGCCTACGAGCTGATCTGGGTCGACGAGACGCCGGACGCCGTGGTGCTCGACGAGGCGGTCCAGCTGGCGAAGGAGTTCTCTACGGACGAGTCGCCCGCGTTCGTGAACGGCCTGCTGGGCCGGTTCAAGGACCTGAAGCCGTCGCTCCGCCGGGACGAGTCCTAGGACGATCCCCACGACATACGGAACGGCGCGAGAAAGTCACGAGAACGCCGGAGGGCCCGCAGCGCGTCCGCTGCGGGCCCTCCGGCGTTCCGGTACCCGGGAGGTCTCCGCGGGCCGCAGAAAGCCGCCGGGGGGGGGGGGGGGGGGGGGGGGGGGGGCCCCCCCGGCGCCCGGGGGGGGGGGGGGGGGGGTTTTTTTTGGGGGGGGGGGGGGGTTTTTGGGGACGGGGGGGGGGGGGGGGGGGGGGGGGGGGGGGGGCCCCCCCCCCCGGGG
>NZ_JBITHE010000007.1:0-16949 GCF_044457665.1 Streptomyces sp. NPDC050535
CCTCCGCGTCGACGCCGTCGCCTCCATGCTCTACCTCGACTACTCCCGCGAAGCCGGCCAGTGGACCCCCAACGAACACGGCGGCCGCGAGAACCTCGACGCCGTCGCGTTCCTCCAGGAGATGAACGCCACCGTCTACCGCCGCAACCCCGGCGTCGTCACCATCGCCGAGGAGTCGACAGCCTGGGACGGTGTCACCCGGGCCACCGATCACCTCGGCCCCGGCGGTTTCGGCGGCCTCGGTTTCGGGCTGAAGTGGAACATGGGCTGGATGCACGACTCGCTGGACTACGTGACCCACGAGCCGGTGCACCGCAAGTTCCACCATCACGAGATGACGTTCTCGATGGTGTACGCCTACAGCGAGAACTACGTCCTGCCGATCTCCCACGACGAGGTCGTCCACGGCAAGCGCTCACTCGTCTCCAAGATGCCCGGCGACTGGTGGCAGCAACGCGCCACCCTGCGCGCCTACCTCGCCTTCATGTGGGCCCACCCCGGCAAGCAGCTTCTCTTCATGGGCCAGGAGTTCGCCCAGGGCGCCGAATGGTCCGAGGCCCACGGGCCCGACTGGTGGCTCCTCGACCCCGCCTACGGCGCCGAGCCCGACCACCGTGGCGTCCGCGATCTCGTGCGCGACCTCAACACCACCTACCAGCACGAACCCGCTCTCTGGGAACGCGACACCGACCCGTCCGGCTTCTCCTGGATCACCGGCGACTCCGCCGAGGACAACGTCTTCGCCTTCCTGCGTCGCGCCGCGGACGGCACGCCCCTGCTGGCGGTGTCCCACTTCTCCCCCGTCGTCCGGCACGGGTACCGCATCGGCGTTCCCGATTCCGCCACTGCCTGGCAGGAGATCCTCAACACCGACACCGCCCGCTACGGCGGCAGCGACGTCGCCAACCCGGACCCCGTCAAACCCGAGTCCCACCCCACCCACGGCCAGCCGGCGGGCATCCGCCTGACCTTGCCACCACTGTCAACGATCTGGCTCCGCCCGGCTTGAGAAGTTTTTCGCCCCCTCCGCCCCTGCCCGTCCCGTTCGTCGCGCTGGCGCGCTCGTCCTCAAACGCCGGACGGGCTAGGAATAGCCCCTCCGGCGTTTGAGGAGTGGGGGTTTGGGGGCGGAGCCCCCAAGGGACGGGAATGGGAAGGGGCGGAGGGGGCGAAGAACCCTTCCTACGCCTCCCGCAACCCACCAGGCAGCTCCCCGGCGTGAAGCACCCCCAACGCCTGCGTGGCCCGAGTAAGAGCCACGTACAGATCACTCGTCCCGAACCCCCCGGGTTCGACCACCAGCACGGAGTCGAACTCGAGCCCCTTGGCCTGCCGGGGATCGAGAAGGACCACCGGCCGCGTGAGGTCGGGCGCCTCCCCCGCGGTCACGCCGTCGAGCCGCGCGGCGAGGGACCCGTGGAGCGCGCGCGGCGCGATCACCGCGAGCCGCCCCTCCGCGGGGGCCAGCTCGGCGACGGCCTTGGCGACCGCGCCGGGCAGGTCGTCGGACACGGCGCGCACCCAGGGCCGTACCCCGGTGCTCCGTACGGACCGAGGCGGCTCGAACCCAGGATGCTCGGCCCGCTGGACTCCCGCCGCGAGGTCCATGATCTCGGACGGGGTGCGGTAGTTGACGGCGAGGCGGGTGTGCTCCCAGCGGTCGTCGACGTACGGCGCGAGGATGTCCGCCCAGGACCCGACCCCGCCCGCCTCGGAGGTCTGCGCGGGGTCGCCGACCAGCGTCATCGACCGCGTGGGACTGCGCCGCATCAGCAGCCGCCAGGCCATCGGCGACAACTCCTGGGCCTCGTCCACGATGATGTGCCCGAACGCCCAGGTCCGGTCGCCCGCCGCCCGCTCGGCGGCACTGCGGTGGTCGTCCTCCTCGTGGCGCTCGGCCATCCGCTCGGCGTCGATGATGTTGTGCGCGGAGAGGACCTCGGACTCCTCCTCGCCCATGTCCTCGAACTCGTACGTCCGGGAGGCGTAGGACACGTCCAGCACGCCCTGCGCGTAGGCGACCTGGTTGCGCTTCTCCTGGTCGGCGAGGGCGCGGGCCACCCGGTCGTCCTCGCCCAGCAGTTCGGCGGCCTCGTCGAGGAGCGGTACGTCAGCGATGGTCCACTCCCGGGTGACCTCCCGGCGAACGGCGTCCGCGTCCCCGTCCGGCAGATACCCCTCGGGCTCTGCGAGGAAGTCCGCGACCAGCCGCCTCGGAGTCAGCCGCGGCCACAACTGCTCGATGGCTCCCCAGACTTCGGGGTTCTCGGCCAGTTCGTCCCGGATCTGCGTGATGTCGCTCGCGTCGAGGAGATTCGACCCGTCGAAGGGGTCCGTGCCGATGCGCTCGGCCAGCATGTCGGTGAGCGTGTTGAGGATGTGGCCCTCGAAGTACTCCCGCGCGACGTTGTGCGGCAACTGCGCCTCGCGGGTGCGCTCACGGGCGACCCGGACCAGACCGGCGTCGAGCATGAGGATGTCCCGGTCGTGCTCGATGGCGATGACGGGGTCGGGAAGGCCCTGCCGGTCGCGTACGACGGCGGCGAGCACGTCGGCCATGTCGGCGCGCCCCTTCACGGTGGCCGCCTCGGGTGTGTCGGTGGCGGTCGTCCTCACACCGGGGAACAGTTCCCCCACCGTCGCGAGCAGCACGCCCGTCTCGCCCAGCGAGGGCAGCACCTCGCCGATGTAGCCGAGGAAGGCGGGGTTCGGGCCGACGATCAGGACGGCCCGCTTGGCGAGCAACTCCCGGTACTCGTACAGCAGATAGGCGGCCCGGTGCAGCGCGACGGCCGTCTTGCCGGTGCCGGGGCCGCCCTCGACCACCAGCACTCCCTGGTGGGGCGCGCGGATGATCTGGTCCTGCTCGGCCTGGATGGTCTGCACGATGTCGCTCATCCGGCCGGTGCGCGCCGAGTTGAGGGCGGCGAGGAGCACCGCGTCGCCGCTCGGGTCCTCGTGCCCGGTGCGCTCGCGGTCGCCCAGGTCGAGGATCTCGTCGTGCAGGTCGGTGACCTGCCGGCCGTCGGTGGTGATGTGCCGGCGACGGCGCAGGCCCATCGGGGTGTGCCCGGTGGCCAGGTAGAAGGGGCGGGCGACCGGGGCCCGCCAGTCGATGAGCATCGGGGTGTGCTCGGTGTCGTCGGCGCGGATGCCGATACGGCCGATGTGGTGGCTCAGGCCGGATGTGAGGTCGATCCGGCCGAAGCAGAGCGAACCGTCCACGGCGTTCAGCGCGGCCAGCAGTCCCGAGCGCTCGGCGACGAGCACGTCCCGCTCCAGGCGCGCCTGCATGGGTGTGTTCCCCTGCCCGAGGGCGTCGACGACTGCCGCCTCCGTGTCGCCGCGCAGTGCGTCCACGCGCGCGTACACCCCGTCGATGAATTCCTGCTCGATCCGCAATTCATCGTCGATAAGCCCTGCGGCGGACTCTGCGGCGGACTCTGTTTTCGAGTCTTTGATGGAGTCTTTGATGGATTTCGTGGTGGAGTCGGTGTTTGAGCCCCTGGTTGACAATTCCACTCCCGGCCGGATACACTGTGGCTACTGAACTTCTTCGCGTTTCAATCCTCTTGAAGTCGCGAACCATTAAATATACGCAAGGAAATCCCCCGAGCGCAATTGCGCTCGGGGGATTTCCCGTTGTCGGCCGGGGTTCCGGGACCCGGGTGGCTACAGCACGTCGGACAGCTCCTCCAGGAGCCGCCGCTTGGGCCGGGACCCCACCAGCGACTTCACCGGCTCGCCCCCGCGGAACACCATGAACGTGGGCATCGACAGCACGCCGTACGCGAGCGTGGTCTCCGGGTTGGTGTCCACGTCGAGCTGTACGACCTTGAGCCGCTCCCCCTCCTCGGCGGCGAGGGCGGCCAGCACCGGCGCCATCTGCCGGCACGGCGGGCACCAGTCGGCCGTGAACTCCACCAGCACGGGCAGCTCCGACCCGATCACCTCCGCCTCGAAGTCCCCGTCCGTCACCTCGGCCACACTCGCTGCCTTGATCACCGCGTCCGCCCTCCCAGTTCGCATACGGGTTCCGGGCCGCCCGGAACCTCGGAATCGGCCGCCAGCTCGTCACGCGCCCGCTCCGCCCGGGCCAGCTGCTCGCCGACCGTCGCGCGCACCGCCACCAGCTCGTCGATCACCGCGTCGAGTTCGCCCAGCTTGCGCCGGTAGACCTCCAGTGACGCGGGGCACGAGTCGCCCTCGGGATGCCCGGCCCGCAGACACTCCACGAAGGGCCGCGTCTCCTCCAGGTCGAACCCGAAGTCCTGCAACGTCCTGATCTGCCGCAGCAACCGCAGGTCGGCGTCGTCGTACGTCCGGTACCCGTTCGCACCGCGCCGCGCGGGCAGCAGCCCCCGCGACTCGTAGTACCGCAGGGTCCGCGTGGAGGTCCCGGCCCGCGCCGCCAGCTCGCCGATTCGCATACCGCGACGGTAGTCCTTGACGCCGACGTCAAGGCAAGGACGTATCCGGGAGTCTCAGCCGTGGGCCGGCGGCAGCAGCGGCTTCCGCTCCACCGGTGAGGACAGGACGATCGACGTCGTCGTGCGGCCGAGCGCGGAGGTCTGTTCCAGGACGTCCTCCAGGTGGATGGTGTCCCGGACGGCGACCTTGAGGATCCAGCAGTCCTCGCCGACGACGTGGTGGACCTCGACGACCTCGGGGCGGGCGAGCAGTTCGAGCGTCCTGGGGTGCTTCAGGGTGTAGCCGCCGTGCGGGTCGACGCGGATGAAGGCCTGGATGCCGTAGCCGAGGCGGGGCGGCGAGACATGGGCGCCGTAGCCGGTGATGGCGCCCGTCGACTCCAGCCGGCGGACCCGCTCGGCGACGGCCGCCGGGCTCAGCAGGACACGGCGGCCCAGCTCACTGAGCCTGATCCGGCCGTCGCTCTGCAGCAGCTCCAGGATCTGCCGGTCCAGCGCGTCGAAGGCCGCCGACGTTTCGTTGGCGGCGGCTCGCGGATGCCGTGGTTCCTTCGGTGCCGCGGCCGGATCTCCCATGACTCCCCCTTCAGACCTCAGCGTTGCCTCGGGAGAATTATGGCCATAGAAGTTCGGGAAACGTTTCGGGAGGGGTGCGGTGTGCGCGAGATATGCGTCATCGGCGGAAACCGGTATTTCGGAAAGCGGCTGATTGCCCGGCTGATCGCGGCCGGGGACCGGGTCACCGTCATCAATCGCGGCTCCTCCGCACCGCCTCCGGGGGTAACCCATCTCATTGCCGACCGCGACGACGAGAAGTCCCTGGAGAACGCCCTGGGTTCGCGTGCCTTCGATGTCGTCGTCGACCAGGTCTGCTACACGCCCGGGCAGGCCGAGATCGCGCGGCGCGTCTTCTCGGGCCGCACGCGACGGTACGTCATGACCTCCACCGTCGAGGTGTACGAGTACGAGGACTCGGCGGCACTCGTGCGTGAGGATGCCGTGGACCCTCGCACGGTCGCCGTCGACCTCGAACTCCCCTGGGACGAGCCCGAGTTCCGGGAGACGCACTACGGCGAGGGCAAGCGCCAGGCCGAGGCGGTTCTCGCGGCCGGCGGCCCCGAGTTCGCCTGCGTGGCCGTACGCGTCGCCCATGTCCTGGGCGGAGACGACGACTTCACCGGCCGCCTCGACCACTACGTCGACCGCGTCCGCACCGGCGGACCGATCGCCGTCCCCACCGTGAACCACCCCGCGACGTACATCCACGTCGAGGAGATCGCCGACTTCCTCGCCTGGACGGCGGGCGCCGAATTCACCGGACCGGTGAACGCCGCGTCCCATGGAGTGCTCACCACCGGGGAGTTGTGCGAGGCGGTGGCCGTACACCTTCCGGAGGGCAGGACGGAATTCCGGACCACCGAAGTCGGCGAGGTCTCACCCCTCTCGTTCGCGCGGTCCTACGGCATGGACAACTCGCGTGCCACGAAGCTCGGTTTCACCTTCGGCGAGGCCCGTGAATGGCTGCCGCGAGCCGTGGCCGAGACACTCGGAAAGGACAACTGACATGCGCCAACGCCCCCTCGGAGGTCTCCGCGTCGGCGCGATCGGCCTCGGTGCGATGCCGCTGTCCATCGAGGGCCGCCCGGACGAGGCACGCGCCCTGGCCACCGTGCACGCCGCCCTCGACGCGGGCGTGACGCTCCTGGACACCGCGGACTCCTACCACCTGCCCGGCGAGGAGCCCGGCCACAACGAACGGCTCGTGGCCCGCGCTCTCGCCACCTACGGCGGCGACACGGCCGACGTGCTCGTGGCCACGAAGGGCGGGCGCGGCAGACCGGCCGACGGCGGTTGGACGGTGACGGGTTCGCCGTCCCACCTCAGGTCCGCGGCGGAGGCCTCCCTCAAGCGGCTCGGCGTGGAGGCGATCGGCCTCTACCAGCTCCACAAGCCCGACCCGGCCGTCCCCTTCGAGGACTCGCTCGGCGCCCTGCGCGAACTCCTCGACGAGGGAAAGATCCGCCTCGCCGGAGTCTCCAACACGACCGTCCCCCAGATCCACCGGGCCAGGGCGGTCCTCGGCGACCGCCTGGTCTCTGTCCAGAACCAGTACTCCCCCGCCGTCCGCCACAGCGCCCCCGAGCTCCGCCTCTGCGCCGACCTCGGCATCGCCTTCCTCCCCTGGAGCCCGCTGGCCGGCATCTCCCGCAGCTCCCTGGACGGACCGTCGGAGGCAGGGTCGCCCGACGACCGCTTCGGCGCCTTCCACGAGGTGGCCCGCGCCCACCGGGTGAGCCCTCAACAGGTGTGCCTGGCCTGGCAGTTGGCCGCCTCGCCCACCGTGATCCCCATCCCCGGCGCCAGTCGTCCGGAGAGCGTCCGGGACTCGGCCGGAGCGGCTGACCTGACGCTGGCACCGGACGAACTGGCGAGGCTCGACGGGGCGGCGGCGGGACGCTGACACGGAGCGCCGGTGGAGCCCTCGTGGAGGCCGCGCCACAGGTGACGGCGGGCGGGCAGAATGGCGCGTATGACCACCATGGCCGGCCTCAGCCGCGCGGATGTGAACCGGCGCCGGATCCTGGACGTCGCGCTCGGCGAGCTGCTGCGGGATCCCGACGCGTCCATGGACCAGATCGCGCGGGCCGCGGGCGTCGTACGGCGGACGGTGTACGGGCATTTCCCGAGCCGTGAGGCGCTGATCTGTACGTTGTTCGACGGTGCGGTGGACGCGGTGCGGGCCGTGCACTCGGCGAGCCGGGAGGGTGTCGAGGATCCGGCGGAGTCGCTGGCGCGCTCGACGCTGGCCGTGTGGGAGATAGCCGACCGCTACCGGCTGCTGATCGCGCTCGCCCAGCGCGATGTCACGCCCCGGGGTATCCGCGACCGCCTCACCCCCGTCCGCGAGGCATGTGCGGAGGTGCTCCGACACGGCCTGGAACAGGGTGTGTTCGCGTCCCCGCTGCCCGCGCCGGTGCTCGCCCACGTACACGAACACATGCTCTTCGCCCTCATGGAGGCGGTGAACGACGGACTGCTGGCAGCGGAGGAGGCGGGCCGCTCCGCCGCGGTCACGATGCTGACCGCGGCGGGCGTACCCGCCTCACGGGCCACCGAGCTGGTGGCCGGACTGAGCGACTGAGGTCACGGCTTCGGCCGGTGCGCGGGCGCCCCGTTCAGGAGGGCACCCGCGACGACTACGCCTTGGCCAGTTCCTTCTCGCCGCCCTGCTCCGGGACCTCCGTGTCGGCCGGAGTCCCGGCGTCCTCGTCGTCGTCCAGCAGGGTCTTCTCGTCGAACGGCAGCTCACCGGCGAGGACGCGGTGCACGCGGTCCGTGTCGATCTCCTTGGTCCAGGTGCCGATCAGGACGGTGGCGACCGCGTTGCCGGCGAAGTTCGTCAGGGCGCGCGCCTCGCTCATGAAGCGGTCGATGCCGACGATGAGGCCTACGCCGTCCACCAGAGCGGGCTTGTGCGACTGGAGACCGCCGGCCAGCGTGGCGAGGCCTGCGCCGCTGACGCCCGCCGCACCCTTCGAGGCGACCAAGAGGAAGAGCAGCAGCGGGATCTGCTCCCCGAGCGACATCGGGGTGCCCAGGGCGTCCGCGATGTAGAGAGAGGCCATGGTCATGTAGATCATGGTGCCGTCGAGGTTGAAGGAGTAGCCGGTCGGGACGGTGATGCCGACCACCGGCTTGCTCACGCCCATGTGCTCCATCTTCGCGATGAGCCGCGGAAGAGCGGACTCGGAGGAGGAGGTGGACAGGATGAGCAGGAACTCACGGCCCAGGTACTTGAAGAACGTGAGGATGTTCAGGCCCGTGATGACGCGCAGCATCGTGCCGAGCACGACGAAGACGAAGAGGAAGCAGGTCACGTAGAAGCCGAGCATCAGGACGGCGAGGCTCTTGAGCGCGTCGACTCCGGCGGAACCGGTGACGGCCGCGATGGCGCCGAAGGCACCGAGCGGGGCCGCCCACATCACCATGGCGAGGATGCGGAAGACGAGCCGCTGGATGTGCTCGATCCCGCGCAGGACGGGCTGTCCGGCCGATCCCATGGCCTGGAGCGCGAACCCGGCGAGCAGCGCCACCAGGAGGGTCTGGAGGACCTGGCCCTCCGTGAACGCGGAGATCATCGTGGTCGGGATGATCGACAGCACGAACTCGACCGGCGGCAGCGCCTCGGCCGACACCTGCCCCTGACCGGCTTCCTTGACCGCGTCGGTCACCTGGAGGCCCGTGCCCGGGTCCAGGATGTTGCCGACGACCAGACCGATGGTGAGCGCCACCAGCGACATGACCAGGAAGTATCCGAGCGCGATACCGCCGACGGCGCCGACCTTCGCGGCCTTCCGTACCGAGCCGATGCCCAGCACGATCGTGCAGAAGATGATGGGGGAGATCATCATCTTGATCAGGTTCACGAAGCCGGTGCCGATGGGTTTCAGCTCGACCGCGAAGTCGGGAGCGAGCAGACCGACGGCGATACCGAGGATCACGGCGCCGATCACGGCGATGTAGAGATAGTGGGTGCGGTCCCGCTTGGCGGCGGGTGCGGCAGGTGCGGTTTGCGGGGTGCTGGCCACGGCTGCCCTCCTTGACGACGTCGTCGGCATCATCCGGCGTGCGGCTCACGACCGGCGGACCCCGGTGTGCGGCTCACGACCGGGGATCCGGAAGTCGCGCCTCCAGGCATCCGGGAAGGCGGATTCCCGGCGGATCCGGGAAGCGGGCTCCCGGACTGTCCGGGAGGCGCACTCCCAGGGGATGCGGTGACTATCTCCCGCCCTGTGAGGGCGGTCACCCTTCCGTTCATTTAGTTCACGCTTATACGGGGAGGGAGACTGTTGGACATGCGCTTCCCCCGCGTCCCCAAACCCCGCAGCCTCGCCGGTCAGCTCTTCGGCATGCAGGCCGTGCTGATCGCGGTGCTCGTCGCCGGGTACGCGGTCTTCACGTACGTCAGCGACCGCAGCCAGGCGGAGGAGGCCGCGGGCCGTCAGGCGATGGCCGTGGCGGGCGCGGTCGCGGACGCGCCCTCGGTGCACGACGCGATCCGCACGGCGAACCCGACGAAGCCCCTCCAGCCGTACGCCCTCCAGGTGCAGCGGGACACCGACGTCGACTTCGTCACGATCATGGACCCGCAGGGCATCCGCTGGACGCACCCCGACGAGACGCTGATAGGCAAGCACTTCCTCGGCCACATCGGCCCCGCCCTGAAGGGCGAGTCCTTCACCGAGACGTACACCGGCACCCTCGGCCCCTCCGTCCGCGCGGTCACCCCGATCCGGGACGACGGCAGGATCGTCGGCCTGGTCAGCGCGGGCATCAAGGTCGAGGCGATCACCGCCCGCGTGCAGGATCAGGTGACGGCGCTCATCGGGGTCGCGGCGGGCGCGCTGGCCCTGGGCGGACTCGGCACGTACGTCATCAACGCGCGGCTGCGCCGTTCCACGCACGGGATGAACGCGGCCGAGCTGAGCCACATGCACGACTACCACCAGGCCGCGCTGCACGCCGTACGCGAGGGTCTGCTGATGCTGGACGGGCAGTTCAAGGTGGCGCTGATCAATGACGGCGGGCGGGAGCTGCTCGGGGTGAGCGGCGATGTGGTCGGCCGTTCCGTGGCCGACCTCGGACTGCCCGCACCGCTGACGGGCGCGCTCCTCTCGGCGGAGCCGCGAGTGGACGAGGTGCATCTGACCGCACGGCGGGTCCTGGTGGTGAACACCTCCCCGGTCTCCGGCGGCGAGCGCCGCGGCACCGTCGTGACCCTGCGCGACGTGACCGAACTCCAGTCGCTTATGGGCGAGTTGGACTCGGAGCGCGGCTTCACCCTGGCGCTGCGCTCCCAGGCGCACGAGGCCGCCAACCGGCTGCACACCGTGGTGTCCCTCATCGAGCTGGACCGCGCCGAGGAGGCCGTCGACTTCGCCACGGCGGAACTGGAGCTGGCCCAGACGCTCACCGACCAGGTGGTCGCGGCCGTCAGCGAGCCGGTGCTCGCCGCCCTGCTCCTGGGCAAGGCGGCGCAGGCCAACGAGCGGGGTGTGGAGCTGGTGGTGTCCCAGGACAGCGCCATCGACGACGGTCTGCTGCCGGACTCGCTGTCCGCCCGTGACCTGGTCACGGTCCTGGGGAACCTGATCGACAACGCGGTGGACGCGGCGCAGGGGACGGTGGGCGCGCGGGTCACGGTGACGGCGTTCACGGACGCCGACGGGCTGGTGCTGCGGGTCGCCGACACGGGCTCGGGGATCGCTCCCGCGCACGCCGAGGCGGTGTTCCAGCGCGGCTGGACGACCAAGCCGTCGGGGCCCGGCGGCCGGGGCCTGGGACTGGCTCTCGTACGGCAGGCGGTGGGCAGGCACGACGGCACGCTGACGGTGACGGAGGCCGCAGGCGGCGGGGCGGAGTTCGAGGCACGGCTGCCGTTGCCTACGGTGTCCTCGGCACCGAGGACCGCGGCGCCCGAGCCCGGGGCGTCCGCCACGGAGTCCGGGGCCGGGGCGGATGCCACGCCGGCCCGACCGCGGGACGACCGGCCCGAGCCGGCCCAGCACGCCTTGCCTGGAGGCGACGTATGACGACCGACCCCATCCGCGTACTCGTCGTCGAGGACGACCCGGTCGCAGCCGACGCGCACGTCATGTACGTCGGCCGCGTGCCCGGTTTCACGGCCGTCGGCAAGGCGCACACGGGCGCGGAGGCGCGGCGCGCGCTGGACCGTACGCCGGTCGACCTGCTGCTTCTCGACCTGCACCTGCCGGACGTGCACGGCCTGCAACTCGCCCGTTCCCTGCGCGCGGCGGGCTATCACGCGGACGTGATAGCGGTGACGTCGGCGAGGGATCTGGCGGTCGTACGCGAGGGGGTCTCGCTCGGGGTCGTGCAGTACGTCCTGAAGCCCTTCACCTTCGCCACCCTGCGCGACCGTCTCGTCCGGTACGCCGAGTTCCACGCGGCGGCGGGCGAGGCGAGCGGCCAGGACGAGGTGGACCGCGCCCTCGCCACCCTGCGCGCACCGGGCCCGGCCGCGTTGCCCAAGGGGCTGAGCGCCCCGACCCTCGAAAGCGTCACCGTCGCCCTCCGGGACTGCGCCGGCGGTCTGACGGCGGCCGGGGTCGGAGAACTGGTCGGCATCTCCCGGATCACGGCCCGGCGCTACCTCGAACACCTGGTGGAGTCGGGGCGGGCGGCCCGGGCTCCGCAGTACGGGCAGGTGGGGCGGCCGGAGTTGCAGTACCGGTGGGTGAAGGGCTGAGGTCCCGGAGGCCGCCGCCGGTTCAGACGGCCGTGTAGGCGCCGTCGACGAGGTGGTAGCTGCCGTGCACGAACGAGGCGCGCTCGGAGAGCAGGAACGCGATCAGCTCGGCGACCTCCTCGGGACGGCCGAGGCGGCCGGCCGGGTGCAGGCCGACGAGACCGTCGTACTGGGCCCTGTCCATCTCGCGCAGCAGCGGGGTGTCGATGAAGCCGGGGCCGACCGCGTTGATCCGGATGCCCTTCGCGGCGTACTCGGCTGCGGCGGTCTTGGTCAGGCCCACCACACCGTGCTTCGCGGCGACGTAGGCGGACGATCCGGCGGAGCCGACCGAGCCGAGGATGGAGGCGACGTTCACGATGGCGCCGCCCGCGTCCGCCGCCTCGATGGCGGGGAGTTCGTAGCGCAGCGAGTGGAAGACGCCGTCGAGGTTGGTGCGGACGACACGGTTGTAGGCGTCGAGGTCGTACTCGCCGGTGGGGACGACCGGGCCGCCCACGCCCGCGTTGTTCACGGCGAGGTGCAGGCCGCCGAAGGTGTCGACGGCGAACCGCACGGCCGCCTCGACGGATTCGGGGCGCGTCACGTCCACGGCGACCGCGGCGGCGAGGATGCCCTCCGCCTGGAGTTCGGCGGCGGCCTTGTCGGCGCCCTCGGCGTTGTGGTCGGCGATCACGACGTTGGCACCGCCGGCGCCGAGGCGGCGGGCGGTGGCCAGGCCGATGCCGGAGGCGGCGCCGGTGACGAGGGCGGTGCGGCCGGAGAACTCGGTGGAGTAGTCGGTGACGGGGGATGCGGGGGTGCTGGTGGCCATGGTGCTGATCACTTCCTGGTTGTGCTGGATTCCGTGTGGGAGGCCGCGAGTGCCGCCTCTCCCAGCAGGGCGTCGTACGCCTGCTCCACGAGGGAGGCGAGGTCCGCTCCGGCGTCCGGGGCGGGGTCGCGGGCGGGCGTGCCGCGCGCCCAGATCCGCAGGGCGGCACTGAGCACACCGGCCGCGGCGTCGACGACGACGGCCGGGCGCATGCCCCCGGCGTCGCCTTCTTCGAGGGCGAGCCGGTCGGCGATGATCCGGACCGAGTTCTCCTGGGCGTCGACCCGGATGCGCTCGTACGCGGCGAACAGCGCGGGTTCGGTGTCCACGAGAGCGAGCAACCGCCGCATGCGCGGGCGCAGATGGGTGGCGGGGTTCTCCCGGTCGGCGAGCCAGTCGCCGACAGCCCTGCGGTAGGCGAGGAGCGGGGGTTCGTCCCCGGGCCGGTCCCGCAGCATGGCGTTGATGCGGTCCCCGTCCTCGCGGACGAAGTCGAGGGCCGCGTCCTCCTTGCCCACGAAGTAGCGGCTGAAGGTGCGGCGGGTGACGTCGGCACGCTCCGCGATCGCGGCGACGGTGACGGCTTCGAGGCCGCTCTCCAGGATCAGGTCGAGAGCGGCTGCCGCCAGCGCGTTCCGCGTCTGCCGCGCCTTGCGCTGCCTGCGGTCTTCGACGTTCATACTCTCGACGGTACACCCGCAGATGTCCCAGTGAGACATGATGCCCACTGAGACTTGTGTCCCATCGGGACGTCACGGATTGTGTATAGCCCTCGCACAGCCGCAGGCCCGCCGCGAAGGCCACGAAGGCCACGAGGGCCACGAGGGCGTACGACGGCAAGCGACTGCGGCAGGGCTCCCGCTCGAGGCCCGGCTACGGCACCCGGTCGGGAGCGGCACCCCATGGGGCGGATTCACCGCGGCGGCCGAAAGTCGCGCACAAGGCACGACCCGCACACCGGGCTCCACGGCGCCAACGCCCCGGCGGTGACGCCCTGTTCGGGCACGGTGAAGTCTCCTCTTCGCACCGGCTGCGGCAAGACGCTGCAAGGTCATTGACCCGGCATACTCCCGCCTCTTACGTTCACCGGGCAGACAATCCCGGCCACCAACGACGTCGGCCCGCAGGAGGTCCTGCCCGTGCGCCCCACCGCCGCCCCACTTCTCCTCGTCACCCTGCTCACCGCCACCACGCTCACCGCATGCGGATCGGGATCCGGAAGTGATCCGGACACCGTGAAGGTCTCGTTCAAGCAGTCCACCGACAACTCCGTCAAGGTGATGGACACCTACCTGGGCGAGATGAAGAAGCAGTTCGAGAAGGCGAACCCGGGAAAGAAGGTCGAACTCGTCCCGATCAAGGCCCCGGACTCCGAGTACTACACGAAGCTCCAGCAGATGCTTCGGTCCCCGAAGACGGCTCCCGACCTGGTCTACGAGGACACCTTCCTCATCAACTCGGACATCACCAGCGGCTACTTGAAGCCGCTCGACAGCTACCTCGCCAAGTGGGCGGACTGGAACCAGTTCATCGACACGGCCAAGACGGCGGCCAAGGCGCAGGACGGCAAGACGTACGGCGTTCCGGACGGGACGGACACCCGGGGTCTCTGGTTCGACAGGGCGATCTTCAAGCAGGCGGGTCTGCCGCAGGACTGGCAGCCGAAGACCTGGGACGAGGTCCTCGACGCGGCCCGTGCGATCAAGGAGAAGGTCCCCGGCGTCACGCCCCTGAACATCTACACGGGCAAGCCCGCCGGTGAGGCCGCGACGATGCAGGGCTTCGAGATGCTGCTGTACGGCACGGGGGACGGTTCCACGGACCCCCTGTACGACACCGCGTCCAAGAAGTGGATCACCGGCAGCCAGGCCTTCAAGGACTCCCTCGGCTTCGTGGAGACGGTGTTCAAGGAGAAGCTGGGCCCGGAGGTCTCCGACGCCCTCGACCCCAACATCGCGACGACGGTCCGCGGCGAGCTGCTGCCCGAGGGCAAGCTCGGCATCAACCTCGACGGGAGCTGGCTCCCGCAGGACTGGCTGGAGGGCGCCGGCCACTCCTGGCCCGAGTGGTCCGAGAAACTGGGGCTCGCGTCCATGCCGACGCAGAACGGCCAGGCCCCCGGCAAGGTGAGCATGTCCGGCGGCTGGACCTGGGCCGTCCCGGCCAAGGCGTCCAACCCGGACCTCGCCTTCAAGTTCATCGAGACGATGCAGACCAAGGCGAACGCCCAGAAGTGGTACATCGCCAACTCCGGTATCGCGGTACGGAAGGACGTCGCCGCCGACCCCGCGTACGTGGAGGCGCAGCCCGGCATCAAGTTCTTCACGGATCTGGTCGCCAGCACGCACTACCGGCCCGCGTACCCGGCGTACCCGAAGGTCTCGACCGCCATCCAGGAGGCCATGGAGGGCGTGACGACGGGCGACAACTCGGTCGACAAGGCCGCGAGCGGGTACGACGAGGAGTTGAAGACGGCCACCGACGACCAAGTGATCACCAAGTGAGCGTCGGTACGCGGGCGGCGCCCACGGTCCGCACCCCGGGCCCGAAGGCCGCCGCCCCCCGCCGGGGAAGCCTCCGTCGTTCCCTGCTGCGGGCCCTCCCCGTCTCCCCCGCCGTCATCCTGCTGCTCCTCTTCCTCGCGGGCCCGATCGGCTACTGCGGGTACATCGCCTTCACGGACCTGCAGTTGACGGGTCAGGCGTACTCGTCGTTCGTCGGCTTCGACAACTTCCGGGCGGCGTTCCGGGACGAGGCCTTCCTCAACGCGGTCTGGCTGACGCTGGTGTTCACGGTGCTGTCGTCGCTGGTCGGGCAAAACACGCTGGGGCTGGCGCTGGCCGCGCTGATGCAGCGGGCGTCGAAGCCGGTGCGGACGGTGGTGGGCGGGATCGTCGTCACGGCGTGGGTGCTGCCCGAGGTGGTCGCGGGGTTCCTGCTGTACGCCTTCTTCCGGCGCGAGGGCACCCTGAACGCGGTCCTCGACTGGCTCCATCTCCCGTCCCAGAACTGGCTGTTCACGCTGCCGATCCTGGCGGTCTCGTTCGCGAACGTGTGGCGCGGGACGGCTTTCTCGATGCTCGTCTACTCTGCCGCGCTGAACGAGATCCCGAAGGAGATCACGGAGGCGGCGGAGGTCGACGGGGCGGGTGGCTGGCGGCGGATGTGGCACATCACGCTGCCGATGATCCGCCGGTCGATCGGCACAAACCTCATGCTCAACACCCTTCAGACGCTCTCGGTGTTCGGGCTGATCTGGGTGATGACCCGCGGCGGGCCGAGCGGCAAGAGCCAGACCCTGCCGCTGTTCATGTACGAGCAGGCCTTCCAGAAGAGCATGATCGGGTACGGGACGGCGGTGGCGTTGCTGCTCCTGGTGGTCGGCTCGCTGTTCTCGGTCGTGTACATGCGCCTGCTGCGGACGGAGGTCTGAGATGGCGGTCCCCGCGGTTCGCACAACCGCCCGTACGACCGCTCGTACGCCCCTCAGGTCCCGGCGCCGCTCCACCCGGCGGCTGGCGGCGGACGCCGGACTCCTCGTGCTGGCCGCCGCGTTCGCGCTGCCGCTGGTCTGGGTGGTCCTGTCCGCGCTCGATCCGCACGCGGGTCTGCGAGTTCAGCTTCCGGACAGTCTCACGCTGGACAACTTCGACGCGGTCCTCGAACCGGACATCACCTTCACGCCGCTGCTCAACAGCCTGATCCTGTGCGGCGGCGGCACCCTGCTGACGGTGGTGTGCTCGACGCTGGCGGCGTACCCGCTGTCGCGTTTCCGGTCGCGGCTGAACCGGCCGTTCCTGCTGACCATCCTGTTCGCGACGAGCCTGCCGATCACGGCGATCATGGTGCCGGTGTACGCGCTGTTCGTCCAGGTGAACCTGATCGACACCATGCAGGGCACGATCTTCTTCTTCGCCGCCTCCCAACTCCCCTTCGCCATCTGGCTGATGAAGAACTTCATGGACGGCGTACCGAAGGAACTGGAGGAGGCGGCCTGGACGGACGGCGCGTCCTCGCTCCAGTCACTCGTCCGGATCGTGCTCCCCCTGATGGGGCCGGGAGTGGCCGTGGTGACGGTCTTCTCGTTCGTGATGATGTGGGGCAACTTCTTCGTCCCGTTCATGCTCCTGCTGACCCCCGACCAGATGCCCGCGTCGGTGAGCATCAACGACTTCTTCGGCAACCGAGGCACCGTCGTCTACGGCCAGTTGGCCGCGTTCTCGATCATCTACTCGACGCCGGTGATCCTGCTGTACGTCCTGGTGGCCCGGCGGGTGGGCGGGGGGTTCGCACTGGGCGGGGCGGTCAAGGGGTGAGTGCGGGGCGTGTATCGCGCCTCCGTCCCGGACAACACGAAGCGGTGTGGGCCGGCCCCCGAGGGGGGCGGCCCACACCGCGTACCCGTGGCGGCCGAGCACATGTCAGACGGGCGGGG
>NZ_JBITHE010000007.1:16959-404679 GCF_044457665.1 Streptomyces sp. NPDC050535
GGTCGACGCGGTGCGTGCGACCGCTCGGGAACGGGGCCCGCGGTAGCCCCGGCGGGCCGGGGGGGGGGGGGGGGGGGGGGGGGGGGGGGGGGGGCGGGGCCCCGCCCCCCCCCCCCGCGGGGGGGGGGGGGGGGGGCCGGGGGGGGCCCCCCCCACACCGCGTACGCGTGGCGTCCGATCAGATGTCAGACGGGCGGGGTGCCGTAGTAGCCACCGACCTGCTCGTGGTAGCCCTCGTCCCCGGTGTGCTTGTCCTTGTCGAACTCCGGGGAGTTCTTGATCTCTTCCTTGGTACGGCCGACGTGGACCTTCTTCTCGGTCGTGTCCACGCTCGTGATGGTGCCGGCCGGCAGCAGCACGTGCTTGCCGAAGATCCAGACACCGGTGTCGACGACGATGTAGGCGGAGCCGACCTCCTCGGAGTGCTTGTCGACCTTGCCGATGTGGCCGTCGGTCGCCTCCACCTTGAAGCCCGTCAGGTCCAGGCCCGCCTGGTGACCCGACGTCGGCTGGTAACCCCACATGTCCGTCACGATAAATCCCTTCGTTCAGCTGTACAGAAATACCCCGGACGCTTGGTGCGCGCCGGTGTTTTCGCTGACGGGAGGCGGGTTCCCGATACGGTCACCGCCATGCACAGAAAATCTGATTGAAATCCGTGCGATCTCCCGGGAGCGCGCGATAACCGGCTTGTCAGTCACGGTCATTCGCGCGTGAACCCCTGCCTACCAGCGGTACCAGAGTGCCTTCAGCGCGAACTCGGCGCCAAAAAGAATGAGAGCTGGAAGAAGAACCAGTAGCAGATAGCAGGGGAACCATGATTATCAACCTCCGATGACCATGTGCCCTCCCGCTGAACGATCATGCTCCCCGATTTCCGGGTTTGACTCTCCCGATCGGGGATATAGGGTTCGCCGTTCGTGATGTGTTTTCCCCACCTGTTCCCAATACGCAAGGAGAGTCGTGACGAGCACGTGCAGTGAGTCGGACGCTGTCGCGGTGACGGCCGTACAGCCGTCGTCGTCGGAGCAGAAGCAGCGGCTGCGCCGTCGCCTGGAACGGCTGATCGGCATCGCCGCCACGGAAGGCAACTCCCTGCGGGTACTGCGCAACGGGGACGAGATCTTCGCGTCGATGCTGGAGAGCATCCGCGGCGCCGAGCACACCGTGGACATGATGACGTTCGTGTACTGGCGCGGGGACATAGCCCGTCAGTTCGCGACCGCACTGGCCGACCGGGCCCGCGACGGGGTGCGGGTGCGGGTGCTCCTCGACGGCTTCGGCAGCCGGCTGATCGAGCAGGACCTGCTGGACCTGATGAAAGAGGCCGGCGCCGAAGTGGCGTGGTTCCGCAAGCCCTTGTACCTCTCCCCGCTCAAGCAGAACCACCGCTGCCACCGCAAGGTGCTGGTCGTGGACGAGGAGACGGCGTACACCGGCGGGGTGGGCATCGCCGAGGAGTGGTGCGGCGACGCCCGCGACGAGAACGAGTGGCGCGACACCCACGTCCAGGTGCGCGGTCCCGCGGTGGACGGCATCGCCGCCGCCTTCGCGCAGAACTGGGCCGAGTGCCACGACACCCTCTTCGACGAGCGTGACCGCTTCACCGATCACTCCACGGACGGCGGCTCCGTGGTCCAGGTCGTCCGCGGTTCGGCCAGCATCGGCTGGCAGGACATGCAGACGCTTCTGCGGGTGGTGATCGAGTCCGCCGAGCAGCGACTCCGGCTGGCCACCGCCTACTTCGCCCCCGACTCCTACTTCGTCGACCTGCTGTGCGCGGCCGCCCGGCGCGGTGTCGAGGTGGAGATCCTGCTGCCGGGACCGCACACCGACAAGCGCGTCTGCCAGTTGGCGGGCCAGGCCTTCTACGAGGATCTGCTCGCCTGCGGAGTGCGCATCTTCCACTACCAGCCGACGATGATGCACGCCAAGGTCATCACCGTCGACAAGGTCGCGGCCCTGATCGGCTCCACCAACCTCAACCGGCGCTCTCTCGACCACGACGAGGAGGTCATGCTCGCCGTTCTGGACGAGGACTTCGCCGCCACTCTCGACCAGCATTTCGACGAGGACCTGCGGGCCAGCGAGCAGATCGAGAAGGGCCGCTGGAAGCGCCGCTCAGCCACGCAGCGCATGTGGGAGACATCGGTGTCGCCCATCCGCCGGTTCCTGTAGACGAGCGCGATCTGACCGCCTCCCCGATCCCCGCGTACCCGCGGGCCGGGACGCCGGACACACAAAGCCCACATGAGGACGCCCTGACGGGGCACTCGTCCAGTGTCCGACCAATCGAAGGAGTTCACTCGTGGTAATCCTCGCCATCGTTGGCGTATGTGTCGTCCTGGCCGTGCTTGCCTTCTTCGTTCCCCGTCTCTCCCGCCACCCCGAGCGCGGCACGCAGCGTGGCCTCGGTGCCGGGGCCCGGGCCGGCGGCAAGGCGCCCGGCATCCTGGGCAAGCTGTTCAGCAAGCCCTTCCGGAGCAGCTCGCGTGCCGTCGGCCGCAGCGGCTCGGCGGGCCGTCGCACCCGCGGCCGTATGCCCTTCTGACCCGGATGAACAGCACAGAGGGGGACATCGTCCAGGGCGGCAGCCCTGAGGGGCCCGAGGGGGACGGCGCCGACAGTGAGTGGCTGCTGGACGGACTCACCGTTGACGCCAGCCGCCGCGAGCAGCCGATCGTGCTGGACCAGGCCGGGCGGCCCATCAAGACCTGGCGGGAGAACTATCCCTACGACCGCAAGGTCGGCCGCGGGCAGTACGAGCGGACCAAGCGCGTCCTGCAGATAGAGATGCTCAAGCTCCAGAAATGGGCCAAGAACACCGGCGCGCGGGTGGTCGTCGTCTGCGAGGGGCGCGACGCGGCCGGCAAGGGCGGCACCATCCAGCGCTTCACCGAGCGGCTCAACCCCCGCGGCGCGCGGGTGGTCGCCCTGAACAAACCCACCGACCGGGAGAGCGGTCAGTGGTACTTCCAGCGGTACATCGCGCATCTGCCGACGGCGGGAGAGATCGTCTTCTTCGACCGCTCCTGGTACAACCGGGTCGGCGTGGAGCGGGTGATGGGCTACTGCTCGAAGGACGAGTACGAACTGTTCTTCAGCCAGTGCCCGGACTTCGAGCGGATGCTCGTCAACGACGGCATCCTGCTGGTGAAGTTCTGGTTCTCGGTGTCCCGCTCCGAGCAGCGCACCCGCTTCGCCATCCGGCAGGTCGACCCGGTACGCCAGTGGAAGCTCTCCCCGACCGACCTCGCGTCGCTGGACCGGTGGGACGACTACACCGAGGCGAAGGTCGACATGTTCCGCGCCACCGACACCGAGCACGCCCCCTGGACCGTCGTCAAGAGCAACGACAAACGTCGCGCCCGGCTGGAGGCGATGCGCAGTCTGCTCTCGCGGATCGACTACGACAGCAAGGATTTCGAGGCGGTGGGTACCCCCGACCCCCTGATCGTCGGCGCCGCCGACACCCTGCTCGAACCCGGCGAGGAGGACTCGGCGCTCTCCCCCACTCCGCTGACCCCACGCACCCATGGCCCCGGCAATCACCCTGAGAACGCCTGACACACGCCGTGATCCGGCCGGGGCAGGGGCCACGTCCGGATCGCGCCGAAGTTCTCCCGCGCACGCGGCGCACGGATCCTCCGGCGGCGCCGACCGGCACACGGTCGCGGTGGGTCCTGGCGCTGTGCCGCGGATGCCGTACCGGCAGGACGGCGGCGGGAGAACCGGTGCCGACGACGGCCGATCCGCCGCACACCGGTCCTCGCATATGCCCTTCTGCCTTGCCGTTCCCGCGATCGTCGCCCTTCCGCGCGGTGCGCACGCCCGGCCCCGGCGGCCTGCTGACCGCCGGGGCCGGGCGTCAAGGGGTGATCGCCGGTCGACAGGAACGAACGGCTGAAACCGTATGTTCCTACAATCTGTGATTGTGGCCGAACAGACCGTAGTCATCAGTGCTCCCGGCCCATACTTTGACCGCGTGCACCGACCGCAGGCCCACCAGCCCACTCCGCCCTTCAACGCCCCGGCCGCCCGCAGACTGCGGGCAGCGTTAGGAATGGGGCCCGAGCACGTCGCGTACGGGATGCGAGCCTCGTACGGACTCCCCTACGTCACCCCGGACCTGGTCGCCGCCTGGGAGCGCGGGCTCGCTGAGCCGAGCGCCCCCGAACTCACCGCGCTCGCGGGCGTGTTGTGGTGCTCGCAGGGTGAACTCATCGGATCGCCAAGGACCCTGCACGAGCACCGGGTCGCACGCGGCCTCGCCACCGAGGACGTCGCCCACGCCGTCGGCCTCGAACTCCTCGCGTACCAGCGGATGGAGGAGGCCGGCGAGTGGCGCGGCAACGAGCGGCAGTCGTCCGCGCTCGCCGAGGTCCTCGAGCTCTCGCTGCGCGACTTCATCACGGTGACGGGGCGCGACGACAAGCTCGCGGAGCTGCTGCGCGGCGCGGTGACGACGCGCTGGCAGGCGTACGTGCGCCCGGTCGGCAAGACGGTGCACCTGGACCGGCGTCTCCTCGAGGACGTCCTGGAGGAGATGCACGGCGACTACCAGGGGCAGACGGTCACCTCGCCGAGCTGGGCCGAGGGGCAGGCCGCCGACGAGGCGGGCCGGGACTTCCTGGACGGGATCGTCGACCAGTTCTGGTCGATGGTCCAGAGAAGCACGTACTGAGAACCCCGGCGCCGGCCCCGGCACCGATTCCCCTCTAGAACACCGACTCCGCCTCGTCCATCCGGTCCTTCGGGACCGTCTTCAGCTCAGCGGTCGCGTCCGCCAGCGGCACCATCTCGATGTCGGTGCCGCGCAGCGCCGTCATCCTGCCGAAGTCACCGCGGTGGGCGGCGTCGACGGCGTGCCAGCCGAAGCGGGTGGCGAGCACGCGGTCGTACGCGGTCGGTGTGCCGCCGCGCTGGATGTGGCCGAGGATGACCGGCTTGGCCTCCTTGCCCAGGCGCCGCTCCAGCTCGTGCGCGACGGCCGTACCGATGCCCTGGAAGCGCTCGTGGCCGAACTGGTCGATCGCGCCGTGACCGTAGTCCATGCTGCCCTCGACGGGGTGCGCGCCCTCGGCGACGCAGATGACGGCGAACTTCTTGCCGCGCGCGAAGCGCTCCTCGACCATCGCCACCAGGTCGGCCGGGTCGAAGGCACGCTCGGGCAGGCAGATGCCGTGGGCGCCGGCCGCCATGCCGGACTCCAGGGCGATCCAGCCGGCGTGCCGGCCCATGACCTCCACGACCATCACGCGCTGGTGGGACTCGGCGGTGGTCTTCAGCCGGTCCATGGCCTCGGTGGCGACGCCCACCGCCGTGTCGAAGCCGAACGTCCGGTCCGTGCCCGAGATGTCGTTGTCGATCGTCTTCGGGACTCCGACGACGGGAAGGCCTCCCGAGTCCGAGAGCATCCGGGCCGCGGTCAGCGTGCCCTCGCCGCCGATCGGGATGAGAACGTCGATACCGAACTCGCGGGCCATGTCCTGAGCGTTCTCGCAGGCCTCCCGGAGCCGGTCTCGCTGGAGGCGGGAGGAGCCGAGGATGGTGCCGCCGCGGGCGAGGATGCCGCTGACCGCGTCGAGGTCGAGGGTGCGGTAACGGCCTTCGAGCAGGCCGGCATAGCCGTCCTCGAAACCGACGACCTCGTCCCCGAAGTTGGTGACCGCTCGGTGCACGACCGACCGGATCACTGCGTTCAGGCCAGGACAGTCGCCGCCTGCGGTGAGAACTCCGATGCGCATCGTGCTGTGTCTCCTGCTCGCTGCCGGTACGTGTGAGCCGGGTGCGATTCTTTCACGGCGCGAGCGCCGTCGCCGCTTCCGCACGCCCGACCAGGACCTTCTGCCTGGCGGGCGCCCTAGCTATCCACAGAGGTATTGTCAAGAGGGTTCCGCTCACCTTACTGGGCTATTTCGCCGAGCCCCTGAAACACCGCCGGAACCGCGGAGAACAGTCTCCCGACCAGGACGCAAACAGACGGATGGAGAGCACGCGTGACGCGCAGCGTGTACGTGACCGGGATCGACCGCGGAGACGGTCGGCAGGTCGTCGAGCTGGGAGTCATGGAACTCCTGACCCGGCAGGTCGACCGGGTGGGGGTGTTCCGCCCGCTGGTGCACGACGGTCCCGACCGGCTCTTCGAGCTGCTGCGCGCCCGCTACCGGCTCGCCCAGGACCCGGCGACGGTCTACGGCATGGACTACCACGAGGCGTCCGCGCTCCAGGCCGAGCAGGGTGCGGACGAGCTGGTGTCCACCCTGGTCGACCGTTTCCATCGCGTCGCCCGTGACTACGACGTCGTCCTCGTCCTCGGCACCGACTTCGCCGACACCCAGTTCCCCGACGAACTGTCGCTCAACGCCCGCCTGGCGAACGAGTTCGGCGCCTCCGTCATCCCGGTCGTCGGCGGCCGGGGCCAGACCGCCGAGTCCGTGCGCGCCGAGACGCGCAACGCCTACCGCGCGTACGACGGACTCGGCTGCGACGTCCTCACGATGGTGGTGAACCGGGTCGCCCCGGCCGACCGCGCCGGGATACACGAGCGGCTCGAAAACCGTCTCCCGGTGCCCTGTTACGTGCTCCCCGACGAGCCCGCGCTCTCCGCGCCCACCGTCGCGCAGATCACCCAGGCCCTCGGCGGCACGGTGCTCCTCGGCGACGACGCGGGACTGGCGCGTGACGCGCTGGACTTCGTCTTCGGCGGCGCGATGCTGCCGACCTTCCTGAACGCCCTGACCCCCGGCTGCCTGGTGGTCACCCCCGGCGACCGCGCCGACCTGGTCATCGGCTCGCTCGCCGCGCACAGCGCGGGCACCCCGCCCATCGCCGGCGTGCTGCTCACCCTGAACGAGCGGCCCACCGAAGAGATCCTCACCCTCGCGGCCCGCCTCGCACCCGGCACCCCGGTCGTCTCGGTGGCCGGCAACTCCTTCCCCACCGCCACCGAACTCTTCGGCCTGGAAGGCAAGTTGAACGCCGCCACGCCGCGGAAGGCGGAGACGGCGCTCGGCCTGTTCGAGCGGTACGTGGACACGAGCGACCTCCTCAAGCGGGTCTCCGCGCCGAGCAGCGACCGCCTCACCCCGATGATGTTCGAGCACAAGCTCCTGGAGCGGGCCCGCTCCGACAAGCGCCGCGTCGTGCTGCCCGAAGGCGCCGAGGAGCGTGTGCTGCACGCCGCCGAGGTACTGCTGCGCCGGGGCGTGTGCGACCTGACGCTGCTCGGCCCCGTCGACCGGATCCGCAAGAAGGCCGCGGACCTCGGCATCGACCTGGGCGCCACCGAGATCGTCGACCCGGCGACCTCCGAACTGCGCGACCGCTTCGCGGAGCGGTACGCCGAGCTGCGCGCCCACCGGGGCGTGAGCGTCGAGCTGGCGTACGACGTCGTCGCCGACGTGAACTACTTCGGGACGCTGATGGTGCAGGAGGGCCTCGCCGACGGCATGGTGTCGGGCTGCGTGCACTCCACCGCCGCCACCATCCGGCCCGCGTTCGAGATCATCAAGACCAAGCCGGACACCAAGATCGTCTCGTCCGTCTTCTTCATGTGCCTCGCCGACAAGGTCCTCGTCTACGGCGACTGCGCGGTCAACCCGGACCCGAACGCCGAACAGCTCTGCGACATCGCCATCCAGTCGGCCGCCACCGCCGAGCAGTTCGGCGTCGAACCCCGGATCGCGATGCTGTCGTACTCGACGGGTACGTCGGGGACGGGCGCCGACGTCGACAAGGTGCGCGAGGCCACCGACCTGGTGCGACTGCGCCGTGCCGACCTGCGGATCGAGGGGCCGATCCAGTACGACGCGGCCGTCGAGCCGTCCGTCGCGGCCACCAAGCTGCCGGACTCGGAGGTCGCCGGACAGGCGTCCGTGCTGATCTTCCCGGACCTCAACACGGGCAACAACACCTACAAGGCCGTGCAGCGCTCGGCCGGCGCGATCGCCGTCGGCCCGGTCATGCAGGGCCTGCGCAAGCCCGTCAACGACCTTTCCCGTGGCGCGCTCGTCCAGGACATCGTGAACACCGTCGCCATCACGGCGATCCAGGCCCAGACCTCGAACTCGACCCCGGCTTCGACCCCGACCTCCAGCGAGAAGGCGACAGCCCAGTGAGCGCCACCCGTGTCCTCGTCCTCAACTCCGGCTCCTCGTCGGTCAAGTACCAGTTGCTCGACATGCGGGACAGCCGCCGGCTGGCCATGGGTCTCGTCGAACGCATCGGCGAGGAGACGAGCAGGCTCAAGCACACCCCGCTGCTCGGGGGCGCGCCCCGCGAGACCGTCGCGCCCATCGCCGACCACGCCGCCGCGCTCAAGGCGGTCGCCGGGGAACTGGCCGGGGACGGACTGGGCCTGGACTCACCCGAGTTGCTCGCGATCGGCCACCGGGTCGTGCACGGCGGCAAGTCCTTCACCGAACCGACCGTCATCGACGACGCCGTCATCGCCGAGATCGAGCGGCTGATCCCGGTGGCGCCGCTGCACAACCCGGCCAACCTCACCGGCATCCGTACCGCCCGGGCGCTGCGCCCCGACCTCCCCCAGGTCGCCGTCTTCGACACCGCGTTCCACACGACGATGCCGGAGTCCGCGGCGCGCTACGCGATCGACGTGAAGACCGCCGACGAGCACCGCATCCGCCGCTACGGGTTCCACGGCACGTCGCACGCGTACGTCTCCCGGGAGACCGCCCGGCTGCTGGGCAGGACGCCGGAGGAGGTGAACGTCATCGTGCTGCACCTCGGCAACGGGGCGTCGGCCTCCGCGGTGCGGGGCGGCCGGTGCGTGGACACCTCGATGGGGCTCACGCCCCTCGAGGGACTCGTGATGGGCACACGCTCCGGCGACGTCGATCCGGCGGTCATCTTCCATTTGGCGCGTGTTGGAGGATTGTCCATCGACGAGATCGACACTTTGCTCAACAAGAGGAGCGGCCTGACCGGCCTGTGCGGCGACAACGACATGCGCGAGATCCGCCGTCGTGTCGACGAGGGTGACGAGCAGGCACAGCTCGCCTTCGACATCTACATCCACCGCCTGAAGAAGTACATCGGCGCCTACTACGCGGTCCTCGGCCGGGTGGACGCCATCGCCTTCACCGCCGGAGTCGGGGAGAACGCCGCACCGGTGCGGGAGGCCGCGATCGCCGGCCTGGAGGAGCTGGGCCCGGCGGTCGACAGCGACTTGAACGCCGTGCGAGCGGATGGGCCCAGGCTCATCTCGCCGCGGTCCGCGCGCGTGGCGGTCGCCGTGGTGCCGACGGACGAGGAACTGGAGATCGCGACACAGACGTACGCACTGGTGGGCGGCGCGGACGCCGGAGGGGCCGCCGAGGTCCACGCCTGAGCACGTACCCGCCCATTTGTATCTTCCACCAGACGGAATATTCCGTAGCGAAACAAACCGATAGGATCGCCCTATGCGCCGTTCGAAAATCGTCTGTACTCTCGGCCCCGCGGTCGACTCCCACGAGCAGCTCGTCGCGCTGATCGAGGCCGGCATGAACGTGGCCCGCTTCAACTTCAGCCACGGCACGCACGCCGAGCACCAGGGCCGGTACGACCGTGTCCGCGCCGCCTCGGAAGAGACCGGCAGGGCCATCGGTGTGCTCGCCGACCTCCAGGGACCCAAGATCCGCCTGGAGACCTTCGCCGAGGGACCTGTCGAGCTGGTGCGCGGTGACGAGTTCACCATCACCACCGAGGACGTTCCGGGCGACAAGTCGATCTGCGGCACGACCTACAAGGGTCTGCCGGGCGATGTCTCCAAGGGCGACCAGATCCTCATCAACGACGGGAACGTCGAGCTGCGCGTCGTCGAGGTCGAGGGTCCGCGGGTCAAGTCGATCGTCGTCGAGGGCGGCGTGATCTCCGACCACAAGGGCATCAACCTGCCCGGCACGGCGGTCAACGTGCCCGCGCTGTCCGAGAAGGACGTCGACGACCTGCGCTTCGCCCTGAACATGGGCTGCGACATGGTCGCCCTGTCCTTCGTCCGCGACGCCCACGACGTGAACGACGTCCACAAGGTGATGGACGAGGTGGGCCGCCGGGTCCCCGTCATCGCCAAGGTGGAGAAGCCGCAGGCGGTCGACAACATGGAGGGCGTCGTCGCGGCCTTCGACGCCGTCATGGTGGCCCGTGGGGACCTGGCCGTCGAGTACCCGCTGGAGCGGGTCCCGATGGTGCAGAAGCGCCTCGTCGAGCTGTGCCGCCGCAACGCCAAGCCGGTGATCGTCGCGACCCAGATGATGGAGTCGATGATCACCAACTCGCGCCCGACGCGCGCCGAGGCGTCGGACGTCGCGAACGCGATCCTGGACGGTGCCGACGCGGTCATGCTGTCCGCCGAGTCGTCCGTGGGCGCGTACCCGATCGAGACGGTCAAGACGATGTCGAAGATCGTCGTGGCCGCCGAGCAGGAGCTCCTCTCCAAGGGCCTCCAGCCCCTGGTCCCCGGCAAGAAGCCGCGCACGCAGGGTGGTTCGGTCGCCCGCGCCGCCTGCGAGATCGCCGACTTCCTCGGTGGCAAGGGCCTGGTCGCCTTCACCAAGTCCGGCGACACCGCCCGCCGCCTCTCGCGCTACCGCGCCTCCCAGCCGATCCTGGCCTTCACCACGGACGAGGGCACCCGCAACCAGCTCACCCTGAGCTGGGGCGTCGAGTCCCACGTCGTCCCCTTCGTCCACAGCACCGACGAGATGATCGACCTCGTCGACCAGGAACTCCAGAAGCTCAACATCCTCGACGACGGCGACGTCGTCATCATGACCGCCGGCTCACCCCCCGGCGTCCCCGGCACCACCAACATGGTCCGGGTACACCACTTGGGCGAAAGCGTCCGCCCGGCCTGACCGGCGATGCTTGTACGACACTGAGGGCGCTCCCCGGGTTCGGGGAGCGCCCTCAGCGTTATGGTGCGGCGGTCAGTCCACCAGGTCGTCCCAGATGTTCAGACACCCGTCGTCGACGACGGACTCGGGGTAGCCCAGCCTCTCACCAAGCAATAGGAACCGGCTGTGCCGGGCCTCGCTGATCGGCACGAAGTACGCCCGCACCGTCCGGAGGAAGGGCCGGAGGGACAGGTCGGCGCCGACGCCGGCCACCGTCTGTTCCAGCGCCGGCACGAGGTCCGGGAGCGGTGGAGCGTAGAGGCTGGTCACGGCCGCCTTTGTCAGCGCCGGTGCGACACCTTGGATCTCCTGCAGGACGGCTGCCCGTCCCACCTGGTCCTCTGCGGGCACCGGCGCGGCCGGGACGACGTACGAAGGATCGTCCTGCCGGATCCGGGCGACGCACACATCGGCGATCCGACCCAACCACGCACGGCCGCCGAGTCCGTGGGCGGCCGGATCGAAGTAGCCGCGCGTCGCGCCCAGCCACAACGTGGCGATCACCTCGTCGGGCAGCGGGGACTCCGCCAGCAGTTGGACGTCCGCCAACAACTGCCCGGCGTTCGCCCTTTCGAAAAACCGCTCATGACTGTGGCCCGGTTCCCCGTGTGAGCGGAGGACCGGGCCACAGTCTGTGTGCGGCTCCCGGATGGGTTCTGGGTGGAGGTCAGTCGGTGATGGACTGGTGCATCCCGGGGATGGTGAGGGTGCCGCCGAACTGGCCCGCCTGGACGACCTTCACGTCGGTGAAGTAGATCAGGGGGATGTTCAGGGGCGGGGGGGTCTCCGGGTCGAACGTGATCGGGATGAGGCCGAACAGCTTGCCGGAGATGCTCTCGGTGTACATGACGGTGTCACCGTCACGGATGGTGGACGTCGTGCCTTTGCCCGCCTGCACGTTGTACGTCTTGCCGGCGTTCTTGTCGACCACCCTCTGGTGCAGGTCGCCGATGTCGGTGCCGCCGGAGATCACGTACTTCAGGACCTCCTTGACCGTGCCGTTGGCGGTCTTCACCTTGACGACGCCCTGGTAGTCCGCGCCCTTGAGCAGCAGCGAGCTGGCGTCGAGGTACCACGGGTCGTCGGGCAGGATCGCCGGGTTGTCGACGTCGCCCTCCTCGTCCGTGGAGATCGGGCAGTCCGCCACGTCCGTGCTGGCGCTCGCGGACGGACTCGGGGACGAAGTGGCCTCGGCCGCCGCTTCCTTGGCCGCCGCGGCGGCGTCCTTCGCCGCCTCGGACGCCGTGTCGGTGGTGTCCTTCACGGTGTTCCCGGCCGTCTCGGTGACCTTGTCGGTCTTGTCCGTGACGGTGTCGGAGGCGTCAGTGCCGGAGCTGCCGGAACCCTCCGAGGCGCCGGCGCTCGCCGAAGCGGAGGCGGAGGCGGACGGCGTGGCCGTGGCGCTCGCCGTCTCGTCGGGCGTGAGGATGTCCTTGATCGCGTCGCCGATGCCCAGCGGGTCCAGCGGGTTGGTGGTGCTCTCCGACGCCGAGGGGGTCGGCGTGGCCTTGTCGGCGCCACTGTCGGCACTCTGGGACGTCTTGCTCGCCGACGGGGTGGGCTCGGCCTCGTCGTCGGAACCTGAATCCGGCGAAGGGGTCGTGGCGTCATCCGAGGGCGCCGTGGCCGAGGGACTCGGCTCGGCCTCGTCGGCGGACTCGGAGGCGCTCGCCGAAGCGGAGGCGGAGGCAGAGGCAGAGGGCGTGGCGGTGGCCGACGCGTCCTTACCGTCCTCGTCGAGGAGCTCGACGCAGGCCTGGTACTCCTCGGCCGTCAGAGACTTCGAGGTGCTCGGCTGGTCGTCGGCGTTCGCGAGAGTCGGCGTGAAACCTATTCCCATGAGGACCGCGGTCGGCATCGCGGCGAACGCTATCGCCTTGCCCGCGGGCATGTGGAACCTGGTGGCCAGCGGCTTCTTGGGGGCGGCGTGGCGCGGCCCTGTTCTGATGCGGGGCTTGGCCGCGGAGTCGTCCTGTGACAGCTCGTCAGTCGGCACGGTACCCCCCGTGGCCACTGCCGTTGTCGGCCGGGGCGCTCTCGCTCAGCCGCTGGCCCGGCTCAGGCGCACCCGAGTCGGCCGGGGTCTCGGCGGGAGCCGTGTCAGCGGGAGCGACCTCGGCAGGAGCGGTCCCGTCCTTCGCGTGGCCCGCCGGACCGTGCTTCCGGGTCCGTCTGGGCCTCGCACCCTCGGCCGCCTCGTCCCTGGGCATCCAGGAGACGGAGAGCGCTCCGCCGATCATCGAGAGCAGGAACCCGATGACGAAGCCGCCGATGTTGGAGACCACCAGGGACACCAGTCCGAGGACGATCGCGGCGACACCGGCGAAGATTCGGGTGGCCTGCTGGAACCACATGGTCAGACCCAGCGTGATCAGCAGGACACCGATGATCAGAGAGCCGGCACCCGCGGTGGTCGCCATCGCAAGCGACATGTTGCCGAGCTTGAAGGTGGCGTACGGGAAGTAGGCGATCGGTACCCCGCCGAGCAGGGTGAACAGACCGGCCCAGAAAGGCCGGTTGCCCCGCCAGTCACGGAATCGCAGACGCGCGCGGGTGAAGTGCCCGGCGCTCTGGACCGGAGTCTCGGCACTCATGGAAAAAGCTCCCTGGGTCCGGTGGAAGTACGGACCGGCTCGGCCTTGGGGGTGGTGAAGCCGGAAAGTATGGGACGAAACGCCCGGTGCGGGCATCGGGCGGGCGCGCGGGGCGGAGAAGCGAGGCTCCCCCGCCCCGTGGACGGCTCAGCCGCCCAATGGCACCACTGCGACGGAGACCGTCAGAAGCACTCCATCGAAGCGCTCGTACCGAGGCGCATCTTCAGGCCGCTGAGCTTGAACGTGCCGGCCGTGGTCGCCCACGCCGTCTGCTCGACGCCCACGAGGTCGGCCGACTCCGCCTGCTGGGCGAAGCCGCCCGGCAGAGAGGTGCCGTCCTCCTTCACAGGAGCGTTCCTGTTCTTGTCGATGTCCTTGACCGCAACACCGATGTCGATGTTCTTGAACGTCGCGTCGGCGTCGAGTTGAGCGACGTCGATGTAGAGGTTCTCGGCCTCGACCTTGTGCTTCGCGTCCGGACCGGCGTCGAGACGGAGGTAGATCGTCTTCCCTATGAGGGGAATCTCCGTCTTGACCGACTGGCACATGTTCGTGATCTGCGCGGTCTTGAACGACGAGATCGCGACGGGGCGAACCGTCTTGTTCTTGCCGTCGGTCGACGTGTAGCCACTGTCGATGCCGCCGTACTGGGCAAAGCCCTGGCCCTCGAGATGCCCGGCACTGACCTTGAACTCCTGGCCGGAAACGCTGAACGACGCGGCGAGCGCACCCTGCGCAAGCCCGACGCCGATCGCGGCGGCCGCGGCGACGCTGGGCACCATGACCACAGCGAAGCGCTTCCATCTCGTCCCGCCACGCACCTGGGACTCCATATTTCCTCCTTCTCGGACGTACATCTCCTGGCCCTGACTGCCCCGTAATTGCGGCCCAGCCGGGCAGGGATGGGAGAAGTGCTACGTCCTCGGGAAGGAGAGCGCCCGTACCCTTCAGGCGCGAACCGTGCCCGAATCACCTGGCGATCACCCCCGAGCGACAACCACTGGTCGCGCCTGACGCACATCACGCACAACCTGCTGGACAGGCTCCGCCTGACGGCGAAGACCCCCCTGCCCAAGGGACGGCGCCACTGCCGCCGTCCCTGCTCGATGGGGACCCAGAAAACCCTTTGACCCGAGTGGCTGTCGGGGTAGGGGGAATGGACCGAGCGTCGCCGATCGTGGTGCATTCTCGCCGCCCCCGCAAGGGGGTTCGTTACTCGCTAGTAACGGGCGGATAACCGAACAACGACCCGTCGGTATCCGTCGGCAACGCAGGGTGGCGCGAAGGCGGGTGACAGACTGGTTGATCCTCGGACAGAATCCGACAGATCAACGCCCTCGACTTACT
Organism: Streptomyces sp. NPDC050535; assembly: GCF_044457665.1. Taxonomy (NCBI): domain Bacteria; kingdom Bacillati; phylum Actinomycetota; class Actinomycetes; order Kitasatosporales; family Streptomycetaceae; genus Streptomyces; species Streptomyces sp. NPDC050535. Next base: position 31,799 of record NZ_JBITHE010000007.1, read on the forward strand.
CCAAGTAACAGCGGCCGCGTTTACCAAGTTTTGGTAAAGCGCGGCCACTTCTCTCCCCTGCGGCACATCTTTCACCCGGGCATCACGTGCACAGGCGTTTAACGACAGGTCAACGGACCGGTCCAAGTGCTGGTCAGAACAGCGCCCGCGCCAGCGCCCTGCGCGCCGCGATCACCCGCGGGTCATCGGCGCCGACCACCTCGAAGAGCTCCAGCAGCCGCACCCGTACGGCATCCCGGTCGTCACCCGCCGTGCGCCGCACGGTGTCGGTGAGCCGCCCGAAAGCGTCCTCGACATGGCCGCCCACCAGGTCCAGGTCGGCGGCGGCGATCTGCGCCTGCGCGTCACCCGGCCTCTCCGCGGCGTCCTTGCGCACCTGCTGCGGATCGGCGCCCGCCACCCGCTGGAGCAACTCGGCCTGCGCGAGGCCCAGCTTGGCCTCGGTGTTGCCCGGGTCGTCACTCAGCACGTTCTTGTACGCCTGTACGGCTCCGCCGAAGTCGCCCGCGTCCAGGGCCTGTACGGCGGCTTCGAGGAGGGCGTCGTGCGGTCCGGCCGGCGCCTCGGCGGCCTCGACGGGGGCGCTCCCGGGCTCGGCGTCCGGGTCGACGACCAGGCCGGTCAGCCCGAAGCGCTCCTCGGCGACCTGCACGAGCTGGTCCAGGGTCTGGCGGATCTGGGCCTCGCCCGCCGCTCCCTGGAAGAGCGGCAGCGCCTGCCCGGCGACCACCGCGAAGACGGCCGGAATCCCCTGGATCCCGAACTGCTGCATCAGCATCTGGTTGGCGTCGACGTCGACCTTGGCAAGGACGAAGCGTCCGTTGTACTCGACGGCCAGCCGCTCGAGCACCGGGCTGAGCTGCTTGCACGGCTCGCACCACTCGGCCCAGAAGTCGATGACGACCGGGACCTCGGTGGAGCGCTGGAGGACATCGCGCTCGAAGCCCGCCTCGTCTGCGTCGATGACAAGGCTGGCCGGGGAGACGCCCCCGCTTCCGCCCCCGCCACCCTGCCTGGCCGCTTCGGCGCGCGCCTGCTCCGCCTTCGCCTTGGCCTCCTGGGCCGCCTTCACCGCGGCGAGGTCGACGACTCCGCTCATGGACATGTTCCGTGGCTGCATGAGTACATCTTCCCCCCTCCGTGCGCGCGCGTGAAAAGCGTTGGGAAAGCCGGACCGGTGATGTCCTGATCGGGTACTGCCGTGCGCCGGGTCCCCACCTGACGCCAGTGCGGTTGTCGCCGCGTCTGAGCTTTCGCTACGGGTCGTAGCGTAACTGTCCGCGGGCCCCGGTGTCCGCCCTACCCCGGTGATCTCCCTCACGGCTTCACAGAACCGTCGTATACAGCCACGCCGACCGGCCGGATATGGTCACTGACATGCAGAGTCGCACTTCAGCCGCCCGTACGGGGCGCCCGCGCAGCGCCGCCGCGGACGCCGCGATCCTGGAGGCGACGCGGGCGGTACTGGTCGAACTGGGCTGGTCGAAGCTGACGTTGGGAGACGTCGCGACCCGCGCCGGGGTCGCGAAGACGACGCTCTACCGCCGCTGGGCGGGCAAGAACGAGCTCGTGGTCGACGCGGTCGCCGAGCTCTTCGACGAACTCGAACTCCCCGACCGCGGCAGCCTCGCCGCCGACATCGAGGGCGTGGTCCTCCAGTTCGCGGCGATCCTGAGCCGCCCCGAGGCGAAGACGGCCCTGATGGCGGTGGTCGCGGAGTCGACCCGCGACGAGCCCCTGCGCGAACGCATCCGCACGTCCATCGTCGACCGCCAGAAGCGCTTGGTCCTGGAGGGCCGCACCCGAGCCCAGCTCCGCGGCGAACTCCCGCCGGAGACCGACCCGGCGACGGCGGCCCGCACGGTCGACCTCATCTTCGACGTGGTGGCGGGCGCGGTGGTGCACCGCACCCTGGTCAGCGCGGAACCCGTGGACCCGGAATGGGCTGCCTCCCTCGCCCGGGTACTGCTGCTCGGCCTGGCGGGTGCTTCGGCGTAGCCGGAGCACGACAGGGGCACGGCTCTGCCGTGGGGCACGCACACGGCAGAGCCGCTCCCCGCGCCGGTGATCGACGCCGGGAGCGGCCGTGGCCTGTTGCCGGTAGCGCGCGTCACTCAGAACCCCGGCGGCTCCGTATACGTCCCCCACTCGTCCCGCAGCACGTCGCAGATCTCGCCCAATGTCGCCTCGGCCCGCACCGCGTCCAGCATCGGCTCGATCATGTTGGACCCGTCCCGGGCCGCCGCGAGCATGGCGGCCAGCGCGGCGCGTACGGCGGGCTCGTCGCGGGCGGTCCTGCGGGAGCCCAGGATCCGCACCTGGTCCCGCTCCACCTCGTGGCTGACCCGCAGGATCTCCAGGTCGCCAGTGACGGACCCGTGGTGGACGTTGACGCCCACGACCCGCTTGTCGCCCTTCTCCAGCGAACGCTGGTACTGGAACGCCGACTCGGCGATCTCGCCGGTGAACCAGCCGTCCTCGATGCCCCGCAGGATCCCGGACGTCATCGGGCCGATCGGGTGCCGGCTGTCGGGATGCGCGCGCAGCCCCCGCTCCCTGATCTCCTCGAAGATCTTCTCCGCGTCGGCCTCGATCCGGTCGGTGAGCTGCTCGACGTACCAGGAACCGCCCAGCGGGTCGGCCACGTTGGCGACGCCGGTCTCCTCCATCAGCACCTGCTGCGTGCGCAGGGCGATCTCCGCGGCCTGCTGCGAGGGGAGCGCCAGCGTCTCGTCCAGGGCGTTCGTGTGCAGCGAGTTCGTGCCGCCCAGGACCGCCGACAGCGCCTCCACCGCCGTACGGACCACGTTGTTGTACGGCTGCTGCGCGGTCAGCGAGACCCCCGCCGTCTGCGTGTGGAAGCGGAGCCACTGCGCCTTGTCGGAGGTGGCGCCGTACACGTCGCGCATCCAGCGGGCCCAGATCCGGCGTGCCGCGCGGAACTTGGCGATCTCCTCGAAGAAGTCGAGGTGCGCGTCGAAGAAGAAGCTCAGGCCAGGCGCGAAGACGTCCACGTCGAGGCCGCGGGACAGGCCCAGTTCGACGTAACCGAATCCGTCGGCGAGCGTGTAGGCCAGCTCCTGCGCGGCCGTGGAGCCGGCCTCCCGGATGTGATAACCGGAGACGGAGAGCGGCTTGTACGCGGGGATCCTGGACGCGCAGTGCTCCATCAGGTCCCCGATGAGGCGCAGGTGCGGCTCGGGCTGGAAGAGCCACTCCTTCTGCGCGATGTACTCCTTGAAGATGTCGGTCTGGAGCGTGCCGTTGAGCAGCCCCGGATCGACACCCTGCCGCTCGGCCGCGACCAGGTACATACAGAAGACCGGGACCGCCGGACCACTGATCGTCATCGAGGTCGTGACGTCGCCGAGCGGAATGCCCTGGAAGAGAACCTCCATGTCGGCCGCCGAGTCGATCGCCACCCCGCAGTGCCCGACCTCGCCGAGCGAGCGCGGGTCGTCGGAGTCACGCCCCATGAGGGTGGGCATGTCGAAGGCCACGGACAGGCCCCCGCCACCGTTGGCGAGGATCATCTTGTAGCGCTCGTTGGTCTGTTCCGCGTTCCCGAACCCGGCGAACTGCCGGATGGTCCACGTGCGCCCTCGGTAGCCGGTCGGGTGGAGACCTCGGGTGAAGGGGTACTCCCCCGGCCAGCCGATCCGCTCGAAGCCCTCGTACGTGTCTCCCGGCCGGGGCCCGTACACCGGCTCCACGGGATCGCCGGAGAGCGTGGTGAAGTCCGCCTCGCGCTTACGCGCGGCGTCGTACCGGGCCTGCCAGCGTCGGCGGCCCTCTTCGATGGCGTCAGCGTCCATACCTTCGAATTTACTAGGACGTCCTAGTAAAAGTCGATGGCTCACCGCCGTACGTTGCCCGTACGGCGGCAGGTGTTACACGAGTGACGCGGCGAGGGGTGACGCGCTCACGCCTTGGCGACCACGGGAGAGTCGTCCGCGATGCGGCCCTCGAGCTCGCGCGAGATGCGGCGCTCCACGAAGAACGCGGCCGTCGGGACGGTCCCCGCGAGCAGTACCCACAGCTGCTTGCCGACCGGCCACTTCGCCTTGGAACCCAGGTCGAAGGCGAAGATCAGGTACACGACGTACAGCCAGCCGTGCGCGATGGACACGACACGGGTGGCGTCGGCCGCTCCGTCGATGTCGAGCACATACTTGGCGATCATGCACAGGCACAGCAGGACCAGCAGCACACCGGTGACGTAGGCCATCACCCGGTAGCGGGTCAGCACGCTCTTTTTCATACGTACGAGCCTAACCACGCACTCCGGGCGATCTTGCCCCGGGTCAGTCCTGGTCGAAGTCCCGCGCGGCGACCCGCAGCGGCCGCAGCATCGCGAAGATCTCCCCGCACTCCTCGGCGTCGTACGCGCCGAGTCCGAAGTCCATCGCCATCAGGTCCTGGGTGGCCGCGTCGCAGACCTCGCGGCCCTTGTCGGTGATGGAGGCGAGCGTGCCGCGCCCGTCATTGGGGTTGGGGCGCTTGTCGACCAGCCCTGACCTCACCAGCCGGTCCACGGTGTTCGTCACGGACGTCGGATGCACCATGAGCCGCTCGCCGATCTTGGACATCGGCAGCTCGCCCGCCTTGGAGAACGTGAGCAGCACCAGCGCCTCGTACCGGGCGAACGTCAGCCCGTAGGGCCTGACCACCGAGTCCACCTCGGCGAGCAGGATCTGGTGCGCGCGCATGATCGAGGTGATCGCCGCCATGGACGGGACCGATCCCCATCGTTGCCTCCAGTGCTCGTCGGCACGGGCGATGGGATCAAATGCAAGGCTGAGCGGCTTGGACACGCCAAAGACCTTACCGGCCGGTCACATCGCGGTCAGCCCTGTCTCGCGTATCGGTCCGCGGCCCCGGATCGCCGGGCGGAACACGATCCGGCCACGCCTGCGACCGGCCCCGTGACCGACGGGCGGACCGCGCCGCCCCGGTGTCGCATCCATGTCGATTAAGAGCTCTGTGTAACGATTGCGGATGAATTGTCACTGATGGTCACCTTCGCCCAAGGGGGCAGGATGTCCCGGCTGATCCGTACCTTCGCGGCACTCGCGGCGCTCGGGCTCGCGATGGGCTGCTCGTCCGCGCCAGGCGTCGACGAGGCCTCCGTCGTCCGGCGCGCACCCGGGGACGGGGCACCCGCCCGGTCCCCCTTCTGGGTCGACCCCGCCAGTCCGGCCGCCCAGCAGATCGAGCTGTGGAACAGACAGGGCCGCACGGCGGACGCCGAGTTGCTGAAGCGGATCGCCGACCAGCCGGCCGCGCTGTGGCCCGCGGGCGAAGACCCGGGGTCGATCATCAGGGCGGCGACCTCGGCGGCCGCGCAGGACGGGCGGACGACGCTGTTCGTCGCGTACGACATTCCGCACCGCGACTGCGGGCAGCACTCGGCGGGCGGGGCGGACGACGCGAGCGCCTACCGGACGTGGATCGGGAGGTTCGCGGACGCGCTGGCCGACAGCAAGGCCCTGGTGATCCTCGAACCCGACGCCGTCGCGCACATCGTGGACGGGTGCACACCTGGCGAATACCACGCGGAGCGCGAGCAGTTGCTCTCGGAGGCGATCGTCCGGCTGAAGCAGCAGCCCAACACCAAGGTGTACCTCGACGCCGGCAACCCCGCCTGGATCGAGGAGCCCGGGAAGCTCGTCGAACCGCTGCGCCGTGCCGGGATCGCCGGTGCCGACGGCTTCTCCCTGAACGTCTCCAACTTCCAGACGGACGCGGTGACCAAGAAGTACGGCGTCGAGCTCTCGCGGGACCTCGGCGGCAAGCACTTCGTGATCGACAGCAGCCGCAACGGCAACGGGCCACTGAGCGGTGACCGGGGCGAGGCCTGGTGCAACCCGCCCGGCCGGGCACTGGGAACCAGACCGACCACCGAGACCGGCGAGTCCGCCCTCGACGCCTATCTGTGGATCAAGCGGCCCGGGGAGTCGGACGGTGAGTGCCGCGGCGGACCGGCGGCGGGGCAGTGGTGGCCGGACTACGCCCTGGGGCTGGCACGCAACTCCAAGGCATAGCAGGCCAGTTCACTCGACCTGAATCCACTTGGCCACCGACGGCGTTCCCTCCCCGTCCGTCACGAACAGCATGTACCAGCCCGGCGGCACCAGCGCCCGGTCGCCCGGTACCTCCACGGTGACCGAGTTCCCGGTCTTGCTGAGGCCGAGTTCGATGGAGCGCTGCTCGACGTCCGTCGTGTGCGTGACCGCGCTCGGGCGCATCAGCCGGGCCTTGACCACCCGCTCCGGATGCTCGGTGGCGAAGGTCGCGCGCCGCTTGCTGTCGAGAGCCTCCGGGCCGTCGCCGAGCACCGGGCGGTTCTCGCTGTTCCTGTGCAGGGCGGGCGGGGTGAAGATCTCCATGCGCTGCTCGAAGTGGCCGAGCTTGGTGTTCTGCTGGTCGTCGAAGAGCGGGTCGGACCCGAAGGTGGCGACGCGGCCGTCGGGCAGCAGCAGGGCCTCGGAGTGGTAGTTGCGGCCGACTTTCGGGGAGGCGGCCTCGTGGAAGGCGTTGGCCTTGGGGTCGTAGAACTGCGCCTTGAGGATGTTGCTGGCGCTGCGGCCGCGGTAGTCCTCGGAACCGTTGGTGGTGAACACCGAGTCGTCCGGCATGATCACGCTGTTCAGATACCGGGTTCCCTGGGGGAGGTTGGGCCCGTCCTCGAAGGCGGGGCTGCCCTTCTTCAGGTCGACGACGGCGGTGCGCGGGGTCGACTTCTTGGACTCGCCGACGCCTCCGCCGCCGAGGATCATCACCTTCTGGTCCTGCGCGGGCGGCAGCAGCAGGGAGGCGGAGGTCTCCGTCTCGTCCGGGTCCCGCAGCCCGGGGACCTTCTCGAACTTGTTGGTCTTCAGGTCCCAGATGCCGGGCTCGCGGCCCATCTCGGCAGGCCCGTAACCGGCGTTGGACGCCGGGTAGAAGAGCTTGCCGCCCTTGGTGAGGAAGAGCGCGGGATACGTGGGGAAGTAACGCTTGGGCCCCGGCGTCCACTTCTTGGTCTTCGGGTCGTAGATCTCGTTGTCGCCGGGGTCGATCATGCCGACGTCGTCGAGGCCGGAGACCGCGAGGACCCGCCCGTCGTCGAGCCCGACGAGCGTCGGGTACCAGCGGGCCTTCTGCATGGGATCGACGGGGATGTACTTCTCGGCCTTGGGGTCGAACTCGTAGGCGGCCCTGATCCCCTGGAAGTCCTGCTTGTCCAGGGTGATCTTCTCGGAGAGGCCGTACGTGTTGTTGGCGTCCTCGCCCTTCAGACCGACGATCTCGTACTGGGCCTGCTTGTCGGTGGCCGAGGTCGGGCCGTCCTCGGTGGCCTCCACGAAGACGCGGGCCTCGCTCGCCGTGACCTTCGTCTTCCAGGGCTGCATGACACCCGCCCTGTTGTACGTGACCTGCTGAGTGCGCTTGGCCTTGGGGATCCTGACGTCGACCTTGCTGACGTACTCGACACCCGCGGGCGAGCGGAAGCGGGTGCCCTTCTTCAGGTACACCGCCCTGTCGGGGTTCTCGTTCTTGACGCGCATGCCGCCGCCGGCCCGCTCGACCTCGCTCTCGAGCAGCTCGTAGCGGGCGGTGCCGCCGGCCACCAGCATCCTGCCGCTGGGGAGTTGGGCGTGCCCCGAGCAGAAGAAGTCGTCGGGGGTGGCGATCTTCTTGAAGGTGTCGGTCGCCGGATCCCAGAGCACGGTGTCGAACGAGCCCTTGTCGAACTTCCGCTTCTCGTTCCCCGATCCCGCGACGATCAGCACCTTGCCGGTGTGCAGCAGGGCCGCGTGGATGGCGTTGGTGCGGTAGTCGTCGGGGATGTCGAGGTGGTTCCAGGAGCCGTACTTCGCCTTGTAGCCGGGCTGCGCGATCTTGTACTCGTAGTACGTCTCGCTGGCGAAGCCGACGGCGGCGGGCGCGTTGAGGCCGGCGAGTACGACGATCCCGCCGATGCCCAGCATGGTCTTCTTCGTCTTCTGCGAGGGCTGGTAGGCCATGGCCTAGTTACCTCCTGTCGTGGAGCTGGTGACCGTGGTGGCGCTGCCACTGGTCGCGAGTGCGGGCTCGACGGCCTCGGCGATCCGTGCGGCCGTCGTGTGCGGCACCTGACGTGCCCGGCGTTCCCTGAGCAGCGTGGAGAGCCACACTCCGACCGGGGCCAGCGAGATGGCCATGGCCAGCAACGCCCAGGTGCGCATGGCCACATGGGTGTGGTCGAGGACGACCGACGCGGCGAGCGAGACACCGAGGAGTGCCGCCCAGGTGAGGTGGATACGGAAGGTCAGCAGCCGGTCGGGGTTGGCCTCGCCGCCCTTGGGCGTGACCACGAAGCGGCTGGGGCGGCGGATCAGTGCCTCGCCGAACGACTTGAGGTAGATGGGCGCGGAGAGCGCCGACATCGCCATTCCCGCGAGGCCGCCGGACCCTTCGGGTTCGTGCGGGGAGACGTTGTGCCGCCGGTTCCAGAGGTAGAGCCCGATCTGCAGGGCGGCCGCGTCGCTGTAGAGCATCAGCCAGACGGAGGCGGCGACCTGCGTGCCGGAAGCGCCGAACCACAGGAAGAGGAAGCAACTCAAGATGCCCAGCAGCCAGTTGACGGCCGTCATCGGGTAGTAGACAAGCATCATCGTGTACGAGAAGAGGCGGCCGGGAGGCATCGTGAACGGCGCCTTCCAGAACTGCTTGAACAGCGTCTCGTACGTCCCCCTCGACCAGCGCATCTGCTGGGTGAAGAAGTCCGTCCAGGAGGCGGGCCCCTCACCGACGGCGAGCACGTCCGGGGTGTAGACGGAACGCCAGTGCCTGCCGGTCCCCGGGTTCCGGTGCCGGTGCAGCTCGAACCCGGTGGCCATGTCCTCGGTGATGGAGTCGTACAGGCCGCCGACCTGACGGAGGGCCGCGATGCGGACGACGTTGTTGGTGCCGACGAACATGGGCGCGCGGTAGCAGTTGCCGGCGCGCTGGATCAGCGCGTGGAAGAGGAACTGCTGGGACTCGGCTGCCTTGGTGACGGGGTTCTCGTAGTTGCCGTAGACCTGCGGCCCGACGACGAACGCCACGTCCGGGTCCCGGAAGTAACCCATCATCCGCTCGAGGAAGTTGGCGAGCGGCACGTGGTCGGTGTCGACGGAGGCGAAGAACTCGTACTCCGCGCCGTGCATCGCGATCCACGCGTTGTAGTTGCCGTGTTTGGTACGGGCCTTGTGGACACCCTTGTCGCGGTTCCACTCCGGGACTCCGAACCGGGTGAAGTGCCGGACGCCGAGTTCCGCGCAGAGGGCCTTGGCCTGTTCGTCGTCGCCCTCGTCGAGGAGCCAGACGTCCAGGGGTCCGGTGTGGGTGATCCGGACGGCGCCCTCCAGGGTGGCGCGGAGCATGGCGAGGGGTTCCTTGCCGGGGACGTACGTGGTGAGGAAGGCGACCCGCGTCCCCTCCTGCGGCACTACGGGTATCGGGTCCCGGGCCACCATGGTGGCGTGCGCGATGCTGATCACGTTGACGACCATGAACAGCTCGATCAGGCCGATGGCTATGAGCATCGCGATGTCGAGGCCGACCAGCCAGCGTGCGCCGCCTTCGCGCTCCACCCAGTGGCTCGGCCACACCAGGTAGACGAGGAGTACGCCGGTGAGGATCGGCGCGAAGGTCATCAGCAGGACAGCGCGTATTCGGTGCGGCTCTTTCGAGATGAGCTTGGTGTACTGCACCTGGTACGCCGGACCGGACGGCTGCGTCAGCGGCCCGGCGAGACGGCTGTAGGTGTCGTAGTCGTAGCCCTCGGGCCGCACAGCGCCCTCCAGTGAGTGAACTAGTCCGGTGATCGAACAAGCCGATACCCATACACAAGTGGAGATTTGGTGGCGTGTCGAACTGGGCGCGTCCGAAGGGGTAATCGGCGCCGGTGACCGGACACGACGAAACCCCGGCCCACCGGGACCGGGGTTTCGTCGGACGGGGCTCAGGCGGACAGGTGGCGTTCCACCGTCTCCACCTTCGATGTCAGACCGTCCGTCACGCCGGGGCGGATGTCCGCCTTCAGGACGACAGAGACGCGCGGGGCGCGCTCCTCGACGACGGCGACGGCGCGCTTGACCACGGCCATCACCTCGTCCCAGTCGCCCTCGATCGAGGTGAACATCGCGTCGGTGCGGTTGGGCAGCCCCGATTCGCGGACGACCCGGACGGCGTCGGCGACGTACTCCCCCACGTCGTCGCCGACACCCAGCGGTGTCACGGAGAAGGCGACGATCATGACGTCTCCACCACTCCCTCGCGCCGGGCGCGGGAGGCGATGACCGCGCTCTCGGCCTCGTGCCTGAGCTTGCGCTCGGCGAAGAAGCCGCCGGTGGGCAGGACCGAGAGGACGAAGTAGAGAAGACCGGTGCCCAGGCTCCACTTGGCGCGGCTCCAGGCGTCCGCCCAGAAGATCACGTACAGGACGAAGAGGAGGCCGTGGACCGCGCCCATCACGGGCACCGCGTTGAAGTCCGTGGTCCGCTTCAGCACCGAGCAGACGAGCAGGAGGAGGAAGGAGATCGCCTCCGGGGCCGAGACCAGACGGAGGCGGCGGAGGGCGCTGGCGGTCTTTATGTCCACGGGTCACCTTCGGTGAGAGATGCGCTTTCGGCGGGAATGTCGCTTTGTGAATCCAGGCACAAGCGTTCGGCCCATTGTGGCACCCGGCCGGACGGCGGGAGCCATGAGCCCCCTAGGGGACCGATCAGGGATGAGATCCACCCGTAGGCCCTTTTGGCGGACCGTACCCGGCGGCTACCTTCACCACGTGGCGATGTTCCGACTGCAAGGCAGCAAGGTGCTGGCCGTCGACATGACCGGGGATGCCGTGAAGGCGAAGAACGGCTCCATGGTGGCGTACGACGGTCAGGTGGCCTTCAAGAAGATGAGCGGCGGCGGTGAGGGCGTACGGGGGATGGTGACCCGGCGGCTCACCGGTGAGCAGATGACGGTGATGGAGGTGAAGGGGCACGGGACCTGCTGGTTCGCGGACCGGGCTTCCGAGATCAACCTCGTGAATCTCCAGGGGGACAAGCTGTACGTCGAGTCGAGCAACCTGCTCGTGACGGACGCCGGACTGCGTACGGGCACGACGTTCACCGGCATGCGCGGTGCCACGCAGGGCAACGGTCTGTTCACGACGACCGTCGAGGGCCACGGACAGGCGGCGATCATGTCCGCCGGCCCGGCGGTGGTGCTGCGGGTGAGTTCGCAGTATCCGCTGACCGTCGACCCGGGGGCGTACATCGCGCATCAGGGCAATGTGCGGCAGTCCTTCCAGTCCGGTGTGACCTTCCGCACGTTCATGGGCGAGGGCGGCGGTGAGGCCTTCCAGATCCGCTTCGAGGGCGACGGCCTGGTCTACGTACAGCCCAGCGAACGGAACACGATCGCGGGGGACGTGTGACATGCCCTTCCGTGAGATCAACTCGAAGATGGTCGAGGCCACCGTGCTGCCCGGCCAGCGGATGTTCAGTCAGCGCGGGGCGATGCTCGCCTACAAGGGCGATGTCTCCTTCACGCCCAACATCCAGGGCGGCCAGGGCGGTGTGATGTCCATGCTGGGCCGCCGCCTGGCGAACGAGACCACCCCGCTGATGACCGTCGAGGGCTCCGGCACGGTGCTCTTCGGGCACGGCGGCCACCACATCCAGGTGATCAGCCTCACCGGCGAGACCCTCTACGTCGAGGCGGACCGCCTGCTCGCCTTCGACGGCGCGCTCCAGCAGGGCACGATGTTCATGGGCTCGCAGGGCGGGGTGATGGGCATGGTGCGCGGTCAGGTGAGCGGCCAGGGACTCTTCACGACCACCCTCAAGGGGCACGGCGCGGTCGCCGTGATGGCCCACGGAGGCGTTTTCGAGATCCCGATCACCCCGCAGCGCCCGGTCCACGTCGACCCGCAGGCGTATGTCGCCCACCACGGCGACGTCCGCAACAAACTGTCCACCGCGCTCGGCTGGCGCGACATGGTGGGCCGCGGCTCGGGCGAGGCCTTCCAGTTGGAGCTGAGCGGTAACGGCGCGGTGTACGTCCAGGCCTCGGAGGAGAAGCTGTGAGCGGATACGGGGCTTCGGGGCCGGTCGTCCACGACCCGATGACGCTGCCGGTCGACGACAACGTCAACAACTACACCTTCTGCGTGGAGCTCAAGGGGAGCCAGTGGTTCCTCCAGAAGGGCAAGATGATCGCCTACTACGGGTCGATCGACTTCAACGGCGTCGGACACGGCCGGCTCGACCGACTTGTCCGTACGTCGTTCCATTCGCCTCTGCACGCGAGCGACTGGGTCGTGGCCGAGGGCTCGGGCAAGATGCTGCTCGCCGACCGGGCCTTCGACGTGAATTCGTACGATCTGGAGAACGGCAACCTGACCATTCGCTCAGGCAACCTCCTCGCTTTTCAGCCAACTCTCGCGCTCAAGCAGTCGATCGTGCCGGGCTTCCTGACTCTCATCGGAACGGGCAAGTTCGTGGCCGCGTCCAACGGCCCGGTGGTGTTCATGGAACCCCCGATTCGGGTGGACCCGCAGGCCCTGGTCGGCTGGGCCGACTGCCCCTCCCCCTGCCACCACTACGACCACGGGTACATGACAGGCGTAATGGGCGGTCTACGTGCGATGACGGGCATCGGCGGGGCCTCCGGCGAGGAGCATCAGTTCGAGTTCGTGGGGGCCGGCACGGTACTGCTCCAGTCCACCGAGACCCTGATGGCCGAGCAGGCCACGGGGGCGGTCCCGCAACAGGCCGGAGTACCCGGCGGGGGCGGGGTGCCCGGCCAGCACGGACAGCAGCCCGGCGCACCACGCCTTCCCGGACAGCTGGGAGACCTCCAGCGTCGCTTCGGGCTGTGAGCGGTAGTCTGCGGAGTGTGACATCGAACGCGTGCGCGTAGTCACACCACCCTCAGTAGTTCGCCTTTCAACATTTTAGGTAGACTTCACTTATGGAGACCGAGACGGCCACGCGCTGGCTGACCAATGCGGAGCAGTGTGCCTGGCGCACCCAGCTGGAGGTCAACAGGCTGTTGACCTACCAGCTCGAGAGGGACCTGCAACCGTTCGGCCTGACCATGAACGACTACGAGATCCTCGTGAACCTCTCCGAGTCGGAGGGTGTACGCATGCGAATGAGTGACCTCGCGTCCGCCACCCTCCAGTCCAAGAGCCGTCTCTCGCACCAGATCACCCGCATGGAGAACGCGGACCTGGTGCGCCGGGAGAACTGCGAGTCCGACCGCCGGGGGCTGTACGCGGTCCTCACCGACCACGGCATGGAGACGATGCGGAAGGTCGCACCGCACCATGTGGCATCCGTCCGCCGGCACTTCATGGACCTGCTCTCGCCGGAGGCGCTGGAGGAGCTCCACAAGACGCTGACGCCGATCGCGGACCATCTGCGGGGGCAGCGCGGCAAGCCGTAGCGCTCCGCTGGGTAGGCCGACTTTGACTGCGGGCCGGCTTTGACGTCGGGTCCGTTGTGGCTGCGGGTCCGCTGGTAGCTGCGGGTCCGCTGTGGCTGGTCGCGTAGTTCCCCGCGCCCCTCAGGGGGCACCAGGCAGCCTGAGTTCGAAGAGTGCGCCCCCTCCAGGTGCTTCTCCGACGGTGAGTGTTCCTCCGTGTCTTACCGCCACATCTCGCGCGATGGCGAGGCCGAGGCCGGCCCCGCCGTCGTCGCGGCTGCGGGCGTCGTCGAGTCGTACGAACCGCTCGAAGACGCGCTCGCGTTCCTCGGGCGGGACGCCCGCCCCGTCGTCGCCGACCCGGAGAACGGCCCACCCTCCTTCCGTACGCACGCTCACCGCGACCCGCTCCCGTGCGTGCCGCTGAGCGTTGTCCAGCAGGTTGCCGAGCACTCTCGCCAGCTGTCCCCGGGAGCCGGTCACCTCGACCACCGGGGCTTCGGCCGTCACCCCGGCCCGGCCGGCCGCTTCCTCCCGTACGACCGCCCCGAGGTCGAAGCGCGTGTCCGCGGGCCTCTCCCCCGCGTCCAGCCGAGCGAGCAGCAGCAGATCGGCGGCGAGCCGCTGGAGTCGTACGGTGTCCGCGACGGCCCCCGCCACATCGAGCAGTTCCGGGTGCGCGGCGCCCACTTCGAGCTGGGTGCGGAGCGAGGCGATGGGGCTGCGCAGTTCGTGCGAGGCGTCGGCGACGAACCGCCGCTGCCTTTCGACGGACTGTTCGAGCGCGGCCAGCGTCTCGTTGGTCGTGCGCGCCAGTCCGGCGACCTCGTCGTGCGTGTCCGGCACGGGGACGCGCCGCGCCAGATCCTCGGAGGCCGTGATGGCGGCCATCTCGCTCCGGATGCCCTCGACGGGCCGCAGCGCACGCCGGGTGACCCACCAGGTGACCCCGGCCACCACGACGAGGAGCAGCGGGAATCCGATCAGCATGACGGTCAGCGCGGTGCGTACGGCGCTCTGTTCGGCGGCCAGCGGCGCCCCGGCATGCACGGTGAGCGTGCCCTTGCCCGGCACCTCCACCGTGACCGCGGCGAACCGGTAGTCCTCCGCGTCCCCGTCGATGGTGGCGGAGCCATCGCTGAAGGCCGTCTCCTCGCCGATCTCGCCGGGTTCGAGGGACTCGTCGTCCCCGCCGTCGTCATCAGGACCGTCGCCGTCGCCGTCACCGGTCGCGGGGGCCTGTGGCCGTACGGCGCCGACCCCCGTCCCGCTGATCCGCTCCAGCTCCTCGCTCGCGGCGACCAGCGTCCCTTCCTCGTCGACGATCTGGACCGGACGGTCGTCGTCGTCCAGCGACAACCGGTCGTAGGCCTGCCCGCCCGCGAGATCGGCGGCGACCGACCGGGCGGCCCGCTCGGCCTGCGTACTGGCCTCCCCGCTCAGGTTGGACCGCAGGGACAGCGTCACCGCGGCCCCGGCGGCGAGCAGCGCGACAGCGACGACCAGGGTCGCCCCCAGCGTGGCCCGCGCCCGCACGGACCCGAAGAGGCGGCTCATCGCGACTCCAGGCGGTAACCGGCGCCGCGAACCGTCCGGATGAGGGCGGCGCCCAGCTTCCGGCGCAGTGTGCTGACGTACACCTCGACGATGTTCGGATCCCCGTCGTACGCGAAGTCCCAGACGTGGTCGAGGATGTCGGCCTTGGAGACGACCTCCCCGGCGCGCACCACGAGCTGTTCGAGGACCGCGAACTCCTTTGCCGTCAGCGTGACTTCGTCCTCGCCGCGGAAGACGCGCCGCGCGGCGGTGTCGACCTTCAGGTCGCCGACCACCCGCACGGGCGAGGCACCGGCCTGCCCGCGCCGCCTCAGCAACGCCTTCACCCGCGCCACCAGCACCACGTACGAGAACGGCTTGGTCAGGTAGTCGTCGGCGCCGGTGTCGAGCCCCTCGGCCTCGTCGTACTCGCCGTCCTTCGCGGTGAGCATCAGGATCGGTACCTCGTGGCCGGCGGCGCGGAGGGCGGAGCACACGCGGTAGCCGTTCATGCCGGGCAGCATGATGTCGAGGACGACGAGGTCGTACGTCCCCTCACCGGCCCGGTGCAGCCCTTCGAGCCCGTCGTGGACGACGTCCACGGCGTAACCCTCGGCCATCAGGCCCCTGGCGAGCGACAGGGCCAGCCGCTTCTCGTCCTCCACGATCAACAGGCGCATGGGAACAGCGTCGCAAACCGAACCTGAAGAAGGCTTCAGGCGGCTTCAGCCTGCCTTCAGCGTCCGTCGCGCAGTTTGGTCCCCGTCGAACGGCGCCGCATCGCGTCGTACGGGTTCAACTCGGGAGGAAACCCATGAAGCGCAACATCGTCATCGCCACCATCGCTGCCGCGGCCCTGGTCGGGGGTGGCACGGCGACGGCCCTCGCGGTCACGGATGACGACGGGGCGCCGACGCCGCGGTCGGGCGAGCGGGCGGCGTCCGAGGTCCGGGACGACGACGTACTCGATGACGAGGACGGTCAGGACGACGACGTCACCGAGGTGAAGTCCCCGAAGACGACGGCGGCGGACGCGCTCACCGCAGCCCTGCGCCACACGCCGGGGACCGCGGTCTCCGCGGAACTGGACGACGAGGACGACGCGGACGACGACACCGGCGCCGACGTCGTGACCTGGGACATCGGCATCCTCGACAGCGCGGGCAGCTGGCACAGCGTCCACGTCGACCCCGGCACGGGCAAGGTCCTCTCCTCCCGCACGGAGCGCGAGGACGCCGACGACACCGCCCGGGTCCGGGCCGCCCTGGAGGGCAGCTCCACCTCCGCCGCCGAGGCCGCGGAAGCCGCCGCGGCGCAGGGCACGGTCACCTCGATCGAGCTGGACGAGGACGCCGGCTCCCCCGCGTGGGAGGCCGAGACCCGGGCGCGGAACGGCACGGGACACGACTGGCTGGTCGGCCTCCGCACGGCCCAGGTCACCCCGGACCGCTCGTCGGACGACGACTGAGGCCACCGCGCCGCGGACGGTCGGAGCGGACGGTCAGACCCGGCTGGGAGCCTCCGCCTGAGCGGGGGTTCCCGGCGAGGCCGGCGGGCGGCGTACGCCGCTCGCGGAGACCAGGGCCGCGGCGAGCGCCACTGAGCCCGAGACCACGAAGCACCACCCCAGGGACAGCCGGCCCACCAGCAGGCCCACCCCGGCGGCGCCGGCCGAACTCCCGGCGTTCACGGCGGTGTTGACCCAGGCGCCCGCCTGGGTGCGGAAACCGGGGAGCGCCGACTCGTCCGCGATCAGGTAGGACGTGGTCAGCGCCGGGGCCACGAAGAAGCCGGCACAGGCCACGGCGACCGTCAGGGTGCCGAGGCCCGGCGCCGACGCGGCGGCCAGCAGAGCGAGTCCCACGCCGCCGGCCATCAGCGGCAGCCGTGTCCGTGCGGACGTACGCCAGTCGACGGCGCCGTTCAGCAGACCGCCCAGCGCGCTGCCCGCGGACAGGGCGGCGAGCACCCAGGCCACCACGTCGTCGCCGTACCGGCGCTGCTCCGCGAAGGCGATCACCAGCAGGTCCACGGCGCCCAGCGCGAGCCCGACACCCGCCGCGACGACGACGGGCTGTGCGAGGGCGCGGCCGCCGCGCAGCCGGCCCCGGGAGCGCCGGGACCTCGCCGTGGGGGGGGGGGCGCCCCCCCCCCCCCCCGCCCCGCCGCCCCCCCCCGGGGCGGGCGCCCCCCCCCCCCCCCCGGGCGCCCCCCCCCCGGCCCGGGGCGCGCCCCCCCCCCGCGGGGCCGCGGCGGGGGGGGGGGGGGGGGGGGCCGCCGCGCCGCGGGCCGGGGGGGGGGGGGGCCCGGGGGGGGGGGGGCCGCCCCCCCCCCACGACCGGCGACAGGACGAACGCGACGGTGCCGGTCCACACCAGCACCGCGCTGAGCGCGACCGCGGCGGCCGGGGACGCGAACCGCAGCACACCGCCCACCAGCAGTGGCCCGGAGACGAAGAGGATCTCCTCCGCCACGCCGTCCAGGCTGTACGCCCGCTGCAACAGCAGCCGGTCCTCGACGACCTCGCCCCAGACGGCGCGCATCGTGGGACCCAGCGGTGGCGTACAGGCGCCCGCGGCCACGGCCAGCGCGCCGAGTACCACCGTCGGTGCTCCCGGGCGCCAGGCGGTCGCCGCGAAGGTGCCGAGCAGTGCCGCGTAGAGCGACGCCATGGGGAGGAGGGCACGGCGGGGGCCGTACCGGTCGATCAGGGCCGCCCTCGCGGGCGACAGGAACACGCTCATGGCGCCGAACAGCGCCAGGACCGTGCCGGCCACGGCGTACGACCCGGTCGCCCGGGTCACTGTCAGCAGGATGGCCAGGGAGACCATGCCGTACGACAGCCTGCCGACGAGGGCGGCGGTGAAGGTTCGGCGGGCGTGGGGGATGCGGAGGACGGCGGCGTACGAAGGCCGCCGCGAGGTTTTCGCGGACATGGATGTTCCTCGGTGAGAGGGCGATAGGGGGCACGGGGGTGCCGCGACGGTGTCGCGGGCCTCGGCCCGCCCTATGCCATGAGGAGGAACATGCGGCCCAACTTAACAGCGGGTCCTGGAAGTTGGCCAGGGAGACGTTTCTTCGCCCCCTCCGCCCCTTCCCGTCCCGTTCATCGCGCTGCGCGCTCGTCCTCAAACGCCGGACGGGCTGAAAACTTTCAGCCCTCCGGCGTTTGAGGAGCGGGGGTTCGGGGGCGGAGCCCCCGAGGGACGGAAATGGGAAGGGGCGGAGGGGGCGAGAAACCCTTCACTACGCCTCCCTCAGGCCCTCCACCAGCGAATCCGCCGCCCGGTAGGGATCCAGCTCGCCCGCGACGATCCGCTCGGCGAGTGCGCTGAGGCGGCGGTCGCCGTGCAGGTCGCCGATGCGTTGCCGGAGCGCGGTGACGGCGATGGTCTCGACCTCGTGGGACGCCCGGGCGCGGCGCCGCTCGATGAGCACCCCGCGCTCCTCCATCCACGCGCGGTGCTTCTCCAGAGCCTCGACGACCTCGTCGATCCCCTCGCCCCGCGCGGCGACGGTCTTGACGATCGGCGGACGCCACTCCCCGGGCCCGCGGGACTCCCCGAGGCTGAGCATGTGGTTCAGTTCGCGGGCCGTCGCGTCGGCCCCGTCCCGGTCGGCCTTGTTGACGACGTACACGTCGCCGATCTCGAGGATGCCCGCCTTGGCCGCCTGGATGCCGTCGCCCATGCCGGGGGCGAGGAGGACGACCGAGGTGTCGGCCTGGGACGCGATCTCGACCTCGGACTGGCCGACGCCGACCGTCTCGACGAGGATCACGTCGCAGCCCGCCGCGTCCAGGACGCGGATCGCCTGGGGGGCCGCCCAGGCGAGTCCCCCGAGGTGGCCCCGGGTCGCCATGGAGCGGATGAAGACGCCGGGGTCGGAGGCGTGCTCGGACATCCGCACGCGGTCGCCGAGCAGGGCGCCTCCGGAGAACGGCGAGGACGGGTCGACGGCGAGGACGCCGACCCGCCTGCCCTGCCGCCGGTACGCCGTCACGAGCGCCGAAGTGGATGTCGACTTGCCCACGCCGGGCGACCCCGTGAGACCGACGACGTACGCGTTCCCGGCGAGCGGTGCCAGCGCCGCCATGACCTCGCGGAGCTGCTCGGACGCCCCCTCCACCAGGGAGATCAGCCGGGCCACGGCCCGCGGCCGGCCTTCCCTGGCCTGGGCCACCAGCGTGGGGACGTCCTGCATCACAGCTCCGTTCGGGGTCGTACGAAAAGGCGGAAGGTGTCAGCCCCTGGGTACCCGCACGATCAGCGCGTCACCCTGCCCGCCGCCGCCGCAGAGCGCGGCGGCGCCCACACCGCCGCCCCGCCGCTTCAGCTCCAGGGCAAGGTGCAGGACGAGCCGGGCGCCGGACATCCCGATCGGGTGACCCAGGGCGATGGCTCCGCCGTTGACGTTCACCTTGTCGGTGGACACCCCGAGGTCCTTCATTGACTGCACGGCGACCGCGGCGAAGGCTTCGTTGATCTCGATCAGGTCGAGGTCGGAGACCTCCAGGCCCTCCTTCGTCAGGGCGTGCCGGATGGCGTTGGACGGCTGCGACTGGAGCGAGTTGTCCGGCCCCGCGACGTTCCCGTGGGCGCCGATCTCGGCGATCCACTCGAGGCCCAGCTCCTGTGCCTTCGCCTTGCTCATGACGACGACCGCGGCGGCGCCGTCCGAGATCTGGGACGCCGAGCCGGCCGTGATCGTGCCGTCCCTGGTGAAGGCGGGACGGAGCTTGCCCAGCGACTGGGCGGTCGTCTCGGCGCGGATGCCCTCGTCCTGGCTGAAGACGACGGGCTCGCCCTTGCGCTGCGGGATCTCGACCGGCGTGATCTCCGCCTCGAAGATGCCGTCCTTCTGGGCGGCGGCCGCGCGCTGGTGCGAGAGGGCGGCGATCTCGTCCTGCTCGGGACGGGCGATGCCGAGCCGGGTGTTGTGCTTCTCCGTCGACTCGCCCATGGCGATGTTCTCGAAGGCGTCGGTCAGGCCGTCGTGCGCCATGGCGTCGAGCATCTCGATCGCGCCGTACTTGTGGCCTTCGCGGGACTTCGGGAGGAGGTGGGGCGCGTTCGTCATGGATTCCTGGCCGCCCGCGACGACGATCTCGAACTCACCTGCACGGATGAGCTGATCGGCGAGCGCGATGGCGTCGAGGCCCGAGAGGCACACCTTGTTGATGGTGAGCGCCGGGACGCTCATCGGGATGCCCGCCCTGACCGCGGCCTGGCGTGCCGGGATCTGCCCTGCCCCGGCCTGGAGCACCTGGCCCATGATCACGTACTGCACCTGGTCGCCACCGATTCCCGCACGGTCGAGGGCGGCCTTGATCGCGAAGCCGCCGAGGTCGGCGCCGGAGAAGGACTTCAGCGAGCCCAGCAACCGTCCCATGGGCGTCCGGGCGCCCGCGACGATCACCGAGGTACTGCTGTTCGTTCCAGACATGAGGTGCGATCCCCTTTCAGCTGCACAGCTGAGGAGTGAACGAGTTGGGGGGTCTTGAGGGGATCCCCCCAGATGAGGGTGTACCTGAATGTACTGAGCGGTAGGCCACGCGTCATCCGGCCCGGAGTGTGATCGCGCGCACGTTGCGTAACCACCTCAGGAGCGCTGCACTGACTCCATGCTGACGCGAATCGACCACATCGGGATCGCCTGTTTCGACCTTGACCGGACCGTCGAGTTCTACCGGGCCACGTACGGCTTCGAGGTCTTCCACTCCGAGGTCAACGAGGAGCAGGGCGTCCGGGAGGCCATGCTCAAGATCAACGAGACGTCCGACGGCGGCGCCTCCTATCTCCAGCTGCTCGAACCCACCCGCGAGGACTCCGCCGTCGGGAAGTGGCTGGCCAAGAACGGCGAGGGTGTCCATCACATCGCCTTCGGCACGGCGGACGTCGACGCCGACGCGGCGGACATCAGGGACAAAGGCGTACGAGTGCTGTATGACGAGCCCCGACGCGGGTCGATGGGCTCCCGGATCACGTTCCTGCATCCAAAGGATTGCCATGGTGTCCTGACAGAACTGGTCACTTCGGCGCCAGTTGAGTCACCTGAGCACTGACCCTCGTACATATGGGCCGGTAGGGTTGGGGGACGGCCGTCGCCTCTTCGGGGCGGCCCGGATCCTTGTTGAGGGGATTCGAGGGCCGGGGTCCAGGTTTTCGGGGGACGGGCGGGACGAGCATCGGGGCAGCGGCCCGCGCTCCGCCGGTGATCTGACACCATTCCCCGGGGGCCCCGTTCGGCGGATGGACGGGGCTCGTTTGGAGAGACTTGCGACCAGGGGACGGATGGGACCGCGCAGTGCGGGGCTACGAACGCCAGGAGCGAGAGCCGGCGGCTGACGTCGACCATCTCTCTCGGTTCGAGGCCGAGATGGAGCGGCTGAAGACCGAGCGGGAGAAGGCCGTCCAGCACGCCGAGGACCTCGGCTATCAAGTCGAGGTGCTGCGCGCCAAGCTGCACGAGGCGCGCCGCAGTCTGGCGACCCGGCCTGCCTACGACGGCGGTGACCTCGGCTACCAGGCCGAGCAGCTCCTTCGTAACGCGCAGATCCAGGCCGACCAGTTGCGCGCCGACGCCGAGCGCGAGATGAGCCAGGCCCGCGCGCAGACTCAGCGCATCCTCCAGGAGCACGCCGAGCAGGCCGCCCGCCTCCAGGCGGAGCTGCACCAGGAGGCGGTCACCCGTCGCCAGCAGCTCGACCAGGAGCTGGGCGAGCGCCGGCAGACCGTCGAGTCGCACGTCAACGAGAACGTGGCGTGGGCGGAGCAGTTGCGCGCCCGCACCGAGCAGCAGGCCCGCCGTCTCCTGGAGGAGTCGCGTGCCGAGGCCGACCAGTCGCTGGCCGCCGCCCGCGCGGAGGCCGAGCGGGTCGCCGCCGAGGCCCGCCAGCGGCTGAACGCGGACGCCGAGTCGGCCCGCGCCGAGGCCGAGGCGCTGCTGCGCCGGGCCCGCACGGACGCCGAGCGGCTGCTGAACGCGGCCTCCACCCAGGCCCAGGAGGCCACCGACCACGCCGAGCGGCTGCGCAGCTCCACGGCCACCGAGTCGGACTCCGCCCGCCGCCAGGCCACCGAGCTGAGCCGGACCGCCGAGCAGCGCGCGACCGAGGCCGAGACGGCGCTGCGTGAGGCGCGGGCCGAGGCGGAGAAGACCCTCGCCGAGGCGAAGGAGTCCGCGGCCAAGACCCTGGCCGGCGCCGAGTCGGCGAACGAACAGCGCATGCGTACGGCGAAGGAGCAGGTCGCCCGGCTGGTCAGCGAGGCCAACCAGGAGGCCGAGACGACCAAGGCCGACGCCGAACAGGTCGTCGCCGAGGCCAGGACCAGGGCCGAGAAGATCGTCGCGGAGGCCGAGGAGAACGCCCGCAGCCTCACCGCCGAGGAGACCGCGTCCCAGCTCGCCAAGGCGGCCCGTACCGCCGAGGACGTACTGAACAGGGCGTCCGAGGAAGCCAAGACGACCACCAGGGCCGCCGCCGAGGAGGCCGAGCGGATCCGCGGCAAGGCCGAGGCCGAGGCGGACCGGCTGCGCGCCGAGGCGCACGACATCGCCGAGCAGCTCAAGGGCACGGCGAAGGACGACACCAAGGAGTACCGCGCCAAGACGGTCGAGCTCCAGGAGGAGGCGCGCCGGCTGCGCGGCGAGGCCGAGCAGCTGCGCGGCGACGCGAACGCCGAGGGCGAGCGCATCCGCAGCGAGGCCCGGCGCGAGGCCGTCCAGCAGATCGAGGAGGCGGCCAGGACCGCCGAGGAGCTGCTCGCCAAGGCCAAGGTGGACGCGGACGAGCTGCGGTCGGTCGCCACGACCGACAGCGAGCGGGTCCGCACCGAGGCCATCGAGCGCGCCACGACGCTGCGCCGGCAGGCCGAGGACACCCTTGAGCGCACCCGCACGGAGGCCGAGCGGCACCGCGCCGAGGCCGAGGAGCAGGCCGAGGGCGTCAAGGCGGACGCCGAGCGGGCCGCGGAGGCGCTGCGCGAGGAGACCGAGCGGGCCATAGCGGTCCGCCGCGAGGAGGCGGCCGAGGGGCTCACCCGGCTGCACGCCGAGGCCGAGCAGCGGCTCGCCTCGGCGGAGCAGGCGCTGGGCGAGGCCCGCGAGGAGGCCGAGCGGCTGCGCCGCGAGGCCGCGGAGGAGACGGACCGGCTGCGTTCGGAGGCCGCCGAGCGGCTCCGTATGCTCCGGGCACAGGCCGAGGCGGAGGCCGAGCGGCTGCGCGACGAGGCCGCGGCGGACGCGTCCGCCTCCCGCGCCGAGGGCGAGAACATCGCCGTACGGCTGCGTTCGGAGGCCGCGGCGGAGGCCGAGCGGCTGAAGTCGGAGGCGCAGGACAGCGCGGACCGGGTACGGGCGGAGGCACAGGCCGCGGCGGAGCGGCTGGCGGCCGAGGGTGCCGAGGCGCTGGCCGCCGCGCAGGAGGAGGCCGTACGGCGCCGCCGTGAGGCCGAGGAACTGCTCGGGTCGGCGCGCCAGGAGGCCGACCAGGAGCGTGAGCGGGCCCGCGGACAGAGCGAGGAACTGCTCGCGTCCGCGCGCAAGCGGGTGGAGGAGGCCCAGGCCGAGGCCGTACGCCTGGTCGAGGAGGCCGACCGGCGCGCGACAGAGATGGTCTCGAACGCCGAGCAGACCGCGCAGCAGGTGCGCGACTCGGTGGCCGGGCTGCACGAGCAGGCTCAGGAGGAGATCACCGGTCTCAGGTCCGCGGCCGAGCACGCGGCGGACCGCACCAGGACCGAGGCGCAGGCGGAGGCCGACCGGGTCCGCGCCGACGCCTACGCGGAGCGGGAGCGGGCCAGCGAGGACGCGGGCCGGATCCGGCGGGAGGCGTCCGAGGAGTCGGAGGCCGCCAAGTCGCTGGCGGAGCGCACGGTTTCGGAGGCGATCGCGGAGTCCGAGCGGCTGCGTTCGGAGACGAGCGAGTACGCCCAGCGCGTCCGCACCGAGGCGTCCGACACCATCGCCAACGCCGAACAGGACGCCTCACGGACGCGCGGCGAGGCCCGCGAGGACGCGAACCGGATCCGTTCGGACGCCGCCACGCAGGCGGACACCCTCATCAACGAGTCGCGGTCCGAGGCCGAGCGGCTCACCGTGGAGACGAACGCGGAGGCCGAGCGGGTACGGACGGAGTCCGTGGCCAAGGCCGAGCAGCTCATCTCGGACGCGACCGGGGACGCGGAGCGGCTGCGTGCCGAGGCCGCGGCGACGGTCGGCTCCGCGCAGCAGCAGGCCGAGCGGATCCGCATCGAGTCGCAGCGGATCAGGGCCGAGGCGGAGGCGGAGGCGGAGCGGGTCACGTCGGCCGCGCGCGAGGAGGCCGAGCGGACGACGGACGAGGCGCGCAAGGAGGCCAACAAGCGGCGCTCCGAGGCCGCCGAGCAGGTCGACACGCTCATCACGGAGACGGCGTCGGAGGCCGACAAGCTGCTCTCCGAGTCCCAGCAGGCCGCGCAGAAGACCACGGCGGACGCCGAGGCACAGGCCGACAGCATGGTCGGCGCCGCGCGCAACGAAGCGGAGCGGCTCGTCTCCGAGGCGACCGTCCAGGGCAACTCCCGTGTGGAGCGGGCCCGTACGGACGCCGACGAGCTGCTGGTCGGCGCGCGCCGGGACGCGACCGCGATAAGGGAGCGCGCGGAGGAGCTGCGCGACCGGATCACCGCCGAGATCGAGTCGCTGCACGCGCGGGCCCGGCGCGAGTCGGCCGAGACGATGCGGGCGGCGGGCGACCGGTGCGACGCGCTCATCAAGGCAGCCGAGGAGTCGCTGGCCAAGGCCGAGGCGAAGGCCAAGGACCTGGTGTCCGAGGCCAACTCCGAGGCGAGCAAGGTGCGGATCGCCGCCGTACGCAAGGCGGAGGGTCTCCTCAAGGAGGCCGAGCAGAAGAAGAACTCGCTGGTCGCCGAGGCGGAGAAGATCAAGGCCGACGCCGAGCAGGAGGCACGTCGCACGGTCGAGGAGGGCAAGCGCGAGCTCGATGTCCTGGTCCGGCGACGCGAGGACATCAATGCGGAGATCTCCCGTGTCCAGGACGTGCTGGAAGCGTTGGAGTCCTTTGAGGCACCGTCAGTCGGCAAGGACGCCGGAGTCAAGGCCGGCGCCGCCGCGGGTGCGACTCGTTCGGGTGGCAAGGCGTCAGAGGGCTAGCCATAAGCGTCGATTCCATGCTTTGTAGGGACCTTTGACACAGGCTCTGGCAAGCACTCCGACAGGTAGCCACCCAAAAGGAGTGTCATTCTCCAGATCAAACACGTATCCGCTCGATGACACACCGCTTTGACCCCTAGGATTCCACCTATCACCTCACCGGTCTCATTCGACAGGAACCCCATGAGCGACACTTCCCCCTACGGCTTCGAGCTTGTGCGGCGTGGGTACGACCGCGCTCAGGTGGACGAACGCATTTCGAAGCTCGTCTCCGACCGTGACAGCGCTCTGGCCCGTATCACTGCTCTCGAAAAGCGCATTGAGGAACTCCACCTCGAGACGCAGAACGCCCAGGCCCAGGTAAGCGACGCCGAGCCGTCGTACGCCGGGCTCGGCGCGCGCGTCGAGAAGATCCTCCGCCTCGCCGAGGAGGAGGCGAAGGACCTGCGAGAGGAGGCCCGTCGCGCTTCTGAGCAGCACCGCGAGCTCGCCGAGTCGGCGGCCCAGCAGGTCCGCAACGACGCGGAATCGTTCTCCGCGGACCGCAAGGCCAAGGCGGAGGACGAGGGCGTCCGGATCCTTGAGAAGGCCAAGGGCGACGCCTCGCAGCTTCGCCAGGAGGCGACGAAGGACGCGCAGTCCAAGCGCGAGGAGGCGGACGCCCTCTTCGAGGAGACCCGCGCCAAGGCCGCGCAGGCCGCCGCCGACTTCGAGACGAACCTCGCCAAGCGGCGTGAGCAGTCCGAGCGTGACCTGGCTTCCCGCCAGGCCAAGGCGGAGAAGCGTCTCGCGGAGATCGAGCACCGCGCGGAGCAGCTCCGCCTGGAGGCCGAGAAGCTGCGCACGGACGCCGAGCGCCGCGCCCGTCAGACGGTGGAGACGGCTCAGCGCCAGTCCGAGGACATCGTGGCCGACGCGAACGCCAAGGCCGACCGCATCCGCTCGGAGTCCGAGCGCGAGCTGGCGGCTCTGACGAACCGCCGCGACTCGATCAACGCCCAGCTCACGAACGTCCGCGAGATGCTCGCGACGCTCACGGGCGCCGCGGTGGCTGCCGCCACTCCGGCCGAGGACGAGCCGATCTCGCGTGGGGTACCGGCTCAGCAGTCCCGGTAGTTCCCGGTAGTCGTTCGCATCGGCGACGGCCCGCACCCTCTTCTCGGGGGTGCGGGCCGTCGCCGTACGCACGATGACGGGGTGGTCGTACGCGCGATGACGCGACGGGCGTACGCACATGGCGTCGCGGACCGGGCACGGTGAACAGGGGGCAAAAACACCTTCGCCCAAGTGGCACAGGCGCAACGCCCGTCTTAGCGTGGCCGCATGATCGAGCTCGAGGGGCTGACCAAGCGGTACGGCGACAAGGTGGCGGTCAACAACCTCACCTTCGCCGTCAGACCGGGAATCGTGACGGGGTTCCTCGGCCCCAACGGCGCCGGCAAGTCCACGACCATGCGGATGATGCTCGGGCTCGACCGGCCCACCGCGGGCGACGTGCGGATCGACGGGCAGCACTACGACCGCCTCAAGGACCCGCTGAAGTACATCGGCGCCCTGCTCGACGCCAAGGCCATGCACGGCGGACGCAGCGCCTTCAACCACCTCCTCTGCCTCGCGCAGAGCAACGGCATCTCCAAGGCGCGGGTGCACGAGGTCCTCGACACGGTCGGGCTGACCGCGGTGGCAAAGAAGAAGGCCAAGGGGTTCTCGCTCGGCATGGGCCAGCGGCTCGGTATCGCGGGGGCGCTGCTCGGCGACCCGCGGATCCTGATGTTCGACGAGCCGGTCAACGGGCTCGACCCCGAGGGCATCCACTGGATCCGCAACCTGATGAAGTCCCTCGCGTCGCAGGGCCGCACCGTCTTCGTGTCGAGTCACCTGATGAGCGAGATGGCGCTGACCGCCGACCACCTCGTCGTCATCGGCCAGGGCCGGCTGCTCGCCGACACCTCCATGGCGGACTTCATCCGGCAGAACTCGCGGTCCTACGTCCGGATCCGCACCCCCCAGCGCGAGCGCTTCCTCGACGTGCTGCACAGTGCCGGGATCACCGTCGTCGAGACGGGCGCCGGCACGCTGGAGGTGGACGGCTCCAAGCCGGAGCACATCGGGGAGCTGGCCGCCCGGCACCAGGTCGTGCTGCACGAGCTCAGTCCCCAGCAGGCATCCCTGGAAGAGGCGTTCATGCAGCTCACCGCGGAGTCGGTGGAGTACCACGCGCACACGGACGCCCCCGATCCGGAAGCCGGCCTCGCGGGCACCCCGCACCCGGGCACCCCGCCACCACCCCAGCACCAGTGGGGCGACGACTGGAAGAGGGGCTGAGCATGGCGGCCACGCAGGTCCTGCAGTCCGAGTGGACCAAGATCCGCTCGGTCGCGTCCACCATCTGGACGCTCGGTCTCGCCGCGGTCGTCACGATCGCCCTCGGCATCCTGATCTCGCTGCTGTCCAAGAACGACTTCGACAATCTGAGCGAGAACGACAAGCTGTCCTTCGACCCGACGTTCATCAGCTTCGCGGGCATGAGTCTCGGTCAGCTCGCGATGATCGTGTTCGGAGTGCTCGTCGTCTCGAACGAGTACAGCACCGGCATGATCCGCACCTCGCTCGCGGCCGTCCCGCAGCGCGGCACGTTCCTCTTCAGCAAGATCGCGGTGGCGACGGTCCTCTCCTTCGTCGTCGGCATCATCACCAGCTTCGTCGCCTTCTTCCTGGGGCAGGCGATGCTCGGCTCGCACAAGGCGTCGATCGGCGACCCCGGAGTGCTGCGCGCGGTGATCGGCGGCGGCCTCTACATGACGCTCATCGCCGTCTTCTCCATGGGCGTCGCGACGATGCTGCGCAGCCCGATGCTCTCCCTCGGCATCCTGATGCCGTTCTTCTTCCTGATCTCCAACATCCTCGGCAACGTCTCCGCCACCAAGAAGATCGGCCAGTACCTCCCCGACCAGGCCGGCAGCAGGATCATGCAGGTCGTCACCCCCATCGACGACGACACTCCGTACGGTCCCTGGGGCGGCCTCGCGATCATGGTCGCCTGGGTGGCGGTGGCCGTCGTCGGGGGCTACGCCCTGCTCAAGAAGCGGGACGCGTAGGGTCCGGGCGCGCGGGAGACGGGGGGTCACCGCCGTCCGGCCGGGCCTCCAGTACGCCGTCGAAGTCCGACCATCCCTCCCAGTGCCAGACCTCCTTCTCCAGGTCCGGCTGGAGCGGTACGAAACGGCCGAGTTCGAAGTCGCCGGCGTCCAGGTCGAACCAGCGCTCGTCGGCGACCTCGGTGCCCAGGCCCACGGTCCGCGCCGTGAGCCGCACGAGCAGCTTCACGCCGTGCGACCCCGCCAGGTCCTTGCCCTGGATGTGCCGGAACGGCAGCTCGGCCACCGGCGCCTCCACCGGTATCCACACCGTGAAGGGCGCCCCGCGCTCGACCGCGAGCCAGGACCGCTCGTCCGCCGGCTCCCCCTTCGCGTCCAGCACCCTCAGCCACTGCTTGTAGATGACCAGGCTGCCGTCGTGCGGCGAGCGTTCCAGATAGCGCAGGTGGGCGCGGGCCCGCAGATCCACGACCGAGAGGTTGTCGAAGCGGTTGTAGAAACGGACGGCGATGATCGCGTCCTCGCTGTCCGCGTGGTTTCGCGAGTAGCCGGGGAAGTCCGCGGTCCAGGCGTGCGAGACGCTGGCCCGCTGCCGCCAGACGAACGGCCGCAACGCGAACAGCTTGATGAGCACGATCCCCAGGAGCACCGCGGGCGCCAGGGCACCAGTGACCGAGGCGAAGGTGGCGAGCAGCTGGTGCGCGGTGCTGTCCGCCTCCGGTTCGAGGTTGTCGGTCCCCACACAGGCGCGCAGCACCGTGAGACTGAGGTCGAAGAGCCGCTCCACGCTGGAGAAGCGCTGCTCCATCGACCGCGGCGAGTGTTCCGTCATCGTCCACAGCGCCGCGACGACGACGGAGAGCCCGGCCAGCGCGCCGAGGGTCATCAGCATCAGGGCGTGGACGCTGCGTCCGGCGATCCACCAGCGAACGGACGTACGAAAACGCGGATGTGCCCGGCGCCCCGCGGGCTGCCGCCAGCGACCCGGTCCACTTCTCAGTAAGCTCAACTCACAACTCCTGTAACCGATTTCGCGACCACTCGTACAATGGCACGGCATGATTCCCGGTGTTCGTTCCGGCCAACCCCGCTCATACGGGCGAGACCCGGGCCCACCCCGGGTAGACATCGCGTGGAACGCTGTGCCCGTATCGCGCGACCACCCCCGAAGGGCGTCACCGTGACGACGAAGGACCGAAGCCTCCAAGCTCTGGGCCTGGACGACGTGCCGGCCAAACAGCCGCTCACGTATCCGGGCCGCCCCACCACCGAGCCGTCCCTGCTGACCGGGGGCGAGCTGCTGCATCTCGACGTCCGGCCGCTGCGGCTCGGCGAGTGGTTCGTGGAGGAGCGGGAGGAGTCACAGCGCCTCGACGAGACCCTCGCCGGCCTCGGCCAGGTCACCGCCGGGCGCCGCCACCCGGTCATCGCCGTCGGCTCGAACGCCTCCCCCGGCCAGGTCGCCCACAAGCTCACCCGGCTGGGCATCCCGGCGACCGTGCCGATGGTGCCGGTGGAGGTGCGCGGCATCGGCGTCGGCTGCTCGGGGCACATCAGCCCCGCGGGGTACGTGGCGGGCACGCCGTACGTCGACCGGGACGCGCGGACCACGCTCGTCGTCACCTGGCTGGACTCGACGCAGCTCAAGGCGGTCGACGACACCGAGTTCCCGGACTACCGGCGGGCGATACTCCCCGGCGACGCGTTCGAGATGACCATGCCGTCCGGGGAGCGGCTCGGCGCCGCGTACATCTACTTCAGCGCGCACGGCGTGCTCGCCGACCCGGAGACCGGTCACCCGCGTCCCGGCGGCGGCGACCAGTCCGCGCTGCTCGCCGCGCTGCTCGCCGGCTCCGCCCGGCTGCGCAACCTGCTCGGGCCCGACCCGGCGACCTGGGTGCGCCGCGCCGGGAGCAACTCCTCGCTGCGCGAGCGGGGCACGCTGGTCTTCGGCGAGGAGGGCTGGGTGCTGCCGCAGACCGACTTCCTGCCGTACGTCGACGAAGCGGCCGAGCTCCGGCTGTACGACGACCTGCCCCCGCTGGACGACTCGCTCCCGACCCGTTTCTGACCGGCTCCCGGCCCCGCTTCCACCTCTGACCAGGGCAGACGCGTACCTGCCAAGCAAGCCGCTTGACCTGCGCTGTTTTACTTTCTTTTGAGTGGAACCGTCAGCGCACCGATATCCTCCTAACCCTTACGGGGGCGTGTGCCCCGACGTCCGAGACGTCCAGAACCTTTCGATGGGTGCGGAGCATGATCGAGGCAGTCGGCCTGACGAAGCGCTATGGCGCCAAGACAGCCGTGTACAACCTTTCCTTCCAGGTGAGGCCAGGTGCCGTCACCGGCTTCCTCGGGCCCAACGGCTCGGGCAAGTCGACGACGATGCGGATGATCCTCGGCCTCGACAACCCCAGCTCCGGGCAGGTGACGATCGGCGGCTTCCCGTACCGCAAGCTGCCGAACGCACCCCGTCAGGTCGGCGCGCTCCTCGACGCCAAGGCCGTGCACGGCGGCCGGAGCGCCCGCAGCCACCTCCTCTGCCTCGCCCAGCTGTCCGGCATCCCGGCCCGCCGCGTGGACGAGGTTCTGGGTGTGGTCGGCCTCCAGGACGTGGCACGAAAGCGCTCCAAGGGCTTCTCGCTCGGCATGGGCCAGCGGCTCGGCATCGCGGCCGCGCTGCTCGGCGACCCGCAGGTGCTGCTCTTCGACGAGCCGGTCAACGGGCTCGACCCCGAGGGCATCCTCTGGGTCCGCAACCTGATGAAGTCCCTCGCCGCGGAGGGCCGTACGGTCTTCGTCTCCTCGCACCTGATGAGCGAGATGGCGCTGACCGCGGACCACTTGATCGTGATCGGCCGCGGACAGCTCCTCGCGGACAGCAACATCAAGGACTTCATCTCGCACAACTCGGCCGACTTCGCCCGGGTCCGCACCCCGGACACCGAGCCGCAGCAGCGCGAGAAGCTGACGTCCGCGCTGACCGAGGCGGGCGGACAGGTGCTGCCCGAGCAGGACGGCGCGCTGCGCGTCATGGGGCTGCGGCTGCCGCAGATCAGCGACCTCGCGCACTCCGCCGACGTACGGCTGTGGGAGCTGTCGCCGCACCAGGCCTCGCTCGAGGAGGCGTACATGCGGATGACGCAGGGCGCCGTCGACTACCGCTCCAGCACCGACCAGAGGGCCGGGCTCCAGCAGCAGCTGCCGCCGGGAGCGATGCCGCCGCCGCAGATGCCGGTGCCGGGCCAGGGCCAGCCGAGCTGGTACGCACCGCCGCCGCCGCAGCAGGGCGGCGGGCAGCCGTTCGCGATGCCGCAGGACCAGCCGCAGCCGGGTCCGTACGGCGCGCCGGGTGCTCCCGGCGCGGCTCAGCCGGGCCCGTACAGCGCCCCGGCCGGCGCGGCGCCCCCCACCGCGAACGCCAACCCGTACGCCCAGTCCGCACCCCAGGCTCCCGCAGCCGCCGCCCCCGACCTGACCAAGCCCGAGGACGCCCGATGAGTACGCCCCAGCCCCCGATGCAGCAGCAGGCCGCACCCGACTGGCAGGCGGCCATCGGCGCTTCGTACACCTCGCCGATCCCGGTCACGCGCACCCACCTGGGCCACGCGCTCGCCTCCGAGTGGACGAAGATCAAGTCGGTACGCTCCACGATGTGGACGCTCGGCGTCTTCCTGGTGCTGGTCGTCGGCATCGGCTTCCTCGTCGCCGTCCAGACCAACAACAACGACTACGCCGACGTGCCGTACACGATCCCGGCGTTCTTCGGGCTGATCCTCGGGCAGATCTGCCTGATCACCCTGGGCGTCCTGGTGGTCTCGTCCGAGTACGGGACGGGCATGATCCGTACGACGTTCACGGCCTCGCCGCAGCGCCACCGGGTGTTCGCCGCGAAGCTGATCATCTTCTTCGCGGTGGCGTTCGCCGTGTCGGCCTTCGCGATCGGGCTGGTCGGCCTCTTCACCTCGGGGATGCACAGCGGCTCGTCCGAGGTGTCGTGGGGCGGCACGGTGCTCATGGGCGCGCTGTACGTCTCGCTGCTCGGCACCTGCGCGCTGGCGGTCGGCTCGATGCTGCGTCACTCGGCGGGCGCGATCACCGCGATGCTCGGCCTGGTGCTGGTGCCCGCGATCATGCCCGCGTTCCTGCTGATGTCCGAGAGCCTTCAGACGATCGGCAACAAGATGATGGAGTACGCCGCTCCCAACGCCCTCGCCAAGATCTTCCGTCTGGACTCCGAGAACGGCACGGGCGGCTCGCAGCTCGGCCTGCTCGCCGTGCTGACGGCCGCGGCGATCCTCGGCGCCTTCGTGCTCCTCGAGCGCCGGGACGTCTGACGACGGCCGGGGTGGGTGAAGTCGCCTAGAACCTGGGCGCGTTACGGGACCGCTGCACCCGAGAGGTGCGGCGGTCCTTGGCGTTCCAGCAGGACTTGTGCCAGTGCCGGCGCTCGTCGACACCGGAGTGCTCGGGCCAGGCCACCACGTGCGGGACACCGGAGGGGATCATCTGGTCGCAGCCCGGGCAGCGGTAGGTCTTGCCCTGGGCGCTCGCGCCCGCCACATGACGCACGCTCCATTCCTCGCCCTGCCAGCTCTCCGTGGACTGGAAGCCGCCGTAGCGGCCGCCGTCGTCCGGGGCCGGGCTCGGGCCGGACAGGCCTGCGCCCTTCGGACGGTTGCGACGCGGGGACACAGGACACCTCACGGAGCTATACAAGGAGCAGGGGCCACGTCCAGCCTACGCGGCACACACAGGGGTATGCGTACCCCGCCAAACCGCACAGATCGCCCTCCCGTCGGCCCATTTTGCAGACAATCCGCAAATCTCTCCGACAGGCCGTGTCCTCGGCACGTGTCGGGTGGTTATGCCGGTGGGGGAGCTCCGCGTCGGAGCCAAGGAAGCGGGAAAGCACGATGCACGTTGGAAGTTTTGTACTGGCCGCCCAGTTCCCGGGCCAGGGCCAGGGGGAGGCCCTGCACCGCGCGGTGCGGTCGGCCGAGGTCGCCGAGGAGGCCGGGCTCGACTCGGTCTGGCTGGCCGAGCACCACTTCGTCCCGTACGGCACCTGCCCGTCGGCGATCACTCTCGCGGCCCTGCTGCTCGGCCGTACCCAGCGGATCCGGGTCGGCACCGCGGTGAGCGTCCTGCCCACCGTGCACCCGGTGGCCCTCGGCGAACAGGCGGCGCTGCTGCATGTGACGTCCGGCGGACGGTTCTCGCTGGGCGTGGGGCGCGGCGGCCCCTGGGTCGACCTGGAGGTATTCGGCTCGGGTCTCGGGGCGTACGAGGAGGGGTTCCCGGAATCGCTCGATCTGCTGATGCGCTGGCTGCGCGAGCCGTCGGTGGCGGGCACCGGGGAGCGGTTCGGTTTCCGTGAAGTCGCCGTCGTGCCAAGGCCGTCGGAGTCACTGGGCCGCGCGCCGGGCCCCGAAGTGGTCGTCGCCTGCACCTCACCGGCGAGCGTGCGGCTCGCGGCCGAGCGCGGACTGCCGATGCTCCTCGGGATGCATGTCGGGGACGAGGAGAAGGCCGAAATGGTGTCCCTGTGGCGGCAGTACGCGCGCGTGGCCGGGCGGCCGTCCGACGAGATCTTCGCGGCGGCGCACGTGTCGGCCGGCGTCTGCCAGCTCGCGGACCGTCGCACCGACGCCGTCGAGACGCTCCTCAAGTCGATGCCGGGCTGGCTGAAGCAGGGACTCGAGGCCCATGTGACGGTCGACGGCCGCGCCCGTACGATGCGGGACCCGCTGGCGTACACCGAACTCCTCTGCGGGCTGCACCCGGTGGGCACCCCCCGGCTGTGCGCCGACCGGCTGGCCGCGACCTCGGAACGCACCGGCATCTCACGCTTCGCCCTGCTCGTGGAGGGTTCGGGGGACCTGGCGGCCACCGAGGAGAACGTCCGCAGGCTCGGCTCCGAGGTACTCCCCCAGCTCCGGTGACCGCCCGGAACCGGGAGCCGCGTAGGCCGACGGGCCGCGTACAGGCCGGTCGAGGAGCCGCCTGCGGGCCGGTCGTGGGCCTCGTGCGGCCGGCCGGCGGGCCGGATTCGCGGGAGCTTGCCGCCCCGTACAGATGCACCTCCCGCGTACGGGGCGGCAAGCAGTGCGGCGTTTCCGCGTCAGCAGTCCCTGAACTCGGGTGACTGGTTCAGCAGTTGGCTGCGCACCGAGGTGAAACGCACCAGCGTGTCGTCCACTGAGGTGTCCAGCGGAAACACCGCTACCCGGTGGCAGTTCTGGAATGCGAGCCGCACTCCGAAGTGCCGCTGCAGCGCGCCGCGTATCGCGTCACTCGCGAGCGCACGCAGCAGCTGGCCACGCGCCTGCTCGTCCGGCGGGGGCGTCTGGTTGTCGGCGAAGTTGCCGCCGTCCACCTTCAGCTGGGCCACCAAAGAGCTGATCATCTCCCATGCGTAGGGCAGGGAGGTCCGGACGCAGTCGACGAATTCAGCTTCGTCGACCTCGCCTCGCTCGGCCTTTTCGAGTAGGGCCGGTGAGACGTCGAGCGACATGGGTTCTCCTCTCGCACCCCCAGACCTCGGGGGTTGCCGGACAGGGAAGGGAGTTCGCGACATCGAACACGCTGGGTACACGCACCGCGACCTCCTGCTTATACGGTAAGCAACGGACGGTGACGGCACCAGGAGAATGCGCACATAGCGAACTCCCACTAGGCCCACAATCAGCCACGACCGAACAGTCGTCTTCCAGGGCGAATCGCGTGTACCACTGCCCGTCGAGTAGCGTTGCCGACCATGCGTCTCGTCATTGCCCGCTGCTCCGTCGACTACGCGGGCCGGCTCACCGCCCATCTCCCGTCAGCCCCTCGCCTCATCCTCGTGAAGGCGGACGGCAGCGTCTCGATCCACGCGGACGACCGGGCCTACAAGCCCCTCAACTGGATGTCGCCGCCCTGCACTCTGAAGGAGGGTTCGGGGGACGAGGAGGGCGTCTGGACCGTCATCAACAAGGCGGGCGAGAAGCTCATCATCACGATGGAGGAGATCCTCCACGATTCCTCGCACGAACTCGGCGTGGACCCCGGCCTGATCAAGGACGGCGTGGAAGCACACCTCCAGGAACTCCTCGCGGACCGCATCGAGACCCTCGGCGAGGGCTACTCGCTCATCCGCCGCGAGTACATGACGGCCATCGGACCCGTCGACATCCTGTGCCGGGACGCCGAGGGCCGGACCGTCGCCATCGAGATCAAGCGGCGCGGCGAGATCGACGGCGTGGAGCAACTCACGCGCTATCTGGAGCTGTTGAACCGCGACCCGCACCTCGCGCCGGTCCGCGGCATCTTCGCCGCCCAGGAGATCAAGCCGCAGGCCCGCGTCCTCGCCACCGACCGCGGCATCGGCTGCACCGTTCTGGACTACAACGCGATGCGCGGCATCGAGGACGACAAGCTGCGGCTGTTCTGACCGCAGGACGAAGTGAGAGGGCCGGGTCCGTCAGCGGACCCGGCCCTCTCCTGTCGTTCGGTGCCTCAGATCACCGTGCCACTGGGCGACCCGGCCTCGCCGCTGCTCGCCGGGGCGCTGGTGGCGGTGCCTTCCGACGCGCCCGCGGTGGTGGTCTCCGGGGCGCTGGAGATGGGGCCACTGGCGGAGTCAGTGGTCTCCGGAGTGGTCTCGGACTCCGACGGGGACGGGGTCGGCGTCGTGCTGGGCGACTCCGACGGTGTGCCCGAAGGCGTGCCGGACGACGAGCCCGTCGGCGTCGGCGAGGGCGACTGGGTCGGCGACTTCGTGGGCGACTTCGACGGCGATGTCGCCGGGCCGCTGGAACCCTTCGTCCCGCTCGGGTCGTCCGAAGGCCGTCCGACATCCGTGGGCGTCGGATCGTCCGAAGTCCCGTACGTGCCGTCGGGGCCCGGATCCGTCGGCGTACTCACGGCGCCCGTGGCGGAGTCGCCGCCGCCCTTCTTCGCCTTGTCCGCGCCCAGGCTGTCGTCGGCGGCGCCCTGGGTGGCCGACGGGTTGACGCCGACCTTCTCGGCCGGGGTGTTGTTGTTCGGGTCCGAGGTCGCGCCGAGCGTCACCACGGTGCCGAGCACCGCGACGAGCAGCGCGCCCGCGCCCGCGGCCACCAGGTTGCGCCGGGTGCCGCTCACCAGGCGGCTCGCGACTCCCACCCGCTTCGTGGCGTGGCCGGGCTCCGAGCGGTGGGTGACCAACGTCGGGGGTATACCGGGCTGTTCGGCCGGGAAAGCGGCCGGTACGCCGCCGGGAGGCGACGCCGACTCCTCGTACCGCGACTCGGACACCTCCTCGCCCGCCGCCGCGCCGACGCCGGACAGGACGGCTCCGGAGCGGTCGGAGACCAGGGTGAGGGCACGGCGGCCCGCGGTCGTGCCGCGCTTGTCGGCGAGGGCGCCGCGCAGCCCGATGGAGGCCTCCAACTCCACGCGGGCCCGGTCCAGCTGGCCGCCGCAGAGCGCGAGGACGCCCAACTCGTGGTGGAAGTAGGCCTGTTCGGACACCTCGCCGGAGAGCTGGGAAGCCTCGGCGCCGGAGCGCAGGGCGCGCTCCCAGGCGCTCCAGTGCAGGCCGCCGGCGAACGCGGGCGCGGCCGTACGAGCCAGCCGTACGGCGTCGCTCTCGTCCTCCTCGGCCTGCGGAGGCGTGGCGAGCGGGACCAGGACGCCGAGCGCGGCGAGCAGCGCGTCGGCCTCGGCGCAGACCCGCTCCGGGGTCACCGAGGGGTGCCCGGCCCACCAGGTGTAGTGCTGGGCCGCCGCGAGTGCCTGTGCCTGGGCGTCGTCCGCGTATCCGGCGGCCTCGAGCTGGGCCTGCACGCCGGCGGCGAGCCGGTAGCGGGAGCCGACCGGGGAGACCAGCGCGCAGCCCACCAGTTCGGCGAGCGCGGCGTCCGCGTGGGTGTCGCCCACGAGCGCGGGCAGATGCGCCTGGTGGGGCACCTCGCCGCTCAGCGCGATCGCGAACCGCAGGGTGGCGCGCGCCGACTCGCTGAGCCGGGAGGCGAGCAGGGAGGCGGGCGCGGCGCCCTCGGCGAGCGAGGGCAGCGGGATCTCGGGTTTGTCGGCGGCGTCGAACGGCACGTCGGCCGGCACGGTCTGGAAGACGCCGATCTCGTCGACGGCGCCCGCGGCGGCGCTGAGCTGGTCCCGCTGCCGCAGCAGCGCGCCGGCCTGCACGAAGCGCAGTGGCAGTCCTTCGGACTCGAACCAGAGGTCGCCCGCCCAGTTCGACTCCTCCTCGGTCAGGACGCGTCCGACGGCCCGCTCCAGGAGTTCGAGGCCGCCACTGCGGTCGAGGCCGCTGAGGAACACCTCTTCGAGGAGGGAGTCGGCGGCCGGCGCGGGGACGTCGGGTGTCGCGGCGATCAGGAAGGCGCACTCGGGGGTCGCGTCGAGCAGGTCGTCGAGCGGGGCACCACCGAACTCCACGTCGTCGAGGACGACGACCGCGCCGATCTCGTTGACGAGCCGGAGCAGTTCGTCCCGTTCGGGCCGGTACCGAGGAGCGTCGTAGACGGCGGCGAAGAGCGCGTACAGCACATCGCTCGCCGTGCGCCGGTACCCGGAGAGGCGTACGACACCGTCGGGGGCGAGGTCCGCGCAGTCGTCGGCGACGGCGTCCAGCAGGCTGGTGCGGCCCGAGCCGGCGGCGCCGGTGAGGCGGACCGAGCGTCCGCGCGCGAGGAGGCGTACGAGCCGCTCGCGCTCCTCCTGGCGCTCCAGGAGCGGCAGTCGGAGCTGGGCGGGGCCCGGCGGGACGGGAGCCTGGGTCGCGCGGCTCAGTTCGGCGCGATCCTCCGCGCCGTACTTCACCGGGCGCGGTGGCCGCTCGCCCGGCGGGCAGGCCTCTATCTCGCTGCCGTCGACGGGGTTGACCGTGAGCAGGAAGTCGCCCGAGACGAGTTGAACGGTGCGGGCGAGCACCGGCGCGTGCTGCCCGAAGTCGGTCGTGAGCGGTTCGCGTGGCGGGCGCGAGCGAGGCGCCTGGCCGTCGTCGTCATGGCCGTACTCTTCGGGTCCCCGGTTGTTCGGGTCCATGTTCCTAGCCCCCCAAAAGCGTCGTGTGCCGAGCCCCTCCCGGCCTTGCTGCACACCGCGCTGTCGCTTCTGGTCCGGTGCCCGCTCCAGGGTTTCAGTCGGCGGGCAGCCGAACCCTAAACCTTCGCACAGTATCTACGAACAGGCGGGGTACCGCGCGGTCCGAGACGTCACAGCTTCGTGAGGATTGTGCGCGTGATGCCGTTCGTACACCGTTGTGCCGGTCACACCCGGGGCAGTGACTCCACGCCGATGCCGCCCTCGATCGCCAGGATCCGGTGCAGCCGGGTGGCCACCAGCAGGCGCTGCATCTGCGCCGGTACGTCACGCAGTACGAGTCGCCTGCCGCACCGCCCGGCGCGTCGGTGGGCCCCCATGATGACACCGAGCCCGGTGGCGTCCCAGGAGTCCAGCTCGGACAGGTCGAGCACCAGGTCGCCGGCTCCGTCGTCGACGGCCGAGTGCAGGACCGTGCGGGCGTCCGCCGCGCTGCGCACGTCGAGGCGGCCCCCGACGACCAGCTCGGTGTGGTCGCCCCTGATGTACATATGCGCTCCCCGAGAGTGCTTCTCGTACTCCGCGTCTGTCTGTGCACCGTCTGACTGCCCGAGGGGCAGTGTGGTTGCTGTTTGTGAGCGAACCGATACCGAATTCACCTCAAGGGGTGAAGCCCCAGAGGCGCGTGCGGTTTCGGTGACCGCCACTGACGGGTGGTACTTGTGCCATGGCTTGTGGGTGGTGCCCGGTTCCGTGCTCGTGGTGCCCGGTTCAGTGCTTGTAGAAGCCCTGCCCGCTCTTGCGTCCGATGTCACCGGCGTCAACCATCCGGCGCATCAGCTCGGGCGGCGCGAACTTCTCGTCCTGGGTCTCGGTGTAGATGTTGCCGGTGGCGTGCAGCAGGATGTCGACGCCCGTGAGGTCGGCGGTGGCCAGGGGACCCATGGCGTGGCCGAAGCCCAGCCGGCAGGCTAGGTCGATGTCCTCGGCGCTGGCCACGCCCGACTCGTACAGCTTCGTCGCCTCGACGACGAGCGCCGAGATGAGACGGGTCGTCACGAAGCCGGCGACGTCACGGTTGACGACGATGCAGGTCTTGCCGACCGACTCGGCGAACTCCCGCGCGGTGGCGAGGGTTTCGTCGCTCGTCTTGTAGCCGCGGACCAGCTCGACGAGCTGCATCATCGGCACCGGCGAGAAGAAGTGGACGCCGACGACCCGTTCCGGGCGCTCGGTAGCGGCCGCGATCTTCGTGATCGGGATCGCGGAGGTGTTGGAGGCGAGCACGGTGTCGTCGCGGACGATGCTGTCGAGCGTCCGGAAGATCTCGTGCTTGACCTCCAGCTTCTCGAAGACCGCCTCGACGACGATGTCCGCGTCGGCGGCGGCGTCCAGATCCGTGGTGGTCGTGATGCGCCCGAGGGCGGCGTCCGCGTCCGCGGCCTCCAGCTTGCCCTTGCTCACGAACTTGTCGTACGAGGTCCTGATGCCGTCGATGCCACGCTTCAGCGCCTCGTCGGTGACATCGCGCAGGACGACGTCCCAGCCCGCTTGCGCGGAGACCTGGGCGATGCCGGACCCCATGAGTCCGGCTCCGATGACGGCGAGCTTCCGTGCCACTCCGACTCCCCTTAACACGCTGTTCAAGTTGGCCTCTCCGGCGGACCCTAGCGCTCGTGAGGGCCCCTGTGTCCGCTTAGTAATGCGCGTCACGTCTCAACAGACGGACATCACACCGGATGGCTCACCCAGTGCCCCGCGACCCGTAGTTGAGCCTGCCCGCGGGCTGGCTCGTCCCCTGCCGTACGACGTCCCGGCCGCCCTCGCCCGCCGTGACGGTGGGCACAGGTACCTGCCGGAGGGCGGGGGCGTAACTACGCTGGCCCCATGGTCAATCTGACGCGCATCTACACCAGAACCGGCGACCAGGGCACCACCGCTCTCGGCGACATGAGCCGGGTCGCCAAGACCGACCTGCGGATCTCCGCGTACGCGGACGTCAACGAGGCGAACGCGGCGCTCGGGACGGCGATCGCGCTCGGCGGGCTCGACGAGGAGGTCGTCGCGGTCCTCACCCGGGTGCAGAACGACCTGTTCGACGTGGGGGCCGATCTGTCGACGCCGGTGGCCGAGGACCCCGCGTTCCCGCCGCTGCGGGTCGAGCAGTTCTACATCGACAAACTGGAGGCGGACTGCGACCGGTTCAAC
Organism: Streptomyces sp. NPDC050535; assembly: GCF_044457665.1. Classification (NCBI taxonomy): domain Bacteria; kingdom Bacillati; phylum Actinomycetota; class Actinomycetes; order Kitasatosporales; family Streptomycetaceae; genus Streptomyces; species Streptomyces sp. NPDC050535. The sequence goes on from NZ_JBITHE010000007.1 coordinate 72,250, forward strand.
GAGCGGCTGGAGAAGCTCCGCTCCTTCATCCTGCCCGGCGGCACGCCCGGCGCGGCTCTGCTGCACCAGGCGTGCACGGTCGTACGACGGGCCGAGCGGTCGACGTGGACGGCGCTGGAGTCGTACGGGGAGGTCATGAACCCGCTCACCGCGACCTACCTCAACCGGCTATCGGACCTGCTCTTCATCCTTGCCAGGACGGCGAACAAGGACGTCGGGGACGTGCTCTGGGTCCCGGGCGGGGAGCGCTGACCCGGGCGCCTTCTTCGGCCAGACCGTGTAGGTCAGGGCCACCAGGCCGTGGATTCCCGCCGCCCGCAGGGCCACCCACTGGAAGGACCGCAGGGACTCGGTGTCGCCGTCGCCGACGTACCAGACCGCGGCCTGGAGGAGGGCGCAGGCCACGGCGGCCATCAGTAGGGTGCGGAGCCAGAGGCCGCCCTCGTGCCGGGCGCGGGCCAGGCCGTAGCGGGGCGGCTTCGGCGGCCGCGGGGCGCCCGCGAGGCGGTGGGCGGCGTGGCCGTCGAGCCAGCGGATCGTGTAGTGCCCGTAGGCGACGGTGAAGCCGATGTAGAGCGCGGCGAGCCCGTGCTCCCAGCTCGGATCCGCGCCGTTCCTGAGGTCGATCGCCGTGACGACGAACAGCACGAGTTCCAGGACGGGCTCGCACAGCAGCAGGGCCACGCTGGTGCGGCGCATCTTCAGCAGGTAGCGGACGGCCAGACCCGCGGCCAGCAGCACCCAGAAGCCGACTTCACAGGCGATGATCAGTGCGACGATCACGGTTCGCTCCTTTCGGTCACCTTTTCAGGCTCCCGTGCGCGGCGGCGCGATTCGTCGTCGGTGATGACGAAGCCGGACTGCATCCTTCGATGTAGCCGCGGACCGTCCTACGGGACCGGGCGACGCGGCGACGTTCCGTGTTGGATGGAGCCATGGCCGTGACACTCCCCCGCCCGCACCGGGACGACGCGCGCATCGCGCTCGCGGGGCTGCTCGGCGGGCTGCTCGTGTGGGGGGCCGGCCTCGGCAGCCGCCCGGCCGACGAGCCGGTCGTGCTCTGGCCGGGACAGTGGCCGATCCTGCTGCCGCTCGCCGTGATGACGGGCTGCGAGCTGCTGCGGCGGACCCGCCCGCGCTCGGCGCTGCTGGTGGGCGTCGCCGCGCTGACCCTCGACACGGTCACGCAGGGCAACCTGGTGACCGTCGTGATGTTCACGGACCTCGTGTACGCGACGGTGGTGTACGGACCGCCCGCCACCGCCCGCCGGGTCCTGTGGATCAGCGGGCTGTTCACGGTGGCCGGCGCGGTGGTGCCCTTCGCGGTCTGGCGGGTGCCGGAGACCCTGCTGATCGGTGTGGTCATCGGCATCGTGGTGTTCACGCCCGCCGCCACCGGCTGGGTCGTGCGCAACCACCGGGACACCGCCGTCACCGAACGCCTCCGCGCCGAACAGACCGCGCTGCTCGCCGAGATCGACCGCGCCCAGGCGGTCACGGCCGAACGCGCCAGGATGGCACGGGAGTTGCACGACATGGTCGCCAACCACCTGTCCGCGATCGCCATCCACTCCACGGCCGCGCTCTCCCTCGACGACCCCAGGACCTCGAAGGACGCGCTCACCGTGATCCGCGAGAACAGCGTCGAGGGCCTGGCCGAGATGCGGCGGCTCATCGGCATCCTGCGCGACGACAGCGGGGACAAGGAGCCCGCGGCGGCTCCCACCCTCGACGGCCTCGAAGCGCTGGCGGAGAGCGCCCGCGCCAACGGGCTCGACATCACCCTCGACGCCGCCCACGAGTCCCGGCTCCCCACCCCGGTCGAGCTCGCCGCCTACCGCATCGTCCAGGAGTCCCTGACCAACGCCCTCAAGCACGCCTCCCCCGGCCGCGTCACCGTCACCCTGGCCCAGCTCGACGGCTCCCTCACCGTGCGGGTGTCCAGCCCCTACGGTGACCGGGACGGGCCGCGCGCGCCCGGCTCGGGGGCCGGGCTGGTCGGCATGCGTGAGCGGGTCGCCCTGCTGAACGGCACGTTCGAGGCGGGCCCCGAGGTCTCGGGCCGGGCCAAGGTCTGGGCCGTGCGCGCCACCCTGCCGATCACCCACAGAACCGAGGGAGACAACGAATGATCCGCGTGCTCGTCGCCGAGGACCAGTCCGCCGTACGGGCCGGGCTCGTCCTCATCCTGCGCAGCGCGCCCGACATCGAGGTGGTCGGCGAGGCCGGGGACGGCGAGCAGGCCGTCGAGCTCGCCCGTCGGCTCCGGCCGGATCTCGTCCTGATGGACGTCCAGATGCCCCGGCTCGACGGCGTCTCCGCGACCCGTCGGGTCGTCGACGAGCAGTTGGCCGACGTACTCGTCCTCACCACCTTCGACCTCGACGAGTACGTCTTCGGGGCACTGCGCGCGGGCGCCTCCGGGTTTCTGCTGAAGAACACCGAGGCCCGCGACCTCCTGGAGGCGGTCCGCACGGTGGCCCGCGGCGAGGGGCTCATCTCGCCCACGGTCACCCGCCGGCTGATCGCCGAGTTCGCCGCGAAGCCCGTACGGGATCCTGGGCCGGACCCGGCGGTCCTCGAAGCCCTCACCCGGCGGGAACGCGAGGTGCTCTCCTGCCTCGGCGAGGGAATGTCCAACGCGGAGATCGCGACGCGCCTCGATATGGCCGAGGCGACGGTGAAGACGCACGTCAGCCGCCTGCTGGGCAAGCTGGAGCTGCGCAGCCGGGTTCAAGCGGCGGTGCTGGCGCAGGAGTTGGGCGTGTAACAAGTAATCGCGAGCATTGCCCACAGTGGTCTGGACCTATTGACCTATGGTCCAGACCTTTCTATTGTCCTGCGCACCTCATCAAATCCCCCGGAGGAACCGCGGATGCGCTTCAGACACCGAGCCAGACAGAGAGCCGTGGCAGGACTCACCACCCTGCTGCTCCCGTTCGCCGCCATGGTCGGCCTCGCGAGCCCCGCCCAGGCAGCCACCTCGGCCACCGCCACGTTCGCCAAGACCCAGGACTGGGGAACCGGCTTCGAGGGCAAGTGGACCGTCAAGAACACCGGGACCACGAGCATCAGTTCCTGGACGATCGGCTGGGACTTCCCGTCCGGTACGTCCGTCAGCTCGGCCTGGGACGCGGACGTCACGTCCTCCGGCACCCGCTGGACCGCCAAGAACAAGTCCTGGAACGGCACCCTCGCCGCCGGCGCCTCCGTCTCCTTCGGCTTCAACGGCTCGGGCAGCGGCGCCCCCTCCAACTGCCTCCTCAACGGCGGCTCCTGTGACGGCGGCCCCACGGTGCCCGGCGACACGGCCCCCACCGCGCCCGGCACCCCGACCGCCTCCGGCATCACCAACACCGCGGTGAGCCTGTCCTGGTCGGCGGCCACCGACGACAAGGGCATCAAGAACTACGACGTCATCCGTGACGGCGCCACGGTCGCCACGGTGACGGGCACCTCGTACACGAACACCGGTCTGACCGCCGGCACCGACTACTCGTACACCGTGAAGGCCCGCGACACCGCCGACCAGACCGGTCCGGCGAGCGGCTCGGTCGCGGTGCGCACCACCGGCGGCACCACCGACCCGCCGCCGACCGGCAACGCCGTGAAGCTCGGCTACTTCACCGAGTGGGGCGTCTACGGCCGCAACTACCACGTCAAGAACCTGGTCACCTCCGGTTCCGCGTCGAAGATCACGCACATCAACTACTCGTTCGGGAACGTCAAGAACGGGCAGTGCGTGATGGACGACTCCTACGCCGCCATCGACAAGGCGTACACCGCCGACCAGTCGGTCAGCGGCGCGGCCGACACCTGGGACCAGCCGCTGCGCGGCAACTTCAACCAGCTGCGCCAGCTCAAGGCCAAGTACCCGAACATCAAGGTCCTCTGGTCGTTCGGCGGCTGGACCTACTCGGGCGGCTTCACCCAGGCCGCGGCCAACCCGACCGCCTTCGCGCAGTCCTGCAAGGCCCTGGTCGAGGACCCGCGCTGGGCCGATGTCTTCGACGGCATCGACATCGACTGGGAGTACCCCAACGCCTGCGGCCTGTCCTGTGACGCCTCCGGCTTCAGCGCCTTCAAGACGCTGTCCTCCGCGCTGCGCACCGAGTTCGGCAGCAACTACCTGGTCACCGCGGCCATCACGGCCGACGGCTCCTCCGGCGGCAAGATCGACGCGGCCGACTACGGCGGCGCCTCGCAGTACCTCAACTGGTACAACGTGATGACGTACGACTACTTCGGCGCCTTCGCCCCCACCGGCCCGACCGCTCCGCACTCCCCGCTGACCTCGTACAACGGCATCCCGGCGGCCGGCTTCAACTCGGCCGACGCGATCGCCAAGCTGAAGTCGAAGGGCGTGCCCGCCAACAAGCTGCTCCTCGGAATCGGCTTCTACGGCCGCGGCTGGACCGGCGTCACCCAGGCCGCCCCGGGTGGCACGGCGACCGGCGCGGCACCCGGCACGTACGAGCCTGGCATCGAGGACTACAAGGTCCTCAAGAACACCTGCCCGGCCACCGGCACCATCGCCGGCACGGCCTACGCGTACTGCGGCAACAACTGGTGGAGCTACGACACCCCGGCCACCATCGGTACGAAGATGGCCTGGGCCAAGTCCCAGGGCCTGGGAGGCGCGTTCTTCTGGGAGTTCAGCGGGGACACCACGAACGGTGAACTCGTGAGCGCCATCAACAGCGGCCTCAGCTGACAGAAGCAGAGCTAAGCCACATTGACGCGCTGACCGGGCGGGGCTGCTTCCAGCCACGCGAGAAACCCGGTCAGCGCGTCTTCGCTCATCGCCAGTTCGAGACGCGTGCCCCTGTGCAGACAGGTGAGAATGATCGCGTCGGAGAGCAGCGCGAGTTCCTCCTCGCCCTCCGGGGCACGCCGGCCCGCCACCTCGATCGCCGAGCGCTCCAGGACGCGGCGCGGGCGGGGGGCGTAGGAGAAGACGCGGTACCACTCGATGCGGTCGCCGTTGTAGCGGGCGACGCCGTAGCCCCAGCCCTTGCCGTTCGTGTCGGACTTCTCGGGCACGTCCCAGCGCAGGCTGCAGTCGAAGGTTCCCCCGGAGCGCTGGATCAGCCGGCGGCGGAGGCCGAAGACGAACAGTCCGATCACCACGAACGCCACTACCAGGCCGCACACAGTCAGAGCGAGGACCATCGACACCGACCTCCTCGTCTCCTAGGTAAAGCAGGTAAAGAAACGGAAAAAAGCACCCGCATCGCCTCAGCCGCGACCCGGTCCGGAGCAAGCTCCGGTCCTGGCCGCGGCTGAGTCAAATCTGTCCGGCGCGCTGGTTCAGTGCGCCGACACCGCTCGCAGACGGACGTCCGCGCGACGCTCGGCGGTGGCGTCGCCGTCCGCCTTCGCGCGCTCGAGCTCCCGCTCCGCACGCTGCACGTCGATCTCGTCCGACAGCTCGGCGATCTCGGCCAGCAGCGACAGCTTGTTGTCCGCGAACGAGATGAAACCGCCGTGCACCGCGGCGACGACCGTTCCACCATCACTCGTACGGATGGTCACCGGGCCCGACTCCAGCACACCGAGCAGCGGCTGGTGACCGGGCATGACGCCGATGTCGCCGGACGTGGTGCGCGCGACGACCAGGGTGGCCTCGCCGGACCAGACACTGCGGTCCGCGGCGACGAGCTCGACATGCAGCTCAGCAGCCAAGGTGGGCTCCTCGGGTCACCACCCGGCCTTGCCGCCGGGTGTTGGGTCAAAGTCTAGTAGGCGTACGTGAGGGGACGGGACGCACCCCGCGAGGTGCGACCCCGCCCCCTCACCAAGAGGCAGTACTCACTCGGTCAGGCGACCGTTCAGGAGACGCCGTGCTCCTTGGCGTTGGCCTTGAGGTCCTCGATGCCACCGCAGAGGAAGAACGCCTGCTCCGGGAAGTGGTCGTAGTCGCCGTCGATGATCGCGTTGAAGGCCGTGATCGACTCCTCCAGCGGAACGTCCGACCCGTCGACGCCGGTGAACTGCTTGGCGACGTGGGTGTTCTGGGACAGGAAGCGCTCCACGCGACGGGCACGGTGGACGGTGAGCTTGTCCTCCTCGCCCAGCTCGTCGATACCGAGGATCGCGATGATGTCCTGAAGGTCCTTGTACTTCTGAAGGACCGACTTGACGCGCATCGCCGTGGCGTAGTGGTCCGCCGCGATGTAGCGGGGGTCCAGGATGCGGGACGTGGAGTCCAGCGGGTCCACGGCCGGGTAGATGCCCTTCTCGGAGATCGGACGGGAGAGAACCGTCGTCGCGTCGAGGTGGGCGAAGGTGGTGGCCGGGGCCGGGTCGGTCAGGTCGTCCGCGGGGACGTAGATCGCCTGCATCGAGGTGATCGAGTGACCACGGGTCGAGGTGATGCGCTCCTGGAGGAGACCCATCTCGTCGGCCAGGTTCGGCTGGTAGCCCACCGCGGAGGGCATCCGGCCGAGCAGGGTCGAGACCTCGGAACCGGCCTGCGTGAAGCGGAAGATGTTGTCGATGAAGAACAGCACGTCCTGCTTCTGCACATCGCGGAAGTACTCCGCCATGGTCAGACCGGCCAGGGCCACCCGGAGACGGGTGCCCGGGGGCTCGTCCATCTGACCGAAGACAAGCGCCGTCTTGTCGATGACGCCGGACTCGGACATCTCCTCGATGAGGTCGTTGCCCTCACGGGTGCGCTCGCCGACACCGGCGAACACGGAGACACCGTCGTGGTTGTTGGCGACGCGGTAGATCATCTCCTGGATGAGCACCGTCTTGCCGACACCGGCACCGCCGAACAGACCGATCTTTCCACCCTTGACGTACGGGGTGAGAAGGTCGATGACCTTGACGCCGGTCTCGAACATCTCGGTCTTCGACTCGAGCTCGTCGAAGCGCGGGGCCTTGCGGTGGATGGGCCAGCGCTCGCCCGTGTACTTCTCGTCGGAGTTCAGCACCTCACCGAGGGTGTTGAACACCTTGCCCTTGGTGAAGTCGCCGACCGGGACGGAGATGCCCGCGCCGGTGTCGGTGACCGCGGCCTGGCGGACCAGACCGTCGGTGGGCTGCATGGAGATCGTGCGAACCATGCCGTCACCCAGGTGCTGGGCGACCTCCAGGGTCAGGATCTTCCTCTCGCCGGCGTTGGCCGGGTCGGCCACCTCGACGTGAAGGGCGTTGTAGATCTCCGGCATCGCGTCGACGGGGAACTCCACGTCGACGACCGGGCCGATGACCCGGGCGACGCGGCCCGTGGCAACGGCCGTCTCAACTGTCGTCGTCATTACTTGTCACTCCCCGCGGTCGCGTCGGCCAGAGCTGCGGAGCCACCGACGATCTCGCTGATTTCCTGGGTGATTTCGGCCTGGCGGGCCGCGTTGGCAAGACGGGAGAGCATGGTGATCAGGTCTCCCGCGTTGTCGGTCGCCGACTTCATCGCGCGGCGCGTGGCGGCGTGCTTGGAGGCAGCCGACTGGAGCAGCGCGTTGTAGATACGGCTCTCGACGTACCGCGGCAGCAGGGCGTCAAGGACGTCCTCGGCCGACGGCTCGAACTCGTACAGCGGAAGGATCTCGCCCTTGGGCGCTTCCTTCACAACCTCTTCGAGGCGCAGCGGCAGCAGGCGGCCGTCGACCGCCGTCTGCGTCATCATCGAGACGAACTCGGTGTAGACGATGTGGAGTTCGTCCACGCCGCCCTCTGCCGTCTCCGTCTCGATGGCCTCGATCAGCGGACCCGCGACCTTCTTCGCGTCCGCGTAGCTGGGCTCGTCGGTGAATCCCGACCACGACTCCGCGACCTTGCGCTCGCGGAAGTTGTAGTGGGCCAGACCGCGGCGGCCGACGATGTACGTGTCGACCTCCTTGCCCTCCGCCTCGAGGCGCGCCGTCAGCTTCTCGGCGACCTTGATGGCGTTGGAGTTGAAGGCGCCGGCCAGTCCGCGGTCGCTCGTGAGGAGCAGCACCGCGGAACGGGTCGCCGTCTCCGCCTCCGTCGTCAGCGGGTGCTTGGTGTTGGAGCCGGTACCGACCGCCGTGACCGCGCGGATGAGCTCGGTCGCGTACGGCGCGGAGGCCGCCACCTTGCGCTGCGCCTTGACGACGCGCGAGGCGGCGATCATCTCCATCGCCTTGGTGATCTTCTTGGTCGCGGTGACGGATCGGATGCGACGCTTGTAGACCCGGAGCTGGGCTCCCATGAGTCAGGTCCCTTCCTTACGTCACTTGGCCGCGGCGGCCGGAGCGTCTTCGCCGAGAAGCTTGCCGTCCGAGGTCTCGAACTGCTTCTTGAAGTCCGCGATGGCGTCGCCGACGGCGGTGAGCGTGTCGTCCGACATCTTGCCGCCCTCCTTGATGGAGGTCATGAGGCCCTGCTCCTTGCGGTGCAGGTACTCCAGGAGCTCCTTCTCGAAGCGGCGGACGTCGTCGACGGGCACGTCGTCCATGCGGCCGGTGGTACCGGCCCAGACGGAGACGACCTGGTCCTCGGTCGGCATCGGCTGGTACTGCGGCTGCTTGAGCAGCTCGACCAGTCGCTGACCGCGCTCCAGCTGCGACTTCGACGCGGCGTCCAGGTCGGAACCGAAGGCGGCGAACGCCTCCAGCTCGCGGTACTGGGCCAGGTCGAGACGGAGCCGGCCGGAGACCTGCTTCATCGCCTTGTGCTGGGCGGAGCCACCGACACGGGAGACCGAGATACCGACGTTCAGGGCCGGACGCTGACCGGCGTTGAACAGGTCGGACTCCAGGAAGCACTGGCCGTCGGTGATGGAGATGACGTTGGTCGGGATGAACGCCGACACGTCGTTCGCCTTGGTCTCGACGATCGGCAGACCCGTCATCGAACCGGCGCCCATCTCGTCGGAGAGCTTCGCGCAGCGCTCCAGCAGACGGGAGTGCAGGTAGAAGACGTCACCGGGGTAGGCCTCGCGCCCCGGCGGACGGCGGAGCAGCAGGGACACGGCGCGGTAGGCGTCGGCCTGCTTCGAGAGGTCGTCGAAGATGATGAGGACGTGCTTGCCCTCGTACATCCACTGCTGGCCGATGGCCGAACCGGTGTACGGCGCCAGGTACTTGAAGCCGGCCGGGTCGGACGCCGGGGCGGCGACGATGGTCGTGTACTCCAGCGCGCCGGCCTCTTCGAGAGCGCCACGCACGGAGGCGATGGTCGAACCCTTCTGACCGATGGCGACGTAGATGCAGCGGACCTGCTTCTTGGTGTCGCCCGAGCGCCAGTTGTCGCGCTGGTTGATGATCGTGTCGACGGCCAGCGCGGTCTTGCCGGTCTGACGGTCGCCGATGATCAGCTGACGCTGGCCACGGCCGACCGGGGTCATCGCGTCGACGGCCTTGTAGCCCGTCTCCATCGGCTCGTGCACCGACTTGCGGACCATGACGCCCGGAGCCTGCAGCTCCAGGGCGCGGCGTCCGGTGGTCTCGATCTCGCCGAGGCCGTCGATCGGGGCGCCGAGCGGGTCGACGACGCGGCCGAGGTAACCCTCGCCCACGGCGACGGAGAGCACCTCACCGGTGCGCTGCACCGGCTGGCCCTCCTCGATCCCGCTGAACTCGCCGAGGACGACCGCACCGATCTCGCGCTCTTCCAGGTTCAGCGCGAGGCCGAGGGTTCCGTCCTCGAACTTCAGCAGTTCGTTCGCCATCGCCGAGGGAAGGCCCTCGATCTTGGCAATACCGTCGCCGGCGACGGTGACCGTACCGACCTCCTCGCGCGAGGCCGCGTCCGGCTTGTACGACTGGACGAAGTTCTCCAGCGCGTCCCGGATCTCCTCCGGCCGGATCGTGAGCTCCGCCATCTGGGTTCCCTGCTCTCCTTGTTGGGCCCGAAGTTTCACTTGGGGGGATGGGGACTCCCCCCTGTAAAGAGGTGAATCCTCTGCACGGCCCAACGAGGGCCGTAGGTGCGTACTTCTTGCTGTGTGCTGCGTACCGCTTATGAAGTTGGGGCTAGCCGGCCATGCGGCGGCTGGCGTCCGCGAGACGGTCCGCGATGGAGCCGTTGATGATCTCGTCGCCGACCTGCACCTGGATCCCGCCGAGGACCTCGGGGTCCACGTCGAGGTTGAGGTGCATCTGCCGGCCGTAGAGCTTCGCCAGAGCGGCGCCGAGGCGCTGCTTCTGTCCGTCGCTCAGCGGGACCGCGGAGGTGACGACGGCGACCCAGCGGTCCCGGCGCTCGGCGGCGAGCTTGGACAGGGACTCGAGTCCCGCTTCCAGGCTACGTCCACGCGGCGCGGTCACAAGGCGCGTCACCAGTCGCTCCGTCGTCGCTTCGGCCCGGCCGCCGAGCAGGCTGCGCAGCAGCTCGCTCTTGGCCGCGCTGGTGGCGGTCCGGTCGGTCAGCGCTGCGCGCAGCTCGGTGTTGGAAGAGACGATCCGGCCGAACCGGAACAGCTCGTCCTCGACGTTGTCGAGCTTGCCGGCCTGGTGTGCCGACGTGAGGTCGGCGGTGTCGGCCAGCTCTTCGAGGGCGTCGACGAGGTCACGCGACCGCGACCAGCGCGAGCGCACCAGACCGGCCGCCAGATCGGCGGTCTCGCCGCTGACCTGGCTGCCGAACAGGCGCCCGGCCAGTTCGGCCTTCGCCTCTCCGGGCTGCGCCGGGTCGGTGAGGACCCGACGCAGCGACACCTCGCGGTGCAGCAGCGCGGTGACCGCGGCCAGCTCGTCCGCGAGCCGCGCCGCGTCCACGGACGTGTTGTCCGTCAGCGCGTCGAGACGCTCGCGTGCGGCTGCGGTTGCCTCGCGGCTCGCTCCGTGCGCTGTCATCGAGCCGCCTCGGCCTTCTCCTCAAGCTCGTCGAGGAAGCGGTCGATGGTGCGGCTCTGCCGGGCGTGGTCCTCGAGGGACTCGCCGACCAGCTTGCCGGCCAGGGCGGTGGCCAGCTGGCCGACGTCCTGACGCAGCGCCTGAGCCGCGGACTTGCGGTCCGCCTCGATCTGCGTGTGACCGGCGGCGACGATTTCGTCACGCTGCCGCTGGCCTTCCGCGCGCATCTCGGCGATGAGCGTGGCGCCCTGCTCCTGCGCCTCCTGGCGCAGCCGTGCGGCCTCGTGCCGGGCTTCGGCGAGCTGAGCCTTGTACTGCTCGAGCACGCTCTGGGCCTCGGTCTGAGCGGCCTCGGCCTTCTCGATACCGCCCTCGATGGCCTCGCGGCGCTGCTCCAGAACCTTGTTGATGTTCGGGAGGAGCTTCTTGGCGAGGAAGCCGAAGACGATGACGAAGGCGATCAGGCCGATGACGAGCTCGGGGATCGGCGGAATGAGGGGGTTTTCCAGTTCCTCAGCCGCGATAGTGAGCATCTGGCTCATATCAGTGCCTTTCGTCTAGTGGGCTGTCGTGGATCCGACGATCACACGCCATAGACGAACGGCATGACCAGACCGATGAGCGCGAGCGCCTCACAGAAGGCGAAGCCGAGGATCTGGTTGGCGCGGATCAGGCCGGCAGCCTCGGGCTGACGAGCGAGGGCCTGGGTGCCGTTGCCGAAGATGATGCCGACGCCGACGCCGGGGCCGATGGCGGCGAGGCCGTAGCCGATGGAGCCGAGCGAACCGGTGACGGCGGCGAGGGTCTCAGTGGCAGCCATGCTGATTCTTCCTTCTCTGTACGGACCGGCGGAGGTTGGCCACCGGACGCTTAGGGGGTTTTACAGGGGGGTTCGCTCAGTGGTGCTCGGCGAGCGCGCCCTGGATGAAGGTGCAGGTCAGAAGCACGAAGACGTAAGCCTGCAGGGCCTGGATGAACAGTTCGAACGCCGTCATGACGATCACCATCACGAACGAGACACCCGCGTAGGCGATCCCGAGGCCGTTGAGCAGGTACCAGCTGGCGATCGTGAAGAGCAGCAGCAGGGTGTGCCCCGCGAACATGTTCGCGAACAGTCGCACGGCGTGCGTGAACGGCCGGACGATCAGGTTCGAGAGCAGCTCGATGCCCATGGCCAGCGGGAGAACCGGGCCCAGCGACTTGTCGTAGCCGGAGAAGTTCTTGAACGCGCCGACCAGTCCGTGTCGCTTGAAGGTCAGCGAGACCCACAGGACGTAGACGATCCCGGCGAGAACCGCGGGGTACGCGATGATCGCCGTGACGGGGAACTGGGCGACCGGAACGATCGACCAGAGGTTCATCATCCAGATGAAGAAGAACAGCGAGACGACCAGCGGTACGTACTTCTCGCCTTCCTTCTTGCCGATCGTCTCGTAGACGACCCCGCGCCGGACGAAGTCATATCCGGCCTCGGCAACCATCTGGAGCTTGCCCGGGACCACCTTCGGCTTGCGGAAGGCGGCCCAGAAGAAGCCGATGATGATGACGGAGCCGAGCAGCGCCAGGAGCATCGTCTTGTTGAAATAGACGCTGCTGTCCGCATCGCCCACGAGGGGCTCGAACAGGAACGAGTGCAGGCCGGGAGCCGGGAAGCCACAGCCGTCGAAGATGTGGCAGTCGGTCTCGAAGGCGAGCACCTGCGTCGGGTCAGCACTCACCGCGGGCTCCTTCAGCGTGGCGCATAGGTACGGCAACCTCGTTGTGTCGGCGCGGCACGCAGCCGCGGTTCGGCACTGGACTGGTGTTACGGATGTGGGGGCGGCTGTGGGGCATCAAGCCTCGCGTTTGAGCAGGCGTCAGCTCAGATGCCCGCGCCCGCGATGCCGCAGTTGGCACCGGACGATAGCAGGGTCTCCGACACGCACTTATCGCGGCCCTACCCCTCACGACGAGTGCCCTGTCTTCTCGGGCTTGTCGCCCTTCGAGGACTCGGGTTCGACGTAGAGGATCTTGGCCTTCATCTGGGCACGCGCCTGTGCGCCGATCCACGCGAGCGTGGTGGCGACGATGGCGATCGCGAAGGCCTTGGGGTTGAACAGCGTCGTGTTCTTGAACGCGGCGACAAAGATGAACAACAGAAGAATCTGTGCCGTGTAGAGCATCAGACCCATCGCCTGGAACAAGTGCGGAAGCGATTTGGCGGTGCGCTGCAGAACGTAGAGCCCGATACCCATGAAGAGGATCACGACCAGCGTCGCGACGATCGCCCCGATCGCTCCCTTGCCACCGGCGACCACGCCACTGACGACGGCGGCAATCGCGCCGACGGCAGCTGTGGGCACAGCGGCCTGAAGGAGAATCCGGGCGTCATTGGACGGCATGGCGGCAACTCCGCTGGCTAAGGGGGGGCAGGGTGTCGTCATGGACGAGCGTAATCCCGGGCTGAGAGAGAACCTCACGCCAAGGGACCGTCTCTCTGGGGTCCTTCGGCTCCGGCTCGGGTTCTCGTGAACCGTATCACAAACTATTTGATGAGGTCTTTACCTGGTTGGTGTGCTCGCTGTCACACATGAGAGTGAAGGTGCGCGTCTGTGCATTCTGAGAGCCAAGTTGTCTGGTATTAGGGCGATTTGCCGAAGCGTGAAGTCTCGGGTCTCTTGCGAGATTCTTACTTTGGCGTCAGCGCGACGATCCGGCCTTACCCCGATCCAGGAACCGCGAACGGCCACCGATCGCGGTCGCCCCGTTGACTCCTGACACTCCGACAGCGACCGGCGCGCGGTGCTCCCGGGCGCCGTCCTCGTCGGTGAAGGCCCCCGCCTCGTGCGCCACGGCGGGCTCGGTCTCCGCTGTCCCGGACAGGTCCACGGAGCCCCTGCCGCGGCGGTAGCGGGGCGGCACGAAGCTCTCGGCCCAGCGCGGAGTGCGCGGGGTGAAGCGCGGCAGCAGGAGCAGCACGAGACCCACCGCGCTGAGCCCCATGATCCCGAGCACGCTCCACATGGCCCCGGAGTTGACCGAGTACGCGAGGGCGCCGAAGGAGATCAGCGCCGACCAGAAGTACATGATCATGACCGCGCGGCTGTGCGAGTGCCCGACCTCCAGGAGCCGGTGGTGCAGGTGCCCGCGGTCGGCGGCGAACGGCGACTGTCCGCGCCAGGTGCGCCGCACGATGGCCAGCACCAGGTCGGCGGCCGGGATCGCGATGATCGTCAGCGGCAGCAGCAGCGGGATGAAGACGGGCACCGTCTGGTGCACGGTGTTCCGCTCGGAACCGGAGAACAGGTTCATCACGTCGGGGTCGATCTGCCCGGTGATGGAGATGGCGCCGCCGGCCAGCACAAGCCCGATGAGCATCGAGCCGGAGTCACCCATGAAGATCCGCGCGGGGTGCATGTTGTGCGGCAGGAAGCCCAGGCACATGCCCATCAGGATCGCCGCGAAGAGGGTGGCCGGGGCGGCGGCCTCGATGCCGTAGCTGTACCAGATGCGGTACGCGTACAGGAAGAACGCGGCGGACGCGATGCAGACCACTCCGGCGGCGAGACCGTCCAGGCCGTCCACGAAGTTCACCGCGTTGATGGTGATGACGACGAGGGCGACGGTGAGCAGGGTGCCCTGCCACTGGGTGAGCGCGACCAGCCCGACACCGGGGATGGGCAGCCACAGGATGGTGAGACCCTGCACGACCATCACGCCGGCCGCGATCATCTGGCCGCCCAGCTTGATCAGGGCGTCGATCTCGAACTTGTCGTCCAGTACACCGATCAGCCAGATCAGCGCCGCCCCGGAGAGCAGGGCCCGCGGCTCGTTGGAGTTCGCGAAGACGTCGCTGAGGTTCTCCAGGTGGTCGGCGACCAGCAGGCCCGCGCACAGCCCGAAGAACATCGCGATGCCGCCGAGCCGCGGAGTGGGTTCCCGGTGCACGTCGCGCGCACGGATCTCCGGCATGGCTCCGGCCACGATCGCGAACTTCCGCACCGGCCCTGTCAGCAGATACGTCACCGCGGCCGTCACGCAGAGCGTCAGCAGGTATTCACGCACGGGCTTCCCCACAGGTCTCGCTGGCCATCTGAGCCCCACACCTTAGCGATGCACGCATATGGTTGAGGACTTCCGGGTAGCGACGATGGTTGCACGAGTGGCTGTGCACGAGTCTCCGTCTACCCCGTATCACCCGGGATACGGGGGAAATCCGCTGGTCAGCTCCCCTACTTCTTCACGAACCGCTTTCGCGTCGACCTCGTCCCGCAGCACCCCCGCGAAGAGTACGGCCACCCGAGCCATCTCCGCCTCGCCCATCCCCTGCGTGGTCAGCGCCGCCGTACCCAGCCGCAGCCCCCGGGCGTCCCCGTCCGGCAGCACGCAGGTGTCGAGGACCATCCCGGCGGCGGCGAGACGCCCGCGGGCCGTGCGCCCGTCCACACCGAGGGGCGCGGTGCCGACGGTGAGCAGGTGGGTGTCGGTACCGCCGGTGGTGACGGCGAGCCCTTCCGCGTCCAGCGCCGCGGCGAGCACCCGGGCGTTGGCGACGACCTGATGGGCGTACGCCGTGAAGGCCGGTGTCGCCGCCTCGCCGAACGCGACGGCCTTGGCGGCGATCGTGTGCATCTGCGCGCCACCCTGGGTGAAGGGGAACACCGCCCGGTCCACGCGCTCGGCCAGCTCGTCGCCGCACAGGATCATCCCGCCGCGCGGGCCGCGCAGCACCTTGTGGGTGGTGGCGCAGACCACATCGGCGTACGGCACCGGATTGGGCGCCGCTCCCCCCGCGACGAGCCCGATGGGGTGGGCTGCGTCCGCGATGAGGTGGGCGCCCACCTCGTCGGCGATCTCCCTGAACAGCGCGTAGTCGATGTGCCGGGGGTAGGAGATCGAGCCGCAGACGACGGCTTTGGGGCGGTGCGCACGGGCCAGCGCGCGCACCTGCGCGTAGTCGATGAGCCCGGTCTCGGCCTCGACCCCGTACCCGACGAAGTCGAACCATCTCCCCGAGAAGTTCGCGGGCGACCCGTGCGTGAGGTGGCCGCCGAAGGCCGGCCCCATCGCCAGGACGGTGTCACCGGGGCGCAGCAGCGCGGCGTACGCGGCGAGGACCGCCGAACTCCCGGAGTGGGGCTGCACGTTGGCGTGTTCGGCGCCGAACAGCGCCTTCGCCCGGTCCACCGCGACCCGCTCGGCGACGTCCACGATCTCGCAGCCGCCGTGGTGCCGGGCGCCGGGATAGCCCTCGGCGTACTTGTTCGCCAGCGGCGACCCGAGGGCGGCCAGCACGGCCGGCGAGGTGAAGTTCTCGGCCGCGCTCAGTTGCAGGGTCGTCGACTGCCGCGCCAGCTCCCCGATCAGGATCTCGGCGAGCTCCGGGTCCTGCCGACGCAGAACATCCGCTTCCAGTGTTCGTGTGACCGGCATGGTGGGCTCCGGACCTCGGCGTGGGGGTGCGCTGAGTCCAATGTAGAACCGGGACCGGAGGGACGCCCGGTGTCACGTCCGGGTGGGTACCGCTGCGCCGGATTCCGTCCGTCGGGCCTGGATCACGTCCGGGTGGGTACACCTGTCAACGCGGTCACCACGGGATCCAGGGCTTCGTTGATCTCGTCCCCGATCGAGCGGAAGAACGGCAGGGGGGCGCCGTAGGGGTCGAAGACCTCGTCCGCCTCGGCGGTGGGGGCGAGGAGCCACCCGCGTAGCGCGGCGGCGGCCCGGACCAGCGCGCGTGCGCGCTCGACCACTCCCTCCTCGAGGGGTGGGAGCGTCGCGGGGTCTATGGCCCGTACGAGCCGGGTGAACTCCTTCAGGGTGAAGGTGCGCAGGCCCGCCGAGTGGCCCATGGAGATGACCTGGGCGCGGTGGTCCCGGGTGGCCGTCAGGACCAGGTCGGCGCGGATCACGTGGTCGTCGAGGAGTTCGCGGCCCACGAAACCGGAGGGGTCGGCGCCGTAGTCGGTGAGGACCGTCGCCGCGTTGGTCTCCATGGGCGCGCCCTCGTGCCCCCAGGTGCCCGCGCTCTCCACGATCAGGCCGCCCCACAGGGGGTCGCCGAGCCGGTCCGCGAGGGCATGCCGGGTCAGCCGCTCGGTGATCGGCGAGCGGCACACGTTGCCGGTGCTGACGTGGAGGATGCGGAAGGACCCCCTGGGAGAACCGTTGGCCCCCGTGATCCCCGTGCCTATGCCACGCCCCGCGTCAGGGGCTGTCAATTCGCCACCTCGAGGTCGGGTACGACCTTCCGCAGCTCCTCGGCCGACAGTGCCCCCTCGCGCAG
This sequence comes from Streptomyces sp. NPDC050535, assembly GCF_044457665.1. Classification (NCBI taxonomy): domain Bacteria; kingdom Bacillati; phylum Actinomycetota; class Actinomycetes; order Kitasatosporales; family Streptomycetaceae; genus Streptomyces; species Streptomyces sp. NPDC050535. The sequence goes on from NZ_JBITHE010000007.1 coordinate 89,284, forward strand.
CAGCACGGGTACCTTGCCGGTCACGTCGACGATCGAGGAGGGGACGATGCCGGGGGTCGGGCCGCCGTCCAGGTACACGGAGATGGAGTCGCCGAGCATCTCCTGCGCGGCGTCACAGTCCTCGGGCGAGGGGTGACCCGTGAGGTTGGCGGAGGAGACGGCCATCGGGCCGACCTCGGTGAGCAGCTCGATGGCGACGGGGTGCAGCGGCATGCGTACGGCGACGGTGCCACGGGTGTCTCCCAGGTCCCACTGGAGGGACGGCTGGTGCTTGGCGACGAGCGTGAGCGCGCCCGGCCAGAACGCGTCGACGAGCTCCCAGGCCATCTCGGAGAAGTCCGTGACCAGGCCGTGCAGCGTGTTCGGGGAGCCGATGAGGACAGGGGTGGGCATGTTGCGGCCCCGGCCCTTGGCGTCGAGGAGATCGGCGACGGCCTCGGAGGAGAACGCGTCGGCGCCGATGCCGTACACCGTGTCGGTCGGGAGGACGACCAGCTCGCCACGGCGGACGGCGGACGCGGCTTCACGCAGACCGGTGGTGCGGTCGGTCGCGTCGTTGGTGTCGTATCGCCGTGCCATTTAGCGGGCCTCCTCGTACACGTACTGCTGCCTGGGGAACTCGATGCGCGTGCTCACGGCATCGCCTTGCGGGCGGTCGCGAACCGCGGCCGGTTGTTGAGGTCCGGGTGGTCGGCCGCGTCGGCCCAGCCCCGCTCCTCGGTGAAGATCCACGGCACCTGCCCGCCCTGGGTGTCGGCGTGCTCGATGACGACGACACCGCCGGGACGCAGCAGGCGGTGCGCGGTGCGCTCGATGCCGCGGATCAGGTCGAGGCCGTCCTCGCCCGAGAACAGGGCGAGTTCGGGATCGTGGTCCCGGGCCTCCGGCTGGACGTACTCCCACTCGGTGAGCGGAATGTACGGCGGGTTGGCGATGACCAGGTCGACCTGGCCGTCGAGGTCGGGGAAGGCATCCAGGGCGTCTCCCTGGCGCAGGTCGACCCTGGAGCCCTGGACGTTCTTGCGGGTCCACTGGAGGGCGTCCTCGGACAGCTCCACGGCGTGCACACGGGAGCGCGGGACCTCCTGGGCGAGGGCGAGCGCGATGGCGCCGGAGCCGGTGCACAGGTCGACGATCAGCGGCTCCACGACGTCCATGGCGCGTACGGCGTCTATGGCCCAGCCGACGACCGACTCGGTCTCCGGACGCGGCACGAACACCCCTGGCCCGACCTGGAGTTCCAGGTAGCGGAAGTAGGCGCGTCCGGTGATGTGCTGGAGCGGCTCGCGCGCCTCGCGGCGCGCGGTCACCTCCCAGTAGCGGGCGTCGAAGTCGGTGTCCTTGACGGTGTGCAGCTCGCCCCGCTTCACGCCGTGCACGAAGGCCGCGAGCTCCTCCGCGTCATTACGCGGCGAGGCCACGCCGGCGTCGGCCAGCCGCTGGGTGGCCTGGGCCACTTCCGCGAGCAGCAGGTTCACGCTGGTCCTCCGGGCTGAGCTGTTGTCGTGAGGGCGGGTGGGGGCTCTTACGCGGCGGCGAGCTTCGCGGCCGAGTCCGCGTCGACGCACGCCTGGATCATCGCGTCCAGGTCACCGTCGAGGACCTGGTCCAAGTTGTACGCCTTGAAGCCGACGCGGTGGTCCGAGATGCGATTCTCCGGGAAGTTGTACGTACGGATCTTCTCGGAGCGGTCGACCGTGCGGACCTGGCTGCGGCGGACGTCGGCCGCATTGCGCTCCGCCTCCTCCTGAGCCGCGGCGAGGAGCCTGGAGCGCAGGATACGCATCGCCTGCTCCTTGTTCTGGAGCTGGCTCTTCTCGTTCTGGCAGGAAGCGACGACTCCGGTGGGAATGTGCGTGATGCGCACCGCGGAGTCGGTGGTGTTGACGGACTGGCCGCCGGGTCCGGAGGAGCGGTAGACGTCGATCCGCAGGTCGTTCGCGACGATCTCGACGTCGACCTCCTCGGCCTCGGGCGTGACCAGCACACCGGCGGCGGAGGTGTGGATCCGGCCCTGCGACTCGGTCGAGGGCACCCGCTGTACGCGGTGCACCCCGCCCTCGTACTTCAGGCGGGCCCAGACACCCTGGCCGGGCTCGGTGGCACCCTGGCCGCCCTTGGTCTTCACGGCGACCTGGACGTCCTTGTAGCCGCCGAGCTCGGACTCGGTGGCGTCGATGATCTCGGTCTTCCAGCCGACGCGCTCCGCGTAGCGCAGGTACATGCGCAGCAGGTCGCCGGCGAAGAGCGCCGACTCGTCGCCGCCCGCGCCCGCCTTGATCTCCAGGATGACGTCCTTGTCGTCGCTGGGGTCGCGCGGGACCAGCAGCAGACGGAGTTTCTCCGTCAGCTCCTCGCGCTGCTTCTCCAGCTCCTTGACCTCGGCCGCGAAGTCGGGGTCGTCGGCGACGAACCCCTTCGCCGTCTCGATGTCGTCGCCGGTCTGCTTCCAGGAGCGGTACGTCGCGACGATCGGGGTCAGCTCGGCGTAGCGCTTGTTGAGCTTGCGCGCGTTGGCCTGGTCGGCGTGGACCGACGGGTCAGCGAGCTTCGTCTCCAGATCGGCGTGCTCGCCGATGAGTTCCTCGACCGCCTCGAACATCTCCGGCTCCAATGGGCTGTCCCCAGCTCCTTGACGGGCTCGGGACGTAGGTAAGACATGGGGGAAGGGGCTGCACCGCAAAGCGCCGGTCCCGGCACCCCCGTGCAGGGGCACCGAAGACCGGCGCTGTGAGGTCGCTACTTCTTGTCAGCGGCAGCCTTGGCCTTGCCGAAGCGGGCCTCGAAGCGGGCCACGCGGCCACCGGTGTCGAGGATCTTCTGCTTGCCCGTGTAGAACGGGTGGCACTCGGAGCAGACCTCCGCGCGGACGGTGCCGCTGGAGATGGTGCTACGGGTGGTGAACGACGCGCCACAGGTGCAGCTGACCTGGGTATCGACGTACTCGGGGTGGATGTCGCGCTTCAAGGTGTCTCCTAGTTTCGGGAGGGCGCCGGGTCGCCGCCGCGGATTGCGGGTGCGTGAACCGGAGCCGACGGACCAGTCTGCCAGGACTGGCCGCATCCCCCAAAACCGGGGGGCGGCGTGATCTATTCCCAGGGGCCTCCGGTGCGGCTCGGCCGGCGCTTCCGGTGCGGCTCGGTCGGCGCCTCCGGTGCGGCTCAGCCCGCGCTGACGACGTCCTTCGCGGTGCCGGTGGCCGTGCCCTCGGTGGCCGACGCGGGGATCGCCCTGTCGTTCTTCAGGGCGTCCCAGACCAGCTTGTCCTTGGCCTCGTCGATGAGCACCCGGTTGGCGTCCGCGCTGTCGTACTGGACCGGCATCGTCACCATGGTCATCTTCGAGGAGCTGATGCCCTTGAGGCCGCTCGCGAAGGACGTGAGGTCCTTGACGGAGTCCAGGTCGGAGTCGGTGGTGACGGCGTTGGTCGCGGTGTCGGCGAGTTCGACCAGCTTGGCCGGGTCGGTGAGCAGGCCGATGCTCCTGACCTGGTTCATCAGGGCCTTGATGAACGCCTGCTGGAGCTGGATCCGGCCGAGGTCCGAGCCGTCGCCGACGCCGTGCCGGGTGCGGACCAGGCCGAGCGCCTGCTCGCCGTCGAGGGTGTGCGTGCCGGCCTTCAGGTTCAGGTGGCTGTCGGGGTCGTCGATGTCCTTGGTGGTGGTGATCTTCACACCGCCCAGGTCGTCGATGAGCTTCTGGAAGCCGCTGAAGTCGACCTCGATGTAGTGGTCCATGCGGATCCCGCTCATGGACTCGACGGTCTTCACCGCGCAGGCCGCGCCGCCGGTGGAGTACGCGGAGTTGAACATGACCTCGGAGGCCGCGTCGTGCGTGACGCCCTCGGCGTCGGTGCAGGAGGGACGCTCGACGAGGGTGTCCCGGGGTATGGAGACCACGCTCGCCTTCTTGTGCCCCTCGTAGATGTGCACGACCATCGCCGTGTCCGAGCGGGCACTGCCGTCGTCGGCGCCGCCGCCCAGCTTCCCGTTGGAGCCGGAGCGGGTGTCGGAACCCAGGACCAGGATGTTCTCGGAGCCGTTGTCGACCTTCGTCGGCCGGTCGGTGCCCAGGGCCTGGTTGATGTCGACGCTCTTGATGTTGCCGTTGAGCTTGAAGTACAGGTACCCGGCGCCGGTGCCACCCAGCACGACGATCCCCGCCGCGACCCAGGCCGTGATCAGCAGGCCCTTGCGGCGCTTGCTGCGGGCCTTGCGTCGGCTGCCCTTCGCGCGGTGGCGCGGGGCGCTGGTGCCGGGCTCCCCGGGTATGCCGGGTTCCGGCGTGCTCTCGGCAGGCATGTGCTCCTCGGTTCCTGGTACGGCTCGGTTACCCCCTGCTTTCAGGCTCAGGTCCGGCCCGGCGTGACGGGTACCGCTCCATGGTCGCTCCGTTTGGTCAGACGGGGAAACCCGGGACGGGGTTGCACAGCGCACTGTGGCAAAGCTCTCGCTCGTCGGCGGAGCCGTGTCACGCGAAGGGCCGCCCCCGTCACAGCTGTGACGGGGGCGGCCCTTTGTCCGCGGAGACCGGATCAGTCGTTGCCGTTGCCGTTGCCCGGCGTGGTCTTCGCGATCTGCATCAGGAACTCGGCGTTGGACTTCGTCTTCTTCATCTTGTCCAGCAGGAGCTCGATGGCCTGCTGCGAGTCGAGTGCGTGCAGCACCCGGCGCAGCTTCCAGACGATGGCGAGTTCCTCCGGGTTGAGGAGGATCTCCTCCTTGCGCGTACCCGACGGGTCGACGTCGACCGCCGGGAAGATGCGCTTGTCGGCGAGCTTCCGGTCGAGCTTGAGCTCCATGTTGCCGGTGCCCTTGAACTCCTCGAAGATCACCTCGTCCATGCGCGAGCCGGTGTCGACCAGCGCGGTGGCCAGGATGGTCAGCGAGCCGCCGTCCTCGATGTTGCGCGCGGCACCGAAGAAGCGCTTCGGCGGGTACAGCGCGGTCGAGTCGACACCGCCGGACAGGATGCGGCCGGAGGCGGGCGCGGCGAGGTTGTACGCACGGCCGAGACGCGTGATCGAGTCGAGCAGTACGACGACGTCGTGACCCAGCTCCACCAGACGCTTGGCGCGCTCGATGGCGAGCTCGGCGACCGTGGTGTGGTCCTCGGCCGGACGGTCGAAGGTCGAGGAGATGACCTCGCCCTTCACCGACCGCTGCATGTCGGTGACCTCTTCCGGACGCTCGTCGACCAGGACGACCATCAGGTGGCACTCGGGGTTGTTGACGGTGATCGCGTTGGCGACCGCCTGCAGGATCATGGTCTTGCCGGTCTTCGGCGGGGCCACGATCAGACCTCGCTGGCCCTTACCGATCGGCGCGACGAGGTCGATGATGCGGGTCGTCAGCACGCCCGGGTCGGTCTCCAGGCGGAGCCGGTCCTGCGGGTAAAGGGGCGTCAGCTTGTTGAACTCCGGGCGGCCACGGCCGGATTCGGCGGCCATGCCGTTGGCGGAGTCGAGGCGGACCAGCGCGTTGAACTTCTCGCGGCGCTCGCCGTCCTTGGGCTGACGGACCGCGCCCGTGACGTGGTCGCCCTTGCGCAGACCGTTCTTGCGGACCTGGGCCAGCGAGACGTACACGTCGTTCGGACCCGGCAGGTAGCCGGACGTACGGATGAACGCGTAGTTGTCGAGGATGTCCAGGATGCCCGCGACGGGGATCAGGACGTCGTCGTCGGCGACCTGCGGCTCGTTGGGACCGAAGTCCTCGCGGCCACGCCGGCCACGACGGTCACGGTAACGGCCGCGCCGGCCGCGGCGTCCATCGCCGAACTCGTCGTCGTCCTGCGGGCCGTTGTCGCGCTGCGGGCCGTTGTCACGCTGCGGGCCGTTGTCACGCTGCTGCCGGTCCTGGCGGTCCTGACGACCACCACTCTGGCCCTGCTGCTGACGGTCCTGGCGCTGCTGTCCGCCGCCCTGACCACCCTGACCCTGCTGCTCGTCGGTCTTGCCACCGCGGCGGTCGCGGTCACGGCCGCCACGGTCGCGGTCGCGACGTTCACGACGGCCCTGGCGGCCGTCGGCGTCACCGGTGTCGGCCTTGGCCTCGACCAGGGTTTCCGTCTTCTGCTCGCTCTTGGCCTCGGCGGTGACCGTCTCGGGGCTGCCGGCATCGGCTACGGCCCGGCGACGGCGGCGCTCGCCCGCGGGGGCGTCGTCAGCCGCACGCTCGGCCTCGCTCGCGCGGGAGGGGCCCCCGTCGGGCTGGCCGGGAATCTCGATCTGCTGCTGGGCCACGGCCTTCTCGGCGGCGGCGGGCTTCTCGGCCTTGGCCTCGGCGGCGGCCTCATCGCCCGTACGAGCCTTCGAGGTGGCCCGGCGCTTCGGCTTGGTCTCGGTGGCGGCCTCGGCCTTCGGGGCGCTGCCTCCGCCGGCCTGCGCCTCCTTGATGACCTCGATCAGCTGGCTCTTGCGCATCCGCGCGGTGCCCCTGATCCCGAGGCCGGTCGCGACCTGCTGAAGCTCGGCCAGCACCATGCCGTCAAGGCCGGTACCGCGGCGCCGCCGGGAGCCTGCACCGGAGGCAGGCGCGGCAGAGGCGTCCGTGGCGGGCGCGGCAGCGGTCTCCTCGACACGTGCGCCCATCAGATCGGTGGTGTCGCTCACGAAGGGTCCTTCCCTGGAGCGGACGTCGGCCTGTCTGGCACGGCGACCGGTTTTGCTGTCCGGATTTGGTCCGTTTTGCATGGACCGTGCCGGGGCGGTGGTCCGCCAACGCGGCGGAAGAAATGACTGGTGAAGACGATTCCGGAGCCGCGGCACTGAATTGCGGTGTCATCGGCTCGGTCACGCCGGTTCCGGAGCGTGCTCAACACTGCTCAGCACATAGCACCCAATGCATACAAAGCAGTTTGGGAGGCTCCCGGAAGAATGGGTGTCCCGAACGGGGACGCGAAGCACCTCGCCATGGTGAGGTCGGGTGCAGACTTGAGATTAACACTACCGGATCCAACAAACATTCCCCCTCTCGAAATCCGGCAACCACGCACTTCTAATGGACACCGGACGGCGCGAGCGGCAACACGCTCGCACCGGTGGCGTCAAGATCCAGACGATTGGCAGCCCAGCCCTGACCTGCGAGGTCAGCGATTTTGTCGGCCGACGCCCCGTCCGCGAGGGCCAGCACCGTGGGCCCCGCGCCGGAGATCACCGCGGGAATACCGTCACCGCGCAGCCGCTCCACCAGGGCGATGCTCTCGGGCATGGCCGGGGCGCGGTACTCCTGGTGCAGCCGGTCCTCGGTGGCGGGCAGCAGCAACTCGGGACGGCGGGTGAGCGCCTCGACGAGCAGTGCGGCGCGGCCCGCGTTGGTCGCGGCGTCGACATGCGGCACGGTGCGCGGCAGCAGTCCCCGCGCGGTTTCGGTGAGAACCGGCTTTCCCGGTACGAAAACCACCGGAACGATGGAATCGGCGGGGTCCATCCTGATCGCCCGCGCCGCGCCGGTCTCCATCCAGGAAAGCGTGAATCCGCCGAGCAGGCAGGCCGCGACGTTGTCGGGGTGCCCCTCGATCTCGGTGGCGAGTTCAAGGAGTGCCGTGTCGTCGAGCTTGGTGTCCCCGCCTATCGTCACCGCCCGCGCGGCGACGATGCCGGCGCAGATGGCGGCCGACGAGGAGCCGAGGCCCCGGCCGTGCGGGATGCGGTTGGCGCAGACGATCTCGAGGCCGCGCGGCTGTCCGCCCAGCAGATCGAAGGCGGTACGCAGGGAACGTACGAGGAGATGACTCTCGTCGCGCGGCAGCGTCTCGCTGCCCTCACCCGCGATGTCGATGTGCAGCCCGGCGTCGCCCACCCGGACGACCACGTCGTCGTACAGCCCCAGGGACAGGCCGAAGGCGTCGAAGCCCGGCCCGAGGTTGGCGCTGGTGGCGGGGACGCGCACCCGGACGGCGGCGGCGCGGAAGGCGGGACCGGCCATCGCTCGATGACTCTCCTTGAGCTGCGTGATGTACGAGGTTCTCGAAACGTGCGATGCGAATGCGGGTGGAGCGACTCGGGATACGGATGTGGGACGGCCTGCGCTGCGAACCTGACGCGTACGTCAACACCCGAAGGCCGAAACGAGGGCGGCACCGCGGCATATGCAGCGGGCGGGTTCAGTACAGCCTATCGAAGACAGGTTCTGTGGCGACATAGGGCGCACAGGAGGCGCACGATGCGTGTCGCGAGCGCCCTGTGCACCCCCTGTCGGATGTCCTGCCGAACGTTCGCCGTCTACGCGAGTCCGAGCTGCTCAGCGGCCGTGACGGCGTCCACCGGAACGGTCACCGGCCGCGGTGCGCCGGCGACGGCCCAGTCAGGATCCTTGAGCCCGTTTCCGGTGACCGTGCAGACGATCCGCTGCCCGGGGTCGACCTTGCCCTGCTCCGCGGCTTTCAGCAGACCGGCGACGGACGCGGCGGAAGCGGGCTCGACGAAGACACCCTCCTGCGCGGCCAACAGCCGGTAGGCGCGCAGGATCTCACGGTCCGTCACCTCGTCGATGAAGCCGCCCGACTCGTCCCGGGCGGTCAGCGCGAACTGCCAGGACGCCGGGTTGCCGATACGGATCGCGGTGGCGACGGTCGACGGGTCCTTGACGATCTCGCCGCGCACGATCGGGGCGGAGCCGGAGGCCTGGAAACCCCACATGCGCGGGGTCCGCTTCGCGATGCCGTCGGCGGCGTACTCCTTGTAGCCCTTCCAGTACGCGGTGATGTTGCCCGCGTTGCCCACCGGCAGGACGTGGATGTCGGGCGCGTCGCCGAGCATGTCCACGATCTCGAACGCGGCGGTCTTCTGGCCCTCGATGCGCACCGGGTTGACCGAATTGACCAGCGCCACCGGGTAGTTGTCGGACAGCGACCGCGCGAGCGTGAGGCAGTCGTCGAAGTTGCCGTCGACCTGGAGGATCTTCGCGCCGTGCACGAGGGCCTGGCCCATCTTGCCGAGCGCGATCTTGCCCTGCGGGACGAGGACGGCGCAGACCATCCCGGCCCGTACGGCGTAGGCGGCGGCGGAGGCCGACGTGTTGCCCGTGGAGGCACAGATGACGGCCTGCGCACCCTCCTCCTTGGCCCGGGAGATGGCCATGGTCATACCGCGGTCCTTGAAGGACCCGGTCGGGTTGGCGCCCTCCACCTTGAGGTGGACCTCGCACCCGGTGCGCTCGGAGAGCACCTGTGCGGGTACGAGCGGCGTACCGCCCTCACGGAGCGACACGACCGGCGTGCTGTCGGAAACCGGCAGCCGGTCCCGGTACTCCTCGATGATTCCGCGCCACTGGTGGGTCATTGCTGGTTACTCTCCTTCAACCCGCATGATGCTGGCGACACCCCGCACGGTGTCGAGGCTGCGCAGCGCCTCGACGGTCCCATTGAGGGACGCGTCGGACGCGCGATGGGTGACGACGACGAGGGACGCCTCGCCGCCTCCGTCCTGGCGGCCCTGCTGGCGCACGGTGTCGATCGAGACACCGTGCTCGGCGAAGACGGTGGCCACCTGGGCGAGAACACCCGGTTTGTCGGCCACGTCGAGGCTGATGTGATAGCGCGTCACGACCTCGCCCATGGGCGAGACGGGCAGCTGGGCGTACGCGGAGTCGCCGGGCCCCGTCGAACCGTTCAGCCTGTTGCGGCACACGGCCACGAGGTCGCCGAGCACGGCGGACGCGGTCGGCGCGCCGCCGGCACCGGGCCCGTAGAACATGAGCTGCCCGGCGGCGTCCGCCTCGACGAAGACGGCGTTGTACGCGCCGCGCACGGAGGCGAGCGGATGGCTCAGCGGAATCATCGCGGGGTGGACGCGCGCGGTGACGGAGCCGCCGTCCGCGGCCCGCTCGCAGATGGCGAGCAGCTTGATGGTGCAGCCCATCTTCTGCGCCGTGGCGAAGTCGGAGGCGGTGACCTCGGACATGCCCTCGCGGTACACGTCGTCGAGGCGCACGCGCGTGTGGAAGGCGATTCCGGCGAGGATCGCGGCCTTGGCGGCGGCGTCGAAACCCTCGACGTCGGCGGTGGGGTCGGCCTCGGCGTACCCGAGCGCGGTGGCCTCGTCGAGGGCTTCCTGGTAGCCCGCCCCGGTCGTGTCCATCTTGTCGAGGATGAAGTTGGTGGTGCCGTTGACGATGCCCATCACGCGATTGATCTTGTCGCCGGCGAGGGACTCGCGCAGCGGCCGGATGAGCGGGATGGCACCGGCGACGGCGGCCTCGTAGTAGAGGTCCCTGCCCTGCTCGTGGGCGGCGGCGTGCAGCGCGGCACCGTCCTGGGCGAGCAGCGCCTTGTTCGCGGAGACGACGGAGGCGCCGTGCTCGAAGGCGGTGGTGATGAGCGTACGAGCGGGCTCGATACCGCCGATGACCTCGACGACGACGTCAATGTCGCCCCGCTTGACCAGCGCCGTCGCGTCGGTGGTGACGAGGGCGGGGTCGATGCCCTCACGGACCTTGCCGGGGCGGCGTACGGCCACTCCGGCCAGCTCCACCGGGGCGCCGATCCTGGCGGCGAGATCGTCGGCGTGCGTCGTCATGATGCGCGCCACCTCTGAGCCGACTACCCCACAGCCCAGCAGCGCCACCTTCAGCGGACGCGTACGCATCATCCGACCTCGTTTCCTTCTACGTCACGGTTGGACCAGTCTCACTCACCGGACGGGGGTTTCTGCCCCTCGTCCGGATCGTGAGACGAGTATTTCATTTTCACCGGGGTGGGAGACGGAAGATCTTCCGTCTCCGGCCCTCGACCTTCGGCTTCCACCATCGGCTTCAGCCTCCGCCCTCAGCCGACGTCGAGGCGGAGCAGATCCTCCTCCGTCTCGCGGCGGACGATCACCCGGGCCTCGCCGTCGTGCACGGCGACGACCGGCGGGCGGAGCGCGTGGTTGTAGTTGCTGGCCATGGACCGGCAGTAGGCGCCGGTGGCGGGCACGGCGATGAGGTCGCCGGACGCCAGGTCGGCGGGCAGGAACGCGTCCCGCACGACGATGTCGCCGCTCTCACAGTGCTTGCCGACGACGCGGACCAGCATGGGTTCGGCCGTACTCGTGCGGGAGACGAGGGCGACGCTGTAATCGGCGTCGTACAGAGCGGTCCGGATGTTGTCGGACATGCCGCCGTCCACGGAGACGTACGTCCGGAGCCCGTCGAGCGGCTTGATGGTGCCGACCTCGTAGAGCGTGAAGGCGGTCGGGCCCACGATGGCGCGCCCGGGCTCCACGGAGATCCGGGGCGTCCGCAGCTTGGCGGCCTCGCACTCGCGGGTGACGATCTCGTTCAGCGCCTTGGCGATCTCGTGCGGCTCGCGCGGGTCGTCCTCACTGGTGTACGCGATGCCGAGGCCGCCGCCGAGGTCGATCTCGGGCAGCTCGACCCCGTGCTCGTCACGGATCTGCTTGAGCAGCCCGATGACCCGGTGGGCGGCCACCTCGAACCCCGAGGTGTCGAAGATCTGCGAGCCGATGTGGCTGTGGATGCCGATGAGCTCGAGCCCGTCGAGCTGGAGGGCACGGCGGGCGGCCTCCGCGGCCTGACCGCCGGCCAGCGGGATCCCGAACTTCTGGTCCTCGTGCGCGGTGGCGATGAACTCGTGGGTGTGCGCCTCCACGCCCACCGTCACCCGGATCTGCACGCGCTGCCGCCTGCCGAGGGACTGCGCGATGTGGGCGACCCTGACGATCTCCTGGAAGGAGTCGAGAACGATGCGTCCGACGCCCTCGGACACGGCTTGTTCGATCTCGGCCGTGGACTTGTTGTTGCCGTGGAAGGCGATGCGGTCGGCGGGCATACCGGCGGAGAGCGCGGTGGTGAGCTCACCGCCGGAGCACACATCGAGGTTGAGCCCCTCCTCGTGCAGCCACCGCACGACGGCCCGGGACAGGAAGGCCTTCCCCGCGTAGAAGACGTCGGCGTCCTGCCCGAAAGCGGTACGCCAGGCACGCGCCCGCGCCCGGAAGTCGGCCTCGTCGACGAAGTACGCCGGGGTGCCGAACTCCTCGGCCAGCGTGGCCACATCGATCCCGCCGACGGTGACGACGCCGTCCTCGTCACGGCTGACGGTGTGCGCCCAGACCTTCGGGTCCAGGGCGTTGAGGTCGGCGGGCGGGGCGGTGTAGTGCCCCTCGGTCAGAACATCGGCGTGACGGGGCCCGGCGGGGTGTGCGGAACGGCTCATGTCTGTGCGCTTTCTGCTGTGTCAGAGGTGTTCGGGTGCACTGATGCCGAGCAGGGACAGGCCGCCTGCCAGCACCGCTCCGGCTGCTTCGGCGAACGCGAGCCGGGCACGGTGGGCGGCCGAGGGTTTCTCGTCGCCGAGCGGCAGCACGGTGTGCTGATGACCGAGGAAGGCATCGGCGACGGTGACGAGATGCCGGGCGAGCCGGTCGGGGCTGCGGTGGGTCGCGGCGGCGGTGAGAACGCGGGGGTGATCGGCGAGGGCGGCGAGAAGGCTCTGCGTGACGGCTGTGTCCCGCAGATCCCCGGGGGCGCCCGTGTAGCCGAGTGCGGCGGCGTTGCGGCTGAGAGCCCGGGTGCGGGCGTGGGCATACCGGATCCGGAAGAGCGGGTTGCTCTCACGCTGGACGAGGTGGTCCGCGGTGATACGGGGACGGTCGTGGGGCGCGGGGTGGAGCAGGGCCCAGCGGGCGGCGTCGGAACCGAGGAGGGCGGGATCCTCGGGGGCGGGTACGGGACGGAGGTTGACCGGCTCGGCGTGCCGCACCTCGGCGCGGCCGCCCTGGGTACCGACGATCCGTACGAGCGTGTCGGCGACGACCTCGGCACGGGTGTCGTACGGCACGCGCAGCTCGACGACCTGCCCGGCGAGGGCGTCACCGTGCCCGTACCGGCTGCCGTGCCGCAGGACCTCGGACACGAGCGTCCGGGTGACGGCGGCCTGGTCCAGGCTGATGTTCAGGAACCCGGGCCCGGTGATCGCGACGTCAGCGACACCGGGCGCGCCGCGGAGGTACGGCCGAAGGATCTCGGCGACCTGCCGGGACGCCCGCCCGGCCGGCCGCGCCAACTCCAACGCGATGTTCGTGGCGTAGTCCCCACACCCCCCGGCCCCCGGCACCGTCACCACGGCCCGCCCCGGCACCACCACGCCCAGCTCCCCCGCCTCCACAGCACGACGCACCGCGCGCAGCACGGTACGGGAGAGCTCGACGGGGGTCACGGGACAAGCCTAGGGGAGGAGGGGGGTGGGTACGCGAGTCGGTTTGGGGGTGGGTCCGGGATGTGGACGGGGTGGGGGTGGGGGTGGGGGTGGGGTACGGAGGAGTGGGGTGCGGGGGTGGTGCTTCGGTGGCGTCGCGGCTGAGGGCCCGGGCGTCGGCGTCGGCGTCGGCGTCGGCGTCGGCGTCGGGTGACTGTCGGTGAATCGGCTCCGGGGGTGGCGTTGGCCTGCTGGCTGACTGCGGGTGCGCTCGGCTATGGGGGGGCGGACAGCTGTGTGGCCGCTGTCGACTACGGGGGGTGTCGTCGACTACGGGGATGTCGTCGACTGTTCGGCCGCCGTCGACTGCCGGTCAGTGACCGGTGCGGCCGGCCCGCTCGGCGCGCTCGGCCCGCTCGGCCTCCTCAGCGCCGTAGACGGCTTGGAACGGCGCGCCGGTGCCGCCGCCCTCACCCAGCCCACTGCCACTACCGGGGCCACTGCCAATGCCGGGGATGTTGCCAGGGCCACTACCGCTCCCCCGACGCTCCATCAACTGCCTTACAAGCTGGACGAGTTCGGCGGGCTCGAAGGGCTTGGCGAGGAACGCGTCGACGCCGACGTCAAGCCCGCTCTCGACCTCGTACTGAGTACAGGCGCTGACGATGGCAAGGGGAATGTTCCGGGTACGCGGATCGGCCCGAAGTCGAGCGGCGGTGCGCAGTCCGTCCAGCCGAGGCATGACCACGTCGAGTGTCACGACATCGGGCCGCACCTGGTGCACCACGTCCAGACATTCGACACCATCAGCCGCGGTCACGACCTCGAGACCCTCCAGCTCAAGGTTGACCCTGATCAGCTGCCGGATGACCTTGTTGTCGTCCACAACAAGCACCCGGCCCGACACGCCTGGCACAACTCGAGAGTAGGTCCGCACGCACCGCCGCGTCCGGGTTTTCCCCACTTCCACCCCGTGCGGACGCCCCGCCTCCACCCCACCCGAACCCCGTCCCGCCCCCGACAACAGCCCGTCCCGCCCCCACCGAAACCCATGCCGGTCCCCCTCAAAAGAGCTGGTAGTGTTCAACCCGTCGCCGCACACAAAGCGACACGCCCCCGTAGCTCAGGGGATAGAGCAACGGCCTCCGGAGCCGTGTGCGCAGGTTCGAATCCTGCCGGGGGCACCCTGTATGAGGTGCCCAGAGACCCCGCCATCAGCGCTTTCGCTGAGGACGGGGTCTTGGCGTTTGTGCGGGCGGATGCAGCCGAAAGCGTCTCCATGACAGTGATCACGTTGTAATAGCGTGTTGATCTCGCAGGGCGTCGCAGCAAGTCAACGGCCGTTTTCGCGCCTGCCCAGCGTCGCGCGGGTCACCGACGAAATGCGCGGGTTCTGGGTGACGACAAGGCGGCGCGCGGACCTGAAGTGCTCGACCGGCGTGGACAGCTGTCCGCTGCCATCCAATCGAGCCGTCTGACAGCGAACCGAACCCAGTCGTTCGGGTTTCGTAGCGACGTGAACGCGCTGGGAGTGCAGTGTGTCCGTACCTCGACGGCGTGATCACGGCGATGACCTTGCGGACGGGCGACGGCCCGTCGACGGCGGAGTCGCCACGGGTGTGTGCGGAGTCTGCGGAGCCTTCCGTGGTGGGTACGGCGGCGGGCCGCACAGGGTCCGCTGCGCGGCCCGCCGTCATGCTCTCGTCCCTGGGATCAGCAGGGCTTGACATACCAGACGTTGTCCCAGGTGATGTAGAACGACTCCGGCGCGGTCAAGGTGTACAGGAGTTCCATGTTCCTGCCGTACAACTTGGCTTTGGTGCCCGGGGTTTGGTTGTTGTTGACTTCCCCGATGCCGACCATGTTGGTCAGCCCGAACGTCCTGCACGCCTTGAACGCGAAACTTCCGCCGGAGGGCGCCTCGCCGCAGATCATCATGTAGGGACAGCTCAGGTCGGTCGCACCGGCCGGTGCGGCCGATGCCACGCTGCTCAGCCCGAGCGTCGATCCGGCGACGAGCGCTCCCACAGCCAGCACATTCGATACTGCTCTGCGCAGTGCCATGTCTGTTTCCCCCTAGGAATCCTGATGCGATTGTGGTCGATGCCCGGAGCCTGAGCGCGGGCATCCTCTTGTGAAGAGGACTTCATGCGCCTAAGCCAGCTTCCGCCCCTGCCAAGTTCGCGACAATCATTTCGACTAGGGTCGAAATGTGCAGGTCAGCCCGTCGCCGTGCAGACATGACGAAAGCCCTGGATCTCTCCAGGGCTCACGTCCACTGGTCCTGCGGACCGGTTCACTTTCCGGTGTCGCGCTCCTCCCCCAGGCCCTTCGAGATGCGGTCGTTCATCTCCTGCTCCTGGCCGTCGATGCAGTTCGCGTAGATCTTGAGCAGCACGTCGACCGAGTGACCCGCGCGAGCGGCCACGTCCGGTGCCGGAACTCCGGAGTTGAGCCACTGTGAGACGCCCGCGTGCCGAAGGCCGTAGGGCCGGATGGCGAGCACGGACGAGACCTGTTCCGGGAGGAGCGCCAGTTCTCGCGTCTGCTTCCACACCCGCGAGTACGACGACGCAGCTACGACGTTGCCTCGCTCACTGGCGAAGAGCCGGCCGTCTTTCGCCGTGCCGAACTCCTTAAGGTGCTCCCGGAGCGGCCGTACCAGCGGCGGCGGTATCGGCACGATGCGCACCTCACCTTCCGCCCGCTGTTTCAGGCCCGCTCCCACCAGCCCAGTGCGTTCTGTCAGACCGGGTGTGTGAGCAGCCGGTCTGACAGAACGCGTCCCAAAGCATCGGCCGGCACTCCCGGCAAGGCCCCACCTGTGCCGGTGCTCAGTCGGCGCTACCGAGCACTTCGTCGGGGTGGGGCATCCCTTCGAAGTTAGACGTTGCGCGGGGATCACCGACGTTGCCGTCACGGTCGGCGTCCATCGGGATCATCTGTCCGTCAGCAAGCACGAGCCAGGCGAGTAGCGGGGAGGCCGCAAGTCGTCGATCGCTTTGACTGACGGCTACGAGCTCCTGCTCGCCCGCCTCGCGTGAGTCAACAGCAAGACGCTTCCGGCCGCTGCGCCTACCGCTCCCGCGGCCAGGAAACCGTGGGAGGAGCGCCAGGACAGCACCGACCACCGGGAGTGCGCGGAGAACAACGAACCTGTGCTCAGCCATGACCCGGTTGAGATCAAGGACAGCGAGGAGCCGATCGAGGCCACCGACAGGGCGCTTCCGATCGAGCCGACCGACAGGGCCGAACCGACGGACCCCACGGACAGCACCGAACCCACCGAGCCGATCGACAACACGGAGTCCTGCGACCACAACGACAGCACCGAACCAGAAGAGGGACGACGGACCGACCGTACGGACAGCTTTGTCATGCGGCCATCTTGCCCGCTGATCGTTCTGGTGTCGCCGCCATACGGAAGGGTCTACGGGCCGGGTGTCGCGCCACAACCGTTCCGTGTGACTTGAACTCAGGTCGTCAGAACCCGCTGCGCCTTTGGATTTTTGCCCGTGCTCGCCCAAGCCCGCACCGCTCCATGGGAGAGGAGGAGTAAATCGGTCGCGCCCCGCGAGGGGAGCCGCTAGCTTCCCCGAGCGCAGCTAGGTACGAAACGCGACCGCGAAGGGGACCACGGATGGACACTGAGGGTGCGCGGACCGACCGTTTCGGGCTGCTGCTCGAGCAGTTCGACCGCGCCAGGGAGATGGCCGAGGTACGGCTGAGAGGGCTCAGCGATGATGAGTACCTGTGGGAACCGGTGCCCGGTTGCTGGTCGATCCGGCGCCGGGGCGAGGCGGCGACGCCGAGGGCGTTCGGGCCGGGCGAGTGGGTGCTCGACCTGGGCGCCGCGGACATTCCGGCGAACGAGTACGCGGAAGTCGCCCGGCAGGCCGCCGGCGGCATGAGCGTCGCCAAGATCGCCGACGACTGGAGCGTGAGTGTCGAGCGGGTCGAGCAGGTCCTCGCCCACACCGGTGAGCCGGAGCCTGACCGAACACCGGTCACGACCATCGCATGGCGACTGGCGCACCTGCACTTCCACTTCGCGGGCGGATGGGAGTGGACCTTCGGCGAACGTCGGCAGGAGCCGAAGCTGATCGTCGACTTCACCCCCTCCGCCACCTTGGCGCTCGAACGGTTCTGGGCACTGATCGACCGCTGGCGCGACAGCGTCGCCGCCGTCACCGACGAACAACTCGACATGGTCGGCTTCTCTCAGTACCCGTACGGTTCCGACCCCGACGACCCCTACATCGCCGTGCTGTCGGGGGCCAACCTCGAATTCATCCACCACATGGCCGAGATCGCGTTGCTCCGCGACCTGTGGCGGGCTCGCTTCACGCCTGGCCAGTAGATCCGGGTGCGCTCGGCGACCCCCTCTCCGTCGCGCGTCCGAACCACCCGCCACGGGAGGGGCCTAACTTGCCGCGGCATCCTGCCAGTTGAGCTGACGGGGGAGTTGCGGTCCTGGTGGGTGGGTTCTCGATCAAAGAAGTGGGGCGGTGGGACGCGGAGGCCATGCGCGGTGGGAGTTCCTGACCTTCCGCCGGGTGCGACTCCCGGCCCCGGCCCTGTCTCGATGCTTTGCGAATCCTCCGGCGATTGGGAAGCCGATCGTTCGAATGTCATTCGTACGAATAATCGCTTCTTGCGTAACGTCGGATTTTTTCGTCACAGCAGGCGCAACCGGGTGCGGCCGCGCTACGTTGATTCGAGCGACGCCAGTAACAAAGTGTTAGGGACCTGCTACTTTGGGTAGGCTAATCGCGCACAGTCGGGGGGTGCCATGGGGGCAAACGACTTCACTGCAGGCATGCGCAGCGTGCTTGATCCAACAGGTCAGGTTCTCGCTGCGCGTCCCAACGCCTGCTCACAGCGCCCTAGATCATTCGACGAAGGTGTCGAAGCCCTGCTCGAAGCCCTGCCGGAACCCGCACTCCTCGACTCGGAGACAAGAGCGAGAGTCCGGCGGATGGGGGCGGACGTCGAATATCAGGGACTTTCGAAGCTGCGCCTCGCCGCTGTGACGGTGAGCTTCGTCTCGACCGTCTCGACATTCGCCTTCTGTACGGTGGCCATCGCCGTGAACAGTTCATGGCCGCTGCTCGTCATCGGCACACTTTCGGCCAGTGCCACGCTCGCTATCAGCGCATTCTTCATTGCGCTGCGTTGGACTCTGACACGGAGACGCGAGGCCATGCGGGCCGCCCTGCGCTGCATGGCCCACGCCAGGATTTCCGATCTGGAGGATCAGCAGCTCTTACGGCGCAGCAGAGATGATCCGGAATTGGCCAGTGCGATTCTGGTCGAGATCATGACGGAATACACCGATGCCGTGCAGTCGCAGGACTCCGGCTCTCCGACGGTCCACAGTCGTAGCATCTCGGTCGATCGCCTGATGAGGACAGCCGGCCAGAACCACGTAGTCGCTCAGGCTCTCCGGCGGCTGGCGTCGGATGTGAGTGAGGCACGTTAATGTCCCAAGCCGCCGAACCCGGCGACGACAAGGTAGACGTAGAGCGCCTTGTGGAACTTGCGAGGCGTCTTGAGAATGTCAAGTCGAAGGACCTG
Organism: Streptomyces sp. NPDC050535; assembly: GCF_044457665.1. Classification (NCBI taxonomy): domain Bacteria; kingdom Bacillati; phylum Actinomycetota; class Actinomycetes; order Kitasatosporales; family Streptomycetaceae; genus Streptomyces; species Streptomyces sp. NPDC050535. The sequence goes on from NZ_JBITHE010000007.1 coordinate 108,001, forward strand.
AAACGCGCACTCAAGGCAATCAACTACGCGGCTCGAACTCAACGTTGGAATGCCGTGCTGAGCAACCTGAACACGGCATTGGGCATCGTCGTATCCGGAGTCCTGGTGCTTTCCTTCGTCTGGCTCGGCTACCAGCTGGCCCTCAAAGGGCACCCGGGGTGGTGTGTTGCCGTATGTGGCGTCCCAGTGACCTCCATCAGTTCCATCTTCGTGCTGAAGAAGAACCTCGCCGGCCAGGTGATGGACGGCTTCACCAAGAGGACAGTCGCCGATCCTGGGGCGCAGGGACAGCTACCGGCACAACAGCCGCCCCCCGCTGATCAGGCGGCTTCGGCGAACAACGCGAGCGGAACCAACCAGCCCGCGCCGTGAACGCGAGGCTGTCCGGCCCCGCCAGAGGCTCCCGGACGACAAAGACCGGACGACAAAGAGGGGATGGCCGGGGAAACAACCCCAGCCACCCCCTCCCCCCGTCGCAGTCGGTCGAGAACCGGACGCCGGACGCCGCCGTATCCCTGTCCCGGGCGGCCGGTGCACGCCGACTGCCGTCAGCTGGTCGGCATCAGGACCGTGTCGATGATGTAGACGTTCGCGTTGGCGGTCTTCACGTTGCCGCAGACCACGTTGGCGGAGTCGTTGACCATGTAGGACTCGTCCGAGCCGGAGGTGGTGAGCTTGGACTTCTCGAGGGTGTCGTAGGAGCCGTTGTCCAGGTCCGTCGGGGCCAGCTTCTGGCCGACGACGTGGTAGGTGAGGATCTTGGTCAGCTGGGCCTTGTCGGCGAGGACCTTGTCCAGGGTGGCCTTCGGGATCTTGGCGAAGGCGTCGTTGGTGGGCGCGAACACCGTGATGTTCTGGGCGTTGTTGAGGGTGTCGACCAGGCCCGCCTTCTTGACCGCGGTCACCAGCGTGGAGAGGGCCGGGTTGTTCGAGGCGGCGGTGGCCACCGGGTCCTTGGCCATGCCGTCGAAGGAGCCGGCGCCGTCCGCGGGCACCGACGCACACGCCGAACCGAACGGCGCGTCCGACTCGGCGGTGCTCCCGGACATGCTGTCGTCGGACGCCGGGGCCGACGCCGACGCCTCGCTGGAGGAGTCCGACGCCGCGGTGTCGCTGCTGTCGTCGGAGCAGGCGCTCAGGGCCAGCGGCAGCACGGCGGCGGCGGCCACAGTCATGGCGACGCGACGGATACGAGTGTTCATGGTGTTTCTCCTGATGGATTGATGCGGCCGGAGCCGCGCTCATATGGGGGTGGGAGAGGTGGCTTGGGGTGTCAGTCCACGGTCACGACCACCGAGTGCCAGCCGCTCGCACCGTCGGGGATGGTGCGGGCCCGCTTCTCGGTCTGCACCGCGCCCGTGCGGTCGGTGGCGCGGACGGTGAGGGTGTGGCCGCCCTTGGTGGACTGCCAGGGGTAGGACCACTGGCGCCAGGTGTCGCGGGAGTCCTCGGCGGCGAGCCGGGCCTCCAGCCAGGGGCCGTCGTCGACGCGGATCTCGACCTTGTCGATGCCGCGGTGCTGCGCCCAGGCGACGCCGGCGACCATGACGGTTCCGGTGCCGGGGCGGGCGAAGGGCTTGGGGGTGTCGATGCGGGACTGGGTCTTGATCGGCGCCTCGCGGGCCCAGTCGCGTTTCACCCAGTAGGGGTCGTAGGCGTCGAACGTGGTGAGCTCGATGTCCTTGATCCATTTGCAGGCGGAGACATAGCCGTAGAGGCCGGGCACCACCATGCGGACGGGGAAACCGTGGTCGAAGGGCAGGGGTTGACCGTTCATCCCCACGGCGAGCAGGGCGTCGCGGCCGTCCATCACGTCCTCCACCGGGCTGCCGATGGTCATGCCGTCCACCGAGCGGGCCACCAGCTGGTCTGCCGGACCTCCCCGTGACGGCGGCCTCACCCCGCACTCGGCCAGCACGTCCGCCAGTCGTACGCCGATCCAGCGGGCGTTGCCCACGTACGGGCCGCCGACCTCGTTCGACACACAGGTGAGGGTGATGTCCCGTTCGATCAGGTCACGCCGCAGGAGGTCGTCGAAGGAGAGCGTGAGCGGGCGGGTGACGCCCCGGCCGTGGATGCGCAGCCGCCAGTCGGTCGCGTCGACCTTCGGCACCACCAGCGCGGTGTCCACGCGGTAGAAGTCCTTGTTCGGGGTGGTGAAGGCACTGACCCCGGGGATCCGCAGTTGCGCGCCCTTGGGCACGTCCGGCGCGCGGGACGACGGCACCGGCAGGACCACGTCCTGGCGTGAGGCGACCGCGTCCCGGCCGCTGGAGCCGTTCAGGGCACGGCCCAGCACCCCGGCGCCCGCGGACGCGACAGCGGCCGCACTCGCCGCGATCACGAACCCACGCCGGTCCCATACGGGGCCGGAAGGCGAATCTCCGTCCACCGGGCTGCCGTCCGGGCCGCCCGTCAGGCCCCGCACCGGTTCCCGACCCCGCAGCGGACCGACCAGGAAGAACAGGGTCGCCGCCCCGACCACGGCGCCCACCACGGAAGGCAGTGCGTCGGTGAGGCCCGTCGAGTCCGGCCGGCTGATCGCCGCTGCCGCCCCCACGACGCCGAAAATCAGGACACCGGCAGCGCCGGTACGCCGATATCGCAGGGCGACAATTCCCAGGGAGAGGGCGAACAGGGCCAATACGGCGAGAATTCCGAGTTGCAGGACGAGTTTGTCGTTGGTGCCGAAATTCCGGATCGCCCAGTCCTTCATCGCGGCGGGGGTGCGGTCGATCGCCGCGCCTCCGACGGCGACGACAGGACCTGCCTGCGGACGCACCCAAGCCGATACGAGTTCCGCGACAGCGAGCGCGGCGAATCCCGCCAGAACACCACTGAAAGCGCCGAGCGCCGGTCGCGTCCAGCTCCGCGGATTTCGCCATTCCTTCTTGTCGTCGGTCACGTGGGGAATCCGATTCAGAACGGTCGGCGGATTGGTCGATCACCCGGTCTGATGAAGTTTTTTCTCGGACCAATCCGCACCGGTCCGCGCAACGGATTACCCGAATTGAGGCCGCCGCCCGGAGCCCGGCCCGACGAGGGCGCCGCGGCCGACAACGCCGCGGACGCCACAGACGCGCCGTCGCCCCAGCCAGCGCCGCCACCGCCGCCACCGCCACCGCCACCGCAGAGGACCACACGGACCCCGCACCCCCACCGGCAGGAAGATCCCTCCTCGGCCAATCCGCTCCCCCACCAGTTCCGGATTACCGGTGAGGTCCGCGTTCGCGGGCGACTGGGAGGAGCAGCGATGTCACGCGCGCCACGGAGTGCGTCACCGGAGCGGGGCGAGCCGGCGGCCGGCGGTCACCGCGGGCGGCGTACGGCCGTCGTGGGCAGCGGGGTGGCGGGACTGACCGCGGCGTACGTGCTCGGCCGCGCGCACCACGTCACCCTCTACGAGGCCGACGAGCGGCTCGGCGGACACGCCCACACCCACGACCTCACGTCGTCGGACGGCCGGACCCGCCGGGTCGACTCGGGCTTCATCGTGCACAACCGGCGTACCTATCCGAACCTGCTGCGGCTCTTCGACGAACTCGGCGTCGCCACGCAGGAGTCGGAGATGAGCATGTCGGTGCGGTGCGAGGGGTGCGGTCTCGAGTACGCGGGCGCCCGCGGCTTCGCCGGACTGTTCGCGCAGCCGCGCAACGCGCTGCGCGGGGTCTATCTGCGGATGCTCGCGGAGGTGCCCGCCTTTCACCGTGCGGCCCGGCGGCTGCTCGCCCGGGAGGGCGCGAGCACCGTCACGCTGGGCGAGTTCCTGTTCCGCGAGGGCTTCTCCCCTTATTTCCGCACCCACTTCATGACCCCGCTCGTCTCGGCCGTGTGGTCCTGCGACGCCGTCACCGCCCAGCGCTACCCCGCCGCCTACCTGTTCCGCTTCATGGACCACCACGGAATGCTCGCCGTGGGCGGATCGCCGACCTGGCGCACGGTCACCGGCGGTTCGCGCGAGTACGTGGACCAGGTGGCCGGGCGGCTGGACTCGGTGCGGCTGTCCACCCCGGTGCGCAGCGTGCTGCGGCACCCGGACGGCGTCGACATCACCGCACAGGACGGGACCACCGACTCCTACGACTCCGTCGTCATCGCCACCCACCCCGACCAGGCCCTGAGTCTGCTGGCCGACGCCACGCGGCAGGAGAAGGAGCTGCTCGGCGCGTTCCGCTACTCGCGCAACACCACGCTCCTGCACACCGACACCCGGCTGCTGCCGCGCGCCCGCGGGGCGCGCGCCTCGTGGAACCACCTGATGCCGTCGTGCGCGGCGGCCTCCGACCAGGTGCGGGTCAGCTACGACATGAGCCGGCTCCATCGCCTCGACTCCCCCGAGACGTACGTCGTCACGCTGGGCGGCGAGGACCGGGTCGATCCGGAGCGGGTGCTCGCGCGGATGGTGTACGAACACCCGGTCTACACACCGGAGTCGGTCGCCGCCCAGCGCAGGCTGCCCGAACTCCGCACGCCCGTCACGGCGTTCGCGGGCGCTTACCACGGCTGGGGCTTCCACGAGGACGGCTGCCGTTCCGGTGTGGAGGCGGCGGCCGCCCTGGGAGTGCGCTGGTGACCGCGGCACCCGCCCTGTACGACTGCGCGATCGCCCACGTACGCACCGCGCCCGTCCGGCACGCGTTGCGCCACCGTACGTACATGTGGCTCGTCGACCCCGACGACCTGCCCGAACACCCCCGTCCGCTGCGGACGTTGGCGCGTTTCGACGCGCGCGACCACTTCGACGGCGACCAGCCGTCCATCCGGGCGGGGCTGGACGCCTTCCTGGCCGACCACGACGTGCGTCTCGACGGCGGCTCCGTGATGATGCTCGCCCACGCGCGCGTCCTCGGGTACGTGTTCAACCCGCTCAGCGTCTACTGGTGCTTCGACCGCGACGGCATCGCGCGCCATGTCGTCGCCGAGGTCCACAACACCTACGGCGAGCGGCACTGCTACCTGCTCCGCCCGGACGCGTCGGGGACCGCGCACGCCGACAAGGCGTTCTACGTCTCGCCGTTCTTCCCCGTCGACGGCCGCTACCGCATGCGCCTGCCCGCGCCCGGCGAGCGCCTCGACCTCACCGTGCACCTCGAACGCGAGAACGGCAGGCCCTTCACCGCGACCGTCCGCGGCACGCGGCGCCCCGTCACCGCGGGTGCGCTGGCGCGGCTGGCCGTGCGCCACCCCCTGTCGACCCTCGCCGTGTCCGTGGCCATCCGGATCCACGGCATCCGCCTGTACCTGCGGGGACTGCCCGTCCAGCCCCACCCGGACCATTCCACCCCGGAGAACGCGACATGAGAACAGCCGAACCCCGATCCGCCACCCCACGGGCGGCGCACGCCGCGACCGCGGCCGTCGACGCGGCCCGCTGGCCCGACGTGGCCGCGCCGCCGAGGGCCTCCCGCGCGCGGATCGCCGTCACCACGGCCGTCGTGGGCCGCGCCCTGGAGCAACTGCCCCTGCGCGTACGGTTCGCCGACGGCACCTGGACGGGCAGGGGCGGACCGGTACTGGACATCCACGACCCGAAGGCGTTCTACGGCCGTATCGGCGCCCAGGGTCTGGTCGGCTTCGGCGAGTCCTACATGGCCGGCGAATGGGACGCCCCCGATCCGGTCGCCGTCCTCACGGTGCTCGCCGGGAACGCGGCACGGCTGATCCCCGCCCCGCTCCAGCGGCTGCGCGGGCTGTGGGCGCTGCGCAGGCCGCGGGCCCAGCGCAACACCCCCGACGGCGCCCGCGACAACATCAGCAGCCACTACGACCTGTCCAACGACCTCTTCGCCCTCTTCCTCGACGACACCCTGAGCTATTCGGCGGCGCTCTTCCGCGGCTTCCCCGCCACCTGGGACCTGCTCGCCGCCGCCCAGCACCGCAAGATCGACCGGCTGCTCGACCTCGCCGAAGTCCGGGAGGGGACAAGGGTGTTGGAGATCGGCACCGGTTGGGGTGAACTCGCGATCCGGGCCGCCGCGCGCGGTGCCCGCGTCACCTCCCTCACCCTCTCCGCCGAACAGCGCGACCTGGCCCGCCTGCGCGTCGAGGAGGCCGGTCTCAGCGACCGGGTCCGCATCGACCTGTGCGACTACCGCGAGGCGCGGGGTACGTACGACGCGATCGTGAGCGTGGAGATGATCGAGGCGGTCGGCGCGGAGTTCTGGCCCGTCTACTTCCGCACCCTCGACAAGCGGCTGGCCCCCGGCGGCCGGGCCGTCCTTCAGGCCATCACCATGCCGCACGACCGGATGCTGGCCACCGGCAACACCTTCACCTGGATCCAGAAGTACATCTTCCCCGGCGGTCTGCTGCCCTCCGTCGAGGCCGTGGATCAGACCGTGCGCGAGCACACCGCACTGACGGTCACCCGGCGGGACCGCTTCGGCGCGCACTACGCCGAGACCCTGCGGCTGTGGCGCGAACGCTTCACGGAGCGCGCGGACGAGGTGGCCGCGCTGGGCTTCGACGACACGTTCCGGCGTATGTGGAGCTTCTACCTCGCCTACTCCGAGGCCGGGTTCCGCTCCGGCTATCTCGACGTACAGCAGTACCTGTTGACCAAGGAGAACCCCTCCCCATGACCACCACCCGCACCACCCCGCCCCGTACCGGGCCGGCCGCCGCCCACCGGCTCGCCGCGCTCGTCGAGACCGCGCTCGGCGGTCCCCTGCCGGTCCGGCTGCGAGCCTGGGACGGCAGTGAGGCGGGGCCGAACGAGGGCCCGGTGGTCGTCGTACGGTCCCGGCGCGCCCTGCGGCGCCTGCTGTGGGAGCCAGGTGAACTGGGCCTGGCGCAGGCGTACGTCACGGGCGAGCTCGACGTGGACGGCGACCTCGGCGAGGGGCTGCGCGTGCTGTGGTCCGCGGCGCGGGAGCAGCGGTCGGACACTCCGCGGCTCGCGTTCGCCGACAAGGCCCGCGCGCTCGGCACGGCGGTGCGGTTCGGCGCCGCGGGGCCGCGTCCGGCGGCGCCCGCCTCCCAGGCGCGGCTGCGTGGCGGCCTGCACAGCAAGGCCCGGGACCGGGCCGCCATCAGCCATCACTACGACCTGTCCAACGCCTTCTACCGACTGCTCCTCGACGAGACCATGGCCTACTCCTGCGGCTACTGGACGAGCGACAAGCCGGACTTCACCCCGGCCGACTCCCAGCGCGCCAAGCTGGAGCTGATCTGCCGCAAGCTCGGCCTGGTCCCCGGCGCCCGGCTGCTGGACATCGGCTGCGGCTGGGGCTCCCTCACCCTGTACGCGGCGGAGCGGTACGACGTGCGGGTCACCGCGGTCACACTGGCCCGCGAGCAGGCGGCGTACGTCCGTGAACAGGTCGGCGAGCGGGGGCTGGAGAACCGGGTGGAGGTGGTGTGCCAGGACTACCGGGACATCGCGGGCGGTGGCTACGACGCCGTCTCCACCATCGAGATGGGCGAGCACGTCGGGGACGCCGAATACCCGGCGTTCGCCGCGTCCCTGCACCGGATGGTCCGTCCGCGGGGCCGGGTGCTCGTCCAGCAGATGTCGCGCGGGGCGAAGGCGCCCGGCGGCGGGGCGTTCATCGAGGCGTTCATCGCGCCCGACATGCACATGCGGCCACTCGGCGAGACGGTCGGCTTCCTGGAGGAGGCGGGCCTGGAGGTGCGGTCCGTGGAGTCGCTGCGCGAGCACTACGTGCGTACGGTCGGCGCCTGGCACCGCACCCTGGAGGAACGCTGGGACGAGGTCGTGGCGCTGGTCGGTGCGGAGACGGCCCGCGTGTGGCGGCTGTACCTGGTCGGCGGGGCCCTGGCGTTCGAGGAGCGGCGCATGGGTGTGGACCAGATTCTGAGCGTCCGGCCGACGCCGGACGGGGAGAGCGGCATGCCGGCGACGCCGGAGGACTGGTACGAGGGAGTTGACCGGCCGTGAACGGATTCGAGTGGGGCGCCTTCGCGGTGAACCTGGCGTGGGCGGCGGCGGCCGCTTTCGGCGTCATGCTGGTGACGTTCGTGATCGCCGTGCGCAAGGGCGTGCACCGGGTCGTCGACGTCGCCTGGGGTGTCGGGTTCACCGCGGTCGCGGTGGTGACCTGTGCGGTCTCCGCCGATTCCGGCGACGCGGGCAGGCGGTACCTGGTCACCGTGCTGACGGCCGTGTGGGGGCTGCGGCTGGCCCTGCACATCGCCCGGCGCGGGCGCGGCCACGGCGAGGACCCGCGCTACGAGAAGATGCTGGCCAAGGCCTCCGGGAACCGGAACCTGTACGCGCTCCGCATGGTGTATCTGCTCCAGGGCGCCCTGGTGTGGCTGGTGTCGCTGCCCGTCCAGGCGGCCCAGTACATCGCCGGCCCTCTCTCGGGCCTCGCCGTGGCCGGTACGGCCCTGTGGGCGCTCGGAATGTTCTTCGAGGCGGTGGGGGACGCCCAGCTCGCCCGCTTCAAGAGGGATCCGGCCAACCGGGGACAGGTCATGGACCGCGGGCTGTGGCGCTACACGCGCCACCCGAACTACTTCGGTGACTTCTGTGTCTGGTGGGGACTGTTCCTGATCGCCTGCGACTCCCTCGGAGCGGCGGCGGCGGTGGCCGTGTCGCCGGTGGTGATGAGCCTGCTGCTGATCAGGGGCAGTGGGAAGCCGCTCCTTGAACGGCACATGGCGGAGCGTCCCGGTTATGCCGAGTACGTGGCGCGGACCAGCGGTTTCTTCCCGCTGCCGCCGCGCTGACGACCCGGGTCCCGCCGGACCCGGACACTCACCCACAGTGTCCGGGTCCGGCGGGACCCCGCTCCCTCAGGCGGGGAACTCCATCAGGGCGAGCGGAGCGGATGTGGGCCGGTCCGAGCCGCCCGCCGGTTCCACGGTGATGCCCATGCCCGACGCACCGTCGACAGCGCCCTTCAGCAGGACGGTCTGGTCGCTGCGGCCGGGGTTCATCAGACCGGCGGAGCGCATGGTTCCGCCGTCGTCGAACCACAGCTGGTAGACCTTTCCACTGGGCGGCGCCGCCATCCCGGAGACGGCGAACACCGCCCTGTCCCGGCTGTCGGAGACCACGACGGTGCCGCTGGTGCCGTCCGCCAGTTCGGCGACCTTGGTCCTGGCGTCGGGCGCGGTGAGCACGGCGGCGATCTGGTCGGTGCCCTGTTCGGCGCGGTCGGCCTGCTCGATGGCGTCCTCGGCGCGCTGGTGCTGCCAGACCGCGGTGCCGCCGAGCGCGGCCGCCGCCGCGAGACAGGCGGCCAGCGCCCAGCGCGACAGCGGGCGGGCCCGCAGCGCCGCGCGGCCGGAGCGGGTGACGGTCGGGCCACCGGGTGTCTCCTGCCGGACGCCGGCGATCCGGTGCAGCACCTGTTCCCGCAGCGCCGGGCGGGGCGTCACGGAGACGGCGAGACCGAGGCGGGCGGCGGTGGCGGAGAGTTCGGCGGTCTCTTGCGCGCAGGATTCGCAGCCCGGGAGGTGCCGCTCGAAGGCCTCGCGTTCCTCGTCGGACAGGGCGTGCAGGGCGTAGGCACCGGTCAGCTGGTGCAGATCGACGGTGATCACGCGGTCACCCCCAGGCAGTCGCGCATCCGGATGAGCCCGTCGCGCAGGCGCGTCTTGACGGTGCCCAGCGGAAGCGCCAGTGCCTCCGCCACTTGTCGGTAGGTGAGCCCGCGGTAGTAGGCGAGCTGGACGGCCTGACGCTGGATGTCGGTGAGGGTGCGCATGCAGCGGCGTACCTGCTCCCGCTCCAGCCGCGCCTCCACCTGTTCGCTCACCTCGTCGTACTCGGGGGTGTGCTCCAGGAGGGCCGCCTTGTGGTCCCGGGCCGCCGCGGCCTCCACCGAGCGCACCCGGTCGACCGCGCGGCGGTGGGCCAGGGTGAGGATCCAGTTGATGGCGGTGCCGCGGTCGGGGCGGTACCGGGGAGCGGTACGCCACACCTCCACCAGGACCTCCTGGGCCACCTCCTCCGACTGCGCCTGGTCGCGCAGGACGGCGCGGACGACGCCGAGGACCGGATTGACCACGGCGTCGTAGACCGACGCGAACGCGCCTTCCTCACCCAGGGCGACCTGACCGACCAACTCCTGAAGATCCGGTTCGCTCGAGGGGTTTCTGCCGATGTGCACGGCTTCTTTCACGGGGGTCCTCCGTGGTTGGGACATCTCCGGACGTAATCCGATCCTGAGAGGGCCACGGATTGGTCCTCGCACCGATAAAAACGCAGGTGGAGCCGGATGGCACGGGAAGGATGGCGGAGAGCGGACGGCAATGCCCTCCGCCGGGCGACCAAGCCACCGGGCGTCCGGCAACGAATCATCGGAGAACGGCTGATGTTCTCGGTGACTACGACCCGACGGTACGCGAGGAGCACGCATGGCAGGGCACGAGCAGCATTTCGCCCCCGAGGCGGCGGGCGCGCTGGTGCCTCGCCGGGTCCCGCGCCGGGCCCGGGCCGCCGTCCTGTTCCTGCACGGCGGCAGGGCGGACGGCCTGACGCCGTCGCGGCCTTGGCACCTGGCGGCTCTGCGGATGCGGCCCTTCGTGGGGGCGGTCGCCGCGGCGGTGCCGGAGGACTCCGTCCTGCTGGGAGAGGTGCGCTACCGGCTGCGCGGCTGGAACGGCGGCGCGGCCGACCCCCTGCGGGACGCCCGGCAGGCGCTGAGGGAACTCGCGCGGCTCGCCGGAGACGTCCCGGTCGTCCTGGTGGGCCACTCGATGGGCGGTCGCGCGGCCCTGCGTGCCGCGGCCGAGCCGCAGGTCCGTGCCGTACTGGCGCTCGCGCCCTGGATTCCGGACGGCGAACCGGTGGCCCACCTCCGGGACAAGGACGTCCTGGTCCTGCACGGAGACCGCGACCGCGTCACCGACCCGCACGCGTCCGTGTCGTTCGTCCACCGGGCCCGCGAGGCGGGCGCCCGCGCCGACGTCGTAGTGATCCCGGGCGGCGACCACGCCATGCTCCGCCGCGTACCGACCTGGCACCGTGCCGCGGGCTCGGCGGTCGTCGGCTTCCTGCGGGCCGGCTGCACGACCGTGTGACCCGGATCCCGCGGGCCCCCGCCGTGGACGGGGCCGGTGCCCGCCCCGGTCTCTGCTGCTCCAACGGAGTTTCGGGGCGGGGTTGTTGGGCCGCAGGACCGGCCGGGGGCCCTGTGTTTCCCCGGCGGGCGTGAGTGCGTACGCCGGGGGGCGTCGCCCCAACTCGCCGAATCTGTACGGCCTGGAGCTGCGGACCTGCGAAATCGACGAGCTCGGTGGGTGTTAGGTTCACGCCCGTCCCCCCGGTCGGCTGACGGCCGGCGACCCGGCCGCCGTACGCGGATGCCGTACGCGGATGCCGTACCCGGTGGAGACCCGAACCCGTGACACCAGCAGGAGGAGCCTTCCCGTGACCAGCCGTGTCATCTTCATCTCGCCCGCCACGAGCCGGGCGTTGCGGCAGGCCCGCTTCGACGACGGCGACTCGATCGACGACGCGGGAGCGGCCCGGGCACACGCGGCGGCCGGATCGCTCCCCCGCGCTGTCCGGGTCGTCGCCACGCCCAGTGTGCGGTGCCGCGAGACGGCGACGGCACTCGGTCTCCGTGCCGAGGACGCTCCGGGGCCCGCGGCATGGGACGCGGGCCGCTGGCGGGGCCGCACGCTGGACGAGGTCGGCGCCGCCGAGCCGGAGGCGGTGGCCCGCTGGCTCGCCGACACCGCCTCGGCACCCCACGGCGGGGAGTCGGTCGAGGATCTGTGCGCCCGGGTCGGGAGCTGGCTGGACAGCGTGGCGGACACCGACGGCCGCACGCTCGCGGTGGTCGAGCCGGAGATCGTACGGGCGGCCGTCGTCCACGCCCTGGGCCTGCCCGCCGAGGCGTTCTGGCGGCTGGACGTGCCTCCGCTGACGGCGACGGAGCTCAGCGGCCGGGCCGGGCGCTGGAACCTGCGGCTGGGACGGTTGCTGGACGAACCGGAGGCCGGCGCGGACGTCTGAGCCGCGAGGGCCGGGCAGCGGCCGGAGACTCCCGGTTCCCTCGGGTCCGACATCCGCCGGAAGCCGTTCCTCCCCGCTCGCCGCGCACTTGATGGGTCCTCACCGGAAAACGCGAGAGGGCCCCCGGACGGTTCCGTGGGCCCTCACCGGTGTCGCGGGACGGGTCAGTTGGGGGCGGCGACCGGCCGGGCCGTTGCGACCTTCGCGGGGCCGGGGTTCAGCAGCCGTTCGGCCAACTCGCCGAAGGCGAGGCCGAATCCGCCCCACAGGGTGATCTGGATGGCCAGCGCGGAGACGCGGAACCGCCACAGCACGGCGGCCGGGAAATCGGCGGGGACCTCGTTGATGACGGGCAGGAACGCGTACGCCAGCCCGATCGCGAGGGCGAAGGCGGCCACCGCGGCGACGGTGGCGTACCAGGTGCCCAGTCTCGGCGCGAGCCGCTTGCCCAGGATGGTCGCGGCGATCGCCAGCAGTACGCCTAGCACCATCATCAGGAAGTACAGGGTGGTGCGCTTGGCGATGGTGTCGTGGTCGCCGACCGCCGGCGGGTTGGCCGGGTACTTCAGGAACGGCACGACGTAGACCGCGAGCAGGGCGCAGCCGGACAGCAGCAGCGCGGTGGCGCGCGGGCTGAAGCGGCCCACGCGGCCGAGCGCGAAGCAGAAGGCGAGGGCGGCGATGCCGCCGAAGGCGACACCGTAGACCAGGACGCCGGTGGCCAGGCCCGCGGTGGACTGCAGGCTGCGGGAGACGAGTTCGACCTCGTGCTCGTGGCCCGCGGCGCGGGACTCCTCGAAGCTGATCGCGCTGTCGACGCTCGGCTCACCGAGGAAGTAGGCGACGATCAGGGCGAGCACGCCGGCACCGAGGCCGGCGAGCATGCCCCGCACGAGGAGATTTCTTACCGTTGCGGAGTTCATGAGCTGCGCCGAGTCCTTCGTCAGTGGCAGGGGAAGCCGAGAAGGTGGCGTGCGTCGTGCACCCACTCGTGGACTTCCCCGCCGGAGACGACGGAGGTGGCGCCCTGTTCGGCGCCGACGAAGTACAGCAGGACCAGCATCAGGATGCCGAAGAAGACCGCCCAGGGAGCGATGTCCTTGAGCGGCAGTTTCGCCGGGATGGCGGGGGTGGTGGGCGTCGGCTGGGCGACATGCTGCGCCATGGCAGGGCCTCCTCGGGAGTTCGCGTCCCATCTCGGTGGTGCACTGGACGACGGCTACGGGTCTGACTTGCCCCCCTCTCGCATAAGGGGTGGCACACAGTGGCGCGACCGTGCCGGGTTCCCACCGGCTTCCGTTCTGCCGTCGTCGATATCGCACCGACGGTACCGCGTGGCGGGTACATGGCCAAGACCAGGCCACCAGGCGTGATCCGTTTCTCCGGTCCGGCGACCGGTCGTCCGTCCCCTGTCCGAAACCCCTGACTCCCGGGGCCGGTTGGCGGGCCGACGCCGCATCCTCGCGAATACCAGGCGGGAAGAACGCTGCCCGCGATGGGGTGACATTGCGCACATCAGCGGCGGACGCGTCTAGCCAAGGGGTTCTTTGTCGCTGACAGTTGGGCGGGATATTTCCCATTCAATCGGCACAGAAGGATCCCTCCCATGCGCGATTCCTCCGACGTCCCCGTACAGCCCCACCCCGTCACCGTCGCCGAAGTGATACCCGGTGATCTTCTCGCGCTGTCGGAAGAGGACGTGACGGCGAACCGGTGGTACGTGGTGATGCACACCCTGCCGGAGAACCCGCAGACCATTCGGCTGGCTCTGCGACCGCCTCTCGGCGGAAGTGATCACGAACGGGTATTCCCGCGGAATCACCAAGTGACGGTGGGGAGTCGGCGTGTGGATGTCGCCGGAATTCCCGAGATCGATTCGGCCGGTCTGGAAACGGTCGAATTCAGGGACGGCGATCGGATCACCTCCCTGCGCGCCGTCGACCCCGGGGCCGTCGAGGAGTCGTACAGCCGCCGGTGGGGCCGGTGGTACCGGGATCTGGAGAGCCGGGACGAGGAGCCCGAGTCGGACTCGCAGCTGCGCGAACGGGTCGCGCGGGAAGTCGCCGAGGGTCATGTCGTACGGCATCTTCCGCGGCCCCGTGCGAGTGCGGCCGCCGGCGCCGTACGGCCTCGGCGGGTCGTGGTCACCGGGCTCGGAGCCGTGACGCCGCTCGGTGTGGGGGTGGCCGAGCTCTGGCAGGGACTGGTCGAAGGGCGGTGCGGGATAAGGGAGTTGGCGGGTGAGGAGTTCGCCGGGCTGCCGGTGCGGCTCGCGGGGTCCGTTCCCGTGGATCCCGCGGAGCTGCTGCCCCGGCCGCAGGCCCGGCGGATGAACCGGGCCGCGCAGTTCGCGGTGATCGCGGCGCGCGAGGCCTGGCGGGACGGCGAGCTGGACGGCGCGGGGACGGTCGAGAGCGGGCTCGATCCCGAGCGGGTCGGGATCAGCGTCGGCGCCATCCTCGGCGACGCCTCCGTGCTCGTCGGCGGTGACCGGCGGCTGCGGGAGAAGGGGCCGCGTGCCGTGTCACCGCTCACCACACCGATGACCGTGCCCTCCCAGGCCGCCTCGCAGGTGTCGCTCGCGCTGCGGATCACCGGCGAGGCCCGCACCGTGAGCAGCGCCTGCGCCTCCGGCACCGAGGCCATCGGGCAGGCCGTCGACCGCATCCGGTACGGGCACGTCGACGTCGCCCTGGCCGGTGGCGCGGAGGCGGTGGTCACCCCGGCGATCATGGCCTCGTTCGCCGCGATGCGCGCCCTGTCCACCCACGGGCTCGGAGACGGCGGATCGGCCAGCCCTTCCCGGCCGTTCGCCCGCGACCGCGACGGCTTCGTGAACGGGGAGGGCGCCGGTTTCCTGCTGCTGGAGGCCGAGGAGCACGCGCGGGCACGCGGGGCGCGGATCTACTGCGAGGCAGCCGGGTGGGGACTGTCCGCCGACGCCCACCACATGGCCGCGCCCGACCCCTCCGGCAGCGGTGTCGCGCTCGCGATGCGACGAGCCGTACGGGACGCCGGCGCCCATGCAGTGGACGTCATCCACGTCAACGCCCACGCGACCGCCACCACCGACGGCGACCTCGCGGAGGCGGGCGCCCTGCGGGCCGTACTCGGCGGGAGCGTGCCCGTGACCGCGCTCAAGGGCCACCTCGGTCATCTCCAGGGCGCCGCGGGCGGGGTGGAGGCCGTGGCCGCCGTGCTCACCCTCCACCACGGAGTCATTCCGCCCACCATCGGCTGCGAGGACCAGGACGACGCCATCGAACTGGACGTGGTGACCAGGACGCCGCGGCCACTGCCCGCCCTCGGCGACCTCGCCCTCAGCAACTCGTTCGGATTCGGCGGCCACAACGCGGTGCTGGCACTCCGGCGCCTGGCGTGACCCCGGCGACGCGGGCCCGGGAGGACATCCGCTCGCCCGGTGCGATTCAGGCGGACGCGCGCTTTCGGGGTGCCGCCTTCTTCGCCGCGGCGGCGCTTTTCGCGGTGGTCTTCTTGGCAGCGGCCTTCTTGCCGGCGGCCTGGGCAGTCGACTTGGCGGTCGTTCTGTCGGTCGCCTTCTTCGCCGCCGAAGTCTTCGCCGTCGCCTTTTTCGCCGTCGTCTTCCTGGCGGCCGACTTCTTCGCCGTCGACTTCTTTCCGCCGACCTCCTTGGGGGTCGTACGGGCGGGGAGCCGCTTCACCTCGGCTGCCTCGCCGGATTCCTCGCCCTCGCCCCGTGATTCCTTGGCCGCGCGCACGCTCTTCTCCAGGGCGGCCATCAGGTCGAGTACCTTGCCGCCGGTCTTCTCGCCGGCGGGTGCGGCGGGGGCCTCCACACCGGAGGCCTTGGCGGTGACGAGTTCCTCGACGGCCTCGCGGTAGTCGTCGTGCAGGTCGGCGAGCTCGACCTCGCCGAGGGTGTCCATCAGGGCGTCCGCCAGGTCCAGTTCCTTGTCACGGACGGTGACACCGGCGTCCGGGGCGACGTCCTGCGGCGCCCGGATCTCGTCCGGCCAGAGCAGACCGTGCATGGCGATGACGTCGTCGACGACCCGCAGCATGCCGAGGCGCTCCCGGCCCCGCAGGGCGAACTTCGCGATGGCGACCTTCTGGCTGCGTTTCAGGGCCTCGCGCAGAAGGGTGTACGGCTTGGCGGCGGGGACGCCGTTCGCGGACAGGTAGTACGCCGTGTCCATCTGGAGCGGGTCGATCCGGTCGGCCGGCACGAAGGCCACGATCTCGATCGTCCTGGCGGTCGGGATGGGCAGCTGGGCCAGGTCCTCGTCCGTGATCGGGATCAGCGTGCCGTCCGCGTCCTCGTACGCCTTGCCGATCTCGCCGCCGGTGACCTCGCGGTCCTCCGCCTCGCAGAACTTGCGGTAGCGGATGCGGCCGCCGTCCTCCAGGTGGATCTGACGGAAGGAGATCGCGTGGCTCTCCGTGGCGTTCACCAGCTTGATCGGGATGCTGACCAGGCCGAAGGAGATGGCGCCGTTCCATATGGATCGCACGTGCAGCACCTTTCCGTCCGCGACGGCCTCTGTTCGCGACGGCTTTCGTCCGCGACCTTTCGTCCGCGACGACTTCCGTTCGATATCAGCCGTTTTTATGGGATTGTCATCGTATGACGCCGATCACCGAGGTGGAGGGGCGAAGGCTCGCGCTGAGCAATCTGGAGAAGGTCCTCTATCCGGCGACCGGCTTCACCAAGGGCGAGGTGCTGCACTACTACGCGACGGCCGCCGAGGTCCTGCTGCCCCACCTCCGGGACCGGCCGGTGTCCTTCCTGCGCTATCCGGACGGACCCGACGGCCAGGTGTTCTTCGCCAAGAACGTGCCGCCGGGTACGCCCGAGTGGGTCACCACCGCCGAGGTGCCCCGGTCCGAGGGGCCGGCCCGGATGGTGCTGGTCCAGGACCTGCCGACGCTGATGTGGGCGGCGAACCTGGTCACCGAGTTCCACACACCCCAATGGATCGTCGGGGCGCCGGGGGACGCGGACCGGCTGGTCCTCGATCTCGACCCGGGAGCGCCCGCGACCGTCGTGGAGTGCTGCGAGGTCGCGCTCTGGCTCCGGGAACGGCTGGCCGCGGACGGGATCGAGACGTACGCGAAGACGTCCGGGTCCAAGGGGCTGCATCTGCTGGCGGGGCTCGAGCCGACGCCCTCCGGGCGGGTGACGGAGTACGCCAAGGAGCTGGCCGTGGCGGCGGAGCGGGAGCTGCCGCGGCTGGTGGTGCACCGGATGACGCGGAACCTGCGGGCGGGGAAGGTGTTCGTCGACTGGAGTCAGAACGCCGCGCGGAAGACCACGGCGGCGCCGTACACGCTGCGGGCGCGGGCCGAGCCGACGGTGTCGGCTCCCGTCACCTGGGAGGAGGTCGCGGAGTGCCGGGTGCCCTCCGGGCTGGTCTTTCAGGCTCCGGACATCGCGGCGCGGCTGGAGGAGTACGGGGATCTGCTCGCGCCGCTGCTGGATGCGGGGCGCGCCCGTGCCCTGCCCTCGCCGTGAGTTTTTCGCCCCCTCCGCCCCTTCCCGTCCCGTTCCTGGGGGCTGCGCCCCCAGACCCCCCTTTCGCGCTTCGCGCTCGTCCTCAAACGCCGGACGGACTAAAAGATCACAGCCTTGTCCATGTGCGGCGGTCGCGCGCCATCGCGTGCAGTGCCTCCACGTCCGCCGGTTTCAGCAGGCCGCCCAGGCGGGCCAGGGCGGCGAGGTCGGTGTCCGTGAGTACCTGGGCCTCGCGGAGCGGGACGGTGACGTTCAGGTCGGCGGGGCCCGCCACGGCGAGCACGGGACGGACCTCGGCCGTCAGGGCGTACGAGGCGCGGTCGGCGTCCGCGCGGACGCGCCGGAGCAGGGGCTGCGGCTCGCGGCGGCCGATGGAGACCATCGGGTCGGCCACGAGGACCCGCTGCTTACGGGCGTACAGGGCGCGCACGGAGAAGAGGCCGCCGGGACCGATGACCAGGTGGTGGAGACGGTCGCCGCCCGGGAGCGGGATCGAGTGCAGGGTGTGCCAACCCGCGCCCTCCAGGTGGTCGAGGGCGTCGCCGACCGCCTGCTCGGCGGCGAGCGCGCGGCGCCGGGGGTCGGGGCGCAGCCGGTGGGCCGGGCCCGGGTCGCGGTCGAGGGCGATCACCAGCGCCTCGCCGGGCCGGTTCGGCGCCAGGTCGTCGTCCGGGTGGAGGGTGAGACGGGCCAGCTCCGCCGGGGTGGGAACCGGCGGCGGCCCCACCGTCACCGGGCCGGTCAGGAACGGGCCGAGCGCGTCGAGCACGTCCTCTCTGCGGTCCTCACTGATCAGGTTGACCCTGGCCGACTCACGGTCGTACCAGGCGACGTTCCTCCCGTCCGTCCGACAGACGTACAGCCGCTGCCGGCCGTGCCGCCAGGTCGGTATGACGCGCAGTCCGTTCATGCACCATCACCCCACGACCATGGGAACAGGCGGGGTGCTCCAGGGGCAAGAACCCGGTTACCTTTGTGAGCAGTTGGGGGAGTTGGTGGGAGGCGCCGTTGCGAACCCGCGGAAGGCCATCGGATGTTCCGGCCCCGGACAGCCCGTGGAGCGAGATCGTGCCCGGTCTGTGGATGGGAGGACACACGTTCGCGGGACGCTCCGGAGACCCGGAGTTCGCCGTCGTGCACGACGAGTTCGACCTGGTCCTGTCCCTGCTGCGGCTGTCGGGGCACGGCCCTGCCCCGGGTGTCGAGCACCATGTGTGGCCGGTCCCCGACGGGCCCCTCGACGGTACGCAGCTGGCGGGCGTCATCCGTCTCGCACAGGCCGCCGACGACGCCCTGGAGGACGGGCGCCGGGTCCTGGTCCGCTGCTTCCACGGATACAACCGTTCAGGGCTCGTGGTCGGGCACGCGCTGATGCGCGCGGGGCACACCGCGGACGAGGCGATACGGCTGATACGGAGCCGGCGCTCGCCGTGGGCGCTGCACAACGAGCTGTTCGTGGAGTACCTGCGGACCGGTCTCACCACGGCCAGGCTGCTGGAGGAACTGACGGAGCCGTGAAGCGGGCACGGCTGCCACTCCTCACGAGTCCGACCGGTGCACAAAAAGGACTTCCTTATGAATAATGCGAATAAGGTGTGCGAGGTCAGCTTCTAGCCCTTCCATCCCCCTCGCAGGAGCGCAGTGACCCACCACCGCCGCGCGGGCACGGTCCGCCGCGTGCCCAGGGCGTTCGCCCTGCTCGCCGCGGTTCCGCTGCTCGCACTGGCCGGCTGCGGCGACCCGGGCGGTCTGCGCGCGGCGGGCGGGACGCCCACCGCCGTGGGCCCGTCCCGGCTGTGGCCCACGCTGGCGCCCGCCACGACGCCCGCGCTCGACTACGGCGAGGCGGACACCGAGGTCGTCGAGGGCATCGAGGCCGCGCACGACGACATCCACCGGGTGGACCCGGTCGCGGCGCTGCGGGCCCAGGCCGCCGCCCATCCGGACGAGTACACCGGCAAGGAGGCGGACTATCCCGAGACCGCCGAGCGGCTCGGCGCGTGCGATCCGCCGGACTCTCGGGGCGCCCCGCGCGGCAAGGGCTGCCCGGTCCTTCAGTCGTACTACCGCGACCTCACCGGCGACGGCAAGGACGACCTGGTGCTGGGCTTCACCCTGCCCGGGGACCAGTTGGCCGTGCGGGTCTACACCTTCGAGAAGCACCGCCTGGTCCAGGTCATGGACACCACGGACGCCGTGATCGGCGTCGAGTTCGCGGGCAGCGACCTGATCATCCGGGCCGCGTCCAAACTGCCCGGCTACGAGTACCGCACGGTCTGGTCCTGGGACACGCACCAGCACGCGATGCTGGCGACGCGCGACGAGATCCTGCGGGTGGGCGACGGCTCCACCCCGTCCGGGTCCCCCGCTCCCCGGCCGAGCGCCTCCCCGAGCGCCTCATGAGAGGCCCCCGCCGGATCCTCCAGCGCCTCCCCCGGTGGACCGCGACCCTCACCTGGAAGGCCGCCGCCTTCATCACGGTGATGTGCTGCGGCCTCGCCGCACTCCTCGGCATCCTCGTGCACGTCTCGGTGACCGACCAGACAGTCGGCGAGGCGCGCGCCCGCGCACTGGACCGGCTCACCGAGGTGACCAGGGCGTACGAGGCCGGGGACCGGCTGCCGCCGGACGCGGGCGTCGGTCTCCCGGGACTGCCGGAGCGGCTGGCCGGGCTGGCGGCGGACGGGCGGCGCGGCACCATGGTCGGCGACGACCAGGACCGGCGCCCCACGATGTGGGCGGCCGGACCGGCCGACGGAGGCCGCGCCCTCGCCGTCAGGTTCGACTACTCGCAGGGTGCCCACGCCATCCGGGCGCTGGACCGCGCGATCGTGGGGTCGTCGGCGCTGGCGATCGGGGCGACGCTGCTGGTGGGAGCGTTCGCGGTGTCCCGGGTGACGCGGCGGCTGCACGCGACGGCGCGGGTCGCCCGGCGGATCAGCGCGGGCGACCTGGACGCGCGCGTGAACGATCCCCGTACTGTCGCGGCCCCCCGTACCCCCGACAGCCCCCACGACTCGCGGACGCCCGCCCGCCGCCAGGACGAGGTGGCCGCCGTCGCCGCGGCCCTCGACAGCATGGCGTCCTCGTTGCAGGCCAAGCTGCTGAGCGAGCAGCGGTTCACCGCGGATGTGGCGCACGAGCTGCGTACGCCGCTGACCGGGCTGCACGCGGCGGCCGAACTGCTGCCGCCGGGGCGCCCGACCGAGCTGGTCCGCGACCGGGTCGCCGCGCTGCGCACGCTCACCGAGGACCTGCTGGAGATCTCCCGCCTCGACGCGCGGCGGGAGCGCGTCGAGCTGGATTCGGAGCCGCTGGTTCCGCTGGCCGAGCGGGTGGTGCGGGCGTCGGGGACCGAGACCGCGGTGCGGGCCGTGCGGGACACGCGGGTGGAGACCGACCGGCGCAGGCTGGAGCGGGTGCTCGGGAATCTGGTGGCCAACGCGCACAAGCACGGGCGGGGGCCTGTGGTAATGACGGTCGACGGCCCGGTCGTCACCGTGCGGGACCACGGCGACGGCTACCCGGACTACCTCGTGGAGCACGGGCCCCAGCGGTTCCGCACGGAGGGCGGCGCGAAGGGGCACGGGCTCGGGCTGACCATCGCGCTCGGCCAGGCGGAGGTGCTGGGCGCGCGACTGACGTTCGCCAACGCCCCCGACGGCGGGGCGGTGGCGACGCTGACACTCCCTCAGTCCCCGCACACCCCTCGGTCCCCGCACGCCCCGCGCTCCCCCCGCCGCTCGCGGTCTCCTCACTCCGATGGCCCCGAAGGGCCGCACCAAGAGCCCTGAGGGCTCCCGACTTCTCCGGATCCCCGATGGCGCAATGCGACCTGCGCGCGCCCCGGCTCGCTCCTAATGTGGCGATTAGTCAGTTTCGCCCCCTTCCTGGAGGAGTCCCCGTGTCCCCCAAGCCACTGCGGTCGACGTACACCCGCCTCGCCATAACTCTCGCCGCCGGCAGCCTCATCGCACTCGCCGGCGCCACCCCCGCCCTCGCCGACGAGGACTGGAACCCCGGGAGCGGCGACAGCCGCGAGTGGGACAACGGGCGGGACGACTCCCAGGAGGGCGACCCCGGCAGGGGCGGCGACGGCCGCGACTGGGAGGGCGGCCGGGACAACGACGGCCGCGACTGGGGCAACGGCCGAGACAACCCCCGCCTCTACAAGGGCCGCATCACCGCCCGCGGCGGCCTGGCCCTGCGCACCGCCCCGACCCGCGGCAGCCGGGTGCTCCGCGTCGCGCGGTACGGCGAGGTCGTCCACATCTTCTGCAAGACCTCGGGCCAGAACGTCGACGGCAACCACCTCTGGTACCAGCTCACCGACGGCACCTGGGCCTGGGGCGCGGCGCGCTACATCGACAACATCGGCCCGGCTCCCCGCTGGTGCTGAACCCGCACCGGGCACGCGTGGCCCGTGAGGTACACCGGAACAGCCCGTTTATCACTACATAACGGGACATCAGGGTCGCCGCTTGCTACGTTCCGGACATGATCCAGCCCGGAATGTCCGGAACGAAGGTGGCAGCGGACCTGCCCGCCCCGGCCGTACGCCTGCCCCGGCGCCGTGGCATCGAGTTCAGCCTCATCGTCGTCGCCGTCCTGCTCTGTGTGTACGGCTACTGCGCTGTCGGTCTCGCGAAGAACGGCACCGTCCCGCCCGGCGCCGCCGGTTACGGCGCCGGGCTCGGCGTGCTCGCCCTCGTCGCGCACTTCGCGGTGCGCTTCCGGGCGCCGTACGCCGATCCGCTGCTGCTGCCCATCGGCGTACTCCTCAACGGCCTCGGACTGGTGCTGATCTACCGGCTGGACCTGGAGACCCCCCGCGACCAGGCGGCCCCCACCCAGCTCGTCTGGTCGACACTCGGCGTCGCGCTCTTCATCGCGGTCGTCCTCTTCCTGCGCGACCACCGCGTTCTCCAGCGCTACACGTACGTCTCCGTCGCCGCCGCGCTCGCCCTGCTGACCCTGCCGATCTTCTTCCCGGCCGTGAACGGCGCCCGCATCTGGATCCGCGTCGCCGGATTCTCCATCCAGCCGGGCGAGTTCGCGAAGGTGCTGCTCGCGGTCTTCTTCGCCGGCTATCTGGCCGCCAACCGCAACGCGCTCGCGTACACCGGCCGGCAGATCTGGCGGTTCAAGCGGCTCCAGCTCCCCACCGGCCGCGTCCTGGGGCCGATCGTCGCGATCTGGCTGCTGAGTGTCGGCGTACTGGTGCTGGAACGGGACCTGGGGACCTCGCTCCTCTTCTTCGGGCTGTTCGTGATCCTGCTGTACGTCGCCACCGGCCGCACCGGCTGGATCGCGGTGGGCCTGCTGCTCGCCTGCGTGGGCGCGGTGGCCGTCGGCTGGCTCGAACCGCACGTGCACAGCCGGGTGCAGGACTGGCTGCACCCCTTCGCGTCGATCGAGGCGGGCGAGGGGCCCAACCAACTCGCCCAGTCCCTCTTCGCGTTCGCCGCCGGCGGGATGCTCGGTACGGGGCTCGGGCTCGGCCACTCCGTCCTCATCGGCTTCGCCGCCAAGTCGGACTTCATCCTGGCGACGGCGGGCGAGGAGCTCGGCCTGATCGGCCTGTCCGCGATCTTCCTGCTGTACGCCCTCCTCGTCGAGCGCGGCTACCGCGCCGGCCTCTCCCTGCGCGACCCCTTCGGGCGGCTCCTCGCGATCGGGCTCGCCTCGATCGTGGCGCTCCAGGTCTTCGTCATCGCGGGCGGGGTGACCGGACTGATCCCGCTCACCGGCATGGCGATGCCGTTCCTCGCACAGGGCGGCTCCTCCGTCGTCACCAACTGGATCATCGTGGCGCTGCTGATCCGGATCAGTGACTCGGCGCGGAGCCAGTACGACGGGACGGCGGCGCCGTGACTCGTCGGGTGCGGCTTCGGACGCGTCTTCGGGTAGGACTTCGGGAGGTCGTCGCGTCGTGACGCGCTACATCCGCAGAGCCGCCGCCCTGTGCGCGGTACTGCTTGTCGCCCTGCTCTGCAACGCCACACGCCTCCAGGTCTTCCAGGCCCGGTCGTACGACGAGAACCCCGCCAACCGCCGTCAGCCGATCGCCCGATACGGCCAGCCACGCGGCGACGTCCTCGTCGGCGGCCGGGCGGTCACCGGCTCCAAGGACAGCGGCGAGCAGCTCCGCTACGAACGGACGTACAAGAACGGCCCGTTGTACGCGCCCGTCACCGGCTTCGCCTCCCAGGTCTACGGGACCGCGCTCCTGGAGAACGCCGCGGACGGCATCCTCTCCGGCAGCGACCCGATGCTCGCCCCGCTCCCCCTGTGGAACGACCTCACGCGCTCCCAGAACCCCGGCGGCAAGGTCGTCACCACCCTCGACCCGGCCGCGCAGCAGGCGGCGTACGAAGGGCTCGGCTCGCGCCGGGGCGCGGTGGCCGCGATCGAGCCGTCCACCGGGAAGATCCTGGCGCTGGTCTCGACGCCCTCCTACGACCCCGAGGTGCTCTCCGGCAACGGGCCGGCGGTGAAGGAGGCCTGGGCGCGGCTCAACGGGGACGAGAGCAAACCGATGCTCAACCGGGCGATCCGGAAGACGTATCCGCCGGGGTCGACGTTCAAGGTGGTGACGGCCGCGGCGGCGCTTGACGCGGGCGTGGTGACCGATGTCGACCGGCCGACCGACTCCCCGGACCCGTACACGCTGCCCGGGACGACGACCCGGCTCACCAACGAGGTCGAGGGCTGCGAGAACGCTTCGCTCCGGTACGCCTTCGAGTGGTCCTGCAACACCGTCTTCGCGAAACTGGGCGTCGATGTGGGGCTGCGCGACATGACGCGCACCGCGGCGAACTTCGGCTTCAACGACCGGAAGCTGCGGATTCCGTTCGCGGTCGCGCCGAGCAACTTCGACATGCGGCTGGACACCCCTCAGCTCGCGCTGTCCTCCATCGGGCAGTTCGACACCCGGGCCACCCCTCTCCAGATGGCGATGATCTCGGCGGCCGTGGCGGGGGGCGGGTCCGTCAAGTCGCCCTATCTCGTGGCGAAGACGACGACCCGGAGCGGCGCCACGGTGTCCGCCAACGCTCCCGAGACCCTGCACCAGGCGATGAATCCCTCGACCGCGCTGCGGATGCGTGAGCTGATGACGGACGTCGTGGAGGAGGGCACCGGCACGAACGCCGCCATTCCCGGCGCCACCGTCGGCGGCAAGACCGGCACGGCCCAGCACGGCATCGGCAACTCCGGTACGCCGTATGCCTGGTTCATCTCCTGGGCGGAGGCCGACGACTCCGTGGGGTCGGCGGTGGCTGTCGCGGTGGTGGTCGAGGACGCGTCGGCGGAGCGGGGGGAGATCAGCGGGGGCGGGGACGCGGCGCCCATCGCCAAGGCGGTGATGGAGGCGGCGCTCGGGTTGTGAGATGCCGAGGGTGACCGGGAGTGACCAGGGGTGAGGGCCGTGGCGCGGGTCCGGCTGTAGACGCGTCGTCAACAAGTCGTGCGGGAGGGATTGACTCGCTTGCTGACGAGCGGTCTCATAAGGTGTGACCGGCGGTAACACGCGGGATCCCGTACGGCCTGAGGGATCCCGCACATCCCGTACGACCTGGATGGGGACAGCGATGACCGTGACCGAAGCCGAGGTGCTGCGCGACGCGCTCGGTCTGCTCAAGGACCGGGAGCAGGTGGCCGAGCGGCTGCTCGACTCCTCCGCCAAGCACTCCTTCGACCCGGACAAGGAGCTGGACTGGGACGCGCCGTTCGAGGACGGCAAGTGGTTCTGGCCGCCGGAGCTGGTGTCGCTGTACGACACCCCGCTGTGGCGGCGGATGAGCGAGGAGCAGCGGATCGCGCTGTCGCGGCACGAGGCCGCGGCGCTGGCGTCGCTGGGGATCTGGTTCGAGATCATCCTGATGCAGTTGCTGGTGCGGCACATCTACGACAAGGCGGCGACGAGTGCGCATGTGCGGTACGCGCTGACCGAGATCGAGGACGAGTGCCGGCACTCGAAGATGTTCGCCCGGCTGATCGCCCGGAGCGAGACGCCGTACTACCAGGTGAACCGGCTGCACGCGAACCTCGGGCGCCTGTTCAAGACCATCTCGACCACTCCCGGGTCCTTCACGGCGACGCTGCTCGGTGAGGAGATCCTCGACTGGATGCAGCGGTTGACCTTTCCGGACGAGCGGGTGCAGACGCTCGTCCGGGGGGTGACGCGGATTCACGTCGTGGAGGAGGCCCGGCATGTGCGGTACGCGCGGGAGGAACTGCGGCGGCAGATGGTGACGGCGCCTCGGTGGTCGCAGGAGTACACGCGGGTGACGTCGGGAGAGTTCGCTCGCGTCTTCTCCATCGCGTTCGTCAATCCCGACGTGTACGAGAACGTCGGGCTCGACAGGCGGGAAGCGGTTGCCCAGGTGAAGGCGAGTGGGCATCGGCGGGAAGTGATGCAGACCGGGGCTCGGCGGCTGACGGAGTTCCTGGATGACATCGGGGTGCTGCGGGGGGCTGGGCGGCGGTTGTGGAAGGCGTCGGGGTTGTTGGCCTGACGCCTTCTGGTCCGGCCCTCGTCGCCGTGGTGGGAGGGTGGGTCGGGGGGGGGGGGGGGGCGGCCCCCCCCCGCGGGGGGGGGGGCGGGGGGGGGGGGGGGGGGGGGGGGGGGGGGGGGGGGTGGGGGGGGGGGGGGGGTGGGGGGCCGGCCCGCTTGGGGGCCCGCCCCGGGGGGGGGGGGGGGGGGGGGGGGGGGGGGCCGCGCCGGTACATCCGCCCGCATCCGGACGGATCCGCTGTGGGCTGGAAGGTTCGCGGGGTTGGGGATCCGTCCGGATGCGGGCATTTGATGTACCGACACGGCCCCTTCCGTCGTACGGCGGCCGCGGCGGCGACCTGGCGGGCGGGCGAGGGCTCGACGTACCCGATCCGTCGTACGGCCGCGGCGGCGACCGGGCGGGCGGGCGGGGGCTCGACGTACCCGATTCGTCGTACGGCGGCGGCCGCGAGCCGGTGGGGTGATGGAGGGCAGCGTGGGCTCGTTGCGTGGTGGGGCGGTTACGCTGCCGGGCATGACCTCTGCGGCTCCTACTCCTGCTTACCGTCGGCTCGGTGTCGAGGAGCGGCGTAGTCAGCTGCTCGAGGCGGCGTTGTCGCTCTTTGCCCAGCGGGCGCCCGAGGAGGTGTCGCTGGATGACGTGGCGGAGGCGGCGGGGGTGTCGCGGCCGCTCGTGTACCGGTACTTTCCGGGCGGGAAGCAGCAGTTGTACGAAGCCGCGCTGCGGTCGGCGGCCGAGGAGCTCGAGCAGTGTTTCGCGGAGCCTCCCGAGGGGCCGCTGACGCAGCGGCTGTCCCGGGCTCTCGACCGGTATCTCGCGTTCGTGGACCAGCACGACGCCGGGTTCAGTGCCCTGCTGCACGGCGGGAGTGTCGTGGAGACCTCCCGGACCACGGCCATCGTGGACGGGGTGCGGCGGGCCGCCGCCCGGCACATTCTTGATCATCTGGCGGTGCGGGACCCGGGTCTGAAGCTGCGGATGACCGTACGGATGTGGATCACCGCCGTGGAGGCAGCCTCGCTCATCTGGCTCGACGAGGGGAAGGTGCCGCCGCTCGACGAGTTGCGGGACTGGCTCGTCGAGCAGTTCCTGGTGGCTGTCGTGGCCACGGCCGGGCGGGATCCGCAGACCGCCGCCGTGGTGAAGGCCGCGCTGGCCGCGGAGACGCGGGAGGGGATCGTGGGGTCGCTGGGGCGGCGGGTACTTCCCGTGATCGGCGACGCCGCGCATCTGCTCTGACCTGTCTTTGTGACACTGGTGCGGTGAAGAGCGAAGACACTCCCTTTGTCGGTGGTCCGCTGGACGGGCGGGTACTGCCCGTGCTGCTCGGGGCCACCGGGCATCCGCCCAAGGTCTACCGCGTTCCGGTGCCGGACTCCGGCGGCGGGCCGCCCACCGTGCTCGTGTACCGGCGGGTGCAGGCCGGACAGAGCAGGCGGCTCGGGCTGCATCTGGGGTGGCGGTACGAGTACGACCCCGAGGGGAAGGCGGGGCGCGGACTCAAGTGGCCCTGGTCCAAACCCGGCGGCGCCACGCCGGGCGCCAACGCCGACGAGTGACCTTCTTCGGCCGAACCGACCACCCGGCGCGCGCCCCGGCCCCATCCGCTCGATCCTGCCGGTGAGAGGTGGACGGGCCACCCCCGCACCGGAGGTGATGGCATGTCAGGAAGGTTTGGGCGGCTGGGTTGTACGGCGGTCGTGGTGTCGGTGACCGCCGGGGCGCTGCTGGGGTTCTCGCCGGCCTCCGCGGCCGCTCCGGAGCCCCCGGAGGCCGGTTCGCGGTCCGTTGTCGAGTTGCTGACGGACCTTCAGCGGCTGTACCGGGACGCGGAGCGGGCCACCGAGACGTACAACGCGACAGAGGAGAAGCTGCGGAAACAGCGGGCCGAGGTCGTCCGGCTCGACGAGGACCTCGCCAAGGCCCGCATCTCGCTGCACGACAGCCGAGGCGCCGCGGGGCGGCTCGCCCGGCAGCAGTACCAGGGCAGGACCGAGATCTCCTCGTACGTACGGCTGCTTCTCGCCCGCGATCCGCAGCACGCGCTCGACCAGGGGCATGTGCTCCGGCAGCTCTCGCTGGAGCGGGCCGAGACCGTCGAGCGGGTGGTGGGCAACGAGAAGCGGACGGACGGGCTCACCCGGGCGGCACGCAGGGCGCTGGACGGACAGCTCACCCTCGCCGGGCGGCAGAAGAGGGCCCGTGACGACGTACGCGGGCGGCTGGCGGAGGTCGAGGAGCTGCTCGCCTCGCTGACCGTGGGGCAGCTCGCGGAGCTGGCCGAGTTCGAGAAGTCGGGGGAGGCCGTGGCGCAGAAGAGGTTCATGGCCTCGGGTGCGCTCAGCAGTACCGCGCGGCGGCCATCCCGGGAGGGCGAGGACGCCCTGCGGTACGCCGTCAAGCAGATCGGGAAGCCGTACGAGTGGGGCGCCGAGGGGCCGAAGTCGTACGACTGCTCGGGGCTCACCTCGGAGGCCTGGGCGCATGCCGGGCGGCCCATCCCCCGTACCAGCCAGGAGCAGTGGGCCCAACTGCACCGCATCGCGCTGAGCAAGCTGCGGCCGGGGGACCTGGTGATCTACTTCCCCGAGGCCACCCACGTCGCCCTCTACGTGGGGGACGGGATGGTCGTACAGGCTCCTCGTCCCGGGACGAGGATCAAGGTCTCGCCCATCGCCGCCAATCCCGTACTGGGCGCGGTGCGTCCCGATCCCCGGGGGAAGCCACTGCCGAAACGCAAGTACACACCGCCGAAGCTCCCCAAGGGCTCACTGAACGGGGCGGACACCGGCTACAACAGGGCCCGGCAGGGGCGCGGGGTGCGGCTGTCGGACCGGCCGCACCCCGGGTGACAGGTCAGGCCCCCGTCACCGAAGCCAGGTACGCCTGCGTCTTGGCGGGCTCGAAGAAGAAGTTCTCGAAGTCGGCCGGGTCGTTGAAGCCGTTGGCGAACCGGTCGGCGACCGGGGGGAGTTGGCCGGCGGCGCCGATGAGGTTCAGGACGTGCTCCGGCGGAGCGCCCAGCATCGCGTTCGTCCACTTCGTCACGTGCTGAGCCGTGTCCCAGTACCGGTCGAAGGTCGCCCGCATCCAGGTCTCGTCGAACTCCTTCTCCCCGTGCTCGACGATCGAGGCGAGGTAGGCCGCGGCGCACTTGGCGGCGGAGTTGGAACCCTGGCCGGTGATCGGGTCGTTCGCCACGACCACGTCGGCGACGCCCAGGACCAGTCCCCCGCCGGGCAGCCGGCCGACGGGATTGCGGACGGTGGGCGCGTAGCGGCCGGACAACGTGCCCTGCGCGTCGGTCAGTTCGACCTTGGTGGCCCGGGCGTACTCCCACGGCGTGAACCGCTCCATGAGTTCCAGGGTCAGGGAGAGGTGTTCGGCCGGGTCCTTGACACCCTGGAAGACGTCCAGCGGGCCGCCGGGTATGCCCTCCCAGAAGAGGATGTCGGCGCGGCCTGAGGTGGTGAAGGTCGGCATGACGAAGAGTTCACCGACGCCGGGGACCAGGTTGCAGCGGACCGCGTCGTAGTCCGGGTGCTCCGGGCGCGGGCCCAGACCGTGCACGTACGCCACCGCGAGCGCCCGCTGCGGCTCGGAGTACGGGGAACGGGAGGCGTCGCGGCCGAACATGGACACCAGCTCGCCCTTGCCCGCGGACACCAGCACCAGGTCGTACGTACGGGCGAAGTAGTCGAGGTCGGAGACCGCCGCGCCGTGGATGACGAGCTGGCCGCCGCGCTGGGCGAACGTCTCCATCCAGCCGGCCATCTTCACCCGCTGGTCCACCGACTGCGCGTACCCGTCGAGCTTGCCGACCCAGTCGATCGCGCGCTGCGAGGGGCCCGGGTCGAAGGAGCCGGGGGCGGCGACCGAGACACCGAGTCCTTCGATCCTCGGGGCCTGGGACTCCCAGAAGTTCAGCTGGAGATCGCGCTCGTGCTGAAGCGCCGTGTCGAACATGCACTGAGTCGACATGACACGGCCGGAGCGGATCTCGTCCGCCGTCCGGTTCGACATCAGGGTGACCTCGTACCCGTGCGACTGGAGGCCGAGGGCGAGCTGGAGTCCGGACTGGCCGGCTCCGACAACGAGTATCTTCCGCATGCGGGTGGTGTCTCCTACGTACGTGGGCGTCGTCCCCGTTCGGGGCTGGTCCCTATTCGGGGCTGACTGCGAGCGCGTGGCCGACCAGGGCCAGCAGGGTCTCCACGACCGAGATCCGGCGGCGCGCGTCCATGATCATGACAGGTATGTGCGGGGGCACCGTGAGAGCCTCGCGTACGTCCTCGGGCTCGAAGCGCTCGCTGCCGTCGAAGTGGTTGACCGCGACGACGTACGGCAGTCCGCAGCTCTCGAAGTAGTCGAGCGCCGGGAAGCAGTCCTTGAGGCGGCGGGTGTCGGCGAGGACGACCGCGCCGATCGCGCCGCGCACCAGGTCGTCCCACATGAACCAGAACCGCTGCTGGCCCGGCGTGCCGAAGAGGTACAGGACCAGGTCGTCGTCGAGCGTGATGCGGCCGAAGTCCATGGCCACGGTCGTGGTCAGCTTCTCGGGCGTCGCGGTGAGGTCGTCGGTCTCCTCGCTGGCCTGGGTCATCAGCGCCTCCGTCTGGAGGGGCGTGATCTCGGAGACCGCGGTGACGAGCGTGGTCTTGCCCACGCCGAAGCCGCCCGCGACCACGATCTTCGTCGCGATCGGGGCGCGGGTGCGGTCGGTCTGCCAGGCCTGGAGGTTCTCGTCGGCGTCGGGGCGCGGCGAGACCGCCTCGGGAGGGGCAACTGCGTTGGGGAAGGCGGTTCTTGGCGCGCCCTCAGAGACGACGGAGTCCACTCAGCACCCTTTCCAGCAGAGCGCGGTCAGGCTGTCCGGGGCCGTGACCGGTTCCGTACACACGGATCTT
The DNA here is from genome assembly GCF_044457665.1 of Streptomyces sp. NPDC050535. Classification (NCBI taxonomy): domain Bacteria; kingdom Bacillati; phylum Actinomycetota; class Actinomycetes; order Kitasatosporales; family Streptomycetaceae; genus Streptomyces; species Streptomyces sp. NPDC050535. The sequence continues at coordinate 138,856 of NZ_JBITHE010000007.1, forward strand.
TCCCTGGTCCGCCAGGTCGCTCAGGAGCACCCGGACCACGCCGAGCGGCATCCTGAGAAGGGCGGCGACCTCCGCCACCGTCCGCATCCGGCGGCAGAGTTCGACGATCGCCCGCATCTCGGGCATGACCCGGGTCTCCAGCGAGCCGTTGGTCAACTCCCGGCGCTCCTCCGGGGCTTCGAGCGCCGCGACGAACGTCTCCACGAGCAGGACGTGCCCGAAGCGGGTGCGGCCGCCGGTGAGCGAGTAGGGACGGACCCGGGCGGGTTTGCGATCGCCGCCGCGGACAGGGAGCCTGGGTGTACCGCTACTGCTCATCGGGCGCTCCCCGTCGGCTTGTTCGCGCTCACGGTCTCGCCTTCGGGACCGTCCTCGGTCTCGTAGGACTTGCGGAGTTCGATGCGGAGTTCGGGGGTCAGCACATGCCCGGCGCGGCCCACGAAGAGCGCCATGTGGTACGCCACCACGCTCATGTCGCAGTCCGGGGAGCCGTGCACACCCAGCAGCGAGCCGTCGCTGATCGACATGACGAAGAGGCTGCCCTCGTCCATCGCGACCATCGTCTGCTTGACGGCGCCGCCGTCCATCAGCTTGGCGGCGCCGATGGTGAGGCTGCCGATGCCGGAGACGATGGTGGCCAGGTCGGCGGCGGACCCCTTGGGGCCGCTCGGGCGTTCCTCCCTCGCCTCCCGGGCCTCCGCGTTTCTGCCGGGGTCGGAGGAGAGCAGCAGCAGGCCGTCGGAGGAGACGACCGCGACCGAGAGCAGGCCGGGCACCTCCTCGACGAGGTTCGTCAGCAGCCAGTGCAGGTTACGGGCTTCACTGCTCAGGCCGAAGGTACTGGGCGCGGTCAACTGCTTGCCTCCTCGACTGTGCCCCCCGATGGTTCTACGTCCTGTGCGCGCGGTGGCGCGGCATCCGCGGGCGTGTTCAGCTCCGCGGTCCGGTCGGCGATCTCCGCCTCCACCTCGCGGCGGCCCTCCTGCGCCCCCCGGTGGAAGCCGCCCAGCCTGCGGCGCAGCGCGTCGGCGTCCACGCCGCCGGCGCGGGGCCGCGGGGCCGCCACCGGCGCGGAGATCTTCGGCGTCCGCTTGGGCAGGCCCTTGTCGGTGATCCGCTCGTCCGCGTCCGCGACCCGCTCGTGGCTGTCGGGGCCGATGGCGTAGGGGTCGCTGGAGGGCGTGGACGTGGACTGGGTCGGGAAGTTGGCGAGGGACGGGTGCGGGGCGTCCGGGGGTGGCGGGGTGTGACTGGCCCCGGGGGTGCCCTCGGCGTCCTCGGCGTCCTCGGTGCCTTCCGGGTCGGTGAGCGACACGGGCCCGGAGGCATCCGCCGGCTCGGAGGCCGGCCAGGTTGTCCCGGCTGCCCCGACGGTCCCGGGGACGGAGGGAGAGGGCGTCGGCGCCTCGGACGCTTCCGTCGTCGCCGCCGTGTCCGTGCCGGTGGCCCGGCCCGCCCACGGTTCCTCCTCGGGTACCGGGGCCAGGAGCTCCATCGTGGTCTCGGGCGTCGGCTCGTTCCGCGGCTCGGGTGCCGGCGCGGGCAGCCCGGGCTCCCCGGCCTCCGGGGTGTCCTCGGCCTCGGCGTCACGTGCCGTACGCGCCGCCGCCGCGATCAGCGGGTCCTCGTCCGCGGCGGGCGTCGGCGCCTGCACCGGCGCCTTGAGCGTCGAACGGCCGTACAGGACATTGGAGTTGGCCTCGGCGTCCGCGCCGGGCAGGGTGACGGAGGGGGCGCCGCCGGTGACCGGCGCGGCGGAGGGGGCCGCCGTGGAGGGGGCGGCGGCCAGCAGTGCCTTCGGGAGGACGGCGACTACCGCGATGCCGCCCTGCTTCTGCTCGCGCAACCGGACGCGTACCGCGTGCCGGTGGGCGAGCCGGGCCACCACGTACAGGCCGAGGCCGAGTCCCTCGCCGCTCTCCTGGTCGTAGGCGTCCTCGGGGTCGAACTCCGCGAGGCGGGAGTTGAGCTGGGTCATCCGCTCGGTGGTCATGCCGATGCCCTCGTCCTGCACGGAGAGCATCACCTCGCCGTTCTCCAGGAGCCAGCCGGAGACCTCCACGGCCATGTCAGGCGGCGAGAACGACGCGGCGTTCTCCAGGAGTTCGGCCACGAGGTGCGAGACGTCGTCCGCGGCAAACCCGGCCAGGTGCGCGTGCGGCGGCAGTGTGGCGATGCGAACCCGCTCGTACCGCTCGATCTCGCTGACCGCGGCGCGTACGACGTCGACGAGCGGGACGGGACCGGCGTGATGCTGGCCGTGCTCGGCGCCCGCGAGGACGAGCAGGTTCTCGCTGTGGCGCCGCATGACCGTCGCGAAGTGGTCCAGCTTGAAGAGGGTGGAGAGCCGGTCGGGGTCCTGCTCGCGCTCCTCCAGGCCCTCGATGAGGCCGAGTTGGCGTTCGACGAGACCCAGGGTGCGCAGCGCCAGGTTGACGAAGGTGCCGTGGATGCTGCCGCGCACCTGCTCCAGATGGGCGGCGGCCGCGGCGAGTTCGGTGCGCAGCTTGTCGCGTTCGTCGGCCATCAGCTGGCGCTGGCCGATGAGGTGCTTGCGGTCGCCCTCGAGGGTGGTGATCCGCTCGTGGGCCGCGGCGGCGTGCGCGTGCAGCGTGTTGACGGAGCGGACGACCTGGGCGAACTCGTCGTTGCGGCCGGTGAACCTGACCGGCTCCTGCGCCCCCGGGTCGGCGGCGAGACGGGCCGAGCCGAGCCGCAGGACGGCCAGCGGACGGGTGAGGCTGCGGGCCATGCCCATCGAGACGCCGACCGCGACGAGCAGCAGGGTGCCGATCAGCGCGATACGGATCTCCAGCGCGGTGACGTCGTCGTCCCGCAGCGCTTCGAGGTCCTTGATGCGGCGGCTGTTGAGGGATGCCTCGGCCCCGCGCATCAGCTCGACGCGGGCGGACAGCGCCGTGTCCAGCTTCTTGGTGCTGGTGTCCAGTTCGGCGTCGGAGATCGTCGGCTGGTCGGTGAGGCCCGAGAGGTACTTGTCGGCGTTGGTGACGTCGGGCCCCGTGACCGTGGAGTCGTACGAGGTCTTGTCGGCCTTGGGCGCGTTCTCGCGGAACTCGGCGAGGGCCGCGTCCGAGCGCACGCGGGCCTGCTGGGCGGCGGCGCTGAGCGCGTCGCGCTGCCTGGAGTCCGCGTCCGACGAGACGCTGGTGGTGGTCGTCAGGCCCGTGTAGGGGTCGGTGGTGGTCTGGGTGCTGCGCGGGACGCTGAGGGCCGCGAGGAGCAGTCCACGGGCGGCGGCGGACTGCTGGACGGCGGAGTCCAGCTCGGCGAGGGAGTGCGCGCCGGAGCCCGCGCGGGGCGGCACCCGCTCGGCCAAGTCCTCGGCGAGGGCGTGGAGTTCGGTGATGGCGCCGGAGTACGACTGGTGCGCCTGGAGCGCGGTGCTCGCGCCGGTGAGTGCCGCCCTGCGCAGCGAGGCGATGGTGTCGAGGTCGGTGAGCAGGGCCGCGGGGGCGTCCTCGTCCGCCCGCAGCTCCTCGACCTGCCGGTCGACCCGGGCGCCGCGCTGCTCCGAGGGCGCCTTGTCCTTCGGCCGGCCCGCGGCGATGTACGAGGTGACCTCGTCGCGCTCGTCGGCCAGCGAGTGCGCGAGGATCAGCGCCTGCTGGGTGCGCTGCGCGAGCGTCACCAGGTTCTGGGAGTCGTTCAACTGACCCGAGGCGGTCAGGACGGTGGGGGCCCCGGCGCCGGCGATGGCGGCCGCGACGACCGCCACGGCGACGATCAGCCGGCTGCGTACACGGGCGGTCCTGCCCCTCCCCGCCGAGTCGGCGGCGGCGCCACCGGCGCCCTCCGTGGAGGACGTCTGCTTGCCTGTGCGCCTCGGCCGCGTCTTCTGCACCGGTGCTCGCATTCCTGACTCGTGTTATCCATGGGCCCGGATGACGGTGGGTCAACTGGGGCGTTCGCCCTCCCCAGGCCTTCGACTTCACTCAGGCAGGGGCACCCCGCCGGCTCCCGACCCTCCCAGTGCCGGTGGGCAGTGGTCCCGCATCATCCGGCCCGCCACCCGAAGGAGTGAACATCGGACGGGAGTTGGCGGGCAAGTTCCTCTGGCGCGTGCGATGCGCCCGCGCGGCAGGCCGGTTGGACGTGAGCGACGGGCTTTGGCAGTATTCGCCGCCACGCTTCACCGGAGTCGATCATTCCATGCCAAAACCGGCGCCTGAGCTGCTGGTCCGCGCCCGATCGACGACCGAGGGAAGCCTCTTGTGGGCCTTGTGAAGGGCTCGTGCAGACTGGCTGGATGCGCACTGAACTCGTCTCGGAGCCCGGCGACCCGGCCCACCCCAATGAGGACTTCGCATCGGTCGGACTTCCCGCCTCAGGACAGGGGGGCGCGCTGGTCTTACTCGACGGCGTGACACCACCCGCGGGCGGTGACGGCTGCGTGCATTCCGTCGCCTGGTTCTCCGCACATCTCGGCGGAGCACTGACCGAACTGTCCCTTACCCGCCGGGATCTGACGCTGCCGGAGATCCTCGCGCGTGCCATTTCGCGTACGGCCGGGGCCCACGCGGGAACCTGTGACCTTTCTCACCCACGCACACCCCAGGCAACCGTCGTCCTCGCACGCTGGTCCGCCACCGAGGTCGAGTACCTGGTCCTGTCGGACTCCGTGCTGCTGCTGGAGTCCCCCGACGGCTCGGTCATGCCGCTCCTCGACGACCGCCTCTCCCGGGTCCCCCTCGCGACTCTCACCTCCGCCGCCCGCACCGACGCGACCCTGCGCAACAAGGAGGGCGGCTTCTTCACCGCCGCCGCGGATCCCTGGGTGGCGACGCGCGCGGTGACGGGCTCGCTGCCCCGGTCCGCCGTCCACGCCCTGGCCGCCCTGACGGACGGCGCCACCCGGTGGGTGGAGAAGTTCGGGGAGGGCGACTGGACGGACCTGTTCACCGTCGTGCGGAAGGAAGGGGCCCAGGCCGTGGTGGACCGCGTACGGGCCCTGGAGACCGCGGACGCGGAGCAGCGGGTGCGGCTGGGGCGGAGCAAGACCCATGACGACGCGACAGTGGTGTTCGTGGACTGGTGAGCCACCCCGTGGCGCGGCCGGCCGCTCCCCCGGCCCCGCGCCCGCTCGCTTATCCAGGCCGCCGTCCCGCCACTTCTCCAGGCCGGTGTCCGGCTACTTCTCCAGGCCGGTGTTCAGCTGGTGCAGCAGCCGGGCCAGTTCCGCGACCTCCCGCGGGTCCCAGCCCTTCAGCTGCCGCACGTACCGGGCCCTTCGTGCCTCCCGGACCGTGCTGAAGCGGGAGCGGCCCTCCTCCGTGAGGTGGACGAGCCAGGCGCGGCCGTCGGCGGGGTCGGGCTCACGGGCGACGAGGCCGAGGTCCTCGAGGGCACGGAGCTGGCGGGACATGGTGGCCTTGCCGACGCCGATGTAGGCGGCGAGTTCCGTGGCGCGCTGGCGGCCGCACTCCTCCAGGCGGACGAGGAGCCCGTACGCGGAGGACTCCAGGTCGGGATGGACCTCGCGGGCCATCTCGCCGGAGGAGGCCCGGGCGCGCCGCAGGAACACCGTCAACTCGCGTTCCAGCGCCGGGAATTCCTGGTCCACACCACTTCGGGACGCCGTGGGTTCGGCGCGATGTCCGTCGCCGTTTCCGTTCTCGTGCACGTCAGCACCCCTGCCTCGGTTTCCGGATCCTGAAAGTTACTGCCAAAAATCACCATCGCCGCAGCTCCGCCAGTATTTCTCAGGCGTAGACCAACGGCAGCGTCCGGCCCCCCTTCCCACGCCGTCTTCTCCCTGCGTAGCTTCAGGGCCAGGCACATCAGTGGCATGGCCACGCCACCAGCGGGTCGATGCGGACCCGCCCTGACAGAGGTGGTCCATGCCGCCCGCGTTCCCCCCACCGAGCACCACCGTGCACCACCGATCCTCTCGGAGGCACGACATGCCCGCGCACGGACACAGACCTGGAACCACCCCCGGCCCGTACTTCCCGAAGCGCCTCTCCGCTCTCGGGATCCTGCTCGCCGCCTTCTCCCTCCTCCTCACCCTCCCGGCCCCCGCGGCCGACTTCCCCGCCCGTGGCTCCGCCCGCCTGGGCATGGGCGTCGTCGCCCACGACGGCCAGGGCGGCACCCCTGCCACCGGTGACGCCACCCAGACGGAGGGCGTGGACGTCAGCAGCCATCAGGGCAACGTCGACTGGGCGACCCTGTGGGGCAGCGGGGTCAAATGGGCGTACGCCAAGGCGACGGAAGGGACGTACTACACGAACCCCTACTTCGCCCAGCAGTACAACGGTTCGTACGACGTCGGCATGATCCGCGGCGCGTACCACTTCGCGACCCCCGACACCACGACCGGTGCCGTGCAGGCCAACTATCTCGTCGACCACGGCGGCGGCTGGTCCAGGGACGGCAGGACGCTGCCCGGTGTGCTCGACATCGAGTGGAACCCGTACGGGGCCTCCTGCTACGGCAAGACGCAGAGCGCCATGATCAGCTGGATCAGCAGCTTCCTCAGCCAGTACAAGGCGCGCACCGGGCGGGACGCCGTGATCTACACGGCGACCAGCTGGTGGACGGAGTGCACCGGCAACTACGCGGGTTTCGCGTCGGCCAGCCCGCTGTGGGTGGCCCGCTACGCCACCGCCGTGGGCACGCTGCCGGCGGGCTGGGGCTTCTACACGATGTGGCAGTACACGTCGTCCGGTCCGACGGTCGGCGACCACGACAAGTACAACGGGGCTCTGGACCGGGTCGTGGCGCTCGCCAACGGCTGACGGGCCCGGTGGGCATGGGAGGGCCCGGATCCCTCGCGGGACCCGGGCCCTCCTCAACCGATGGCGTCCGTCACGCCGCCACCGGAACCTCCGCGGCGGCGCCGTTCGTCGCCGGAGCGAGCGCCAGCTCCAGCACCTGGCGGACATCCGTCACCGCGTGGACGTCGAGCTTGTCCAGGACCTCGGCCGGGACGTCGTCCAGGTCGGGTTCGTTGCGCTTGGGGATGATGACCGTGGTGACCCCGGCCCGGTGCGCGGCGAGCAGCTTCTGCTTCACGCCGCCGATGGGCAGGACCCGGCCGGTGAGCGAGACCTCACCGGTCATCGCCACGTCCGTGCGGACCAGCCGGCCGCTGAGCAGCGAGGCGAGAGCGGTCGTCATGGTGACGCCCGCGCTCGGACCGTCCTTGGGAACGGCGCCCGCCGGGAAGTGGATGTGCACGCCCCGGTCCTTGAGGTCGCCGACCGGCAGTTCCAGTTCGGCCCCGTGCGACCGCAGGAAGCTCAGCGCGATCTGCGCCGACTCCTTCATCACGTCGCCGAGCTGACCGGTGAGGGTCAGACCGGCCGCGCCCGTCTCCGGGTCGGCGAGCGACGCCTCCACGAAGAGGACGTCACCGCCCGCGCCCGTGACGGCAAGGCCGGTGGCGACACCGGGCACCGCGGTGCGGCGCTCCGCCGGGTCCTGGGCGGACTCGGGCACGTGGTGCGGCCGCCCGATGAGCCCGCGCAGGTCGTCCTCGGTCACCGTGAACGGCAGCTTCCGCTCGCCGAGTTCGTGCTGAGCGGCGACCTTGCGGAGCAGCCGGGCGATCCCGCGCTCCAGGTTCCGTACGCCCGCCTCCCGGGTGTACTCCCCCGCGAGCCTGCGCAGCGCGCTCTCGTCGAGAGCGACCTCGTCCTTCTCCAGACCGGCCCGCTCCAGCTGGCGCGGCAGCAGGTGGTCGCGTGCGATGACGACCTTCTCGTCCTCGGTGTAGCCGTCGAGGCGGACCAGCTCCATGCGGTCGAGCAGGGCCTCCGGGATGGCTTCCAGCACGTTGGCGGTCGCCAGGAAGACGACGTCGCTGAGGTCGAGTTCGACCTCCAGGTAGTGGTCGCGGAAGGTGTGGTTCTGGGCGGGGTCGAGTACTTCGAGGAGTGCCGCGGCGGGGTCGCCGCGGTAGTCGGAGCCGACCTTGTCGATCTCGTCCAGGAGCACGACCGGGTTCATCGACCCGGCCTCCTTGATGGCGCGGACGATCCGGCCGGGCAGCGCGCCGACGTACGTACGCCGGTGTCCGCGGATCTCGGCCTCGTCGCGTACGCCGCCGAGGGCGACCCGTACGAACTTGCGCCCCATGGCGTGCGCGACGGACTCGCCGAGCGAGGTCTTGCCGACGCCGGGAGGTCCGACGAGCGCGAGCACGGCGCCGCCGCGACGGCCGCCGACCACGCCGAGCCCTCGCTCGGCACGCCGCTTGCGGACCGCGAGGTACTCGGTGATCCGCTCCTTCACGTCCTCGAGACCCGCGTGCTCGGCGTCGAGGACCGCCTGGGCGCCCTGGATGTCGTACGCGTCCTCGGTGCGCTCGTTCCACGGCAGTTCGAGCACGGTGTCGAGCCAGGTGCGGATCCACGAGCCCTCGGGCGACTGGTCGCTCGCGCGCTCCAGCTTCTCGACCTCCTTGAGGGCGGCCTCGCGGACGTTCTCCGGAAGGTCTGCGGCTTCGACACGGGAACGGTAGTCGTCGCTCTCGTCCTCCCCGCCCTCTCCGTTGAGGTCACGGAGCTCCTTGCGTACGGCGTCGAGCTGGCGCCGCAGCAGGAACTCGCGCTGCTGCTTGTCGACACCTTCCTGTACGTCCTTCGCGATGGACTCGGCGACATCCTGCTCGGCGAGGTGCTCGCGGAGCAGTTGAGTGGCCAGCTTCAGGCGGGCGACGGGGTCAGCGGTCTCCAGCAGCTCCACCTTCTGCTCGGTGGAGAGGAAGGGGGAGTACCCGGAATTGTCGGCGAGGGCGGAGACGTCGTCGATCGCGGTGACGCGGTCCACGACCTGCCAGGCGCCGCGTTTGCGCAGCCAGCTGGTGGCGAGCGCCTTGTATTCCTTGACAAGTTCGGTGACGTGGCCGGGCAGCGGCTCGGGCACGGTCTCGTCCACGCGGGTGCCCTCGACCCACAGGGCGGCTCCCGGACCGGTGGTCCCGGCGCCGATCTTCACGCGACCGCGGCCGCGGATCAGTGCGCCCGGGTCGCCGTCGGCAAGGCGGCCGACCTGTTCGACCGTCCCGAGCACTCCCGTGCCCGCGTACGTCCCGTCCACCCGCGGTACCAGCAGCACCTGCGGCTTCCCCGGCGTCGTACGGGCAGCGGCCTGGGCGGCCTCCACCGCGGCGCGCACCTCGGTGTCGTTCAGGTCCAGCGGAACCACCATGCCGGGCAGCACGACCTCGTCGTCGAGCGGCAGCACTGGCAGGTTGAGCGAAGTAGGAGTGGAATCGGCAGCCATGATCTTCCTCTCGACAAGCAAGTTGAGCTATGCAGACTCAATGCTTGTGAGCGCTCCGGTGTTCCCCGGCGGTGTTCGCTGTCAGCGATCGGGGCCTTCGCCCTGCCGGACGGGCTCTGGCGAATCCCACACCCGGGCTACAGTAAGCATCAAAATCAATCAGAGACCATTACAAGGAGTGCTGGTGGACAAGACCGTACGGGCCTGGGTCGACGGCTGGGTTCTCTCGCGTGGGGCGGCACCGCCGGTGGCCGAGTCGTGGGGGTGCTCCGTCGACGTGGGAGAAACGGAGCATGTGTCACGCCATGTTCTCGGGGCGACGAACGGGGCGGTCGAGGAGGCGGTGGTCCGGAAGGTCGCCGACGGGGTGACCGGTGCGGGAGTCTGGCTCAAAGTGTTCGCCGAGCCCTCGGTCGTCGGGCCCTGGCTCGGTGCGGGCTGGTGGGTCGACCCCGAGCCCGGCTTCCTGATGTCGGTGCCGCTCACCGGCACCTCCGGGGATTCCGCCCCGCCCACCGGCTACCGCCTGCGCACCTGGTCGCACGGCGACGTCACCCGCCTGCTGCTCGCGGCACCGGACGGCTCCTGCGCCGCGCGTGGCCAGATCGCGGCCATCGGCCGGACGGCGGTGGCCGACCGGATCGAGACCGCGCCGGGGCACCGCAGGCGAGGGCTCGGACGCCTGGTCGTGCGCACACTGACGCACGCGGCGGCCGCGCGGGGCGCCACGACCGGCGTACTCGCCGGAACGCCGGACGGGCGTGCGCTGTACGAGTCCCTCGGGTGGCGCGTGGAGGCGCCGCTGACCAGCGCGAAGTTCACCGGGGGCGCGTGAGCGTCAGTCTGCCGCGGGCGGGCGTCCCCGGCCCTGGCGCCGTACCAGCGGCCAGGTCGCGACACCGATCGCCAGGGCCATCAGGTGTCCCCGGTTCGTCATTGGGTCGGTGAACGCGACCAGGTCGGCGACAAGGCTCGCGCCGAAGACGGTGAGGAGCGGCCGACGCAGCCAGGGGGGCTGCAGACCCGCGAGCGCCCCGACGCTCGCGGCGGCACCGAAGCCGACGCCGTGGTCGAGGCGGTGCGGGGAACTGTCGGGCAGGTGCCCGGCCGGCACCGCCGGTCCGCCGGGGACCTCGGTGGCCGACGTGGCGATCACCTGCCCGAGCAGGAAGACACCGGCCGTCCGCGGACCGCCGACGCGCCGCTCCAGCGCGGTGAGGACCATCAGGAACCCGAGCGCGTACGGGGAGAGCATCCCGCCCGCGATCCACAGCGCATCGGCGGCAAGGGCCGGCACCGGGGTCCGTGCGAGGTGTGCGGCATCGGTACTGGACCCCTGGTGCAGCGCGTGGACGAGCGAGGGGGCGGCGTACTCCGCGATCAGCGGGGTGACGACGAGGACGGCCGCGTACCCGAGGATGAACGGTGTGCAGGTGGGGGCGGGGGTGGGGAGCAGCCGCCAGGGGCGAACCACCGGGCGGCGCGGAGCCGCAGGCGGCGCGGCGTGCCCGGCGGAGGAGCCGCAGCGCTGCCGCGGCGCACCCTCGATCGGTGGCGCACCCGCCTCCGGGGCCCCGTCTCCAGGGCCCCCGACTCCGGGGCCCCGGCCCGCTCGGTCCCGCTCCGCTTCACGGTGAGGTGCCCCTTCCGTTCCCCCCAACCCTGCGCGCCCCCTCACGTCCCTGTCCATGACCGCCGCCACGCCTGAGCCGACTCGCAGCGAATCCCCGGCCACGCCAGGGGGGGGACCTCCGGTAAATCGGCCACCCGGCCGCGGGGAACTGCCAGGATGGGCCGATGGCCACCTCGTACGACGCCCCCGCAGTGATCGACCGCCGCGAGGGCCCGTACGGCGAGGTCGTGCTGCGTCGCCATGGCGCGCTGCTCCAGATCATCGCCAACGGGTGCTTTCTGATGGACACCTCCGACGGCCGTTCGGAGCGGCTGCTCGTGGACGCCGCCCGCGACGCGCTGGACGGGCGGGCGGAGCCGAGCGTGCTGATCGGCGGCCTCGGCGTCGGGTTCTCCCTCGCGCACGCGGCCGGGGATCCCTGCTGGGGGCGTATCACCGTCGTGGAGCGCGAGCCGGCGGTCATCGAATGGCACCTGGACGGACCGCTGGCCGCGCTGTCGGCCCAGGCGCTCGCCGACCCGCGTACGAGCATCGTCGAAGCGGACCTGCTCACCCACGTCAATGAGATCTCCGACACATACGACGCCCTGTGCCTGGACATCGACAACGGGCCCGGCTGGACGGTCACCGAGGGCAACCAAAGCCTCTACTCGAAGGCCGGACTGGCAAGCTGCGCAAGGGCGTTGAGGCCCGGCGGGGTGCTCGCCGTGTGGTCCGCGCAACCCTCTCCGGAATTTGAAGGAACCCTACGGAATGCCGGGTTCAAGGGGGTGCGTACCGAAGAGATCCCCGTTGCCCGGGGCGTTCCCGACGTGGTCCATCTCGCGGTCAGACCTGGATAGCCGAGGCGCGGTTACTGCCCGTACTCTGCTTCCCTGACGCAGATCATTCGGCGTCAGGGGCAGTCATGGGATCACCCCACGGATTCCGGAAAGCACACCTCAGGGGCGGGCGATGGAGCAGACACACACCTCCCAGAACGGCGCGGCGGCGACGCAGGGCGCTCAACGACGGGTTCTGGTGGTCGAGGACGACCCGACCATCGTCGACGCCATCGCGGCGCGTCTGCGCGCCGAGGGGTTCCTGGTGCAAACCGCGGGCGACGGCCCGGCCGCCGTCGACACCGCCGAGGCCTGGCAGCCCGATCTGCTGATCCTCGACATCATGCTCCCCGGCTTCGACGGTCTTGAGGTCTGCCGCCGCGTGCAGGCCCAGCGCCCGGTTCCGGTGCTGATGCTCACCGCGCGCGACGACGAGACCGACATGCTGGTCGGTCTGGGCGTCGGCGCCGACGACTACATGACGAAACCGTTCTCCATGCGTGAGCTGGCCGCCCGCGTGCACGTCCTGCTGCGCCGGGTGGAGCGCGCCGTGGTGGCCGCCTCGACGCCGCGCAGCGGGATCCTCCGCCTCGGCGAACTGGAGATCGACCACGCGCAGCGCCGGGTCCGGGTGCGCTCGGAGGACGTGCACCTCACGCCCACCGAGTTCGACCTCCTCGTATGCCTCGCGAACACCCCGCGGGCCGTACTCTCGCGTGAGCAGTTGCTCGCCGAGGTCTGGGACTGGGCGGACGCGTCCGGCACACGGACCGTGGACAGCCACATCAAGGCCTTGCGCCGGAAGATCGGCGCCGAGCGCATCCGTACGGTGCACGGCGTGGGCTATGCCCTGGAGACCCCGACTCCCTGAGCCGGGCCTCTGCCGGGACCTTGTCTAGGGGGCTGATGTGATGAGCGGGTTCGGAGAGCGCAAGAGCGCGAGACCCGGGTTCGGGGAGCGCCACCGGGCGGGCTCCGGACTCGGGGAGACCAGGGACGAGAGTCCCTGGAGCGGCGTGCGGCCCTTCTCCATCAAGACCAAGCTCGGCACCCTGGTCGTCGTCTCGGTCTTCATCACCACCGGCCTGTCGATCATCGCGGCGCGCACGCAGACCGAACTGCGCTTCATCACGGTCTTCTCGATGATCGCCACACTGCTGATAACGCAGTTCGTGGCGCACTCGCTCACGGCCCCGCTGGACGAGATGAACGCGGTCGCCCGGTCCATCTCGCACGGCGACTACACCCGCCGGGTGCGCGACGACCGCCGCGACGAGCTGGGCGACCTGGCCCAGACGATCAACCTGATGGCCGACGAGCTGGAGGCCCAGGACCGGCAGCGCAAGGAGCTCGTGGCGAACGTCTCCCACGAGCTGCGCACCCCCATCGCGGGGCTGCGCGCGGTCCTGGAGAACGTCGTGGACGGTGTCTCCGCCGCCGATCCCGAGACCATGCGGACCGCGCTCAAGCAGACCGAGCGCCTGGGACGGCTGGTGGAGACGCTGCTGGACCTGTCCAGGCTGGACAACGGCGTCGTACCGCTGCGCCAGCGGCGCTTCGAGGTGTGGCCGTACCTGTCGGGCGTGCTGAAGGAGGCCAACATGGTCGCCTCCGCGCGCGCGGGCATCGCGTCGGGCTCCGGCAGCCACACCCGCACGGACGTCCATCTGCACCTCGACGTGTCCCCGCCCGAGCTGACCGCGCACGCGGACCCGGAGCGGATCCACCAGGTCGTCGCCAACCTCATCGACAACGCGGTCAAGCACAGCCCGGCGCACGGCCGCGTCACCGTCAAGGCCAGACGGGGCGACCACCCCGAGTCCCTCGCCCTGGAGATCCTGGACGAGGGCCCCGGCATTCCGAAGTCGGAGTGGCACCGCGTCTTCGAGCGGTTCAACCGCGGCGGGGTCCCCTCGCCGCACGGTCCCGGCAGCGACGGCGGTACGGGTCTCGGCCTGGCCATCGCGCGCTGGGCGGTCGATCTGCACGGCGGCCGCATCGGTGTGGCCGAATCCGAGCGGGGCTGCCGGATCCAGGTCAGCCTTCCGGGGCTTCCATCTCTGCCAAGTTGACGTAAAGTTCGAGCCGGAGCCACAAGATCCACCGGCGTCCGTCCCCGACGGACACGTGTGATCAGGCAGAGAGCCGCGTGAGTCGTGCCGCGACCTCCGATCCACGCACTCCAACGCGCCCGTTCCGAACCGGAACCACGCTTGTTTCCCGCCATTTCCACCACCGAAACACGCTTTCCGGTGTGACTTACACGACGATGCACCGGCCCGGCCTGACCTTCCCGGCCACGGGGGCGTAGCCTTAATTCCCGCTGTCCATCACCTTGTGAAGCGGAAGAGGGCGGTTACCGCCGTGTCGCCACAGTCCCCCAGTAACTCGAGCATCTCGACCGAAGACCAGGCAGCCGGGAAGAACCCGGCTGCCGCGTTCGGGCCCAATGAGTGGCTCGTCGACGAGATTTATCAGCAGTACCTCCAGGACCCGAATTCGGTAGACCGAGCCTGGTGGGACTTCTTCGCCGACTACAAGCCGGGCGCCGCCGTCGCCTCGCCTCCGTCGGGCACTGCGGCCGCGGGGGCCGCAGCGACCACCCCAGCGGCTCCGGCCGCTCCCGCGGCCCCTGCCGCGCCGCCCGCCCAGGCGGCTCCGCCGGCGCAGGCCGCGCCGACGCCCGCTCCGGCTCAGCCCGCGGCAGCCGCTCAGGCTCCAGCTCCGGCCAAGGCCGCCGCTGCGGCTCCGGCTACGGCTCCGGCGAAGGCCGCTCCGGCGGCCGCCAAGCCGGCCGCCGCGAAGGCCGAGCCCGCCACCGAGGCTCCGGGCGGTCCGGAGTACGTGACGCTGCGCGGCCCCGCCGCCGCGGTCGTGAAGAACATGAACGCCTCGGTCGAGGTGCCCACGGCCACGTCCGTGCGCGCGGTCCCGGTGAAGCTGCTCTTCGACAACCGCATCGTCATCAACAATCACCTGAAGCGCGCCCGGGGCGGGAAGATCTCCTTCACCCACCTCATCGGGTACGCGATGGTGCAGGCCATCAAGGCCATGCCGTCGATGAACTACTCCTTCACGGAGAAGGACGGCAAGCCGACCCTGGTCAAGCCGGAGCACGTCAACTTCGGCCTCGCCATCGACCTGGTGAAGCCCAACGGCGACCGCCAGCTGGTCGTCGCGGGCATCAAGAAGGCCGAGAAGCTGAACTTCTTCGAGTTCTGGCAGGCCTACGAGGACATCGTCCGGCGCGCCCGTGACGGCAAGCTGACGATGGACGACTTCACCGGTGTCACGGTCTCGCTGACCAACCCCGGCGGCCTCGGCACCGTCCACTCCGTGCCGCGTCTGATGCCCGGTCAGTCGGTCATCATGGGCGTCGGCTCGATGGACTACCCGGCGGAGTTCCAGGGCACCTCCCAGGACACCCTGAACAAGCTCGGCATCTCGAAGGTCATGACGCTCACGTCGACCTACGACCACCGGGTCATCCAGGGCGCCGCCTCCGGCGAGTTCCTGCGGATCGTCGCCAACCTCCTCCTCGGCGAGAACGGCTTCTTCGACGAGGTCTTCGAGGCCCTGCGCATCCCCTACGAGCCGGTCCGCTGGCTCAAGGACATCGACGCCAGCCACGACGACGACGTCACCAAGGCCGCCCGCGTCTTCGAGCTGATCCACTCCTACCGGGTCCGCGGCCACGTCATGGCCGACACCGACCCGCTGGAGTACCGCCAGCGCAAGCACCCCGACCTGGACATCACCGAGCACGGGCTCACCCTGTGGGACCTCGAGCGCGAGTTCGCGGTCGGCGGTTTCGCGGGCAAGTCCCTGATGAAGCTGCGCGACATCCTCGGCGTGCTGCGCGACTCGTACTGCCGCACCACGGGCGTCGAGTTCATGCACATCCAGGACCCGAAGCAGCGCAAGTGGATCCAGGACCGCATCGAGCGCTCGCACTCCAAGCCGGAGCGCGAGGAGCAGCTGCGGATCCTGCGCCGGCTGAACGCGGCGGAGGCCTTCGAGACCTTCCTGCAGACGAAGTACGTCGGCCAGAAGCGCTTCTCCCTCGAGGGCGGCGAGTCGGTCATCCCGCTGCTCGACGCGGTCATCGACTCGGCCGCCGAGTCGCGCCTCGACGAGGTCGTCATCGGCATGGCCCACCGCGGCCGGCTGAACGTGCTGGCGAACATCGTCGGCAAGTCGTACGCGCAGATCTTCCGCGAGTTCGAGGGCAACCTCGACCCGAAGTCGATGCACGGCTCCGGCGACGTCAAGTACCACCTGGGCGCCAACGGCACCTTCACGGGCCTGGACGGCGAGCAGATCAAGGTCTCGCTGGCCGCGAACCCGTCCCACCTGGAGACGGTCGACCCGATCATCGAGGGCATCGCCCGCGCCAAGCAGGACATCATCAACAAGGGCGGCACGGACTTCACGGTCCTGCCCGTCGCCCTCCACGGTGACGCGGCCTTCGCGGGCCAGGGTGTGGTCGCCGAGACGCTCAACATGTCGCAGTTGCGCGGCTACCGCACGGGCGGCACGGTCCACATCGTCATCAACAACCAGGTCGGCTTCACCGCCGCCCCGGAGTCCTCGCGTTCGTCCATGTACGCCACCGACGTGGCCCGCATGATCGAGGCGCCGATCTTCCACGTGAACGGCGACGACCCCGAGGCCGTCGTCCGCGTCGCGCGGCTGGCCTTCGAGTTCCGCCAGGCGTTCAACAAGGACGTCGTCATCGACCTGATCTGCTACCGCCGCCGGGGCCACAACGAGTCCGACAACCCGGCGTTCACGCAGCCGCTGATGTACGACCTGATCGACAAGAAGCGCTCGGTGCGCAAGCTCTACACCGAGTCCCTCATCGGTCGCGGCGACATCACCCTCGAAGAGGCGGAGCAGGCGCTCCAGGACTTCCAGGGCCAGCTGGAGAAGGTCTTCACCGAGGTCCGCGAGGCCATCTCGCAGGCGCCCGAGGCTCATGTCCCCGAGGCGCAGCCGGAGTTCCCGGTGGCCGTGACGACCGCGATCTCCCAGGAGGTCGTGAAGCGCATCGCCGAGTCGCAGGTCAACATCCCCGACCACGTCACCGTGCACCCGCGACTGCTCCCGCAGTTGCAGCGCCGGGCGGCGATGATCGAGGACGGCACGATCGACTGGGGCATGGGCGAGACCCTCGCCATCGGTTCGCTGCTCCTGGAGGGCACCCCGGTGCGCCTGTCGGGCCAGGACTCCCGCCGCGGCACCTTCGGCCAGCGCCACGCGGTGCTGATCGACCGCCGCACGGGCGAGGACTTCACCCCGCTCCAGTACCTCTCGGACGAGCAGGCCCGCTACAACGTCTACGACTCGCTGCTCTCCGAGTACGCGGTCATGGGCTTCGAGTACGGCTACTCGCTGGCCCGTCCCGAGTCGCTGGTCATGTGGGAGGCGCAGTTCGGCGACTTCGTCAACGGCGCGCAGACGGTCGTCGACGAGTACATCTCGGCGGCCGAGCAGAAGTGGGGCCAGACGTCCGGCGTCACCCTGCTCCTGCCGCACGGCTACGAGGGCCAGGGCCCGGACCACTCGTCGGCCCGTATCGAGCGCTTCCTCCAGCTGTGCGCCCAGAACAACATGACGGTCGCCCAGCCGACGCTCCCGTCGAACTACTTCCACCTCCTGCGGTGGCAGGTGCACAACCCGCACCACAAGCCGCTGGTGGTCTTCACCCCGAAGTCGATGCTGCGCCTCAAGGCCGCCGCGTCGAGCGCGGAGGAGTTCACGACGGGCGGCTTCCGCCCCGTCATCGGCGACGACACCGTCGAGGCCACGGCGGTCCGCAAGGTCGTCTTCTGCGCCGGCAAGATCTACTACGACCTCGAGGCCGAGCGTAAGAAGCGCGGCGGCACGGACACGGCCATCATCCGCATCGAGCGCCTGTACCCCCTCCCGGGTACCGAGCTCCAGGCGGAGATCGCCAAGTACCCGAACGCCGAGAAGTACCTGTGGGCCCAGGAGGAGCCGGCGAACCAGGGCGCGTGGCCCTTCATCGCCCTCAACCTGATCGACCACCTCGACCTCGCGGTCGGCGCGGACATCCCGCACGGCGAGCGGCTTCGGCGCATCTCGCGCCCGGCCGGCTCGTCGCCCGCCGTGGGTTCCGCGAAGCGGCACCAGGCCGAGCAGGAGCAGTTGGTACGGGAGGTGTTCGAGGCGTAGGTCTCGGACACGGGTCTCGACACGGTCTGTACGACGCCGGAGGCCCGGTCCCCTTTCGAGGGGGCCGGGCCTCCGGCGTTCGTCGTACGGGGTCTCGGACCCGGTGGGGCCACGGCCTACCCTGAGGGGGTAGACCCCAGGGCTTGTCCCGTTCGCATCAGGAGCATGAGTTGTACTTCACGGACCGCGGCATCGAGGAACTGGAGAAGCGGCGCGGCGAGGAAGAAGTCACCTTCGAGTGGCTCGCCGAGCAACTGCGCACGTTTGTCGATCTCAACCCGGACTTCGAGGTCCCGGTGGAGCGGCTGGCGACGTGGCTGGCACGGCTGGACGACGAGGAGGACGAGGAGGACGACGGGGACGCGTAGGGCTTCCGTTCCGGCGGGCCTGGGGCGCCTGTGCCGGTCTGATCACCGCGGCCTGTGGGTGTGGGTGCGGGTGCGGGTGTCAGCCGACGGCCCGCAGCCGGTCGTACGCCAGTCCGAGCGCACCGTGGATCGCTAGCAGGAGCCCGGCCGCGGTCCAGCCGCCGCTGCCGCGTCTCATTCCCCAGCCGGCGAGCGGCAGGCCCGCGGCCAACTGGGCCACGGCCAGGGCGCGGGCCTTCGGGCCCCGCAGCCAGGGCCCCAGGTCGCCGCCCTCCACGACGTCGAGTTCCGCGCCGACGGCGGCACGCCACCCCGGCCACTCGATCTGTTCGACACCGGGCTGGACACGGGCTGCTTCACGGAGCCTTCCGACGGGCTCCCCGGGGGTGATCCCGGGCGGAAGTGCCACACCCGCGCGCGTGAGGACGGCGAGCAGCCCGAGCATGCGGGTGCGGGCGCCGGCGGCGGAGTCGGGCTCGGTCAACTGCTCCAGGGCCTGCATGTCCAGTACGGGATCGAGACCGAGGCGGGCCGCGAGGGTGCGCATCGCCTCGTCCTCGCCGACCGGGGTGCCGTTCGCCAGCCACTCGTAGCCGACGGTGCGGCGGAAACCCGAGGCGAGGGTGCAGCCGCTGTGGTCGGCGTCCCACCAGAGGGCGAGTACGGGCCAGGGGGCGCCGACGGCGAGAGCGGTGGCCCAGCCGGTGAGCACCCGGTCGACGGGTTCGGCACCGTGCACCCAGGGCCTGCCCTCCGGAACCAGCACGCTCCACTCGGCATCGGCATCTGTGCCGGCACCGATGAGCAGCATCCGCTCACGCAGCAGCTGGGCGGCGGGCCCGACGGACTCGGGTCGCGCCCGGCAGAGGAGCAGGGCGCCGGGGGTTCGGCCGGAGGGCTCGCCGGACGTCGTGGACATGGTCATACGTTAGGCCCACTTGGTAATGACTTGCCCGTTTTGTTCGGCTCAATCCCGACCGGAGACCCTCGGGAGGAAGTGTCTTGACTTTCCGTATCCGCGATATATCGTGTTGCATGGAAGACGCGATATGGCGCGTCCCATCCCGATCCTGTCGAGGAGGTCGCACCATGTCCGAGTGGTCCGTCGCAGAGCCCGGAAAGCTCACCTTCGACGCCCCCGTGACGGCACTGCGTGTGCGCGTTGTCAACGGAACAGTGAACGTCGTGGGTACCGACGAGGGTTCCGCCCGGCTCGAAGTCTCCGAGATCGAGGGCCCGCCGCTCCAGGTGATCCACGAGGACGGCACGCTCACGGTGGCGTACGAGGACCTTCCCTGGAAGGGCTTCCTCAAGTGGCTCGACCGCAAGGGCTGGCGTCGCAGCGCGATGGTCTCCCTGGCCGTTCCGGTGGGCATCCAGGTCGAGGTGGGCGTGGTCGGCGCCGCCGCCGTCGTGTCCGGCACGGACGGCCGGGTCGAGGTGAAGGGCGTCACGGGTGACACGACCCTGGTGCGCTTGTCGGGTCCGGTACGCGTGGACACCGTGGCGGGGAATCTGGAGGCCCAGGCCGTCACCGGCGATCTCCGCTTCCACTCCGTCTCCGGCGATCTGACGGTCGTCGAGGGTTCGGGCTCCTCCGTGCGGGCCGAGTCGGTCAGCGGCTCGATGATCGTGGATCTGGATGCCACGGGCTCACCGACGGACGTCCAGTTGTCGAACGTCTCGGGCGAGATCGCCATCAGGCTCCCCCAGCCGGCGGACGCGGTGGTGGAGGCGAACACCGCGAGCGGCAGTGTCTCCAGCGCCTTCGAGGATCTCCGGGTCGGCGGGCAGTGGGGCGCCAAGAAGATCACCGGCCGACTGGGCGCGGGCAACGGCAAGCTGAAGGCGATGACCGTCTCCGGTTCCATCGCCCTCCTGCGGCGGCCACCGACGGAGGACGAACCGCGAGAGGAACCTCGCGACGCCGTCCCCGAGCCGCCGAAGGGACCACGGGACACCGTCCCCGAGCCGCCGAAGGAACCGCACGGCGCCGCGCCCGACTCCCCGTCGAGCTCCGCCTCGGACGCTCCCACCGACACCCCCTCCGGCACCCCGATCGACGCCTCGCCCGACGGCCCGATCGCTGCCTCGCCCGATGCCTCGCCCGACGGCCCGACCGACGGCCCGACCGACGGCCCGACCGACGGCCCGACCGACGGCCCGACCGACAAGAAGGTGCTCTGAGATGCCCCCCGTCTTCGCCCATGGCCGCCTTCGCCTCTACCTCCTGAAGCTGCTGGACGAGGCGCCGCGCCACGGGTACGAGGTGATCCGGCTCCTGGAGGAGCGCTTCCAGGGCCTGTACGCCCCCTCGGCGGGGACCGTCTACCCCCGGCTGGCGAAGCTGGAGACCGAGGGACTGGTTACGCACACGACCGAGGGCGGTCGCAAGGTGTACGCGATCACGGACGCGGGCCGTGCAGAACTCGCCGACCGCAGTGGCGAGCTGGCCGATCTGGAGCTGGAGATCCGCGAGTCCGTGGCGGAGCTCGCCGCGGAGATCCGTGCCGACGTACGGGGCGCCGCGGGTGATCTGCGACGCGAGATGCGGGCGGCGGCCACGGAGGCCCGGTGGGGCGGCACCGGTGGCGGCACGGGCAGCGGTGCGGGCAAGGAACACGAGACCGCGCAGGGCGAGTTCGGGGACTCCGGGGACTTCCGCGACAAGGAGTCGTGGCGGGTCGCGAAGGAGGAGATGCGCCGCGTCAAGCAGGAGTGGAAGGAGCAGGCCCGGCGCGCGAAGGACGAGAGCCGCCGCGCCCGCGACGAGGCGCAGCGCGCCCGCCGCCAGGCCAAGGAAGCTCAGGAAAGGGCCCGCGCCCAGGCCCAGGAGGAGATGCAGCGTATGGCCAGGCATGTCCAGGACCAGGTCCAGGATCACTTCGCTCGGGGCGACTGGCCGACGGGGGTCCGCGAGGGCCTGACCGAACTGGTCAAGGAGTTCGGCGAGTTCGGAAAGAACTTCGGCAAGGATCTGAGCAAGGATTTCGGCAAGGACTTCGGCTTCGGCCGGACGGAACCGGCCGGCGAACCGGCGAGGGAGACAAAGGCGCGGGAGGCCAAGGAGCCGAGGGAGCCGGAGTACACCGTCACCCCGGACGACTTCCCCGCCGACTACGAACCCTCCTGGGCCCACGAGGACTCCACCGGCAGCCCGGCCCGCGACCTCGACCGCCTCCTGGACCGCTTCCGCGACGACATCCGCGACGCGGCCCGCGACCACGGGGTCACGGAGGACCAACTGCGCCTGACCCGCGACCACTTGTCGAGGGCCGCAGCACACATCGGGTCAACCCTGCGCAGGGCTGACCGCTCTTAGCGGTCCGGGACGGCCCCCTGGTCCGGTGCTCGAGGAGCGGGGGCGGGGTCGGGCCCCCTCCCGACCCCGCCCCCAACCTCACCCCGCCTTGGCCTCCCCGCCTCCGTATAGCACCCGTGCGACCCCCGCGTACGTGACGCCATGATCGGCCAGTACCTCGGCGGGGACGCCGGGCCGTGCGGCGAGAGCCATCAGCAGGTGCTCGTCGCCGATGTGCCGGTCCTGATGAGCGAGAGCGATCCGCAGGGACTGGACCAGCACGTCCTTGGACCCCGAAGTGAAGCCGGGCCGCCGCGACCGTCGGCCGGGGCGGCGCTGCCCCGGCTCCAGTGCGCCCACCCCGTGCGCCTCCTCAATCCGGGAAACGATCTCCGAGAGGTCGATACCGAGACCGGAGAGGGCGTCGGCGTCCGCGCGGGAGAGCCCACCACGCCGCCGCGCCTCGGCGAGTTGCCGTACGACCGAGTCACGTCGCCCGGCCAGCCCGAGCGACGTCAGGGCGAACGAGCCCCGGCTGCCTTCCCGGTCCAGGAGGGCGAGCAGCATGTGGGCTTCCTCGACCCGCCTCTCCCCGGCCCGTTCACAGTGCTCGACCGCACCCTCGACGACGGCCCGCGCGTCCTTCGTGAACCGTTCGAACATCACTGCCTCCCGTACTTCTTGTGCACGGCCTGCCTGGTCACTCCGAGTTCCGCGGCGATCTCCTGCCAGGACCAGCCCTGATTGCGCGCACTGCGCACCTGTACCGCTTCCAACTGCTCCAGCAGCCTCCGCAGCGCGGAGACCGCCCGCAGCCCGATGCGCGGATCGCGATCACCCGCGCGCTCGGCAAGATCCGTTGCTTCGGTCATAGCGTCAACCTACATTGACACCAGGCGGTCGTCAACCACGGTTGACATGCAGACGGCAAACGGCGGGCTCGAGGAAGTCGAGCCCGCCGCGACGGAGAATCACCGGCAATCGTCGGTCCACCCGGCGATCGTCAGTCCACCGTGAGGACGATCTTTCCGAACTGCTCGCCGGACTCCAGCCGTTCGAAGCCCTCGCGGGCCCGGTCGAGCGGGAACATGTCGTCGATGACGGGTCGCACACCGGTGGCGGCGCAGAACGACAGCAGGTCCTCCAGCTCGTCCTTGGTGCCCATGGTCGAGCCGACGATCTTCAGTTCGAGGAAGAAGATCCGGGTGAGTTCGGCGTGCGAGGGCCGGTCTCCGCTGGTGGCGCCCGAGATGACGAGGGTGCCCCCGGGGCGCAGCGACTTGACCGAGTGCGACCAGGTGGCGGCGCCCACCGTCTCGATGACGGCATCGACCCGCTGCGGCAGCCGCGCCCCGGATTCGAGCGCCTCCACTGCCCCCAGCTCGACGGCTCGCTTCCGCTTGGCCTCGTCGCGGCTGGTGGCGAACACCCGCAGCCCGGCGGCCTTCCCCAGCACGATCGCGGCCGTCGCCACGCCTCCGCCGGCGCCCTGGACGAGGACGGAGTCGCCGGGGCGTACCCCGGCGTTGGTGAAGAGCATGCGGTACGCCGTGAGCCAGGCGGTGGGCAGGCAGGCGGCCTCGGCGAACGACAGTTCCTTGGGCTTCGGCAGTACGTTCCACGCGGGTACGGAGACCTGTTCCGCGAAGGTGCCCTGGTAGCGCTCGGTGAGGATGGAGCGGGGCTCCTTGGGGCCGACGCCGTGCCCGGTCTGTCCGATGACGGAGTGGAGGACGACCTCGTTGCCGTCCTCGTCGATCCCGGCGGCGTCGCACCCGAGGATCATCGGCAGTTTGTCCTCGGCCAGGCCGACTCCGCGCAGTGACCACAGGTCGTGGTGGTTGAGGGAGGCGGCCCGTACGTTCACGGTTGTCCAGCCGGGCCTTTCCTCGGGGGCCGGGCGCTCCCCCAGCTCCAGGCCACGTAGCGGCTGGTCACGGTCGATTCGGGCGGCATAGGCAGCGAACATGGCCCCGACGATAGGCTCCGCCCCCGCCGGGGGGAACCAGCTCCCCCTGTGACACACGTCCCGCAGTGTCCGGGACCCAGGTCACAGAGTTTTCGCACCCTCCGCCCCTGCCCGTCCCTTGTTCCTGGGGCTCCGCCCCAGACCCCGCTCCTCAATCGCCGGAGGGCTGAAATCTTTCAGCCCGTCCGGCGTTTGAGGACGAGCGCGAAGCGCGAAAGGGGGGTCTGGGGGCGCAGCCCCCAGGGACGGGACGGGCAGGGGCGGAGGGGGCGAAAAAACTGGCCCCGCCGAGACTTCCCGGCGGGGCCAGATCCACGGCTCAGCGCCGAGCCACACCCTCCGCCCGAGCGGCCGCGGCCACCGCGGCGGTGACCGCCGGGGCCACCCGCTCGTCGAACGGCGAGGGAATCACGTAGTCCGCGGCAAGATCGTCCCCGACCACCGCGGCCAACGCGTCGGCCGCCGCGATCTTCATCCCCTCGGTGATCCGGGAGGCCCGCACCTGAAGGGCGCCCGCGAAGATCCCGGGGAACGCCAGCACGTTGTTGATCTGGTTCGGGAAGTCCGACCGCCCGGTCGCGACGACGGCCGCGTACTTGTGGGCGATGTCCGGATGCACCTCGGGGTTCGGGTTGGCCATGGCGAACACGAACGCGCCCTCGGCCATGGAAGCCACCGCCGGCTCCGGCACCGTACCGCCGGAAACGCCGATGAAGACGTCGGCGCCGGACAGCGCGGACTCCAGCGAGCCCGAGATCCCCGCCTTGTTGGTGATCGAGGCCAGCTCGCGCTTGACGTCCGTCAGGTCGTCGCGGTCCGAGGAGACGACACCCTTGCGGTCCGTGACGGCGACATCACCGAGACCGGCCCCCAGCAGGAACTTGGCGATGGCGACACCGGCCGCACCCGCGCCGGAGATCACCGCGCGCAGGTCACCCAGCTCGCGCCCGGTGAACTTCGCGGCGTTCCGCAGGGCCGCCAGGGTCACGACCGCGGTGCCGTGCTGGTCGTCGTGGAAGACCGGGATGTCCAGCCGCTCCTGGAGTCTGCGCTCGATCTCGAAGCAGCGGGGCGCGGAGATGTCCTCCAGGTTCACTCCCCCGAAGGAGGGTGCCAGCCGGACCACCGTCTCGACGATCTCGTCGACGCCGGTGCAGGCGAGCGCGAGCGGCACGGCGTCGACCCCGCCGAACTGCTTGAAGAGGATCGCCTTCCCCTCCATCACCGGAAGGGAGGCCTCGGGCCCGATGTCCCCGAGCCCCAGCACCGCTGTACCGTCCGTCACGACGGCGACGACCGACGACTTCCACGTGTAGTCGTCGACGAGCTCCGGGTTCTCGGCGATCGCGGTGCACACCTTGGCGACGCCGGGCGTGTACGCGAGGGAAAGGTCGTCCTTGTCGCGGATGGGCACGGTGGCCTGCACGGCCATCTTGCCGCCGCGGTGCAGCGCGAACACGGGGTCGAAGGAATCGAGGGGCTCGCCCGCGCGCTCCTGACTCGTACTGCCGCCGGCACCGTCGCCGCCGCTGCTGTCACCACTGCTCGCGGTGCGAGGATTGACAATCTCCGCTGCCACTTTGTTTTACCCCTTAAGTCTTCAAGTTTTTGAGGGTGACCACTCCTGATTGAGGGGTGGGCGGGCACCGCGCAGGCCCAGCCGCCGTGGTTGCGTACGGGCAGAACGCGACGGGCGCGCCGCACACGCGCCCTGAGCCCCGGATGAGGGGTGTAAAGAACCTTCCTACCCGACGGAACGGGCCGTCCGCGAGTCCATAGCGCGAAGGCCACACGTCGGCGACATGACTCATAGCCGAATATGTGGACAAGTCCACGACTTGCCCGCATGACGCCGTATGTGCGGCGTATAAACCGTTCGCATCCCGAGATGCGCCGAAGATCTTCCGGCCGGAAGGATCAGTTCCCGTATAAGGTCCGGCCTCGATGTACCGGCCTGGGGCGGTTCGGGGGTCACCCGTTATCCGATTTTGACATAGCTGGCCGCCTGAATGACGAGGTCCGAATGGCAAGATGCCGTAATCACACAAGGTCGCGACACCCGAAGGTGTGTGTTCTCGTCGACCCATCGGCACCTCTCTCATCCGCCGGAGGACCCAACATGACCGCAAGCTTCACCCGTCGTACGACCGCCCTGCGCTCCCGGACAGCCGCGGTCGGTGCGATCGCGGTCGCGGGGGCCCTGCTGCTCGCCGGCTGCGGCGACCAGACGAAGAGCGACGAGGGCGACAGCTCCTCCGAGTCGGCCAACAGCGCCCCTCTCTTCTCCAAGCTGCCGAAGGCGATCCAGAGCGCGGGTGTCATCAAGGTCGGCACGAACGCCGAGTACGCCCCCATGGAGTCGGTGGAAGGCGGCAAGATCGTCGGCGTCGACCCGGACATCGCCGCGGCGCTGGGCAAGCAGCTCGGTGTCAAGTTCACGTTCACCTCTGGCTCCTTCGACGGCCTGATCACCGCGGTGAACTCGGGCCGCTACGACATCGCGATGTCGTCCATCACGGACAACAAGCAGCGCCAGGAGGGCCTGGACGACGACGGCAAGAAGCTCGGTGAGGGCGTCGACTTCGTCGACTACTTCGTCGCGGGCACGGCCATCTACGTCAAGAAGGGCAACCCCGAGGGCGTCAACGGCATCGAGGACCTCTGTGGCAAGACGGCCGCGGTGCAGCGCGGCACCACGTACGAGGAAGCCCTCAAGGACCAGTCCAAGAAGTGCACGGACGGCGGCAAGAAGGCCGTCAAGATCGAGTCCTTCGAGAACGACACCGAGGCGCAGACCCGCGTGAAGTCCGGCGGTGCCGTGGCCGGCATCAACGACTACCCGGTCGCCCTGGACCTGTCCCGCAAGGCCGACGGCGGCAACGCCTTCGAGGTCGTCGGCGAGCAGTACGACGCCGGACCGTTCGGCATCGTGCTGAGCAAGAAGAACACCGAGCTCCGCGATGTCCTGAAGGAAGCCGTCGACGCGATCATCGCGGACGGTTCCTACCAGAAGGTGCTGGAGAAGTGGGGCGCGGAGTCGGGCGCGATCGACAAGTCCGCGATCAACGGCGGCAAGTGAGCCCAGCGCACCACTGAAGGGCAGTCACGTGACTGACAAGTTCGACAAGTCCCCCTCGGACACCCCGCCCCCGGGGGGCCCGGTTTCCGCGCCCCCGGTGCCCCCGGGCGGCCCGGAGGCCATCAAGGCGATCCCCGTCCGGCACTACGGCCGCTGGGTCAGCGGCGTCATCGTCGTCGCGCTCCTCGCGGCGATCGTCTACGCGTTCTCGCAGGGCGACATCCAGTGGTCCACGGTCGGCGACCAGCTCTTCGTCTCCAGCGTCGTCCAGGGCGCCGGCCGCACGCTGCTGATCAGCGTGCTGTCCATGATCGTGGGTGTGGTCCTCGGCATCGTCCTCGCGGTGATGCGGCTCTCCAAGAACCCGGTGACCAGCGGCGTCGCCTGGCTCTACATCTGGTTCTTCCGCGGCACCCCGGTCTACGTCCAGTTGCTGCTCTGGTTCAACCTGGCGCTGATCTTCCCCGTCCTCAACCTCGGTCCGATCTACAAGGACGAGATGACGGACGTCATGACCCCGTTCATGTGCGCCCTGCTGGGGCTCGGCCTGAACGAGGCCGCGTACATGGCCGAGATCTGCCGCGCCGGTCTGCTGGCCGTCGACGAGGGCCAGACCGAGGCCTCGCACGCCCTGGGCATGAGCCACACCAAGACCCTGCGCCGGATCGTGATCCCGCAGGCGATGCGTGTCATCGTGCCGCCGACCGGCAACGAGTTCATCAACATGCTCAAGACCTCGTCGCTGGTGTACGCGGTCACGTACAACGAGCTGTTGCGCTCGACCTCGGCGATCGGCTCGACGTCGTACGCGGTGATGGAGATGCTCTTCGTCGCCTCGATCTGGTACCTGGCCATGACCAGTGTGTTCAGCGTCTTCCAGTACTACCTGGAGCGGTACTACGCGCGCGGCTCCCTCCGTAGTCTGCCGACCACCCCCTGGCAGAAGATCAAGGCGAACATGCTTTCGCTGGGTAGCGAGAGGGGCTCGAAGTGACCGCCATGGTGAAGTCCGAGGGCGTCCACAAGTCCTTCGGCCCCGTCGAGGTCCTCAAGGGCATCGACCTGGAAGTGAACACCGGTGAGGTGTTCTGCCTCATCGGCCCGTCCGGCTCCGGCAAGTCAACCTTCCTGCGGTGTATCAACCACCTCGAGAAGATCAACGCCGGGCGTCTGTACGTCGACGGTGAGCTGGTCGGCTACCGCCAGAAGGGCGACAAGCTGTACGAGCTGAAGGACAGCGAGGTCGCGCTGAAGCGGCGGGACATCGGCATGGTGTTCCAGCGCTTCAACCTGTTCCCGCACATGACGGCGCTCGACAACGTCATGGAGGCGCCGGTCCAGGTCAAGGGCGTGAGCAAGTCCCAGGCGCGGGAGCGCGCGGGCCAGCTCCTGGAGCGGGTGGGCCTGGCCGACAAGGCGAAGACCTACCCCTCGCAGCTCTCCGGGGGCCAGCAGCAGCGTGTGGCGATCGCCCGCGCGCTGGCGATGGACCCGAAGCTGATGCTCTTCGACGAGCCGACCTCGGCGCTCGACCCGGAGCTGGTCGGTGACGTCCTGGACGTCATGCGCGACCTCGCCGAGTCCGGCATGACGATGATCGTCGTCACCCACGAGATGGGCTTCGCCCGCGAGGTGGGCGACTCGCTGGTCTTCATGGACGACGGCATGGTGGTCGAGTCCGGCAACCCCCGCGACGTACTGACGAATCCGCAGCACGAGCGGACGCAGTCGTTCCTGTCGAAGGTGCTCTGAGAGTCCGAGGGTGCGCTGAGTCCGAAGGTGCTCTGAGTCCGAAGGTGCTCTGACGGTACGCAGGGGAAGGGGCGGTACGGAAACCTCCGTACCGCCCCTTTTCATGCTCCCCCTACGGCAACAGCTCCCCGCGAGGCCTATTTGACCGCCAGCACCAGCGCGTCGGAGGGGGAACGCCACACGGGCCTGGCCTCCCCGAACCCCTTCTCGCGCAGCACGCGCGCGTGCCAGTCGGGGGAGGGCGTGTCGCCGTCCGCGTGCTCGCCGTAGATCTCGAACCGGCGGGCGGTCGGCGCGGCGAGCACGGGGTCCTGGGCGGCGAGCTGCCACCATTCGGCCCAGTCGAGCACGCCGTCCGCCTTCGCCCGGTCCATCCGGGTGTGCCGCTGCGCGCGGTCCGCCGCGTTGATCCGGGGCGTCGACTCGTCGATCATGTGGTCGGCGTTCATGAAGACACCGCCGTCGCGGACGAGTTCCGCGATCCGACCGTAGAGATCCGTGAGGGGTCCGCTGTGCAGCCAGTGCAGGGCCGTGGCGGTCAGGACCGCGTCGTACGAGTCGTACGGCAGCCGGGCCGCCCACCGCGGGTCCTTGAGGTCGGCCGTGACGAAGGTGACCCGGTCGTCGCCCTCGAAGGTGCCCTCGGCGATGGCGAGGAGCGCGGGGTCGAGGTCGACGCCGGTGCTGGTGGCGTCCGGGAGGCGGTCGAGCAGCCGGGCCGTGATGGTCCCCGTGCCGCAGGCGAGGTCGAGGACGCGTGGCGCGGGCCCGACCAGAGCCTCGACCATGTCGAGCATCACCCGGAAGCGCTCCTCGCGGTCCGGCATGTACCACTCCTGCTGCCGGTCCCAGCTCTCCTGCCAGGCGCCCCAGTCGGTTCCGGTGGTGGTGGTCATGAAAGCCCCTTCTTCGCTCGGCCGCGTGATCCCGGCACTACCCGTAATACCCTTGAAGCACAGTCATCCGTTACTTCTCCGCAACCCCGACGATAGAGCGCCTCCGTAAGGACTACAAGTGGAACTGGCCTATTACTCGGACTACGCGGTACGCCTTGTCAACAGCGAGGAGCCGGCCCGGGGCAAGGACTCGCTCACCTCGGTGGACGCCGTACGTGACCTCTTCGGAGGGAACTCCTCGGCCGCCCGCCGGGCCACCGACGCGGACGTCACCCGCTTCCGCTCCGTACGGGCCCGGCTCCGCGCGGTCTTCGAGGCGGCCGACGGCGGCAACGAGACGCTGGCCGTGGACCTGCTGAACTCGCTCCTGCTGGAGTTCCCGGTCAGCCCGCAGATCTCCGGACACGACTACCGGGACGACAACGGGCGCCCGCTGTGGCACATGCACCTGGCGGACCACCCGTCGAACGCGACCGCGGGCTACGCGGCGATCGCGGCGATGGGCCTGGCCTTCCACCTGACGGAACACGGCGTCGACCGCCTGGGCCTGTGCGAGGCAGCGCCCTGCCGCAACGCCTACCTCGACACCTCTACCAACCGCTCCCGGCGCTACTGCTCGGACCGCTGCGCGACCCGCGCCAACGTGGCCGCCTACCGCGCGCGCAAGCGCCTGGAGGCGGACCGGTCGGACAGTACGGGCCTGGCCGCGCCGAGCGCCCAGCGCACCAGCGCGAACGGCGACCACTGATCCCTTCGCAGCGGCCGGTACCGGAACCGCACCTTCCCGAGGACGAGATCCTCGGGCACGGTGCCGTAGTCGGTGCTGTCCCCGCCGGCGAACGCGTTGTCGCCCAGCACCCACCAACCGCCCTCACGCCGTTCCGTGATCCGCTTGACGACCAGCAGGTCCTGCTGGAACGGATGGCACAGAACGACCACGTCACCGGGCCTCACCCGCGCCCCGTACTGCACGACGAGCCGATCCCCGTGCCGCAGCGTGGGCACCATGGACGGCCCCGTCACCTCCGCCGCCCCAAAAGGCAGGACGGCCCTCCCCCGCTCGGTCTCCTGCGACAGCTCCGGCATCACCGGCACCTCCCCGGTCCTATCCTCCACGAGTCCCAGTCTCACCCTGGACTTTTGTCCTAAGCCCATGGGGGCACTCGCGAAAACCCGTCTCCTACGGAGTAATGTCCCACCTGAGAAGACGATCACGAGGAAGGACAGCAGCATGCTCTCCCGCCTGTTTGCCCCCAAGGTCCAGGTCAGCGCGCACTGCGACCTGCCCTGCGGCGTGTACGACCCCGCCCAGGCCCGCATCGAGGCGGAGTCGGTGAAGGCCGTCCAGGAAAAGCTGGCCGCCAACGACGACCCGCACTTCCAGACGCGTGGCACCGTCATCAAGGAGCAGCGCGCCGAGCTCGCCAAGCACCACGTCTCGGTGCTCTGGAGCGACTACTTCAAGCCCCCGCACTTCGAGAAGTACCCGGAGCTGCACCAGCTGGTCAACGACGCCCTGAAGGCCCTCTCGGCCGCCAAGGCGTCCACCGACCCGGCGACGGGCCAGAAGGCGCTCGACTACATCGCCCAGATCGACAAGATCTTCTGGGAGACCAAGAAGGCCTGACCTCAGGTCTGTTCACCGGGTCTGGCATCACGTCAGGTCACCGTGACCGGCGAGCGGTGCACCCTCGCGGGTCAGCGCGGTTCCTGCGCACGGAAGGGGCTCGGCCGGAGAACCGGCCGGGCCCCTTCGGCATGGCACTCCAGGATCGCCGCGGCCCGTACCCCGCTGTCGGTGCCCCGTGCCATCCTGATGAGGTGACCGTGGAGGATCTGGTCCGGCTGCGCCGGGCCCGCGACCGGATGAACCGTGAGTACGCGCGACCGCTGGACATGGCGGAGCTCGCGCGCACCGCGCTGATGTCGCCCGGACATTTCCAGCGGAGCTTCCGGGCCGCCTTCGGCGAGACTCCGTACACCTATCTCATGACCCGCAGGATCGAGCGCGCCAAGGCCCTGCTGCGCCGCGGCGACCTGACGGTCACGGAGGTCTGCTTCGCCGTGGGGTGTTCGTCGCTCGGTTCCTTCAGCTCCCGCTTCACGGAGCTGGTCGGCGAGACCCCCAGCGCGTACCGCGCGCGGCCGCACGACCACGGCGCGCCGATCCCCTCCTGCGTGGCCCAGCGCCTCACCCGCCCGGCCCGCCACCGCAACCCGGAGGCAGAACCGGGCACACGCCTCTAGGGCGCGCCCGGCGGATCATGCCGGTGAGCGGGGTCCGGCACGCCGGTACTCACGAGGCGCGGTCGCTTCACTCCGACCTGATCCGCCGGACAGGCTCTAGCGTGGCCCCATGACTGGACCCATGAACGGCCCCATGGTCGACCTGAAACTGTCCCAGTGCTTCATCTCCGTGGACGATCACGACAAGGCACTCGCGTTCTACCGCGACGTCCTCGGTCTGGAGGTCCGCAACGACGTCGGGTTCGAGGGGATGCGCTGGGTGACCGTCGGCTCGCCGCTCCAGCCGGACGTGGAGATCGTTCTGGAGCCCCCGGCGGCGGACCCGGACGCGTCCCCCGCCGACAAGCAGGCGATGGCCGAGCTGCTGGCCAAGGGCATGCTCCGCGGTGTGATCTTCTCGACGCCGGACTGCGACGCCCTCTTCGCCCGCGTCCAGGCCTCCGGCGCGGAGGTGCTCCAGGAGCCGACGGACCAGCCCTACGGCCTTCGCGACTGCGCCTTCCGCGACCCGGCGGGCAATCTCCTGCGCTTCAAGGAACGCCCTCTCGGCGCCTGACCACGCCCTGGACGGCCCGGTCCCGGGCGGGCGGGCCTACCATCGGCTGATCACCATCACCGGGAGACCTCATGCCGTCCGCGCGCCCCAGCATCCTGTACGTCAGTGACCTGGCCTATCCCGCGAAGGGCCGCCGGTACTGCGACGAGGACATCTTCCTCACCTCCCGGCTGCGCGCCGAGTTCGACCTCGCCGTGTGCCACCCGCTGGACGCGGCCGCGCTGATGCACGCCTTCGACGCGGTGGTCGTACGCAACAGCGGACCGGTCCTGAACTACCAGGCACCGTACGAGGCGTTCCGCGAGCGGGCGGCCGCGGACGGCGTGCGCGTCTACAACCAGCTCTCGGGCAGGGGCGACATGGCCGGGAAGGGGTATCTGCTGGAGCTCACGGCGGCGGGGTATCCGGTGATCCCCACCATCGACCGCGCCGCGGACCTCGGCCGGCTTCCGGACGTCGGCACGTACGTGGTGAAGCCGAAGCTGGGAGCGGACTCGATAGGCCTGGAGTCCGTGCCCCGCGACCGGCTCGCCGACCCGGCGCTGTACGGCGACGTCCTCGTCCAGCCACGCGTCGACTTCGCCTACGAGGTGTCCTTCTACTTCGTCGACGACACCCTCCAGTACGCCCTGTACGCGCCCCGCCCCGAGGAGCGGTGGGCCCTGGAACCCTACGAACCGACCGAACGGGACCGGGAGTTCGCGCAGCGGTTCGTCGACTGGAACGACATCGCGTACGGGATCCAGCGCGTGGACGCCTGCCGGGCACCCGACGGTGAGCTCCTCCTCGTCGAGCTGGAGGACCTGAACCCCTACCTGTCCCTGGACGTCCTCTCCCCCTCCGCGCGGGACGCGTTCGTCGCGCGCGTAACAACGTCGTTGCACGGCCTGATCGGAGACAAGAGACCATGACGGAGCCGATCCGGCTGACCCAGCCGATCCGGTGGACCTACGCCTTTGTCGACCGGCCGTTGAAGAAGTTCGGGGCGGCCTGCGAGTTCTGGACGGCGGTCACCCGCACCAAGCTGTCCGAACGGCGCGGCGAACGGGGCGAGTTCGTGACCCTGCTGCCCGACGGGGCGGCCGACGCGTGTGTGAAGGCGCAGGGTGTCGCGGGGAGCGGGCCCGGCGCCGGAGGCGCGCATCTCGACCTCGTCGTCGAGGACGTACACGCGCTGGTGGAGTCGGCGCTGCGGCTGGGGGCCGATACCGTCGCGGACCACGGGGACTGGGCCGTACTCCGTTCTCCCGGCGGGCAGTTGTTCTGCGCCGTGCCCTGGCACGGGGAGTCGAAGCGGCCCCCGGTGATCAAGGGACCGTCCGGTGTCACCAGCCGTCTCGACCAGGTGTGCATCGATCTGGCGCCGGCCGTGTACGAGGCGGAGATCGCGTTCTGGAGCGCGCTGACCGGCTGGGAGTCGGTGCCCGGCGCGCTCGCGGAGTTCCACGCGATCAGGCCGCCGGCCGCGCTCCCGGTCCGTATCCTCCTGCAACGTCTCGGCTCCGCCCGCCCCACCTCCGCGCACCTCGACATCGCCTGCTCCGACATCGACGCGATCCGCATCCGCCACGAACTGCTCGGCGCCACGCTCCTCGGCCGCGGTGCCCGCTGGGCGGTGATGCGCGACCCGTCGGGCGGCACGTACTGCCTCACACCGCGCGACCCGGAGACGGGCGGCCTGCCCGTCCCGCCGACGAGCTAGCGCGGCGCCTCGGACGAGCTAGCGCGGCGCCTCGCCGGAGTCCCACACCTCGACGTCCACGACGGCCTCGGCCGGAATCGGTCCGTAGATGTGCGGGAACTCCTCGCCCCCGGCCTCGACGGCCTCGTAGCGCAAGGGGGCGCCGAGCAGTCCGGGGTCGATCACCAGGACCACCAGTTCGTCGGGCCCGGCGTAGGAGCCGTACAAGAAGGCGGCCACACCCGGGAGTTGGTGGCGCAGGGAGCAGTGGATGAAGCCCTCCTCCTGGAGGGTCCGGCCGCGGGTGGACATCTCGTACGCGCCGGACGCGCGTGCCGCGTCCCAGAGGGAGCGCTCGGTGATGTGCAGGATGTGTTCGGGCATACCCGTACGCTACGGCTTCAGCCGTACGGCACGCGCCTGCATATACCGCTGTTCGGGGAGGCTGAGGGTCTTCCCGGCCGCCGACTCGTAGGCGGCACGGGCCCCCGCCGTGTCCCCCGCGCGCTCCAGCAGATGACCTCGGACCGCGTCGATCCGATGTCCGAGCGCCGACTCCCCCTCCAGCGGCTCCAGTTCGAGGAGCCCCGCCCGCGGCCCGTGCACCATGGCCACCGCCACCACCCGGTTGAGACGCTCGACGGGCCCCGGAACCCGGCGGACCAGGATGTCGTACAGACCGAGGATCTCGCGCCAGTCCGTGGCGTCCGCCGACGGCGCCTCGTCGTGGACCGCGGCGATGGCCGCCCGCAGCTGATACGGCCCCGCCGTCCCCCGCGACACCGACAGCGCCTCCGTCACCAGCGCCACGCCCTCCCGCACGGCCGCCTCGTCCCACAGGCCGCGGTCCTGTTCGTCGAGCGGGACCAGTTCACCGTGCGGGCCGGTGCGCGCGCCGCGCCGGGCGTCGGTCAGCAGCATCAGTGCCAGCAGCCCCGCCACCTCGCCGTCCCCTGGGAGGAGTTGGCGGACTGTACGGGTCAACCGGATCGCCTCGCCGGCGAGTTCGGCCCGCTGGAGGGCCGGTCCGGAGGTCGCCGTGTACCCCTCGTTGAAGATCAGGTACAGCGTGTGGAGGACGGCGGGCAACCGGTCCTCCCAGTTGTCCGGGCGCCCGAACCGCGTCCCCCGCACCCGCTGCTTCGCCCGGCTGATGCGCTGGGCCATCGTCGCCTCGGGCACGAGATGGGCGCGGGCGATCTCCGCGGTCGTCAGACCGCCGACGGCCCGCAGGGTGAGCGCGATCTGGCCGGACGCGGTCAGCTCCGGATGGCAGCAGAGGAAGAGCAGGGAGAGCGTGTCGTCCTCGCTCGGCGCCCGGGCGGCCCCGGGCGGCGGCGCCACGAACGCGTCCCGGGGAGTCAGCGCCGCCGCCCTCTCCTCCCGCAGCCGCCGCGACTCCTCACTGCGCAGCGCGTCCGTCAGCCGCCGCGAGGCCACCTTGATCAGCCAGCCGCGCGGATTGTCGGGCACGCCGTCGCGGGCCCACTGCCCGGCCGCCGCGAGCAGAGCCTCCTGTACGGCGTCCTCGGCCAGGTCGAAATGCCCGTACCGGCGTACGAGCGCGCCGAGGACCTGCGGCGCGTGCCTGCGCAGCAGGTCCTCGACCTCGGTCGTACGACTCACCTCACTCGCCCGACCCACGCGACCTGTCCGCCCCGTCCGCCCTGTCCGGCTCAGATGTCGCCGGCGCCGTCCATGATGGGCCGGATGACCACCGGGTAGTCGACGACTCCCTCCGGGCCCGGGCACTGGGCGACACGCGCGGCGATCTCCGTGACCCGGTCCAGGCTCTCGCACTCCAGGACCCAGTAGCCGGCGAGCAGTTCCTTGGTCTCGCCGTACGGCCCGTCGGTGATGACAGGCTTGCCGTCCGCGCCGGCCGAAACGAACCGGGTCTGGGCGGGTTCGGCCAGCCCGTTCGCGTCGACCAGCTCACCGGACTCGGAGAGGTCATTGTTGATCGCGCCCATAAAGGCGTACATGGCCTGGAGCTCCTGCTCGCTCCAGGCCGGGGCCCCGGCGGAGGCCTTGCCCCGCATACCCTCGTAGTCCGCCTGTGTTCCCTGCACCATCACCAGGTACTTCATGAGTCCACTCCTTCGGCTTGGCCGGCTTCCACGGTCGGACCACCCGCACGGGCGGCCCTCACAGGAGACGTCGGAGCCGGCCCGCGTTTCTCTACACGGCCGCGCGGACTCGGTCAGGTTTTCTTCGTGACGGGCTCCCCGGGCCGGACTGCGGTCCGGGGCTCCTCCTCGGCTTCGTCGGCAGACGTCCCGCACTGCGGGTTCCGGCAGGGGCCGGCCACCCAGGCGGGAACCCACGCGCCCATGGTCTTGTGCCTCTTCACGACCGTGGCGACCGGCTGCCCGCAGGTGGAGCAAACATACTCATCGGTGCCCATGCCTTCAGGATATTGCGGAAGAGCCTTCAGCGCTTCCTGCTGTACGTCCTCACCAGCACCCCGTTCTTGAAACGGGCGCGATGATCGTGCGCGGAGAGATGAGCGTTTTCAGCCCGTCCGGCGTTTGAGGACGAGCCCGTCAGCGCGAAGCGGGGGTCTCGGGGCGGCGGCCCTCAGAAACGGGACGGGCAGGGGCGGAGGGGGCGAAAGAACAGGTCCCGCACACCGTGGGGATGTGCGGGACCAACCGGAGCCCGAAACGGGACCGTACGGACGTCAGGTGCCGTACGGAACCGGGACCACCGGCGTCATCGGGGACTCGAACCACCCCGCAGGCGACCTCAGTTGCTGCGCCGCGTCACGAACTCCGCCAGCGCGAGGAGACCCCCCGCCGCCTCGGGCTCAGGCACCGCCCGGGACAACTCCTGCACCGCCCGGGCCATCCAGTCGCCGGCCTGCGCCTGCGCCCAGTCCCGACCCCCCGCCCGCTCGACCGCCAGCACCGTACGCTCCAACCCCCCTTCCCGATAAGGCGCTCCGTACAGCTCGGCCAGTTCGGCCGCCGCCGCCGTACCGGAGGCGAGCGCGGCCACCACGGGCAGCGACTTCTTCCGGACGACGAGGTCCGCCCCGGCAGCCTTGCCGGTACGGCTCGGATCCCCCCAGATCCCGATCACGTCGTCGATCAGCTGAAAGGCGAGCCCGGCCGAACGGCCGAACGCGTCCAGCGCCTCGACGTCCTCGTCCCCCGCCCCCGCGTACAGCGCACCCACCGCGCAGGCACAGCCGAGCAACGCGCCCGTCTTGGCCTCCGCCATGGCGAGGCACTCGTCGAGGGTGACCTCGTGCGGGCCGCGCTTCTCCATGGCGGTGTCCGCGTGCTGCCCCTCGCACAGCTCGACGACACAGGACGCGAGCCGGGCGGCGGCAGCCGAGGACGCCGGGTGCGGGTCCTCGGCGAGCAACCGCTGCGCCAGCGCCTGCAGGGCGTCCCCCGCGAGGATCGCGTCGGCGTCGCCGAACACGGTCCAGGCGGTGGGGCGGTGCCTGCGCGTGGTGTCCCGGTCCATCACGTCGTCGTGCAGCAGCGTGAAGTTGTGGATCAACTCCACCGCGGCGGCCGCCCGTACGGCCGTCTCGTGCTCTCCGCCGAGTGCCCGGACCGCGGCGAGCACGAGGGCCGGCCGGATCGCCTTGCCCGGATTGCCCGCCGCGGGTGTGCCGTCCGCGTGCTCCCAGCCGAAGTGGTAGAGCGCGATCCGGCGTATCGATCCGGGCAGCGAATCGAGGGCTCTGCGCAGCTCGGGGTCGACGGAGGCCCGGGCACTCTCCAGGATCGCCGCCGCTTCCTGCCCTCCCCCGCTCCCGGCCTCGCCCGAGCGGGGGGACCCCAGCCGCGCGCCTGCCGGGACCTGCTCATCCATGGGCCTCCCGATGGATCTTTGCCGTCCGGGACTCTCGGCCGGGCTCTGTGGTGACGCCGGTCTGCCGAGTGTCCCCGCCCGGCCGGGCGGGGACACCACGCCCGGCCTGGGGGTCGTCACCGCCAGCGGCCGATCTCGACGTTCTCCAGGATGCCGAGGGCGTCCGGCACGAGCACCGCGGCCGAGTAGTACGCCGTCACCAGGTAGGAGATGATCGCCTGTTCGTTGATGCCCATGAAACGCACCGACAGGCTCGGCTCGATCTCGTCCGGGATACCCGCCTGCTGGAGCCCGATGACACCCTGCTCGGCCTCACCGGTTCGCAGGGCGATGATCGAGGTCGTACGGGCGTCGCTGACCGGGATCTTGTTGCACGGGAAGATCGGCACCCCGCGCCAGGTCGGGATGCGGCTGCCGCCCATCTCGACGGTCTCCGGGACGAGACCCCGCTTGTTGAACTCGCGGCCGATCGCGGAGATCGCGCGCGGGTGTGCGAGGAGCAGCTTGGTGCCCCGCCTGCGGCTGAGCAGTTCGTCGAGGTCGTCGGGGCTGGGCGCGCCGTCGTGCGGCTGCAACCGCTGGTCGTACTCGCAGTTGTTGAGGAGCCCGAACTCCCGGTTGTTGATGAGCTCGTCCTCCTGGCGCTCCTTCAACGCCTCGACAGTGAGCCGGAGTTGCTGCTCGGTCTGGTTCATCGGCTGGTTGTAGAGATCGGCCACGCGCGAGTGCAGGCGC
Source organism: Streptomyces sp. NPDC050535 (assembly GCF_044457665.1). Taxonomy (NCBI): domain Bacteria; kingdom Bacillati; phylum Actinomycetota; class Actinomycetes; order Kitasatosporales; family Streptomycetaceae; genus Streptomyces; species Streptomyces sp. NPDC050535. Next base: position 177,172 of record NZ_JBITHE010000007.1, read on the forward strand.
AGCACGGTCTGGGCGATGCTGAGTTCGTACTCTCGCGGCGCCCCCTCGTAGTCCACGAAGGTGCCGGGGATGTCCGACTCCCCCGTGTGGCCGGCCGCGAGATCGATCTCCCGCTCTCCGTACTTGTTGGCACGCTGCTCCGGAATCGCGCGCAGCGCCTGGAGATGGTCGCGCAGGGACTCCGAGCGCTCCGCGACCTGTTCGAGGTCGTTGCGGGGCAGTGTGAGCACGGTGCACGCGGTGACCGCGCGGGCCGTGTACTCCCAGATGGCGTCCGGGTCGATGAGCGCCTGCTCGCCGAAGTACGCGCCGTCGGCCAGGACTCCGAGGACCGCGTCGTCCCCGTACGGCCCCGTGCCGGTCTTCTCCACCTTGCCGTGCGCCAGCAGGAACACCTCGTCGGACGGGCTGCCGAACGAGACGAGCACCTCCCCCGGTGCGAACTCCCGCTGCTGGCAGCGGGAGGCGAGCTCGCCGAGCACCTCCTGATCCTCGTACGACCGCAGCACGGGCAGTTCGCCGAGCTCCGCGGGGATGACCTGAACGCGGTCACCCGTCTTCACGAATGTCACGCGGCCGTCGCCCACCGAGTAGCTGAGCCGCCGGTTCACGCGGTACGTGCCACCCTGCACGTTCACCCAAGGAAGCATGCGCAGCAGCCAGCGTGAACTGATCTCCTGCATCTGGGGTGCGGACTTGGTGGTGGTGGCCAGGTTCCGCGCGGCGGATGTGCCGAGACTCTGCTGCGGCTTGCCCTGACCCGCACGGACCTCTTCGCCTACCGACATGAAAATTGCCCTCCCAGTCGTGCGCTGATCTGCGAGAGCAACCCTTCCATCACAGAGCGTGTCAGTGCTATTACACGAATGAGGGGGAATGGATCACCGACGGAATGGGCACGGGGCGGTTTTTCGTCGATCAGTCGAACAATGGGCGGTTGTCGAGGGGCGGGAACTTCAAGATCTGGTCAAGCGTTTGACGCGGTGACTGATGATTCGATCGACGTCTCGGCTGACGCTTCGACGTAAGAGTTCGACGTAAGAGAACGGGAGACGGTCATGGCAGGCTTTCTGGACCGCGCCAAAGAGCAGGCGCAGCGCGGACTCACCCAGGGCAAGCAGAAGATCGACGACGCGCAGGCACAGCGCGCCGGCGGCGACCTGCTGAAGAAGCTGGGCGCCGCGTATCTCGCGGAGCGGCGCGGCACGGGCTCTCCCCAGGTGACGCAGCAGGCCCTGCAGGCGCTGGAGAACCACATCGCGACGCACGGGGACAGCTTCCTGCGCAGCTGATCCTTCCCGCGCGGATGATCGCGGGCTCTCCTTTCGCGCCCGGCCCACCGTCGGACGTCACCGCCGGCCACTGACACGCCGCGTCCGGGCCCCTCCCTCCGGAGGCCCACCCCGGACGCGTGTCCGACAATGGCCCTGTGACCAGCCCGGACATCCCCGCCGTCCCCCACCCCACCGAAGCGCCCGCGCCCGGCCTCGACTCCGGCTTCGGCCTCGACATCAACCCCGACGTCCTGCACCCCCGGCTTCCGTCACCGGCGCAGGATGTCGTCGACGAGCGTTTCGAGCGCCGCGGCGTCCGGCTGGTGCTCAAGCGGGACGATCTGATCCACCCGGAGCTGGTCGGCAACAAGTGGCGCAAGCTGGCCCCGAACCTGGGGGCGGCGGAGGGCCGTACGGTGGTCACTTTCGGCGGGGCGTACTCGAACCATCTGCGGGCCACGGCCGCCGCGGGCCGCCTCCTCGGGTTGCCCAGCATCGGCGTGGTCCGCGGCCAGGAGCTGTCCGGGCGCCCGCTCAACCCCTCACTCGCCCGGTGTGCGGCCGACGGCATGCGACTGCACTTCGTCGACAGATCGACGTACCGCCGCAAGACCGAGCCGGAGACACTCGCCGGGATCCTGCGCGCGCTGGGCACCGAGGACGCGTACGTCGTGCCCGAGGGCGGCAGCAACTCCCTTGCCGTACGCGGCTGCCGGGCGCTCGGCGAGGAGCTGCGCGGCCACGCCGACGTCGTCGCCCTGCCCTGCGGCACCGGCGGCACGCTGGCCGGCCTGGCCGCCGGGCTCGCCCCCGACCAGCGCGCTCTGGGCATACCCGTCCTCAGGGGCGGCTTCCTGGGCGCCGAGATACAGGCCCTCCAGGTCACGGCCTTCGGCGCCCGCCGAGGCGACTGGTCACTCGACGAGCGCTTCCACTTCGGCGGCTATGCGCGCACCACTCCCGAACTCGTGGCGTTCGCCGCGGACTTCGGGCAGCGCCACGGCGTGCCTGTCGAACATCTCTATGTCGCCAAAGCGCTGTACGGACTCGTCACCCTGGCCGAGGAGGGCGCCTTCCCTCGCGGAACGACGGTGGCGGCCGTGATCACGGGAGCACCGCTCCAGCCGGGCGCGGAACCCAGGCGCTGAGCGCCGGCCGCACGCCGTCCCCCGGCTCACCTCTCAGCGTTCGAGAGACGCCGCGTCCCCCATGACGATCACGGGGTGCTGGTCGGGGTCGAGTGTGCGCAGGAGCTTCTTCATGTGGTCCTCCTCCAGGCTCACGCAGCCCTGCGTGGGGCCGCCGTGGTCGACGTGCAGCCATATGCCGCCGCCCTTGCCGTCACCGAGCGGGCGGGTCCAGTCGAGAGGGGAGGTCCCCTGCTTGCGGTTGTAGTTGATGGCGACGACGTAGTCGAAGGAACCGGCCAGGGGTTCGCCCTCGAAGCCCGTGCCGCCGATGGTGAAGCCCCCCGACCGGTCGTACGGCAGCTCGGTGCCGGGATCGGCGAGCAGCCCGCCGGCGTCGGTGAGGGAGAACACGCCGATGGGTGACCGGAGATCACCGGCGTGGTGGTCGTCCGTCCAGCCCTCGCGGGCGTTGTGGGCCCTCCAGGTGGCTCCCGGCTCCCAGCCCGCACCGGTGCGGCGGTACAGCACCACCCGCGAGTTCGAGGAGTCCCTGCCCTGTCCGGTGACCAGCAGTACCTGGCGTGCGTTCGCGGGGATCTCGGACCGTGTCCGGGCACCGATTCCCGGCAGCTCGGCGGGGGCGGACGCTTCGCCGCCCGAGGGTGTCCGGCCCGGGACGGCCTGTGCCGTGCCGGGGCCGGCGGCCGGCGGCCGAGCCGCGCCGGTCGCCCCGCCGTCCGCCCCCGGCCCGGCCCCCGCGCATCCGGAGACGGCGACGACGACGGTCAGGGCCAGCACAGCGGCCGGCAACCCCAGAGCCTTCGGGACCGACGTGATGGAGACCGCCGCCCGGGGGTTGCCGGACGGGGCACGCAGAAGCCGCCGTCGGGACGGGCGGCACATTGGTGAAGTCATGATCCTCAGCCTGGTGGGGACAAATGAGGAACTGGTCAGCTCCGGGTGACCGGGTCAGGCCAGTTCGGAGCCCGCCTTCCACTGGGCCCAGGGCATGTTCCAGCCGTTGAGGCCGTTGTCGGGGGCGATTGTCCGGTCGTTGGAGTTCCGCACCACGACCACGTCGCCGATGAGGGAGTTGTCGTAGAACCAGGCGCCGTTCTGGTCGGGGTCGCCGCCTCCCTTGACGTCGTTGAGGCCCACACAGCCGTGGCTGATGTTCGAGTGCCCGAAAACGGAGTCCGCACCCCAGTAGTTGCCGTGAATGAAGGTGCCCGAGGTGGACAGCCGCATGGCGTGCGGGACGTCGGGTATGTCGTACTGACCGGCGAACCCCACGGTGTCCCCGTCCATCCGGGTGCTGATCAGCTTCTCCGAGATCACCATCCGGCCGTTCCACGTGGGCGAGTTCGCGGCACCCGCTGTGATCGGCAGCGTCTTCAGCGGCACGCCGTCGCGGACCACCGTCATCCGGTGTGTGCCGGCGTCCACGGTGGAGACCTGGCTGCGGCCGACGGTGAAGCGGACGGTCCTGTCCTGTTCGCCGTACGCGCCGTCGGCGCCCTTGACTCCGTCGAGGCGGATCCTGACGGTGACGGTCGAGCCGGCCTTCCAGTACTCGCGCGGACGGAAGTCGAGGCGCCGTGCGCCGAACCAGTGGCCGACGACGGTCTGTCCGCCGCTGGAGCCGACCTCGACGGCCGACTCGACCGCCTTCCTGTCGGTGATCGCCTTGTCGAAGGTGAAGGAGACGGGCATCCCCACCCCGACCGTGGCTCCGTTCTCCGGGGTGGACGTGCCGGTGAAGCCGTCCGTTTCGGCGACGGTGGTGAACGCGATCTCCTTCGTCACCTCGCGTCCCCCGGCGCCCGCGGCCACCACGGTCAGCCGGTAGCCGGTGCCGTGGTGGAGGGCGGCATCCGGCCTCCAGGATCTGCCCGTCGAGGAGACGGCGCCGTGTACCGCCTGGCCGTTCGTGGCCGCCAGGGACACCTCGGTGATCCTCCCGGCCTCGACCGTGACACGGCCGCCGCGTCCGACGGAGACATGCTTCTGCCCGTCGGTGGCGTTCAGCCGTATCTGCGGCGTGCCGGCCGCTCCGGCCGTCGCCGGGACCGCCTTCGTGCGGTCGCCCTCGGCTGCGGGCCCGGTGCCGCAGCCGGCCAGAAGGCAGGCCGAGAGCGACAGCGCGGCCAGGGTCACGGCCGGGCGGGTGCGGTGCATGGGTTCTCCGTCGTTCGCGTCGGGTGATGTCTCCCGCCTCCCGCCGAGCGGCGGGAGGCGGGAGGCGGGGCGCGGCCGTGTCCGCCGGCCACCAGGCGTGCCGCCGGCGCCGGACGCGCCGAGGGGCTTCGGCCACCCTGGCTCGCGGATATCAGGAAGTTGTGAGGGTGCGTGAGGTTGTGGGAAGGGCCTCAGGGGGCGCTGAACTCCGCTTTCCCGCGCCTAGAGTCAGCGGCGTGTGCGCACATATCCTGGTCGCGGAAGACGACGAGATGCAGGCCGAGCTGATACGACGGCTACTGCTTCAGGAGGGTCACACCCCTGTCGTGGTCCACGACGGGCGGGCCGCGATCGACGAAGCCGTCCGGCACCGGCCCGACCTGGTCGTCCTGGACCTGATGCTGCCCAAGGTCGACGGTCTCGGCGTGTGCCGGGTGCTGCGGGAGAACGGGAACATCCCCGTCCTCATACTCACCGCCCGCTCCACGGAGGACGAGGTCCTGCTCGGCCTGGAACTCGGCGCGGACGACTACATGACCAAGCCGTACAGCCCACGGGAACTGCTGGCCCGCATCCGCACCGTACTGCGCCGCACCCTCGGCCCCGCGGACCCCTCCCCCGTGCTCCGGGTGGGCGGCATCACCGTCGACCCCGCCCGCCACCGGGTGACCTGCGACGGCGCCCCGGTCACCTGCACTCCCGGCGAGTTCGCCATCCTGCACGCCATGACCGCGGAACCCGACCGGGTCTTCTCACGCCGGCAGTTGCTTCAGCACACCCGGGGCCACGACCGCGCTTCCACCGAACGCGCCATCGACGTACACATCATGAACCTGCGCAAGAAGATCGAGCCCGATCCCCACGTACCCGTCCGGCTGCTCACGGTCTTCGGCATCGGCTACAAACTCACCGGGCAGCCGTCGTGACACCCGGTCCTCGTATCCCCTGGCGCAAGAGCCTGTTGGTACGGCTCCTGCTCACCTCCGTGACGATCGCCGTGCTCTCCGTGGGAGCAACCGCCTGGCTGGCCGTACAGACCACCACCCGGGCCATCCAGGACGAGCGCGGCCAGGCGCTCTCCGACGACACCGACATCCTCCGCCGGCTCAGCGGGTTCGCCGCGGAGCACCCCGACTGGGACGGCGTGCGGACCTCGGTGCACGCCCTGTCCCGCACCACGGGACGGCGCATAGCCCTCACGACCGAGACCGGCCGCACCATCGCCGACTCGGCGGCCCCCGGCACCGCCCTGCCCACCCGGGCCTCGGCCACCGTCGACCCGCTGACCACCGACACGTACACCGAACCAGGTGCCCAACTCGCCGGACTCGACCCACGGGCGGTGGGACCGTACGCGCTCACCTCGGACGAACGGACCAAGGTGAGGGTATTGGCCGAGAAGTGCGCGCAGGGGTTCGTGGACCGGGGCGGCGTCCGAGAACTTCCGAGCGGCCGAACGGTGGTCGTCACCGACACCGGAGAGACAATCGTGCCGCCGGTCTGTGCCTACGGAGTGCTCGGCGGGCCCACGTCCGCCGAGCAGAAGGCGCTGACGAAACTCAGCGCGCTCGCCGAGCCCTGCTTCGACCCGGGCCGGGACCAGTGGCTCGAATCGTGGATCAACTTCCTTCCCGGCTCGCCCGCGGGCGAGCCGGTCAGCAAAGCCCACGACGGGGGGCAGCCGGCGGAGACCTGCCTCGAAAACGCCCGGCGCACGCAACTCGACCCGTACGTCGCCCCGAGGGCCCTGCTCTACCTGGGCAACATGGGCGGACAGCCCGGGGGCTTCGACCTCTCTCCCGCCAACAAAACCAAGATCATCGGTGTTACGGGGCTGGTCCTGGCCGTCACCGTCGCCATGACCGCCGTGGTCGCGATCCGCCTCGTCCGTCCCCTGCGCGCCCTGACCGCCGCCGCCCAGCAGCCGCCGCACCAGCACACCCGTGTCGCCGTCACCACCAAGGACGAGACCGGGTACCTCGCCGCCGCCTTCAACGACCTCACCGCGCGCCGCGAACAGCTCGAGGCCCAGCGCAAGGCCATGGTCAGCGACATCGCGCACGAGCTGCGGACCCCGCTGACCAACATCCGCGGCTGGCTGGAAGTCACCCGTGACGGGCTGCTCGACCCGGACCCGGACCTCATCGCCTCCCTGCACGACGAGGCGCTGCTCCTCCAGCACATCGTCGACGACCTGCGCGATCTCGCCGCCGCCGACGCGGGCACCCTGCGACTGCACCGCCGGCCCATGTCCGCGGACGAACTCGTCACCCAGGCGGTTTCGGCCCACAGCACGCGTGCCGAGACCTCGGGCATCCACCTGCGCACACACACCGACCCCGGCCTCTGGCTGGACGCCGATCCGGTTCGGATGCGCCAGGCCCTGGGCAACCTCATCTCCAACGCGCTCCGGCACACCCCCGCGGAAGGCACCGTCACGCTCACCGCCCGGCGGAGCGGCGACACGGCCGTCCTCACCGTGGAGGACACCGGCAACGGCATCGCACCCGAGGACCTGCCCCACGTCTTCGAGCGCTTCTGGCGGGCCGAGAAGTCCCGCAGCAGGCACACCGGCGGCAGCGGGCTCGGGCTGTCCATCGCCCGCCACTTCGTCGAGGCACACGGGGGAACCATCACCGCCTCCGGAGAACCCGGCGGCGGAGCCGTGTTCACCATCCGGCTCCCCGGCGCCCGACAGCCGGACAGCGCGGCTCCGTGACCCGCTCAGGACGTCCGGGAGCGGGCCCTCATGTCGCCTCGCGGTACGCCGCCGCCTCCTCCAGGTCCAGCCTGCGCAACAGCGTCCGCAGCATCTCGTCGTCGATGAAGCGGAGGTCGCGCAGCCGTACGAAGACCGCGCGTTCGGCGCCGATCATCTCGCCGGACAGCCTGCGGTAGGTGTCGTCGGCGGATTCGCCGGTCACCGGGTTCACCGAGCCGAGGCGTTCCCAGACGGCGTTGCGGCGGCGCTCCAGGACGGCGCGCAGCCGGTCGGCGAGCGGCGGGGGCAGCGCGTTGCGCTCGTCGGCGAGGAGCTCGTCCAGGCGTTGCTCGGCGGACCTGGAGGCCTGTGCCTGGGCGTTGGCCTCGGCGAGCGTCTCGGCCTGCGTGTCGCGCCCCGGCAGCTTCAGGAGGCGGATCAGCGGGGGCAGCGTCAGGCCCTGCACGACCAGGGTCCCGATCACCGTGGTGAAGGTCAGGAAGAGGATGAGGTTGCGGTCGGGGAACGGCTCGCCGCCGTGCATGGTGAGCGGGATCGAGAAGGCGATGGCGAGCGACACCACACCTCTCATCCCGGCCCAGCCGATGGCGAACGGAGCCTTCCAGGTGGGGTTCTCCTCCCGCTTCCGGATGCGCGCCGAGAAGATGCGCGGCAGGAAGGTCGCGGGATACACCCACACGAACCGGGTCGCGACCACCACGAGGAAGAGAGCCACCGCGTACCAGGCGGCGTCGATACCCTCGTACGCCCCAAGGTCCTTGAGGACGACGGGCAGTTGCAGGCCGATCAGCGCGAACACCGCCGACTCCAGGACGAAGGCGACCATCTTCCACACCGCCTCCTCCTGGAGCCGGGTCGCGAAATCGACCTCCCAGGAACGGTGTCCGAGGTAGAGGGCGACGACGACCACGGCGAGCACCCCGGAGGCGTGCACCTGCTCGGCGACCCCGTACGCGACGAAGGGGATCAACAGGGAGAGGGTGTTCTGGAGAAGTGCCTCCTTGAGGTGGGTGCGCAGCCAGTGGAGCGGCACCATCAGGACAAGTCCGACCGCGATGCCGCCGAACGCCGCGAGCAGGAACTCCCCGATGCCGCCCGCCCAGGTCGCGCCCTCGCCGACCGCCGCGGCGAGCGCCACCTTGTAGGCGGTGATCGCGGTCGCGTCGTTCACCAGGGACTCGCCCTGGAGGATCGTGGTGATCCGTGACGGCAACCCCACCCGGCGCGCCACCGCGGTGGCCGCGACCGCGTCCGGCGGCGCCACCACCGCCCCCAGGACCAGTGCCGCGGTCAGCGGCAGGCTGGGCACCAGCAGATATGCGGCCCAGCCGACGACCAGCGTCGCGAAGAGGACGTAGCCGACCGACAGCAGCGCGACGGGTCGCAGTTGCGCCCGCAGATCAAGGTACGAGCTGTCGGTGGCCGCCGTGTAGAGCAGCGGGGGCAGCAGCAGCGGGAGTACGACGTCGGGGTCGAGTTCGTACTCGGGCACCCCTGGGACGTACGAGATGAGCAGGCCCACCGTGACGAGCAGCAGCGGTGCCGGCACCGGTGTGCGGCGGGCCGCCGCCGCACACGCGGCACTTCCCGCGACCAGCAACAGCAGTGGCAAAATGTGCATCGTCTTCCGCCCGCCCTATGTTTTCGCGCGGCTTCCCGCACACCCGACGTAACCTGGCAATCATGAAACAGTGCACGCACGCCGACGCGCTGCCGCACCCCGAGCCCGAGCCCCAGAGCGAGACCTGCGTGGAGTGCGTGGCCGCCGGCACGCACCCGGTGCAGCTTCGGCTCTGTCTCTCGTGCGGGCACCTCGCCTGTTGTGACTCGTCTCCGCTACGGCACGCGACGGAGCACTTCAAGGACACGGGGCACGAGATCATGCGCACCTTCGAGCCCGGTGAGAGCTGGCGTTGGTGCTTCGTCGACCACGTACTCGTATGACCCGTCGACCGCCGCTTCGACGGCATACTGACAGGGGTCGTGGATCACATGCGCGTGTGACCCGCGATCCGGACGGTTCGACCGTCTGACGCCTGGGTACGTCAACCCGGCGCGTTCTCTTCCTAATTGGGGCCGCAGACCCCTAGCCACTGTCCGTACTCATATGCTTACTATGAGTGACAGCAAGGGGCGGGGTCCCCGGGACAGGAAACTTGGGAGCGCGGTAGCGTCACCGCTGAACCACCTAGCGCGTTACCCCGGGGGGCGACCCTCGGCCCCCCTGAAGAGCTTGTACCACCATGGAGGTGAGGGTGTCCCAGATCGCAGGCGAGCCCGCGACCAAGGACTTCGTGGAAGTCCGGCTGCCCGCCGCGGGCGCCTACCTGTCGGTGCTGCGTACGGCCACGGCCGGACTCGCGGCCCGTTTGGACTTCACCCTCGACGAGATCGAGGACCTGCGCATCGCGGTGGACGAGGCCTGCGCGATCCTGCTGCAACAGGCCGTCCCCGGTTCGGTGCTGAGCTGTGTCTTCCGGCTCATCGACGACTCACTGGAGGTCACGGTCTCGGCTCCGACTACGGACGGTCACGCCCCCGCGCGGGACACGTTCGCCTGGACCGTCCTCTCCGCCCTCGCGGGCAAGGTCGAGTCCACCGTCGCCGAGGACAAGACCGTGACGATCAGCCTCTACAAACAGCGCGGCGCGGGACCCGGGCCGGCGTGAGGAACGGGGACGGGCCGGTGCGGGACGAAGAGCGCGGCACACGGGAGCTTCCCGCCGGGTTCGTGGACGGGCCGCGGCACATCGCTGACGGCGTCGACGGCATCCCCGAGCAGGCCCGGCCGCACCCGGAGGACGGCGCGGCCTCCGCGGAGACCGCGCCGGTCGACGAGGACGAACGGGAGAAGCTCTCCGGCCAGGGCGACGGGCAACGGGATCCGGAGGCTGCCACACCGAGCTCGTCCGCAGAAGGACTGCTCGGAGCCTCCCCCGCTCGAGCAGAGCCGAGAGCTCGGGGAACGGTGACGGGCGGGACTATGAGCGAGCACGAGCGAGACGACAAACCGGGGGCGCAGAGCGTGCAGGGCGCGCAGCACGGGCCGAGCGCCCAGCACATCCGGCACGACCCCCAGGACCGCAGCGCGGCGCGGACGATGTTCATCGAACTGCGCAAGCTGAAGGACGGCAGTGCCGAGTACGCGGAGCTGCGCAACCAGCTGGTCCGCATGCACCTGCCGCTCGTCGAGCACCTCGCGCGCCGCTTCCGCAACCGCGGTGAACCGCTGGACGACCTCACGCAGGTCGCCACCATCGGCCTGATCAAGTCGGTGGACCGCTTCGACCCGGAGCGCGGCGTCGAGTTCTCGACCTACGCGACACCGACGGTGGTCGGTGAGATCAAGCGGCACTTCCGTGACAAGGGGTGGGCGGTGCGCGTCCCGCGCCGCCTCCAGGAGCTGCGCCTGGCGCTCACCACGGCCACGGCCGAGCTGTCGCAGCAGCACGGCCGGTCCCCCACGGTGCACGAGCTGGCCGAGAAGCTCGGCATCTCGGAGGAGGAGGTCCTGGAGGGCCTGGAGTCCGCCAACGCGTACTCCACGCTGTCCCTGGACGTTCCGGACACCGACGACGAGTCGCCGGCCGTCGCGGACACCCTGGGCTCCGAGGACGAGGCGCTGGAGGGGGTCGAGTACCGCGAGTCCCTCAAACCGCTCCTCGAGGACCTGCCGCCCCGCGAGAAGCGCATCCTGCTGCTGCGCTTCTTCGGCAACATGACCCAGTCGCAGATCGCCCAGGAAGTCGGCATCTCCCAGATGCACGTCTCCCGGCTGCTGGCCCGGACCCTGGCCCAGCTCCGCGAGAAGCTGCTCGTCGAGGAGTAGGACCGCGCTCCGGCGGGGTCCGCTACTTCTCCTGGACGCCGCCCGGGCCTTGGATTCCCAGCGCCCGGGTCGTCGCCGGATTCACCAGCAGCACCAGGGCCGTGACCGCGACGACCGCCAGGGCGATGCCTCCGGGGATCGCCAGGCTGTCGGCCTGGAGCAGGTTGTAGGCGACGGGCAGCGCCATGATCTGGGTGACCACCGCGGGGCCCCGGCTCCAGCCGCGGCGAAGCAGCAGCCCGCGCGCGGCGAGCAGCGGCAACAGGGCGAGCACGATCAGCGTCACACCCCCGGTGACGGCCTGCTGCCGGTCGTCCGGGTCGCCCGTGAGGCCCAGTACGAGCACGTAGACACCCCCCGCGGCCAGCACGAGCCCTTCCAGCGCGAGCAGCGCCGCCGCGGCGGTCAGCCGCCCGGGGCGGGGTTCTGCGGAGGGAGTGTCTGGAGTGGGATTCTGCTCACGGCTCACCTCTGAAGAGTAGCGTCCGGTCCCGGCCGGCCGACTGCCCCGGTGACCCCGCCGCGAAGGACTCCAGGACCCGCGTCGGCCCGTACGACCCGTCGCTCCACGTGGCCAGGCTCACGGCCAGGACTCTTACTTGATCCCTACTCGGCCCGAGTCGAGTACCGCCGAGTGGGTACTCTGCATCGCATGCGTGCACTTCTCGTGGTCAATCCGGCGGCAACCACCACAAGTGCGCGCACGCGCGATGTCCTGATCCACGCGTTGGCGAGCGAGATGAAGCTGGACGCCGTCACCACCGAGTACCGCGGGCACGCCAGAGACCTCGCCAGGCAGGCCGCGGACAGTGACGACATAGACCTGGTCGTCGCCCTCGGCGGCGACGGAACGGTCAACGAAGTGGTGAACGGCCTGCTGCACCGCGGCCCCGACCCGGCCGGCCTGCCCCGTCTCGCGGTGGTCCCCGGCGGCTCAACCAACGTCTTCGCCCGCGCCCTGGGACTGCCCAACGACGCGGTCGAGGCCACCGGCGCCCTGCTGGACGCGCTGCGCGAGGAGCGGGAGCGGACGATCGGCCTCGGCCTCGCGGCCGGCACCCCGGGCACCGAGGACGAGTCCGTACCCTCCCGCTGGTTCACCTTCTGCGCGGGCCTCGGCTTCGACGCGGGCGTGATCGGCCGGGTCGAGCAGCAGCGGGAGCGCGGCAAACGCTCCACGCACGCCCTGTATTTGCGCCAAGTACTACGGCAGTTTTTGGACGACCCGCACCGCAGACACGGAACGATCACCCTGGAGAGGCCCGGTCGGGACCCGGTCGCCGATCTGATCCTCTCCATAATCTGCAACACGTCCCCATGGACGTTTCTCGGCAATCGTCCGGTGTACGCCTCGCCTAAGGCCTCGTTCGATACCGGCCTCGACGTACTCGGCCTCAGCCGCATGTCGACCCCCTCGATTGCCCGGTATGCCACCCAGTTGCTCACTTCGTCCCCCGAACGCGGCCCCCATGGCAAGCACGCGGTGTCCCTGCACGATCTGACGGACTTCACCTTGCATTCGAAGGCTCCACTCCCCCTCCAGATGGACGGCGACCACCTCGGACTCCGCACGAGCGTGACGTTCACAGGCGTTCGCCGTGCACTGCGTGTGATTGTGTGAGTGGAAGACCCCAAAGTCCTTTCACTCGAACGTTTAGACCAGGGTCCACCCCATGGAAGTACGGCTGTGACCTAGTCGACACCGAGGAATCAAAAAAAACTTTCCAGAAGGGGTTGTATCCGCCGCTGAGGTTTGCGAGTCTCTACGTGGCGCTCGGGACGGCCCGCAACATCGGCCCCACGAAGAGCCAGAACCCCTCCTCAAAACTCAGGACCACGTCAGGTCATCTGACAGTCGGCCCTTCACTTGTTGAGGGATTCGTGAAAGCGTTCACATTCACAAGCAACGTGCATGTAATACCAAGGAGAGGTAGCAGCCATGGACTGGCGTCACAACGCCGTTTGCCGCGAGGAAGACCCCGAGCTCTTCTTCCCCATCGGCAACACCGGTCCTGCGCTGCTGCAGATCGAGGAAGCCAAGGCCGTCTGCCGCCGCTGCCCCGTCATGGAGCAGTGCCTGCAGTGGGCGCTCGAGTCCGGCCAGGACTCCGGCGTCTGGGGTGGCCTCAGCGAGGACGAGCGTCGCGCGATGAAGCGCCGCGCTGCCCGCAACCGAGCCCGTCAGGCCACCGCCTGACGCTCCACCCCGCAACGGGCCTGATGGTTGGCGGCGCGTACAGCGAGTACGCATCTCCCGCCCCCGAGCCGCAGCGCGCAGTACCCCCGATGCGCATAGCAGCGTAGAGCTCAACCAGTGGCCCCGGACCAGTAGTTGGTCCGGGGCCACTGTCATGCGCCGAAGCCGCTCGCTCCGACGGTTCACGCTCTTTGCGTTTGCGTGGATTGCGTGGAGGAATTGGTCGGTTGTGCTGTGGGGGCCGATTGCGGTGTGGCTGCCGCGACCGCTTGCACTGCTTCCGCCGCTCCTCATACTTTTGCGGGTTCCGCCAGTCCTGCGGGTCCCGCTACTTCCGCTGGTCCTGCTGCCGCCGCTACTCCTGACACTCCTGCCGCTTCCGCTACTCCTACGGCTTCCGCTACTCCTACGGCTTCCGCTACTCCTACGGCTTCCGCTACTTCTGCGCCCGGACCGGGATGTCCAGGATCACCTGAGTCCCGCGCTCCGGTGCCGCCACCATGTCGAACGTGCCGCCCAACTCGCCCTCCACCAGAGTCCGTACGATCTGGAGGCCCAGATTCCCCGAGCGGTGCGGGTCGAAGCCCTCAGGGAGACCGACCCCGTCGTCCTGGACGGTGACCAGGAGCCGGGCGTCCTTGCTGGTGCCGCCGCGGACCGCCGAGACCTCGACCGTGCCGCGGTCGCCCTCGCGGAAGCCGTGCTCCAGGGCGTTCTGCAGAATCTCGGTGAGGACCATGGAGAGCGGGGTCGCGACCTCGGCGTCCAGAATCCCGAAGCGGCCGGTGCGCCGGCCGGTGACCTTGCCGGGCGAGATCTCCGCGACCATGGCGAGCACCCGGTCGGCGATCTCGTCGAACTCCACCCGCTCGTCCAGGTTCTGGGACAGCGTCTCGTGCACGATCGCGATCGATCCCACCCGGCGCACGGCCTCCTCCAGAGCCTCCCGGCCCCGGTCGGACTCGATCCGCCTGGCCTGGAGCCGCAGAAGTGCCGCCACCGTCTGGAGGTTGTTCTTCACCCGGTGATGGATCTCCCGGATGGTCGCGTCCTTGGTGATCAACTCGCGCTCGCGGCGCCGCAGTTCGGTGACATCACGCAGCAGTACCAGGGAACCGACCCGAGTTCCCTTGGGTTTCAGCGGGATCGCGCGGAGCTGGATCACACCTTCCCCGCTCTCGATCTCGAACTCGCGGGGCGCCCAGCCGCTGGCGACCTTGGCCAGCGCCTCGTCCACCGGCCCCCGGGACGGGGCGAGTTCGGCCGTGGTCGAGCCGAGGTTGTGCCCTACCAGGTCGGCGGCCAGGCCGAGGCGGTGATACGCCGACAGCGCGTTCGGTGACGCGTACTGGACGATTCCGTCCGCGTCGAGGCGGATCAGTCCGTCGCCGACACGGGGCGAGGCGTCCATGTCGACCTGGTGGTCGGTGAACGGGAAGGAACCCGCCGCGATCATCTGGGCGAGATCGGAGGCACTCTGGAGGTACGTCAGCTCCAGCCGGCTCGGGGTGCGCACGGTGAGGAGGTTGGTGTTGCGGGCGATGACGCCGAGGACCCGCCCCTCACGCCGTACGGGAATGGACTCCACCCGGACGGGGACCTCCTCCCGCCACTCCGGATCGCCTTCGCGCACGATCCTGCCCTCGTCCAGCGCGACGTCCAGCAGGGGGCGGCGGCCGCGCGGGACGAGGTGGCCGACCATGTCGTCCTGGTAGGAGGTGGGGCCGGTGTTGGGCCGCATCTGAGCCACGGAGACATAGCGGGTGCCGTCGCGGGTGGGGACCCACAGGACGAGGTCGGCGAAGGAGAGGTCGGAGAGCAACTGCCACTCCGAGACCAGCAGATGCAGCCACTCGAGGTCGGTGTCACCGAGGGCGGTGTGCTGGCGGACGAGGTCGTTCATGGAGGGCACATGTGCGAGCGTACCCGGCGTATACGACAGGGCCCGAAATCAGCCGTCCGCGGGGGCCGCCCAAGGGGCCCGGAGACACCCGCGGGCCGCGGCGCCTGAGAGGGACCCTCAGCCCTCCCGGCACCGCAGCCCGGAGCAACAACGGCCACGGGGTGTGCGGTCCCGATCGGCCGAAGAGAGGAGCCGGAGCAGTCAGGGCAGAGAGCTCCGGTTCCTCGGTCCGCCTTCCTGTGCGGGGAAGGCGGAGGCTTGTTCAGTTGAGGCTCTTGAAGTCCTACCAAGCATTGTGGACTAGACCATGCGCCCGCGTCCATGGTGCCCGCGTCCGCGTGTGGACGGATGTTCGCCGCTGTCTCTTTGTCCGACATCCGCTTGTCCAACAACCGCCAGCATCCACCACGCAGATTAGCCCGCCGCGGTTCACGATGGGGGCCAGATCGCCATCGCGAGCTCGGCGAGGGCCGTCAGCTCCTTCTTGGTGGCACCGTCACGGGCCTGCTGGGACATCCCCTGGATCAGCGCCCCGGTGTACCGGGCGAGCGCCGCCGCGTCGGTGTCCGGGGGCAGCTCACCTGCGGCGATCCCCGCCCTTATACGACTCTCGAAGGCGGCGATGTTGGCGTTGCGCCGCGTGCGCAGGGACTCCTCGACCTCCGGCGACGTGCAGTTCGTGGCCGCGTGGATGACCAGACAGCCGTGCGGGTGGTCCGGATCCGTGTACTCGGCCGCCGCCTCGCGCAGCATCCGCCGCACGGCGGCCCGGGCCGTGGGTTCCTCGGCGAGGGCGCGCTCACCGAACGAGCCGTACTTCGTGCCGTATGCCCGGACCACCTCGTCGAAGAGCGAGCGCTTGTCCCCGAACGCGGCGTACAGGCTCGGGGCGCCGATGCCCATGACACGGGTCAGGTCGGAGACGGAGGTCCCCTCGTACCCGTGCTCCCAGAAGGCCAGGATCGCCTTCTCCAGCGCGGTCTCGCGGTCGAAGGAACGGGGACGGCCGCGCTGCTTGGCCACCGCCTTGACCTCGGACCCGCCGCCCGCCCGGCCGTCCGTCCCACCGCCGACCCCGCCGCCGACCCCGCCGCCGACCTCGGTGTCGATCCCGCCGTCCGATCCGCCGTGCGATCCGTCGTCCGGCCCGGCCCGCCGCCCGCTCGCCTGCCTGCTCACCATGGGGTGGATTTTATAACGAGTGCTAGAGAAATGTCGGCGGCCTGTTGTACGGTTTTTTCTGTAGCGACCACTAGAGAAATGCGAAGGGGGCGTCGACATGGGTGTGCTCACGGGCAGGACGGCACTCGTCACGGGCGGCAGCAAGGGGATCGGGCGGAGCATCGCCGAACGGCTGGCGAGGGACGGCGCGCGGGTGGCCGTGCACTACGGCAGCGATGAGGCGGCCGCGAAGCAGACGGTCGCCGCGATCGAGGCGGCGGGCGGATCGGCGTTCGCGATCGGAGTGGAGCTCGGCCTGCCGGGCGACGCGGAGGCCCTCTGGGAGGCTTTCGACCGGCACGCGAGCGGGCTGGACATCCTGGTGAACAACGCTGGGATCGGTACGTCGCGAGCGCTCGGCGAGATCGACGAGCAGGAGTACGACAGGGTCTTCGCGGTGAACGTGAAGGCGCCGCACTTCATCGTCCGAAACGGCCTCGTCCGGCTGCGGGACGGCGGGCGGGTCATCAACATCTCCTCGGGCCTCGCGCGGACCGCGGTGATGCCGGACAAGATGGCGTACGCGATGACGAAGGGCGCCCTGGACGTCTTCACCCGCGACCTGTCCAAGGTCCTCGGCCCCCGGGGCATCACCGTGAACTCGGTGGCGCCCGGCATCATCGACACCGAGAGCAACGCCGGGTTCCTGCGCGCGAGCGACGAGGCCTGGGCCCGGGCGGCGGCGATATCCGCGCTGGGCAGGGTGGGGACCCCGGCAGAGGTGGCGGATGTGGTGGCGTTCCTCGCCTCGGACGCGGGGCGATGGGTGACGGGCAGCTGGGTGGACGCGACGGGGGGTTCGCTGACGTAGGTCCGGCCCTTCGGCCCTGGGGGGCTCCCGCCTGGACGGCCGTGCGGAGTGCGGCGACGACTTGGCGAGACGTGGGGTGCGGGCACGGCCTGGACAGCCGTGCGGGGTGCGGGAACGGCGAGGGTTGGACACGATGAGTTGGCGAGGCTCTGCTAGATTGGTCTATACCACATGTGTCCTTCTTTGGATTCCAGTCGAGTCCCCTCTCAGATCGGCAGGCCCAGCGTGGAAGTTGTCATCGTCCCGGACGCCAAGGCGGGCGGCGAGCTGATCGCCGAGGCCATGGCGGAGCTACTCCGACGCAAGCCCGACGCCCTGCTCGGTGTGGCCACCGGCTCGACTCCGCTGCCCATCTACGAAGCGCTGGCGGCGAAGGTGGGCGCCGGTGCCGTGGACGCCTCGCGGGCGCGCATCGCACAGCTCGACGAGTATGTGGGGCTGCCCGCCGAGCATCCCGAGTCCTACCGCTCGGTGCTGCGCCGGGAGGTGCTCGAGCCGCTCGGGCTGGGCCTGGAGGCGTTCCTGGGACCGGACGGTACGGCGGAGGACATACGGGCCGCGTGCGAGGCCTACGACACCGCGCTGGCCTCGGCCGGCGGAGTCGATCTCCAGCTGCTCGGTATCGGGACGGACGGGCACATCGGGTTCAACGAGCCGTGCTCCTCACTCGCCTCCCGGACCCGCATCAAGACACTGACCGAGCAGACCCGCGTCGACAACGCGCGGTTCTTCGAGGGTGACATCGAGCAGGTGCCGCAGCACGTCATCACGCAGGGCATCGGCACGATCCTCGAGGCCCGGCACCTGGTGCTGCTCGCGACGGGCGAGGGCAAGGCGGACGCCGTCGCCGCGACCGTGGAGGGACCGGTCGCCGCGGTCTGCCCGGCCTCGGCCCTTCAGCTCCACCGGCACGCCACCGTGGTCGTGGACGAGGCCGCGGCGTCCAAGCTGAAGCTCGCGGACTACTTCCGGCACACCTTCGCGAACAAGCCCGACTGGCAGGGCATCTAGGGATCCCACCGCATCCGCCGCATCCACCGCATCCGCGCGGACACGGACGTAGACGTACGGAGCGGACACGGACACGGAGGTACGAAGGTGCCGGGGCGCCCCCCGTGGGCGCCCCGGCACCTTCTGTCCAGGGATCGACGGGCCTACGGAACCACAGGCCCGCGGAACGACGAACCCACCGGCTACTCCCTCGCGATGACCTCCGCCGCCGCACGGCCGCACACGCTCGCGGCGCCGTGGGTGGCGATGTGCGGGGCACCCCTCGGCGGAGCCTGAGGTACGCCCATCTCGACCACGATCGTGTCGGGGCGGGCGGCGAGGAGGGTGTCGAGGGCCGTCGCCATCCAGGGGTGGCGGTGTTCGTCGCGGACGACGGCGACGATGCGGCGGGGGCCCGCGACGGAGAGCGCCACGACGGCGGCGTCCTCGCCGGCGAAGCTGCCGGTCTCCGTGCCGGGGAGCAGGCGGTTGAGTTCAGCCGCCACGCCCCAGGGGGTTTCGTCGCCGACGGCGATGTTGGCGACGGGGGTGAGCAGGGCGACGTACGGCGCTTCGGTGACCGGGACGTGCGACTCGGCGCGCGTCACCGTGACCGCCCGGCGCGCGGCGACCAGTCCGACCTCGGCGTGTCCGTCCGGGACACCGGCGGGACCCGACGCGGCCGCCGCGGCGGAACCGGTCCACCGGGCAAGGGCGCGCACCCGCGCCGCCGCGTCCGCGAGGCGTTCCTCGGGGAGTTCGCCGGTGCGTACCGCCGAGACCAGGGCGTCGCGCAGGAGACGTACGGTGTCGTCGTCCGCCAGGCCCCCGCCCACGCAGATCGCGTCGGCGCCGGCGGCGATGGCGAGGACGCTGCCGCGTTCGATGCCGTAGGCCGCGGCGATGGCCCGCATCTCCATGCCGTCGGTGACGATGAGGCCGTCGTAGCCGAGTTCCTCGCGGAGCAGGCCCGTGAGGATGCGGCGGGAGAGGGTGGCCGGGTGGTCGGGGTCCAGGGCCGGGACCAGGATGTGCGCGCTCATCACCGCGCGCGTCCCGGCGGCGATCGCGGCCCGGAACGGGGCGAGTTCGCGGGCGTCGAGCACCGGCCGTGCCGCGTCGATGCGCGGCAGCGCGTGGTGCGAGTCGACCGCCGTGTCGCCGTGCCCGGGGAAGTGCTTGGTGCAGGCGGCGACGCCCGCCGCCTGGAGTCCGGTGACGTAGGCGGCCGTGTGCCGGGCCACCAGGTCGGTGTCGGCGCCGAAGGACCGTACGCCGATCACGGGGTTGTCGGGGTTGGAGTTCACGTCCGCCGACGGTGCCCAGTTGAGGTTCACCCCGCACACGGCCAGGCGGCGGCCGAGTTCGAAGGCGACGTCGCGTGTCAGCGAGACGTCGTCGACCGCGCCCAGGGCGTGGTTGCCGGGGAAGGAGGAGCCGGTGCGGACCTCCAGGCGGGTGACATCCCCGCCCTCCTCGTCGATGGCCACCAGCACGTCGTCACGTTCGGCGCGCAACTGGGCGGTCAGGGCGGCGAGTTGGTCGGGCGAGGCGATGTTGCGGCCGAACAGGCCGACCGAGGCCAGGCCCTCCCCCAGCCGCCGCAGCAGCCAGTCGGGGGCGGTGGTTCCGGTGAAGCCGGGCTGGAGGACGGTCAGCGCGTCGCGCGTGAGCGTGTCCGTACCACTGGCGATTGTCGTCATCGGGTGGCGTTATCCCTTCACAGCGCCTGAGGTGAGGCCGCTGACGGCCTTGCGCTGAAGGAAGACGAAGAGGATCAGGATCGGTACCGCGAAGAGCGAGGACGCTGCCATGGTGGCCCCCCAGTCGTCCCCGAAGACCGTCCGGAAGCTGTTCAGCCACAGCGGGAGGGTCTGGGCCTCGATGTCCTTGTTCAGGATGAGGACCATGGGGAACTCGTTCCAGGCGGTGATGAACCCGAAGAGCGAGGTGGCCATCAGGCCGGGCGCGAGCAGCGGGAAGATCACCTTGATGAAGGCCTGGGTGCGGGTGCAGCCGTCGACCATGGCCGACTCCTCCAACTCCTTCGGCACGGCGGCGACGTAGCCGCGCAGCGTCAGGATGGTGAAGGGCAGCACCATGATCATGTAGAAGAGGGTCAGCGGGACCAGACTGTTCAGCAGGTCCGCGTCGCGCACGATCATGTAGGCCGCGATGACCATGACCTCCCAGGGGGCCATCTGCGCGATCATGAACGTGAGAACGAAACCGCGCCGTCCCCGGAACCGCATCCGCGCCAGGGCGAAGGACGCGAACAGCGCGATGACGAGGGACAGCAGCACCGAAAGCACCGTGACGGTCAGGGAGTTGCCGACCAGCGTCCAGAAGTGGTCGGCGTCCATCGCCGTCCTGAAGTGCTCCAGGGTCACGTCGGTCGGGAAGAAGACCGGCGTCTCGGAGATGATGTCGCCGGTCGGCTTGAAGGCCGTCGCGAACATCCAGTAGACGGGGAACGCGCAGATCACGAAGAGGACGATCGCCGTCGCGTTGGGCCACAGGCGGCCGATCAGGGAGCGCTTCACAGCTCGTCCTCCTCCTGCTTGATGACGGTCCGGAGGTAGTACGCGGTCAGGCCCAGCAGGATCAGGATGGTGAGGAACGAGATCGCCGCGCCCATGCCGAAGTGCTGGTTGCCGACGCCCTCGACGAAGGCGTAGACCGGCAGGGTCTCGGTGAGGCGGTCCGGGCCGCCCTGGTTCATCGCGAAGAGCTGCGTGAACGACTTGAAGACCCAGATGATCTCAAGGAAGGTCGTGGCCCACAGGAACGGCCGCAGGAACGGGAAGGTCACCGAGGTGAAGGACTTCCAGGCGCCGGCGCCGTCCAGCGAGGCTGCCTCGTACAGCTCCTTGGAGATCGTGGTCGTCGCGGCGTAGAGGTTGATCGCCACGAACGGGACGGACTGCCAGACGATCAGCAGCGTGACCACGGAGAAGGTGGAGAACTGGCTGCCGAGCCAGTTGTAGTCGGCCATGGAGTGCCAGCCGAGCTTGTCCAGGATCCAGTTGACGACGCCGAAGCGCTGGGCGAACAGCCACTGGTAGACGGTGGTCGCCGCGATCATCGGCATCGCCCAGGCCAGCACCAGGCCGAGCAGCAGCGTCAGCCGCATGCGCCTGCCGAGCCGGGCAAGGAGCAGGCCGACGAGGGTGCCGAGCACCATGATGAGAACGACGTTCGCGGCGGTGAAGACGATCGTCCGCACGACGACGTTCCAGAAGTCCGAGCCGGACAGGACCTCTTGGTAGTTGTCGATCCCGTTCCACTCGGTGAGGTGGAGGATCAGCTGCCGTGGGTTGAGGTTCTGGAACGACAGCATGCCGTTCTTCACCAATGGCCAGCCGAGGAGCACCGCGGTGGCCGCCAACGCGGGCAGCAGAAGCAGATAGGGGGCGGACGCGCCGCCTCGCTTCCGCGTCGGGTTCCGTTCCTCGCCCGGAGGGGGTGCGCCGGTCTTGCCGGTCCCGGCCGCCGGGACCGCGTCCGCGCGTTCGGTCTGCACTGACATGCTCGCCATCTCTCTGTGGCCCTACTGGTCATGCACCACGGCGCCGGGGCGCCCCGACTGCGGGACGCCCCGGTGCGCGGGCGATCAGCTCGTCTGCGAGAGACGCTTGTTGATCTCGTCCTCGACCTGCTTGGCCGCCTCGGCGGGCGACTTACCGTTCAGCACGGCGGTCATGTAGGTCTTGATCGGGTTCGGAGCGTTCTCCACCGCGGCCCACTCGGGGATCAGCGGCGTGGTGCCGCCGAAGGCCGCGGCCGGTGCGGCGGCCACCGCGGCGGGGTTGGCCGTGAGGTTGGACTGCAGCGACTCCTTGTTCGGGATGACGCCGTTCTCCTTGGCGAGCGCGCCCTCGAACTTGTCGGACAGCGCCAGCTTCAGGAACTCCTGGGCGAGCTCCTGCTTCTTGCTGCCCGCGGCCACCGCGAAGTTGGAGCCGCCGAGGAAGACGCCCTCGGGCTTCTCGGCCGTCTCACCGGGGATGGTGAAGTAGCCGATGTTCTTCTCGATGTCCTTGTTGGCGGCGATGGCCGTACCGGCCTCCCAGCCCATGCCGATGAAGGCGCCGACGTCGCCCTTGGCGAACACCTCGGCCTGCTGGGGGGTCGCCTCGTCCTTGTCCTTGGGGGCCTTGGAGAAGGCCTGGTACTTCTTGTAGATCTCGATGGCCGCGGTGACCTTGGGGTCCGCGAGGTTGGAGACGTACTTGTCGCCTTCCTTCTTCACCAGGTCGGCACCCTGGCCGATGGTGAGGCCGTCGAAGAAGTACCAGTTCTGGCCGGGCAGGTAGATCGGCTCGGCCTTGGTCTTCTTCTCGATGGCCTCGAGGTCCTTGAAGAACTCGTCGCGGGTCTTGGGGGTCTCCGTGATGCCGGCGTCGGCCCAGACCTTCTTGTTGTAGATGACGACGCGGTTGGCGAAGTACCACGGGGCCGCGTACTGCTTGCCGTCGAAGACGGAGGACGCGTTGAGGGCCTCGGTCCAGTCGGCGCCGATCTCCGACTTGAGGCCGGACAGGTCGGCGAGACCGCCGGTGGCCGCGTAGGCGGGGGTCTGCGTGTTGCCGACCTCGAGGACGTCCGGCGGGTTCTCCTCGGAGAGCGCTGTGGTGATCTTCTGCTGGATGCCGTTCCACTGCTGCGTCTCGAACTTCAGCGTGGCGCCGGTCTGCTTCTCGAAGGCCGCGGTGAGGTCCTTGGTCCAGCCGGGAGGCGTCGAGCCGTCCATGGCCCAGACGGTCAGGGTCTCGCCCTTGAAGCCATCGGCGGCGGTCTTGCCGCCGCTGTCCTTGTCGTCGCCCCCGCACGCCGCGACCGAGACCATCATGCCCGCGATACCGATCGCGGCTATCAGCTTGCGCTTCACGCCATCCTCCTCAGGGATGCCACAATCCCCCCTGCCCACCGCGTGACATACGCCGAGTACTGCCCGTGGGACTGGGACCTGGACCAATGGTGTAGACCAGTACGGGGAGCTTGGCCTAGACCTAGAGGGGTGTCAAGGGTGTGTAAGCCCGCCCAGACGGACGTTATGGGACCGACATATGCAAGGACCTTTAAGTAGGTAAGCGGCATAACAGGCAGCCCTGTTCACGCACGTGGGCGGCCACTTACGCGCGCGGTGGACTAGACCAACCAGGAACGCCGACGGTATATAGAGGGGATCACGGAGCGTGCGGGGGGACACTCGCACGGCAAGCCGTGCCACGATGTGAGCCGTGACCGATCGGACAGGTCGGCCGCTTCGGCACCGGAGCCGGGAAGGCAGAACATGAGCACCGACGTCAGCAGTGCGGAGAACGAGGGTGGGGCCCCCATCCGTACCGCGCGCGTGCCCAAGTACTACCGCCTGAAGAAACACCTGCTCGACATGACGGAGACGCTCCCGCCGGGCACCCCGGTGCCCCCCGAGCGCACTCTGGCCGCCGAGTTCGACACCTCCCGCACGACCGTGCGCCAGGCCCTCCAGGAGCTGGTCGTCGAGGGCCGCCTCGAGCGCATCCAGGGCAAGGGCACGTTCGTCGCGAAGCCGAAGGTTTCCCAGGCCCTCCAACTCACCTCGTACACCGAGGACATGCGCGCGCAGGGCCTCGAACCCACCTCGCAGCTCCTGGACATCGGCTACATCACCGCGGACGAGACCCTCGCCGGCCTGCTGGACATCTCGGCGGGCGGCCGGATCCTGCGCATCGAGCGCCTGCGTCTGGCGAGCGGCGAACCGATGGCGATCGAGACGACCCACCTGTCCGCGAAGCGGTTCCCCGCCCTGCGCAGGTCGCTCGTCAAGTACACCTCGCTCTACACCGCGCTCGCCGAGGTGTACGACGTCCACCTCGCCGAGGCCGAGGAGACCATCGAGACCTCGCTGGCCACCCCGCGCGAGGCCGGCCTGCTCGGCACCGACGTCGGCCTCCCCATGCTGATGCTCTCCCGCCACTCGATCGACAGGCAGGGCGAACCGGTGGAGTGGGTGCGGTCGGTGTACCGCGGGGACCGCTACAAGTTCGTGGCGCGCCTGAAGCGGCCGCAGGAGTAGCGGCCTCCGGGAGCGGTCACCACCCCAAGTCGGTCGGTATCAACCTCCCCCAGGAATAAACCACTTGGGGTGGTGCAAGAGGTGTAGCGCCACTCCTCTCCGCTGCTCTACGGTCCTTCCGTCATCGCATGGACGGGAGGACGACCCGGTGCGCACCGCGAACACTCGATCCATCGTCATCTGGACCCTCGTCGCGCTGGTCGCCGGCGCGGGCTGGTCCGTACTCGCGCTCTCGCGGGGCGAGGAGGTGTCGGCCGCCTGGATGGTCGCCGCCGCGCTCGGCTCGTACGCCATCGCCTATCGGTTCTACTCCAAGTTCATCGCGTACAGGGTGCTCAAGCTCGACAGGACCCGGGCGACCCCCGCGGAGCGGCTGAACGACGGCATCGACTTCCATCCGACCGACCGGCGGGTGCTGCTCGGCCACCACTTCGCGGCGATCGCGGGCGCGGGACCGCTCGTGGGCCCCGTACTGGCCGCGCAGATGGGCTACTTGCCCGGCACCATCTGGATCATCGTCGGCGTGATCTTCGCCGGGGCGGTCCAGGACATGGTCGTCCTGTTCTTCTCCACCCGCCGCGACGGCCGCTCGCTGGGGCAGATGGCCCGCGAGGAGATCGGCCCGTTCGGCGGGGCAGCCGCGCTGGTCGCCACCTTCGCCATCATGATCATCCTGCTCGGCGTGCTGGCCCTGGTGATCGTGAACGCGCTCGCGCAGTCGCCGTGGGGCACCTTCTCCATCGCGATGACCATCCCGATCGCCCTGCTGATGGGCTTCTACCTGCGCGTCCTGCGACCGGGCCGGGTCTCCGAAGTCTCCCTGATCGGCGTCGCGCTGCTGCTGCTCGCACTCGTCGCGGGCCGCTGGGTCGCGGAGTCGTCGTGGGCCGACACCTTCACCCTCGCCCCCTCCACCCTGGTCATCTGGATGGTGGCGTACGGCTTCATCGCCTCGATCCTGCCCGTGTGGATGCTCCTCGCGCCGCGGGACTACCTCTCCACCTTCATGAAGATCGGCACGATCGCGCTGCTCGCCCTCGGCGTGGTCATCGCGCTGCCGACACTCAAGATGGACCCGGTCACGGACTTCGCCTCGCGGGGCGACGGACCGGTCTTCGCGGGCTCGCTCTTCCCGTTCGTCTTCATCACCATCGCCTGCGGCGCGCTGTCCGGCTTCCACTCGCTCATCTCCAGCGGTACGACGCCGAAGATGATCCAGAAGGAGACGCAGATCCGGATGATCGGGTACGGCTCCATGCTCATGGAGTCGTCCGTCGCCGTGATGGCGCTGGTCGCGGCCTGCATCGTCGACCCGGGCCTGTACTTCGCGATGAACGCGCCGGCCGGGGTCATCGGCACCACCGTCGAGTCGGCCTCCCAGGCGGTCGCGAACTTCGGCTACACCATCTCGCCCGCGGACCTGGCGAAGGCGGCCGAACAGGTCGAGGAGGCGACCCTGCTCTCCCGCACCGGAGGCGCACCCACCCTCGCCCTCGGCGTCTCGGAGATCTTCTCCCAGGTCACCGGAGGGAGCCTCAGAGCCTTCTGGTACCACTTCGCGATCATGTTCGAGGCGCTGTTCATCCTGACCGCCCTCGACGCGGGCACCCGCGTGGGCCGGTTCATGCTCCAGGACATGCTGGGCAACGTCTACCGGCCCTTCAGGAACGTGAGCTGGAAGCCCGGCCTCGTCATCACCAGCGGCATCGTGTGCGCCCTGTGGGGCTACTTCCTCTGGGTCGGCGTCCACGAACCGCTCGGCGGCATCAACCAGTTGTTCCCGATCTTCGGTATCTCCAACCAGCTGCTCGCCGCGGTGGCCCTGGCCGTCTGCACGACACTGCTGGTGAAGTCCGGACGCCTCAAGTGGGCCTGGGTGACCGGGATTCCACTCGTCTGGGACGCGGTGGTCACCCTCACCGCGAGCTGGCAGAAGGTGTTCTCCAGCGATCCGCGCGTGGGCTTCTTCAAGCAGCGTTCGGTCTACCAGGACGGCATCGACGCGGGCAAGGTCCTGCCGCCCGCCAAGAACATGGACGACATGCACACGGTCGTCACCAACTCCACGGTGGACGGCGTCCTCGCGGCGGTCCTCGCCGTCCTGGTCGTCGTCGTGATCGTGGACGCGGCCCGGGTCTGCGTCCGCCACATACGCCGCCCCGCGCTCTCCACCCTCACCGAGACGCCCTACGTGGAGTCGAAGATCATCGCCCCGGCCGGGCTGATCCCGACCAAGCAGGAGAAGGCGGAGGAGCTCGATGCGGTCGGCGCTGCGCAGGGCGATTAGCTCGGTGCGCTGGTACGTAAGGGAGTTGACGGACGAATCCGCGTACGACCGCTATGTCGCACACGTCGGCGCGGACCATCCGGACACCCCAGCCCCGTCCCGGCGCGAATTCGAGAGAATGCGAACGGACCGCCAGGAGAAGGATCCCCGACAGGGATTCCGTTGCTGCTGAGGGCACTTGAGAACACGCTCGGCGGCACCCTCGAACCGTTTGCGGAC
This sequence comes from Streptomyces sp. NPDC050535, assembly GCF_044457665.1. Taxonomy (NCBI): domain Bacteria; kingdom Bacillati; phylum Actinomycetota; class Actinomycetes; order Kitasatosporales; family Streptomycetaceae; genus Streptomyces; species Streptomyces sp. NPDC050535. The sequence continues at coordinate 203,994 of NZ_JBITHE010000007.1, forward strand.
CGATACGCGGACAGGGCTTCCGCTTGAGGGACTTCGTCACCTAGATTGCCTGCGCGTTACACAGGTGATCAGTGAGGGGACGGAGCCGCCGTATGTCAGATGTGCCCGAAAAGAAGCCACCGACAGTGCCGCCGGTGGTGACACCGGTCCGCGTGGTGATCGCCCTCTGCCTGCTCGCCCCGTTCGTGGCGATGCTCTGGGTGGGCTCCTACGCGAAGACGGACCCGACCTTCATCGGGATCCCGTTCTTCTACTGGTACCAGATGCTGTGGGTGCTCATCTCCACCGCACTGACCGTGATCGCGTACCAGCTGTGGCAGCGTGACCAGCGCGCCCGCAAGAGGGGTGCCGGAGCATGAACGACGGCGTGAACGGCGTCGCACTCGCCGTCTTCATCTTCTTCTTCCTGGCCGTCACGGTCATGGGCTTCCTGGCCGCACGCTGGCGCAGGGCGGCCGACGAACAGAGCCTGGACGAATGGGGCCTGGGCGGCCGGTCGTTCGGCACCTGGGTCACCTGGTTCCTGCTGGGCGGCGACCTCTACACGGCGTACACCTTCGTGGCCGTACCGGCCGCGATCTACGCGGCGGGAGCGGCGGGCTTCTTCGCCGTGCCGTACACCATCCTCGTGTACCCCCTGATCTTCACGTTCCTCCCCCGCCTCTGGTCGGTCTCACACAAACACGGCTACGTGACAACCTCGGACTTCGTCAGAGGGCGCTTCGGCTCGAAGGGCCTGTCCCTCGCAGTCGCGGTGACCGGCATTCTGGCGACGATGCCCTACATCGCACTGCAACTGGTGGGCATCCAGGCGGTCCTGGACGTCATGGGCGTGGGCGGCGGCGAGAACACCAACTGGTTCGTCAAGGACCTCCCCCTCCTCATCGCCTTCGGCGTACTGGCGGCGTACACCTACTCCTCGGGCCTCCGGGCCCCCGCCCTGATCGCGTTCGTGAAGGACACCCTGATCTACATCGTGATCGCGGTGGCCATCATCTACATCCCGGTCAAGCTCGGCGGGTTCGACGAGATCTTCAAGGCGGCGAACGACAAGTACACGGCGGCGGGCGCGGGCGGCATCGTCCCGGCCGAGGCGGGCCAGTGGACGTACGCCACCCTCGCGCTCGGCTCGGCGCTGGCCCTCTTCATGTACCCGCACTCGATCACGGCGACCCTCTCCTCACGCAGCCGCGAGGTGATCCGCCGCAACACCACGATCCTCCCCCTGTACTCGCTCATGCTGGGCCTGCTGGCCCTGCTCGGCTTCATGGCGATCGCGGCCGGGGTCAAGGTCGAGAACGGCCAACTCGCCATCCCCCAGCTCTTCGAGGACATGTTCCCGGACTGGTTCGCCGGCGTGGCCTTCGCCGCCATCGGCATCGGCGCGCTCGTGCCGGCGGCCATCATGTCCATCGCGGCCGCGAACCTCTTCACCCGCAACATCTACAAGGACTTCATCAAGCCGGACGCCACACCCGCCCAGGAGACCAAGGTCTCCAAACTGGTCTCCCTCCTCGTGAAGGTCGGCGCCCTCGCCTTCGTCCTCACCATGGACAAGACGGTCGCCATCAACTTCCAACTCCTGGGCGGCATCTGGATCCTGCAGACCTTCCCCGCCCTGGTGGGCGGTCTCTTCACCCGCTGGTTCCACCGCTGGGCCCTCCTCACGGGCTGGGCCGTCGGCATGCTCTACGGCACCATCGCCGCGTACGGCGTCGCCTCCCCCACCCAGAAACACTTCGGCGGCAGCTCCAAGGAGATCCCCGGCATCGGCGAAATCGGCTACATCGGCCTGACAGCCTTCGTCCTGAACCTCGCCGTCACGGTGATCCTCACCTTCGCCCTCCGCGCCTTCAACGCTCCCGACGGCATCGACGAGACCTCCCCCGAGGACTACACGGCAGACGCCGGCGACAAGGGCGTACAGGTGGAACTCCCCCCGGCCACGGCGGGAACAACTCACTGACCACCGGGTGGGGGCTGGGGGATTCTTCGCCCCTCCGCCCCTACCCGTCCCTTGTTCCTGAGGGCTGCTGCCCCCAGACCCCCGCATCGCGCTGAACGCGCTTGTCCTCAAACGCCGGACGGGCTGGATGATGCCCACCGGCAGCAGGGGACGTGCCGGAACGTCCGCCCGCAGCGGCTGGCGCGTCAACGCCGCCCCCTTCTTGGCCAACCGATTCCGCGCCAGACCGAGGACGGATGCTCCGGTACGGCCCCGACCCACAACGGGTCTCCCGAAGCCAGCACGACACAACATGTAGGGGTACCACCGCGCCCCGACACAAGATGTATGCTCATGCTCGTTGTCGCCGCAGGGGAATCCGGTGCGAATCCGGAACTGTCCCGCAACGGTGTACCTGTGCGCGTTCGTTCACGCACACGTCGAGTCCGAGGACCTGCCGACAGCACGCCCAGGCCAGCCGGCCCGGGCGACATGACGTCCGGGCCTCGCGGAATGGGCCGGTGGACGCGGCGTACCGCTGCCAGAAAGCGCGCGCTCGTGTGCCCCGCCGCCCTCCCCAAGGCCCCGTGCCGAGCGAGGGAGAGCCCCACGTGACCATCGCGCCAGTCGATCCGGCCTCAGCTCCTACACAGCAGCAGCCGGCCGAGACGGACGGCCCCGGTGCCGCACTGCTGCGGACCCTGACCGACCTGACCGCCGACCTCCCCGGCGCCGACCCCGGCCGGGTCGCCGCCGCCGCACTGCGCGGCCGGTCCACCCGGGCGGACGACGCGGAGTTGCGCGAGCTGGCCACCGAGTCCGCGGCAGGCCTGATCTCCGAGGACCCCGTCTACTCCCGGCTGGCCGCCCGCCTGCTGACGATCAGCATCGCGGCCGAGGCCGCCTCCCAGGGCGTGCGCTCCTTCTCCGACTCGGTAGCCGTCGGCCACCGCGAGGGCCTGATCGCGGACCGCACCGCGGAGTTCGCCCGCCTGCACGCCACGCGCCTGAACGCACTAATCGAGGCGTCCTCGGCCGAGCGCGCGGACGACCGCTTCGGCTACTTCGGCCTGCGCACCCTGCACAGCCGCTACCTCCTCCGCCACCCGATCACCCGCGGGGTCATCGAGACGCCCCAGCACTTCATGCTGCGCGTGGCGTCGGGCCTGGCGGAGGACGACACGACCCGAGCCCTGGACGAAGTCGCGGCCCTCTACCGGCTGATGAGCCGCCTCGACTACCTGCCCTCCTCCCCCACCCTCTTCAACTCCGGTACGCGCCACCCCCAGATGTCGTCCTGCTACCTCCTCGACTCCCCGCTGGACGAGCTGGACTCCATCTACGACCGCTACCACCAGGTCGCGCGCCTCTCGAAGCACGCGGGCGGCATCGGCCTGTCGTACTCCCGCATCCGCTCCCGCGGTTCACTGATCCGCGGCACGAACGGCCACTCCAACGGCATCGTCCCGTTCCTGAAGACCCTCGACGCCTCGGTCGCCGCCGTGAACCAGGGCGGCCGGCGCAAGGGCGCGGCCGCGGTCTACCTGGAGACCTGGCACTCCGACATCGAGGAGTTCCTGGAGCTGCGCGACAACACCGGCGAGGACGCCCGGCGTACGCACAACCTGAACCTCGCGCACTGGATCCCGGACGAGTTCATGCGCCGGGTGAACGAGAACGCCCTCTGGTCCCTCTTCTCCCCGTCCGACGTACCGGACCTGGTCGACCTGTGGGGCGACGAGTTCGACGCGGCGTACCGCAAGGCGGAAGCCCAAGGCCTCGCAAGGAAAACGATTCCCGCCCGGGACCTGTACGGCCGCATGATGCGCACCCTCGCGCAGACCGGCAACGGCTGGATGACCTTCAAGGACGCCGCCAACCGCACCGCCAACCAGACTGCGGAGCCGGGCCACACCGTCCACTCCTCGAACCTGTGCACCGAGATCCTGGAGGTCACGGACGACGGGGAGACGGCGGTCTGCAACCTGGGTTCGGTGAACCTGGGTGCCTTTGTCGACACGGCGACCGGGGACATCGACTGGGACCGGCTCGACGAGACGGTGCACACCGCCGTCACCTTCCTCGACCGCGTCGTGGACATCAACTTCTACCCGACCGAGCAGGCGGGCAGGTCGAACGCCAGGTGGCGCCCGGTCGGCCTCGGCGCGATGGGCCTCCAGGACGTCTTCTTCAAGCTGCGCCTGCCCTTCGACTCGCCGGAGGCCAAGGCGCTCTCCACCCGTATCGCGGAGCGCGTCATGCTCGCCGCGTACGAGGCCTCCGCGGACCTCGCCGAGCGCAACGGCCCGCTCCCCGCCTGGTCCCGTACCAGGACCGCCCGGGGCGTGCTGCACCCCGACCACTACGACACCGAGCTGAACTGGCCGGAGCGCTGGGCGGCCCTGCGGGAACGTATCGCCGGGACCGGCATGCGCAACTCGCTGCTGCTGGCCATCGCGCCCACCGCCACGATCGCCTCCATCGCGGGCGTCTACGAGTGCATCGAGCCGCAGGTGTCGAACCTGTTCAAGCGCGAGACGCTCTCCGGCGAGTTCCTCCAGGTCAACTCCTACCTGGTCGCCGAGTTGAAGAAGCTCGGCGTGTGGGACGCGCAGACCCGGGAGGCGCTGCGCGAGTCCAGCGGTTCGGTGCAGGGCTTCACCTGGGTGCCGCAGGACGTCCGCGACCTGTACCGCACGGCCTGGGAGATCCCGCAGCGCGGCCTGATCGACATGGCCGCCGCCCGCACCCCGTTCCTGGACCAGGCCCAGTCCCTGAACCTCTTCCTGGAGACGCCGACCATCGGCAAGCTCTCCTCGATGTACGCGTACGCCTGGAAGTCGGGCCTGAAGACGACGTACTACCTGCGCTCCCGCCCGGCGACCCGTATCGCCCGCGCGGCACAGGCGCAGACCCCGATTCCCGTGCAGGCGACCCCTGATGAGGACGCCGTCGCCTGTTCTCTCGAGAACCCCGATTCCTGCGAGGCCTGCCAGTGAGCACCCCCCAGAAGACCGTGCCCGTCAAGAACCTGCTCGACCCGGGCTTCGAACTCACCCTGCGTCCGATGCGCTACCCGGACTTCTACGAGCGCTACCGGGACGCCATCAAGAACACCTGGAGTGTCGAGGAGGTCGACCTCCACTCGGACGTCTCCGACCTCGCGAAGCTGTCGGAGGGCGAGCAGCACATGATCGGCCGTCTGGTCGCGTTCTTCGCGACGGGCGACTCGATCGTGGCGAACAACCTGGTGCTGACCCTCTACAAGCACATCAACTCCCCCGAGGCGCGGCTGTACCTGAGCCGTCAGCTCTTCGAGGAAGCGGTCCACGTCCAGTTCTATCTGACGTTGCTGGACACCTATCTGCCCGACCCGGAGGACCGCGCCGCCGCCTTCGACGCGGTGGAGAACATCCCCTCGATCCGCGAGAAGGCGGAGTTCTGCTTCAAGTGGATCAACGAGGTCGAGAAGCTGGACCGCCTGGAGAGCAAGGCCGACCGCCGCCGCTTCCTGCTCAACCTGATCTGCTTCGCCGCGTGCATCGAGGGGCTCTTCTTCTACGGCGCCTTCGCCTACGTCTACTGGTTCCGCAGCCGGGGTCTCCTGCACGGTCTGGCGACCGGCACCAACTGGGTGTTCCGCGACGAGACGATGCACATGTCCTTCGCCTTCGAGGTGGTCGACACCGTCCGCAAGGAGGAGCCGGAACTCTTCGACGACCAGCTTCAGCGGGAGGTCACCGACATGCTGCGGGAGGCCGTCGAGGCGGAGCTGCAGTTCGGGCGCGACCTGTGCGGTGAGGGTCTGCCGGGGATGAACACCGACTCGATGCGCCAGTACCTGGAGTGCGTGGCCGACCAGCGGCTCCAGCGGCTGGGCTTCGCTCCGGTGTACGGCTCGGAGAACCCGTTCTCGTTCATGGAGCTCCAGGGCGTCCAGGAGCTGACCAACTTCTTCGAGCGCCGCTCCTCCGCGTACCAGGTGGCGGTGGAAGGCACCGTCGATCTGGACGAGGACTTCTAGGGACCGCCGCTCACACAGCGACCGCCCCCGGGCCGTGAGGCCGGGGGCGGTCGCCCTTTTCCGTCGCCATCACGCCGCACGCGCGACATCGTGCGCGGTGAGACCGCGCCGGCTCCGGTCGGCCGAGGCCTGGCCGGACAGGTGCGCGGCCGCCGCCCGGAGCTGCCGGTCGACGCGCCACTCGTGGGCGTATCCGACCAGCGCCGGGAGGGCCAGAATCAGGAGGGTTCCAAGGACGGTCAGAGTGTCTGTGAGTGCGTTCATGTCCTCTACTGTCGCGCCGATCGCCCGCCGAGGTCAGTGGCAGGACTGCCGTACCCCCTCGAATTACTGCCACTTCTGAGGCACACTGGCGGACATGCTGAAGAACGTGGCCGTTCCCCTGCTCGACGGCGTACACCCCTTCGAACTCGGCGTCGTCTGCGAGGTGTTCGGACTCGACCGCGGCGACGAGGGCCTGCCCGTGTACGACTTCGCGGTCGTCTCGGCCGAGGGCCCGACGCTCACCACCCATGTCCCCGGATTCACGGTCTCCACCCCGTACGGCCTGGACCGCCTCGACGAGGCGGACCTGGTCGTCGTACCGGCCGGGAGCGCCTACGCCGTGCGCGACTACCCGCCCGAGCTGCTCGAAGCGCTGCGCCGGACGGTGGACCGCGGCGCCCGGGTGCTCAGCGTCTGCTCCGGCGCCTTCGTGCTAGGCGCGGCCGGGCTGCTGGACGGGCGGCGCTGCGCCGTGCACTGGCACCATGCCGAGCTGCTCGCCCGGCAGTATCCGCGCGCCATCGTCGAGCCGGACGTGTTGTACGTGGACGCGGACCCGGTGATCACCTCGGCCGGCACCGCGGCCGGTATCGACGCCTGTCTGCACATCGTGCGCAAGGAACACGGGCCGGAGGTCGCCAACGCCATCGCGCGGCGCATGGTGGTACCGCCGCACCGCGACGGCGGCCAGGCCCAGTACGTCGAGCGGCCCCTGCCGCGCGCCGAGTGCGACACGGTGGGCGAGGTGCTGGTGTGGATGGAGCGCAACCTCGACGAGGAGGTGACCGTCGATCAGCTCGCGGCCCGCGCCCACATGTCGCCGCGCACCTTCGCTCGCCGCTTCCAGCAGGAGACGGGTACCACGCCCTACCGCTGGATACTGCGCCAACGGGTGCTGCTGGCACAGGAGTTGCTGGAGGCGACGGACGAGACGATGGACGCCGTAGCGGGCCGTACCGGGTTCGGCAACGCGGCGGCGCTGCGCCACCAGTTCGTCCGGAGTCTGGGGACGACCCCGCAGGCGTACCGGCGCACGTTCAGGGGCCCGCAGGCTGCCTGAACGCGCACCGGTACGGACGCGGGGTCAGCGCGGAACGGCCTTCAGCCGCAGCCGGTTCGGCCGCAGCGTGATGCCGACGCGCGTCGCGTCGTTGGATCCGGACACCTGCTCGAAGCGCCACCTGGAGGCGATCGTCGCCGTGATCAGGGTCAGCTGGGCCATCGAGAAGTGGTCGCTCGGGCACTTCCGGTTACCCACGCTGAAGGGACGCATCGCGTACTTCGGCAGGGCTTTGGACCTGTCCGGAAGCCACCGGTCGGGGTCGAAATCGAGGTGCCGTTCGTACGACCGCGGGTCGCGCTGGACGGCGTACGGGCTGTAGACGATGTCGGCACCGGCTGGAATGCGATAGCCGCCCAGCTCGGTTTCGGTCACCGCCCGCCGCGTCAATATCCAGACCGCGGGACGCAAACGCATCGCTTCGACGACGACATTGTTCGTGTGCGACAGCTTTCGGACATCGCCGAATGCCACCGGTCGGCCGCCCGCGACGGATTCGACCTCCTCACTGATCCGCTGCGCCTCTTCCGGATACTGAGTGAGCACCTGCAGCAGCCACATGACCGTGGACGCGATGGTTTCGCTGCCAGGAGTGAGTATCGCGACGACTTGGTCGTGGATCTCCTGTTCGTCGATGGGGTCGCCGTTGTCGTCCTTCGCTTCCAGCAATGCTGTCAGCAAATCGTCCGGCTTTTGACCAGATGCACGACGCTCGTCGATGATCTCATCGACAAGTGCGTGCAAATCAGCCAATGCACGGTCGAATTTACGGATGGCCGGCAGCGGCAGCCGATAGAGCGGTCCGGCCGGTATGACCATGCGCCGGTACATGCCGCGGAAGACGGTGGCGAGCGCGATGCTCAGCCGCTCGGCCCGCTCGTCCATGAACTGGCCGCGGAGCAGGCAGCGGGCCGCGATCCGGACGGCGACGCGGAACGACTCCGACGTGCAGTCGACCGCCCTTCCGGACTCCCAGCGCGCCGCGAACGCCCGCGCCTCCTCCTCCATGATCGGCCCGTACTCGGGGATGATGTCGAGCCGGAACGCGGGCTGGATCGTCCGCCGCTGGCGCCGGTGCTGCGGCCCGTTGGCGGTGGCGACACCCTTCTTGCCGAGGAGGCCTTCGAGGGACTCCCACAGCGGGCCGCCGATCTGGTAGTCGGGGTTCAGCGCCAGCGCACCGGTGAGCTCGGGGCTGGTGACCGCGTACACCGTCTTGGGGCCGAGCTTCAGCCGGACGACGTCGCCGTGGTCGCGGAGCTGGGCCAGGAAGGCCAGCGGGTCGCGGACGAGTTTCCAGCCGTGGCCGAGGCCGGGCACACCGCCGCCCGCGAGGGGCGGGGTGGACGGCTCCAGCGTCTGAGGAACGTCAGGTCGCACGGACTCGACGGTCATTTCTCACCTGCCGCTTCGTTGTTGACGTACGGGGGTGTCGAGCGGTCGTCCCAGCTGTCGACCATGTAACGGCCGGACTCGTGGTGGAACCAGTACACGGAGCTGAACCAGTTCCGCATATTGCCCAGGCACGCTTTCAGGGCGACGCTCGTTTCCTTTCCCTGCACTGTCCCGTCCGCGAGAGTTCCCGCGAGCCGTAATGCGTCCTTTTCGGCGATCGAGAATTCACTGATGCATTCTTCGACGCGCCGCCGGACTTCCGTCACGGCCTCTTCGATGGTCAGCCCCTCGTGATGAATGAGGCTGATTCCGAGATTGTGGAACTCATCACCCGCGATTTCCTTGGGGAGCGAACACAGGTCGTTGTACCAGGCGGCGAATTCCTGGCTGAGCAGAGCAGCCCTCCGATAGGCCGGGTGATTGCGGACCGAGACCGGGAGTTCACGCCCCGCGCTGGGTTCGAGAAGGTCGGTCCAGATCCAGTGCGCAAATGTCAGTCGACGGAGTTCGAGGTATTCCTCGACCGTTGGGACCGTGCCGGCGGTGCGGTTGTGGAACTCGCGGTCGTACGCCTCGATCACCGCGTGGAAGTGGAGTGCGAACCGCTCGTTCCACTCCTTGCCGAGGAACGAGTACAGCCGCACCATGCTGTCCGCGAACGCCGCGACCAGGGGATCCTCGTGGTGCAGGTGTTTCCTGGGTGAGTCGAGGGCCGCATGCAACTGGAACCGCAGCCTCCGCCAGGCGCCCGGCCGGCCATGGATCACATCGCGGTCGTGGCGGTCGTCCCAGACGAAGAACCACGCGCTGTAGTCCGCTATCGCCTGCATGACCTCATCGGGGGCGCCTATGTAGTAGCCCGCCATCAGATCCGTATAGCAAAGGCCGTCGGCATATTCCTCGACCTTGTCGGGCGGCATCAGCCGCTTTTCGAGGAGCCAGACCCTGGTGTTCTCCTGGAGCCTGGGCCAATACGGGTGGAGTTGACGGGGAAACTCGGCCTCGATCACCGGGAGAGAGAGCGCCGGTGGGACCGCGACCACTGTTGGTGTCGATGAAGTGCTCCGTGAGAAAGCATGCACGAACAAACCCCTCTCAGCCGCCTGCTGGCGCCACGCCCCTCCCGCTGTACCGGGCGTGCGCCGTTGCGTATCCCCGCACTTCCTATTCAGCACCACAACTGACCGTTCTGGGAACGGATTTGCTCCACTCACTACCCCATGATGCCGAGAATCTCCCCTTGTGTGACTGATTCTGGATCACTGGATGAGCACAAGGGATCGAACGTGCGACGCACATACGAACGACGCCTGGTCAGGGAGTTCCTGACCAGGCGTCGCACAAGGGGACCCACGATGGTGGCTCACTGGAGATCGCGAGCACCAACTGTCATTTTCTGTCTCAGTCGTTCACAGGGACGCCTCGGCAGCACGTCACGGCTGCTCAGGCGTTCGGCGACGAGCGCTCAGTCGTTGGCCACGATCGGGTAGCGGGGCTCGTTCTCGGCCATCTGCCGCAGCGCGTCCTTGCGCTCACGCTTGGAGAGCCGGTCGATGTAGAGGTATCCGTACAGGTGGTCCGTCTCGTGCTGGAGGCAGCGCGCGAAGTAACCGGTGCCGCGCAGCTTGATGGCGTTGCCTCGCTCGTCCTGCCCGGTGACCTCGGCGTAGTCGGGGCGGGCGAGCGGCGCGTACGCGGTCGGCACGGAGAGGCAGCCCTCGTTGCTGTCGTCCAGGCGGCGCTGCTCGGCGGGCAGTTCGACGAGCACGGGGTTGCAGACCACGCCGGTGTGCCGCTTGCCGTCGTCGTCGGGGCAGTCGTACACGAAGACCTTCAGGTCGACGCCGATCTGGTTGGCGGCCAGGCCCACGCCCTCGGCGGTGTGCTGGCTGGCGAACATGTCGGCGACCAACTGCGCCAGTTCGTCGCCGAAGTCGGTGACGTCCTCGCACTCCTTGTGCAGCACGGGGTTCCCGACGACGGTGATCGGCCGCGAGGTGCCGCGCTCGCGGTAGGCGCCCTCGCGCTCCTCGCCGTCCTCGGTGTCGATGACGAAGCCCTCGTCGTCCACGGGGAGCACGCCCGCGTGCTGCTGATCGGTGTCCTGCTGCGCCATGACCGACGTATGCCTTCCTGAATCCCTGAAATCTGCGGGTACAGCCTACGGGGAGCGGACGGGTGCCTCCCCTGCAGTCGCCGGCGAGCGGGTCAGCAGACCTCTTCCAGATCCCGCCAGTCCCGGCTGTCCGGGCTGTCGGCGACCCACCCGTCGAGCAGTCCGCGCACCAGCGAGGCGGGCGCGGCAAGACCGCACTCGCGCTCGGGCACCCACAGCTGTCCGTCGGTGCGATGACCCAGCGGCCCCGGATGGCCCGGCTCACTGTGGTCGTGCGGGTCGAGGTGCTCGCCGTCGCCCTCGTCGGACGGCATGCGCGACTCGGAGCACATCCGGCACAGCAGCCGTACGGAGGACGACCAGTCCTCGGCGGCGAAGCCGGCATCGGCGGCGAGCTGCTCCAGCGCGTCCCGGTCGTCCTCGGTGGCCGCTTCGAGCAGGACCACCCAGGTGGGGACGGGCGACGGCGCCCACAGCTCGATCTCGTCGAACACCGGGTAGGAGTGCCCGGCGGCGGTCGTCCGCTCGCCGTGCGGCACCCCGTCGTGCAGCACGACCTCACCCCAGCGCCGCCCGGAGGACGGCAGCGGAATGGACAGCACCTCGATGCGGGCGGGGTCCAGCCGCCGCCCCCAGACGACCTCGGCCTCGCCCTCGGGAGACAGCCGTACGGCCGCGCTGCCGAGGTCCATGCCGACCGGCTCCCCTGAGACGGCGGCGCCGCCGGGCACCCGCAGTCCGTACGCCTGCCAGGCGCGCCGCGCGAGCGGCCAGTCCTGGAGCGCGGTCGCCGCGATGCCCACGTTCCACCAGTCGGGTGCGCCCGTCTCCCGGTCGAGGAGGGCCACGGCCCTGAGTCCCGCCGCCCGCGCCTGCTCCCAGTCGTGCCGGAACTTGTGCAGCAGCGCCAGGTTGAACCAGGACTCGGACAGCCACGGCTCCAGGTCCGCGGCGCGCGTCAGCAGCGCGCCCGCGTCCTCGTACCGTCCGTCGCCGATCAGCGTGAACGCGCGGTCGGTGGCCTGCCGCCATGAGGCGGAGGGCCGGTGTCGTCCCTTGCCGAAGATCCTCACGATTCCCGCCTGCCAGTTCCTTGCGATTCCCGCCTGCCGGTCCCTTGAAAAGTTCCCTGAAGAGTCCTCGGAGGACAACGCAGCCCCGGGCTGGCCCATACCCCCGAACACCCTCTTCCTCGCATCCAACCACGTACCGTCGGACGGCCGCTCATTACCCATGGGTTACCCAGCCTGGGGCAGGCTAAGGCCACCCCGCGACAGCACTCTGGCCAGCGACTCCACGACCTCGGGCTGATAGTCGCGGGCGGTGCCCAGGCGCAGCTTCTCCAGTGCGGAGAGCGGGCCCGTGGGCCCTGCTTCCCTGGCCATCTCCTCGTATGCGTTCACGGCCCGCACAATCCGTGCGGTGACCGGCTGCTCCCGGTACGGGTCGGCCTGCCGCTCCACCACCACCGCCACCTCCGTGTCGACTCCGGTCTGCCTTACGACGGCGCCGCCGAGCAGCGCTATCCGGCGTTGTTCCTCCGCGGGGAGTACGGCGGTGGCCCCGGCCGGAACCGGGTCGACAAGGCTGAGCTGTCCGATGTCGTGCATCAGTGCGGCGTACTCCAACACGGTCAGGTCGGGCTCCGAAAGCCCCAGCTCCCGCCCGACGGCACGGCTGAGGACGGCCACGCGGCGGGCGTGCCCGGCCGGTGTGCAGCCCGCGATCTCGGTCGCGCGGGCCAGTGAGGTGATGGTCTGCCGGTAGGTGACCCGCACGGCGGCATACCGCCGGAAGGAGAGCTGGGTGAGCAGCAGCGGCAGCGAGAACAGGGGCAGCGCCCAGAGCCCGACCACCGCGACGGCGAGCGCCATCACGGCGCCCGTCGCGCACACCGCGGACCCGATCCCGGGCATGGCCCGCAACTCGTCCCGCAGCAGCGGCCCGAACGGCCACCGGGTCCGCGAACGCGCCATCGCGGCGGCGAGCACGGCGTCGCACAGTGCGGTGAGCACCAGCAGCGCGACCAGCAACAGGGCGTAGGCGGGGCCGCCCCACTCCAGGAACTCCCCCCGGTTGTAGAGGGGTTGGAAGCAGACGGCCGCGAACCCGACGGTGAGGATCCGCCGCGTGAGGTGGTCGGCGCACGGCTCGGTGCCCCTGGCCACATGGGGCACACACCCCAGCAGCGCGGCCGCCGTGACCACGGCGACGACCTGGAGCACCCCGTGATGCGTCGCCTGCCCGGCGTTCTCGCCGAGCAGCGCGTACGACAGCGCTCCCGCGGCCCCGAGCGGAGCGGACTCCCGTTCCTCGGCGCCGCTCCAGCGGGTGAGCTCACCCATGACGACGAGGATGCCGAAGGCGAGCGCGGTGCCCCGGTCGTCGAGACCGGTCCAGAGAACCGAGGAGAGGGCGAACACGCCGAGCAGGGCGGCGGCGGCACGGGCGAACCCGGCGAGCGAGCCGGTGGCCTCCCCGAGCGCCCCGACCACGAACGCGGAGTACGACGAGCTCACGGCGCCCTCCACCGGAGGGGGTGCGGCGAGGCACCCGGGGGGAGGGATCCGGCGAACCGACTCCGGGCGAGGCCTGGGGCGAGGCCGTCGGCCCGCCGCCCTCCGGCGAACCGTCCCCCGACGTCGCGCGCGAAGCGCCCCTCAAGACCCGCACCGACGGCGCTCACCCGCTCCCCCGCCCCCCGATGTTCGTCGGGTGCGCTGCCGGCCGTCCGGAAACGGGTGGCGCGGCGGGCGGGCGAACCCCGGCGCGAAACGGCGTACCGGTATCGGCGGTGACGGCCGGATGCCACCCGTACCGGTCCAGCGCCCGCGCCAACGCGTCCACCATCCCGGGGTCGAACTGCGCCCCCGCACACCGCTCGAGCTCCTCCAGCGCCGCCGGCACCGGCCGGGCCCGACGGTAGGACCGGGTGGACGTCATCGCGTCGAACGCGTCGGCGACGGCCACCACCCGGGCGAACTCCGGGATCTGCGCCCCCACCAGCCCGTACGGATACCCGCTCCCGTCCAGCCGCTCGTGGTGGTGCAGAATCGCCGACCGGGCCTCCCCCAGGAAGCCGATCCCCCGCACCATCTCGTGCCCGTACTCGGGATGCAGCTCGATGACCCGGCGCTCCTCGGGGGTCAGCGGCCCGTCCTTCCGGAGCAGCCGCGTGGGAACCCCCAGCTTCCCCACGTCGTGCAGGATCCCGGCGAACCGCAGCACCTCGGCGCGCTCGTCGTCCATGCCGAGCTCCCGCGCGATCATCATCGAGGCCTGCCCGACCCGCTCGCTGTGCCCGCGGGTGTACCCGTCCTTGATGTCGACGGCCTGGACGAGCGCGCGGATGGTGGCCTGGTGGGCGGCCCGTTCCCGGTGGTACTGGGCGAACACCCAGCAGGAGACGTACATCGGCAACAGCACGAGCAGCGCGGCGACGGGCCCGTACGGGCTGCGCCACAGCACCGCCATCATCAGCCCCGCGAGCCCGTGCACGGCGACGGGCGCCAGCGAGCGCGGGAAGAGCCCGCGCCAGGCGCCCCGCACCGGCACCCGCTCGGCCAGCGCGAGCACGCCGCCGTCGAGGACGGTCTGCACCAGGCAGAAGGTCAGCACGGCGGCCCCGGCGGGCACGAGCGCGTACGGGAAGTCGGGCGCGACCACGGCGTCCCGGCCGCCCAGCGCCCAGTGCACCCGGGAGGCCGCCCAGATCGCGACGACCAGCTGGGCCGCCCGCCAGACCCGGCGCAGCCACCGCGGCCGGTGCTCGACCCGGGCGAGCAGCGCCCCCGGCAGCACGACGAGCGCGGCGGCCGGGGGCGGCAGCAGAAAGGCCCCGGCCAGCAGCACGGGGAGGAAGGTGCCCATCCCTTTGGGGACGTCGTGACCCGGGGTGCCCGAGGCCCTGGGGCCACGCGGGAGCGTGATGCGCTCGCACCCGGCGTACAGCACAGCCAGCAGTGCGACGATCCACCAGGCGACCCGGACGGTCGGCAGCGGAGCGAGAACGGCCACGGCGCCGAGAACGACACAGGCCACGTACACCCGGGCCCACGCCGGCACCGACCGCATCTCCTCGTCCCCTCCCCCGACTCCAGGACTCCGGAGCCTAGGGCGGCGGGAAAGACCGGGGGACCCCGAACGGCCCAATCCGTGGGCTCAGAGCCCACGGATTAGCACGTACGGGTGACGGACGGGCCCCCGGGAACGCGCCCGGGCCGGCGGCTCAGGACTCCTGGGGCGCGGTGGCCACGTCATGCTCGGGCACGGTCTGCCCCGAGCGGATCAGATCGATCCGCCCCATGACCTTGGCGCGCAGATCGGTCGGCACGTCGTCCTGACCGCAGCACCGCTTGACGAGCTTCTTCACGGCCTGCTCGAGCCCGTACTTCTCCAGGCACGGCGAGCACTCCTCGAAGTGGACCTCGAACTTGGTGCAGTCCGCGTCCGGCATCTCGTGGTCGAGGAACTCGTAGAGATGGTCGAGTACCTCACTGCAGTCCGTCTCGTGCGGCTCTCCGCAGCTCATGAGCCCGAGCCTTTCGCTTCGTTCGACTCTCCGGCACCGGCCGGAACCAGCCCGCGGTCACGCGCGTAGTCCTCGAGCATGCCGCGCAGTTGACGGCGGCCGCGGTGCAGTCGGGACATCACCGTGCCGATGGGTGTCCCCATGATGTCGGCGATCTCCTTGTACGCAAAGCCCTCTACGTCCGCGAGATAGACGGCGATCCGGAATTCCTCCGGGATCGCCTGCAGCGCCGACTTGACGTCCGAGTCGGGCAGGTGGTCGAGCGCCTGCGACTCCGCGGAGCGCAGACCGGTCGACATGTGCGACTCGGCGCGCGCGAGCTGCCAGTCCTCGATCTCCTCGGCCGCGCTGCGCTGGGGCTCACGCTGCTTCTTGCGGTACGAGTTGATGAAGGTGTTGGTGAGGATGCGGTAGAGCCATGCCTTGAGATTGGTGCCTTCGCGGAACTGGTGGAAGGACGCGTACGCCTTCGCGTACGTCTCCTGCACCAGGTCCTCGGCGTCGGCCGGATTGCGCGTCATGCGCAGCGCGGCCGAGTACATCTGGTCGAGGAATTCGAGCGCGTCCCGCTCGAAGCGCGCGCTGCGCTCCGTGGACGATTCCGTGGTCGCGTCGCTCGTGCCCTGGCCCTCGGGCTGGTCCGCCTGGCCATGTTCGGTCCCTGCGTCGGTCCCAGTGACCGGACCCACCTCCTCCAGCGACGTAGCGAGACCGAAACCGGTCCCACTGGAATCGGAGGATAGACGAACATCGACACCCGCCGCCGCCCGAATAGGCGCGTTCTTACCCGCATGCAGCACCGTCCAGTCCAGGTCAGCGCTGCTGCTGCGGCTCGGGCAGATGGTCGAACCCATGCGGCGGACTTCCTCTCGTACGAACGGTCCAGCACCCGTTCCGTGCTGTCTGTATCGGCACAACAGAGGCCCGCCGCTCAACATTCCCGGGCGTTACGCGAGTGACGAGGTCCACTTCACGACACCGTCGGTGATGATCTTCAGGGCCTCGTCCTGGCCGAGCGGCGCCCGTTTGGGGACGGCGAAGCCATGATCGCCGTAGGGCACTTCGACGAGCTCGTACGCCCCTTCGGGGAACTCCTCGGGCTTCCCGAACGGATCACTGCCGCCCTGTACGACGAGGGTGGGCACCCCGGAGCCGAGCAGTTCCCCGGCGCGCGACCTCTCGGGCCTGCCCGGCGGATGCAGCGGAAAACCGAGGGCGAGCACCGCGGCGGCCCCCAGCTCCACCGCCGTACGGCAGGCCACGCGGGCTCCCGCGCTGCGCCCGCCCGCGACGGCCGGAAGCCCGGCGCTCGCGACCGCGGGCCACAGCCCCCGCCATCCCACGTCGAGCGTCCTGGGCGCGGGCGCCAGTTTCTTACCCGCCACCCGCCACGGCTGCTCGACGAGCGCGACGCTCACCCCGTGCGCGGGCAGCACCCGCGCCAGCACCTGGAGGTCCCGCGCCTCGACACCTCCGCCGGCCCCATGGCTGACGGCGAGAACAAGCCGCGCGCCCGCCGCCCTGTGCCAGGTGACGCGGCCGGTCCCGGCCTCCGTCTCAACCAGCTCGGTCACATCGGAACCCGTGTCAGAACTCACGTCAGAAGAGTGTGCCCTCTTCGGGCCCCTCCAGCTCCTTCAACAGCTCCGGACCGTTGTTGCGCACATTGCTCACGGCCGTGGACACCGGATAGGCCCGCATCAGCCCCGCCGGTGGCGCGGTGAGCAGCGACCGCAGGTCCTCGACCTCCGTCCGGGCGGGATCCAGCCACGCGTCCCAGCGATCCGGGGTGAGCATCAGGGGCATCCGGGGGTGGATGTCGGCCAGTACGCGCGGCCCGTCGGCGGGGGCCACCGCGAGCGGCGTGGTCTCGGCCTCGGTCGTGATGACGGAGCACGTCACCCACCAGGCGAGCGGATGCTCGTCGGGAAGCGTCCGGTCCCGCCAGAACTCGTACAGCCCGGCCATCGCGAAGACCGAGCCGTCGGCCGGCGTCACGAAGTACGGCTGCTTGCGCGGGCGCTTCTTCTTGCCCTCGACCTCAAGATCGCGCTCGCCGGCGCCGGTGACCCACTCGTAGTAGCCGTCGGCGGGGATGACGCAGCGCCGGGCGGCGAAGGCGCGGCGGTACGAGGGCTTCTCGTGGACGGTCTCGGCGCGCGCGTTGATCATCCGGGCGCCGCCCTCGGGCGTCTTGGCCCAGGACGGGACGAGTCCCCACTTGAGTGTGCGGAGCTGGCGAACCGGTTCCGAGGTGTCGGCGTCCTTGACCGGACGGTCGAGAACCGCGTAGACCTCCTTGGTCGGGGCCACATTGAAATCGGGGGCAAGAGCCTCCTCGGGCTCCCACTTCTCGATCTCAAAGATTCCTGCGAGATCCTCGGGCCCACGACTCGCCGCATACCGTCCGCACATCTGTAACCACCCATCTGACCTGCGGAAACGCTAGAAAATTCCGCCTCAATCAGCACCAGTCAGCATGGTGCCGGATCGGCGCCAGGCGCGGACCCGCGTGTTTTCGCGGGACCCCGTGCTCATGGAAACCTGAACCTACAACGCGGTCAGCGCCGACGGGAGATCTTCAGGACATGGGGCTCGCCACCACGGGGAACGCACGGAGTAAAAATCTCCCCTCCCTGTTGGTCAGCGGTTTCCTCGGTCACCGACCCTCTGGTCGAGGCGACGACGAACAAACTCGGGGAACCCGCGCCACCGGCTGGGGTAATTGTCCACGTACCAGGAGTAGACCTGCTCCACCGCGGTGCCCACCGTGTCGACCAAGTCCGCCAGCAGGTCCTCCGTTCCGTCCACAAGGGGCTCTCCATTGTGGTCCCGCTCCTCCAGGCGACGGTGGAACTCACCCAGAAGCGCCGACTTACCGGAGCCCGGCGCTCCGGTGATGGCCAGCCACCGTCCGGGCGAGTCCGTCGCGGACATCCAGGCATTCAGCACTCCGAGCTCGGTCATGCGGCCGACGAACCCCGTACCGCCACGGCCGATCTCGTGGCCTTCGTCCAGCGCGCGCCGCGCGGCCTGCTGTTCGGCGAGGGAAACCCCTTCCCGCGGAGATCCTTCCATTACCGGGGATCAGGAAAGAACGGGTATTCGGCCCCCTCACTGAGGAAGGTCGCGTGGGTAGCATGCCGCCTGTCCCCGAACCGGGCGTTCACACGGTCCAC
The DNA here is from genome assembly GCF_044457665.1 of Streptomyces sp. NPDC050535. NCBI lineage: Bacteria > Bacillati > Actinomycetota > Actinomycetes > Kitasatosporales > Streptomycetaceae > Streptomyces > Streptomyces sp. NPDC050535. The sequence continues at coordinate 222,508 of NZ_JBITHE010000007.1, forward strand.
CAGAGTTTCCAGGATCAGTTTCTGCGCACGCATTCCTCCAGACGCCTCATTCTTCACCTCCGATTCCAGGGCCTTGGAGAAATCAGAGCCGCGGGCAACCTCGTGAGCGCGTGGGGCGCACAGCACGGAGAACGGCCGAACAAGCGAACCTGAATACCCGTCAACCCAGTCCGACCAGCTGATCAACGACTTCCGATCAATCGCCCGGCAGACGTCGGAGTACTTGTCGGCGGCCGCGTTGAGCGCCTGGAGCGTGGTGTCGCCCCCACTTACCCGTGGTCACCCGGTGCTCCGGCCCATCCAGCGCCGTGATGATCTCCGCAGGGCTGAACACGTGGGTGGAGACTTGTAGATCATCCGAGAAGGTACGCCCTGCGCACGCTCCGCGGCGAAATGATCCACAGCTCCTGAGCATTGCTCCGATCCGTACCGCTCCCTCGCGGAACTCTGCGTTGTAGTGCGCTTCCTGGATCCCACGACCCTCAGCCGTCCCTCCGGTCGCGGCCTCCACGCTACGCGGGGAGGTTCAGCACCTCGTACTGCATCCGTTGAAGTGCAGGGGAAGGGTCTATGCCCAGTTCCTCGCCGAGCAGGTGACGCAGGTCCTGATAGACCTGTAGCGCTTCGCCGCGCCGTCCGGAGAGACTCAGCGCGCGCATCAACTGTTCGTAGAACCATTCGTTCAGTGGGTGCGCTGCGGTGACCGACCGGAGGTCGGCGATCATTTCGCGGTGCCGGCCGAGCTGCATTTCTGCCTCAACTCGCAGCTCAAGAGCCTGGATCCGAATGTCCTCAAGTCGGACGACGTGTGCCTCGAGGTGCGGGCCGAGTGGTATGTCGGCAAGGGCGCGGCCTCGCCAGATGGACAGCGCATTCTGCACCCGAGCCAGCGCCTCTTCGACCCTTCCAGCGTCAAGGAATGCCCGTGCGGAGCCGACCGCCTGCTCGAACTGGGCCACGTCGAGCTGATCCACCTGGATCCGCAGGAGATAACTTCGTTCCCGGCGGGTGAGCAAGATCCCCGCTGCGCTTTCCCGGACCTCGCGGTGGAACATCTTGCGCAGCTGATAGATGTAGGTTTGCGCCGTGGTGACCGCGCTGCGCGGCGGGCTTCCGTTCCACAACTCTTCGATGATGGTCTGCAAGTCGACCGGGCGGTTGGCCTGTAGTAATAGAAGGGCCAGTACCTGACTCGCCTTTGGCGCCACGAAGGGGAGTTCGGCACCTTGGTACAGGATATATAACTCACCGAGCAGGAAGAATTCCAACATGTCCCCGTTTCCCCCTTAACCTATTCGCGAAGGTTCGATACCCACTCATCTCAGACGTCGAAAATGACGCACAAGTATTCAGCATATGGGATCCAGAATTCTTTTCGCAGTTCAGTTCTGGTCATTTTTCCAAAGCCGGCAACCACGGCGACGACCGCAAATATTTCGGTCAAGTTTCAGATTTCCACCTGAGGACACCCTGGGCATGCGCCGGCCGCTTAGGCCTCACCGGGAACTGGGGTCGAACTCGCTGTGGCGGGCGTGGGTCTGACGATTCGTGATCGTTGCGGTATGCCGGAGGTATGCGGTATGCGCAGGGTGGCGGACTGACGCCGAAGAAATAGGCAGCTCGCGAGCAGCTGAGGCTGGAGGCCGCGGAGCGGTTCGCGCGCGGCGAGAAGACCATGGACGTCTCACGTGAGCTGCGGGTCGGGGAGCGCCAGGTGGAGAAGTGGCGCAGGACGTGGCGCGAGGGCGGGGTGGAGGCGCTGCGGCCGAAGGGGCCGATGTGCGTGGAACTGTTGAGCCCCTCGACCCGCAGGAAGGCTTCTGGTCGCTGGTCGAGCGCGGGCTGGCCGATTTCGCCGCCGCCGACCTCGACCACCTGGTCCGCGTCATGAAGCTCAAGCGCAAGAGGATCCGGTACCGAGCGGAGCTGATCGACGGTTGCCTCACCGAAACCGGACTGATCATGAGTGCCGGATGATCGACCGGACCGCCACTGCGAGTTCAACCTCAGTAGCACGGCCTGCTTCGCCTCCGTTGATTGGTCATGGCGCGATAACGGCGGCATGGCGCATATGGCCATCGGAGGCGAATCGGTCCGCCGCTCTGCGGGCGCCATCGAGCTCGGAGTTCCGGGTGCCGGCACGGACCGGCAGCAGGTTGAGGACCTCGACGTCGCCCGTCCGCACTGCCGGGTGCCGGCGCGCCAAGGTGGTCAGCCCTCGCCCCGGACCGATCTCTGCGAGCAGCAGCTTCCGGTCCCGCAGCAACGCGTCGAGGGTCGGCCAGAACAGCACCGGTCTGGCCGGCTGGAGTGCCCAGAACACCGGGTCCACCGCCGTCTCCGGATCCAGCACGGAACCCAAGTACGCCGAATAGATCGGGACACGCGGCGGGGACAGGCTTACCGTCCGCCATCCGGCGATCGTGGCAGCTGCCGCGTCGGCCACCACGGGACTGTGGAAGGCCTGTTTCGCGCGCACGGTGATGCAGGTGAGCCTGTTGGACCGCAACGTTTCGGCCAACTCGGCCAGTTCTGTTCGGCCCCCGGCGATCATGGTCTGCTGCTCGGCGTTGACCGCGGCGACCGCGAGCGTGCCGGACAGAAATGGTGTGATGTCGGCCGCGGAGGCGGAGACCGCCAGCATGCCGCCCGGCGGGGACGCGGCGTAGTGCTCGATCCGATCCACCATCAGCCGCACGCCGTCGTCGAAGTCGAGCACGCCGGCCAAGGTGGCCGCGACCATCTCTCCGACACTGTGCCCGAGCAACGCGGCCGGCCGAACGCCCCAGTCCAGCACCATTCTCCCGAGAGCGCACTCGACCGCGTACAACAGAGGCTGGGCCACGGTCACGTTGTCGTACCGGTCGCCAGGAGAGTCGGACAGCCAGTCGTGGCGGAGCGCGGCACCGTCGTCTCCGAGCAGGTCGAACGCGCGATCCATGGTTTCCGTGAACACATCAACCGCGCCGTAGAGCCCGGCCGCCATCCTCGGATACTGCGATCCCTGACCAGGAAACAGGAAGGCCACCTGCCTGCTCCCCGTCATCTAGGCTCCCTCTGGCTGCCCGTAGTCTGCCTGCCCATGCCTAGTCGGCGCGGCTCGCGGAGCAGTCGAGCCCGGTTCGAGGCTCGGCCGAGGGAAACGGCTGATGCCGGCGGCAACAGTGCTGAGCAGCGCCCGAGCTCAGCCCGCAGCCGCCATCGCATCGCCGACGATCTCGATAACGGCACAGGTCCAGGACATGCCGGAGCCCACAGCGGAAAGCAGGCAGCGCTGGCCCGGCTGGAGCTTCCCGGCCCGTTGCAGGTAGTGGAGACCGGCAAACTGGTCAGCGGCGCCAAGGTGACCAACGGTCTTGGCCCAAGGCCATGTCGTACGGTCCGGATCGATTTCGAAGCGACGGAAGTACGCGGCGTCCAGGCGTGCGAACCCGAAGTTGGGAAGCACGTACCAGTCGATTTCGCCCAAGGTGGTCTCGGCCTCGTCGAGGACGGCCTTCAGCGCCTCGTCCTGACCGGCTCGCAACCTCACAAGCGTGTCCGCGCGACCGTGATCGCGTACGTAGTCGCGCACTCGTCTGTCGGCATCCGGAGGCCCGTTGAGAAACGGGGCGTCCGTGAACGCCTCGTCGCCGCGATGCAGCGCCTCCAGTCCGGTATCAGAGACGGTGACCACGCTGCGCACCCGGGCGAACCCAGCACGGTTCGACAGGACCAGCGCCGAGCCGCCGTCCGCGAACACCATCCCGCTCTCGGAACGCCACCGGTCGTACCCGGGAAGGCAGAACTTGTCCGCAGCCGTCAGCAACGCGACCGCGGGCCGGGACGCGGCGCGGGGCCCGTCCGCGGACCACGGGCGGGAGCGGCCGGCGACCGAGGCGGCGCCGAGTTCCAGCGCGGCCATCCCGCCGGCAGACATCTGACGAACCTCGAAAGCGGGGCAGGTGTTGCCAACTACCTGATTCTGGACGAAGGACGCTGCCGCCCAGAGGTCGAGTCCCTGGTGGTGCACAGATGAGTGCAGGACCAGGTCGACGTCGTCGGCACCGAAGCCGGCGGCAGCCAGCGCGCGCCGACCCGCCCGAGCGGCCATTTCGGGTGGGATGTCGTTTCCGGCGACGGTGACGGAGACGATGCCGTCCCGTGCGCGGCTGGCCCTGGTCCAACGACCGTCTGCGACGGCTTCATCGGTGGCGACTGCTGGAGGCAACCACGTGCCGGTCCCAGAGATGTAGAGCTGGTCGTAACGCATCGAGGACTCCCGTTCGCCGAGACTGCGCCACTGGATGGTCCGCGCTGTTGCTCGACGTCCGCTCAAGGTCTGCTCGCTCGGTCCTGGACACCCACGTCGCAGCGCCCGTCCGATCAACATCGAGTGACTGTCGACGACGTCTGACAAGGATGCGTCCGTATCGCAAAGCCGCGAGGGGAGAGCAGATGATGTCAGCTGACAGTGTGCTTACAGGCGGTGTGGATGCTCGTCACAACGCCTGGACCACTCGGGGTACGGCGAAAGATCTGGGAATCTCCACCGGTATCATCGGCACGGGGATTTACATCCCGAAGAAGATAGTCACCAACGACGAAATATCGGCGAATCTCGACACTGACGACCGGTGGATCCGGGACCATACCGGAATCATCGAGCGCCGCTTCCTCGACAGCGACATGTCCACTTCCGACATGTGTCTCGCAGCGGCCCGCTCGGCTCTCCAGGCGTCGAATGTCGCCGCGGAGGACATCGACGCCATCGTGCTGAGCACGATCACCCCCGATCAACCCCTGCCGTCCACCGCCCTCATCGTCAAGGAAAAACTCGGAGCCGATCGTGCGGTGCCCATCGACCTGAACCAGGTCGCCTGCGCGGGAGGTGTCTATGGGATGTTCCTCGCCAGTCACCTGCTGCAGAACCAGGCCTTCCGATACGTCCTGGTCATCGGCGCGGACTGCCTGAGCCGGCTGACCGACCCGACCGACCGGAGAACGCGGGTCTTCTTCGGTGATGCCGCAGGAGCTGTGGTCCTCGGCACCTGCGGCCCCGGCGACGGGTTACTGGCCTGGGACCTCGGTGCCGATCTGTCGTACAGCGTCGAGGTCGCCGCGGGTGGTGCCAGCCGGCCGACCACCGCACAGACCGCTGCGGACGGCGGCCAGTTCCTGCGGATGGATGGACGCACGGTGTGGCAGCAGGCCACGAAGAGACTTCCGGAGAGCATTTCGAGTGCCTTGTCCGCCATCGGACTTCAGCCGACGGACGTACAACACATCTTCGTCCACCAAGCGAATCTGAACATCATCACCGAGGTTCTGCGGCGGCTCGGGCTTCCCGAGGACAGTGCGCCGATCACCGTCGACTGGCTGGGCAACACCGGTGCGGCGTCGGTGTACACCGCCATGCATGGGTCCATGCGGCGCGACGATGTCTCGTCCGGTGACCTGATGGTGATCTCGGCAATCGGTGCGGGTTACCTGTGGGGCACCCTCTGCTTCCGAGTGCCGTGATGCCGGCCCGGCATTTGCGGGTCGATCGGGACAGAGGGGCGCTGTGGCTGCGTCTGGACCGACCGGACCGCGGAAACGCGCTCTCCCAGGAGCTGCTCGGCGAGCTTGCCGCGAGCGCCCGCGAGCTCGATGAGGACGTCGGCTGCGTGGTCCTGTTCGGCAGCGGCGCGAACTTCTGCGTCGGTGGGGACATCGACGGGTTTGCGGCCGCCGCACACCCGAGCGAGCACCTGCGGCGGTCGGCCGGCCTGTTGCACGACTTCCAGTCGGCGTTGCGAGACGCCGCCGTGCCCGTTGTCGCAGGCATCCAGGGCTGGGCGGCCGGCGCCGGAATGAGCCTGGCTCTGACCGCGGACATGATCGTGCTGACTCGCACCGCGCGGATGCGAGCCGCATACACCGGCATCGGTCTGTCCTGCGACGGCGGGATGTCCTGGACGCTGCCGCGGACGGTCGGCCACGCCCGCGCCATGGATCTCATGCTGACCAACAGGGTTCTCGAGGCGGAGGAGGCCCTCGCATGGGGTCTGGCCAGCCGTGTGGTCGACGAGGACGACCTCACGGCCGAGCTCGCCGGCCTTGCCCGCGGGCTGGTCGACGGCCCACGCCAAGCCTCGGGTGCGATAACGACACTCGCGCGGAAAGGTCCGGTCCGCACCCTGGAACAGCAACTCGATGCCGAGACCGACGCACTGGCCGCGTGCGGTGCGACCGCGGACAGCCGCGAGGGCATCCGGGCGTTCGTCGAACGCCGCCCGGCACGCTTCGGTGCGGCGGCCCGGACCTGACGCAGCCTCCTGGCCTGGCGATAAGCCCAATCTTGAATCCGTCTCGATCGGGAGTGCCAAGTATGGAGACATCCGTTTCCGACGGTTTGCGTCGAACACCGATACCAGAGTCCAGACCGTTAAAGGAGTCGCGATGACCCGGCGTGTGGCCATCACCGGAATCGGCGTGCGAGCGCCGGGCGGTGGGAACACCAAGAAGTTCTGGGAGTTGCTGTCGTCGGGGACCACCGCGACGCGCAGGATCTCGATGTTCGACGCGTCCGCGTTCCGGTCGCAGGTCGCGGCCGAGTGCGACTTCGACCCGGCCGCGGAAGGACTGACGGCGCGGGAGATCCGGCGGATGGACCGCTGTGTCCAGCTCGCCGTCGCCGCCACGCGCGAGGCGTTCGCCGACAGCGGCATGGAGCACGAGGACTTCGACCCGACACGTATGGGTGTCTCGGTCGGCAGCGCGATCGGCAGCACGGCCAGCCTCGACCGGGAGTACAACGTGCTCAGCGACGGCGGCCGGAAATGGCTGGTGGACCACGAGTACGCCGTCCCGCACCTGTTCAACTACATGGTCCCCACTTCGCTGGCCGCCGAGGTCGGCTGGGCGGTGGGCGCGGAGGGCCCGGCCGCGGTCGTCTCCACCGGCTGCACCGCCGGGATCGAGTCCGTGGCCCATGCCGCGCGGCTCATCCGCGAGGGATCGGCGGACGTGATGGTGACCGGCGGCAGCGACGCGCCCATCTCGCCGATCGTGGTGGCCTGCTTCGACGCGATCAAGGCCACCACGCCCCGCCTCGACTCCCCGGAACGGGCCTGCCGCCCGTTCGACGGCACCCGCAACGGGTTCGTACTGGCCGAGGGCGCGGCGATGCTGGTGCTTGAGGAGTACGAGCGGGCGAAGAGCCGGGGGGCGCACATATACGCCGAGCTCTCGGGGTTCGCGGTGCGCACGAACGCCTACCACATGACAGGGCTGCGCTCCACGGGGGAGGAGATGGCCGCGGCGATCACGGCGGCCATCAGCATGTCGGGCCGCGCCCCGTCGGACATCGACTACGTCAACGCGCACGGTTCGGGCACCAGGCAGAACGACCGGCACGAGACGGAAGCGTTCAAGCGGACCCTCGGCAAGCACGCCTACCGGACACCCGTCAGCTCGATCAAGTCGATGGTGGGTCACTCGCTGGGCGCCATCGGCTCGATCGAGATCGCGGCCTGCGTGCTGGCGCTGGAGTACGGCCTGGTGCCGCCCACCGCGAATCTGCACGAGGCCGATCCCGAATGCGATCTCGACTACGTGCCGAACGAGGCGCGTCCCGCACCCCTGGAGACGGTGCTGACCGTGGGCAGCGGCTTCGGCGGCTTCCAGAGCGCCATGGTGCTGAACAAGGTGGCCGCGTGACCGCGCGGAGCGCCCTCACCCGGGACACGGCCGCGGGTGGCGTGGCCGAGACCCTGCCCGGTGCGGTCGTCACCGGCATCGGGATCGCCGCGCCCAACGGCCTGGGGACGGACGCGTACTGGGCCGCCGTCCTGCGCGGCGAGAGCGGTATCGGCCGGATCACCCGGTTCGACCCCTCCGGATACCCGGTGCGGCTGGCCGGCGAGGTCGAGTCCTACGATCCCGCCGAGCATCTGCCGGGGCGGCTGGTTCCGCAGACCGCCCATACGACAAAGCTGGCGCTGATGGCCATGGAGTGGGCCGTGGCCGACGCGGACGTCGATCTGGGGGCAATGCCACGGGACCGGGTCGGCACCGTGACCGGCAACTCCGTCGGCGGCCTGGAATTCAGCCAGGAGGAGCTGCAGAAGCTGTGGAGCCTCGGCAGCAAGCACATCAGCGCCTACATCTCGTTCGCCTGGTTCTACGCGGCGAACACCGGGCAGATCTCGATCAGGCACGGTCTGCGCGGCCCGGGCGGCGTACTTACCGGACATGTGGGCGGGGCGGACGCGGTCGCGCACGCGCGCCGCTATGTGCGGGACGGCCTGCCACTGGTCATCTCCGGCGCGGTGGACAGCGCGATGTGTCCGCTCGGCTGGGTGACCGAACTGACCACCCGGCAGGTCAGTACGAATCCCGACCCCGCCCGCGCCTACCTGCCGTTCGACACCGCCGCGAGCGGCTACCTCCCCGGTGAGGGCGGCGCCATCATGATCGTCGAGGACGCGAAGGCCGCGAGCCGCCGCGGTGCCCGTCCATACGGCTCGATCGCCGGATACGGGTCCACCTTCGACCCCCCGCCGGACTCCGGCCGGGAGCCGGGGCTGCGGCGGGCTATCCAGATCGCGCTGCGGGACGCGGGGCTGTCGCCGGCCGACATCGACGTGGTGTTCGCCGACGCGTGCGGGGTCGCCGAGCTGGACCGCGCGGAGGCCGCCGCCATCACCGGCGTGTTCGGCCCGCACGCGGTTCCGGTCACCGCGCCGAAGACGATGACGGGGCGGCTGCACTCCGGTGGTCCCGCGCTCGATATCGCCACGGCACTGCTCAGTCTCCGGCACGGTGTCATCCCGCCGACGATCAACGTGACGGAGACGGTCCCGGCCGACCGGCTGGACGTGGTGCTCGGCGAGCCTCGCGAGGCGTCGCTGCGAACCGCGCTGGTGCTGGCCCGCGGCGACGGTCTGAACTCCGCGGTCGTGCTGGCCGGAACCGGCATCACCGTGGCGAAGGAGGAGGACCGGTCCTCCGGCCCATGGTCCGGGCGGCAGGCGTAACCATCGTCGCGCCGCCGGATGTCGTCGCGTCCATGGCACACCCACCCCATCGCGACGGCCCAACGCCGCGAGTCGCGATCTGCCGGGCGGATCCCCGCGCAGATCGCGACTCGCCGGCAGGCAGTACCCGTACGGCAACTTCCCTGGAGAGGAAACGAGATGACCACGTTCACCCTTGCCGACCTGGTTCGGTACATGCGCGAGGCAGCGGGCGAGGACGAGACGAGCGTCCTGGACGGAGACATCAGCGCGACCACGTTCGGCGATCTCGGCTACGACTCGCTCGCCCTGATGGAGACGACCAGCCGGATCGAGCGGGAGCTCGGCGTGAGCCTGCCCGAGGAGACCATGGCGACGGCCGAGACCCCGGACCAGTTCGTCCAGGTGGTCAACGAGCAACTGTCCACCTCGGTGTGAGGAGAAGACACATGCCGAGCATCGTCACCGTCCACACGTTCGACAGCGGTGGCATCGACGACGTCACCAAGGTCCTTCAGGACTTCGATGGTGAGTTCGCGCCCGAACTGCCCCAACTGCGCCGCAGGCAGGTCTACGGCTACTGCGATCTGTTCGTGCAGATCCAGGACTGGGATGTCGCGGACGCGTCCGAGGCCCACCGGATCACCACCACCGACCCCCGGTGCACGCGGCTGGACGAACGCCTGGCGCCGTACCTCGGCGAGTACGCCGCCCCCGCGACCTGGGACGGCCCGACCGACCGGCCGACCGCCACACGCTTCTACCTGTGGCCGGCCGAGCGACTGGACAACCTGGAGCAGACGCACTCCGCGGTGATCGTGAACACCCAGCAGCAGGAGCACATCCCGCAGGCGTCGCGGCTGTTCGCGGAGTCCGACGCGACCGACTTCCCGCACACGATGGGCACGCTGCGCCGCCAGATCTACCTGTACCGCGGTATCTACCTGCACATCCAGGACTTCGCCCACGCCGACAGCCGCAAGGTGATCAGCGCCGTGTGGGACGACCCCGACCCCCGCTTCCTCCAGCTCGTCGAGGACCTCAAGAAGATCATTCCGCCGTACAGGCCGGAGGGCGGGGCGTTGGCCACTCGCTTCTACCACTGGGCCGCGAAGTAGGGAGACGCGTATGTACGAGGCGACGGCCGAGAAAGAAGAGCAGGGGTTCGACAACTCCAGACCCGAGGCGCCGAAGCAGCTGAGCCTGCTGTCGGACATCCTCAACCGGGAGACCTTCACAGTCCTGGACGGGCTCGGTGCCGGCGGCGGGCGGCGGTGCTGGGACATCGGCGCCGGTGACGGATCGGTGGCCCGGTGGCTGGCCGACCGGGCCGGCAGCACCGGCCAGGTGATCGCCAGCGACGCCAAGCCGCAGCACGTTCCGCAGCATCCGGGCATCCAGGTGATCGAGCACGATGTCACCACCGACCCGTGGCCGGAACCGGCCTTCGACCTGATCCACGCCCGGCTGGTGCTGATGCACCTCGCCGAGCGCGAGGAGATCGCCGTCCGGCTGGCCGGTCACCTCCGGCCAGGTGGCGTACTCGTACTGACCGACTGGTACTGCAACTGCGCGGCCGGGATGGTGGCCACACCCGCCGACAAGCACACCACCGAGATCTGGCAGCACTGCCACGACGCCGTGCACACGCTCGGCGAGCGGACCGGCATGGACCTGGCGTGGGCCCCCCGTACGGCCGGTGTGCTCCGCGCCGCGGGCTACGACGTCTCCACGAAGCTCTTCCGGGACACGGGACAGGGCGGCACACCGAGCGCACTGCTGGCCCGGTTGCACACCTTCATGCTCGAACCGCATCTCAGGGTCAACGCGCACCTGACGCCGGACGACCTGGAGACCATCCGCAGCAACCTGCTCGACCCCGAGTTCGCGATGACCACGTACCTCACCTACACCACGATCGTCCGAGCCTTGAACGAGGTGCCCGCATGACCGATGTACTGAGCTATCCGATCCGGCGCCAGGAGCCCGGCCTGCTGCCGCCCGAGTACGAGGCGCTGCGGGAACGGGGGATCGGCCGGGTGCGTATGCCCACCGGCCACCTGGCATGGCTGGTGGTGAACCCCGACTACGCCCGGCTGGTGCTGTCCGACCCGCGGTTCAGCGCGAACAAGCTGCTGCCGGACTTCCCGAGGCTGTCACCGCGGCCGATGGAGAAGCTCAAGCACTGCGCACCGTTCCTGGTCAACATGGACGGCAGGGAGCACGCGCTGGCCAAGAAGCCGGTCGTCCAGGAGCTCTCCCCGCAACGGGTCGCGGAGGCACGGCCCCGCCTCCAGGGCGCCGTGGACGAGATCATCGACGCGGTGCTGGGCCGGCCGGAGAAGCCGGTCGACCTGGTGCAGGAGCTGTCGTACCCGGTCGCGTGGCGGCTGCAGGAACTCCTGCTCGGCCTGCCGACGGCCGAACTGGTCACGATGCGGCAGAACATCTGGGACCTGGTGGTCACGGCCGGCACCGAGGACGAGGAGGTGGCGGCAGCCGCGCGCCTGCACGAGCACGTCGCGGACGTCCTCGCGGAGAAGGAGAAGCACCTGGGCGACGACATCGTCAGCCATGCGATCGAGCAGCAGCTTGCCGAGTACGGGAAAGTCGACCGGTACGAGCTGTCCAGCCTGGTGCTGGCGCTGGCGTTCGGCGTCCATCACTCGGTCGCGACCATGGTGTCGCTGGGCGTACTCACCCTGCTGACCCACACCGACGAGCGGGCGGTGCTGCTCGGCCAACCGGACCGGATGACGGTGGCGGTGGGCGAGATGCTCCGGTACTTCTCCATCAACGACGCCACCCCGCTGCGGCTGGCCCTGGAGGACGTGCGCGTCGGTGACACGCTGATCAGGGCGGGTGACGGCGTGGCGGTCCCGACCCTGCCCGTCAACCGTGATCCGGCGGTGTGCCCGTTCCCCAACCGGCTGGATCTCCTGCGGGAGCGTCCCACCAGCCACCTCGCGTTCGGCTACGGGCCGCACCGGTGTGTGGGGGCCCACCTGGCGCCGGTGCTGCTGGGGATGGTCTTCACGACGCTGTTCGAGCGGATTCCCACGCTTGAGCTGGCCGTGGCCGAAGCGGAACTGGAGTTCAAGTACCACTCGCAGCAGTCGTTCGGCCCGAGCGAACTGCCGGTCACCTGGTAGCACCGCTCCCCGAGTTCGGCTTCCAGACACTTCCAGATGCTTTTGGACATACGACGCATGCGAGGTGACTGTCATGTCAAGTACACAACAGCAGGTCAAGCACGGCGCGACCATCGACGCCGGTTGTGACGCGGCACTGGATCTTGTCGCGGCTGTCGAGGGATGGCCGCAGTTCGACCGGACCGCCGTGCACGCGGAGCGGCTCCGCGCCACAGAGCGCGGGGAGCTGATCCAGCACTGGTCACTGTCCGGTGACTCCGCCGTCCGCACCTGGCGAGTCCTGCGCCGGGTCGACCGCGCGGCTCGCCGCATCACGTTCGAGCAGGAGGAAGCCGAGCCGCCGGCCACCGGGATCCGCGGGGAGTGGGTGTTCACCGAAGTGGCGCCGAACCGGACCGAGGTCGAGCTGCGCCACTACGTCGACGCGCCCGCCGACGCCGACCTCGGCCCGCTGCTGAAGGGGATCACCCAGGACGGCCAGGGACAGCTCGACCTCCTGCGCGAAGCGGCGGAACGGCAGGCGGAGAGGGACGAGCTGGTTCTTTCCTTCGCCGACCCGCTGTTCGTCGCAGGTTCCGTCGAGGACGCCTACGACTATCTGTACCGGGCCGATCTGTGGCCCGAGCGCATCCCGCACGTGGCGGCGCTCGTCCTGTCCGAGGAGGTGCCGAACATCCAGTTCTTCGACATGGACACCATGTCGTCGGGCGCCAGTGCGCGCACCCGCTCGGTGCGGATCTGCCTGCCGCCCCACCTGATCGTCTACAAGCAGATCACGCCTCCCCCGCTGCTGGACGCGCACACCGGCCACTGGCGGTTCACCGAGACGCCGGAAGGCGTCATCGCCGAAGCCCGGCACACCGTCACGATCAAGCGCTCTGCGCTGTCCCTGCTGGGAGACGGGACGACGGTCGCCGACGCGCGCCGGTACCTGCGACGCCTGCTCAGCGCCAACAGCATGAGCAACCTCCGCCTCGCCAAGACGTTCGCGGAGGAGCGGGCAGGCGTGTGAACAGCCGACAACCGCCGACAACCGCCGACAACCATCGATCAAGGAGACGCCTTGCCCAAGGAGACGACCGGACGGGGCGGGGGCCTGTGGGCGGCAGCCGACCTGCTGACCCCGATGTCCATCCGGGTAGCAGCGACATTGCGGCTGGCCGACCACATCGCCGGCGGCACCCGGACAACCGAAGCGCTGGCGGCGGTCGTGGACGCCGACCGGGAGACGCTGGGACGACTGCTGGACCATCTGGTGACCGCCGGCGTGTTGTCGCAGGTGGAGCCCGGCACCTACGGCCTGACGGCTCCGGGTGAGCACCTGCGTGAGGATCACCCCGAGGGGGTACGCGCCTGGTTCGATCTGGAGGGGGCCGTCGGCCACGCCGATCTGGGCTTCGTCGAACTGCTGCACACGGTTCGTACCGGCGAGCCCGCGTTCCAGCGCCACTTCGGCCTGACGTTCTGGGAGGACCTGTCGGCCGACAACGGGCGTGCCAGGTCCTTCGACACCCTGATGGGATCCCGGCTGACGGCGAACGCGCCCGCCGTGGCGGACGCCTACCCCTGGGGCAGCCTCGGTCATGTCGTCGACGTGGGCGGCGGCGACGCCAGCCTGCTGATCGCCATCCTGCGCGCCCATGACGGCCTGCGGGGAACGGTCGTCGACCTGGCCGGAGCGGTTGCCCGCGCCAAACAGGCCCTCGCCGAGGCCGGCCTCGGGCACCGGGCCGACGCCGAGTCCGGCAGCTTCTTCGACGCCCTTCCTCCCGGAGGGGGCGGCTACCTGCTGTCGAGCATCCTGCACAACTGGCCCGATCCGGAAGCGCTCAAGATCCTGCGCCGGTGCGCCGACGCGGCGTCGGAGACCGGAAAGGTGCTCGTCGTGGATCACTTCAAGGACCAGGGCTTCACCCAGCAGACAGAGGGTGACCTGCGCATGCTGTGCTACTTCGGCGGCCGGCAGCACACCCTCGACCAGTTGGGCGCGCTGGCCGGATCCGCCGGGCTCAAGGTCACCTCGGTCACGCCGGTGGGCTCGCTCTCCGTCGTCGAACTGCTCCCCTCCTGATCCACATCAGGCGCACCCACCTACGGAAGGGTTCCGAGTCATGTCAGAAACCAAGCAGTACGACGTTCTCGTGGTCGGCGGTGGACCGGCCGGATCGACGACCGCCGCTCTGCTGGCCAAGGCCGGTCGCGATGTCCTCCTGCTCGAACGCGAGCGTTTTCCGCGCTACCACATCGGGGAGTCCCTCATCACCGGCGTGACCCCGGTGATGGACGCGCTGGGGTTGATCGACGAACTCGACGCCCGGTTCCAGTGGAAGTACGGCGTCACCCTGGTGTGGGGCAGCGAACCCGAGCCCTGGCGCATCTCGTTCGGCCAGGCGGGCCTGTACGACCACTCCTGGCACGTCGTCCGCAGCGAGTTCGACCAGTTACTGCTGAACAAGGCGCGGGAACTGGGCGTCGAGGTGCGGGAAGAGGCACAGGTCACCGAGGTGCTCACCGGCGAGAACGGTGAGGTGCGGGGGGTCGCGTACAAACACGGCGGCGAGAAGCACCGGGTGGCGGCCCGTTTCGTCGTCGACGCTTCCGGCCAGAGCCGGGCCGTCTCCCGCAATCTCGCCGACGTCTCGTGGCAGAACGACCTGCGCAACGTCGCGGTCTGGAGCTACTTCAGCCCCTACAAGCCGCTGCCGGACGGCAACCAGGGCGACATCCTCGTGGAGTCGGTCAAGGGGGGTGGCTGGTTGTGGGGAATACCGGTCACCGGGGAGAAGCTGAGCCTCGGCCATGTGCTGCCGGTGGACCAGATGACGGCGAAGACCGCCGACGGGCGCAGCCAGCAGCAGGTGTTCGAAGACGCGGTTGCCGCGAGCGAGGTCGCCCAGTGGATGATCGCCGGTGGCGAACGCGTCGACGCGGTACGCACCATCCGTGACTGGTCGCATGTGTGCGAGCAGTTTCACGGGCCGGGCTGGCTCACGGTGGGTGACGCGGCGGGATTCATCGATCCGCTGTTCTCCCAGGGCGTGTGGCTGGGCACCTCCGGAGCCTGGATGGCGGCGCGGGCCCTGGACGCCGCGCTGGAGAACCCGGCCGACACCGCCCGCGCACTGGACCGGTACCAGACGGTCTACCGGCAGCTGTTCGACGAGTTTCTTTCGTTCGTCCGGTTCTTCTACGACCCGACGCGGATACGGAAGATGTACATGGAGCGCGCGCAGCAAATGGCCCGTGTTCCCAGGGACAACCTCCAGGGCGGCTTCGCCTCCATGATCTCCGGCATCCAGGCACTGCCGGATGTCACCGGGTTCGACCCGTTGGGGACCGAGTCCCTGCAAGTGGGGCGGGCGTGAGCTGAGCGAGCGGACGGCGGGGCTGCCCCGCCGGCCGTCGCCATCCGCCCAGGAGTTTGCTTTCGGAAAGAAAACCCGATCAGGACTCCCCGACGCGCGAAAGCCGGGCTTCGACACCGTCCAGGAGTATCGCCAGCCCGTTCTCGAACAGCTCGTCGGTCTCGGCGAACTCGGACTCCTGGACCATCCGGCCCAGATGCGGGAACTCACCGGTCGCGAGCATGGTCTTGAGATACGGCCCCATGCGCTGCTGCCAGGTGTGCCGGTCGAGGCCTGACTTGCGCCCGGCCGCCCACTCGCTCAGCTCGGCCTGCACGGCACCGTTGACCCAGTGCTGGATCAGGTTCAGCACGTCGAGCATCCCCTCGATGCCCAGGCCGCAGCCATCGAGCAGCGCGAGGTCGCGCTCCTTGGCGGACAGGACGTTGGGGCCGATGATCGGGCGGCCGGCCAGGAGTTGGGCGAGCCAGGGATGCCGTCGCAGGGTCTGCCGGTAGCGGCGCGCCAGGGTCGCGAGGTCGGCGCGGATGTCGCCGGTCGGCTCCTGCGGCTCGAAGCCGACCACCTGGTCGACCATCACCGCGTACAGGTCCTCCTTGGCCGGAAGGTAGCGGTAGAGGGTCATCGCACCGGTGCCGAGTTCCTTGGCGATGCGTCGCATCGATACGCCGTCGATGCCTTCGGAGTCCGCGATCTCGACCGCCACGGCGGCGATCTGCCCGCGACTGTACGTCGGTGCCGGGCCGCGTGCGGGCTTCTCGGGGCGCATCCAGATGATCGGGTTCGGGTTGACCACGGGAGCCAGTCTAAACGGCTCCCGTCCACTTGCGTACACCGACCGCAGTTTGCTACTTTCGTTTACCGCATACACCGTACCCAGTTATTGGAAGTGAACTGGAACGGACTGGAGTGGACTGAAGCGGAGTGGACTCTTGTGGATAACCCGGTCGTGTACACGAAAGCGCTGCGGAAGGAGTTCGGCGAAGTCGTAGCGCTCGACAACTTGGACCTGGCGGTGTTACCGAACACCGTCTACGGCCTGCTCGGCCCCAACGGCGCGGGCAAGAGCACCCTGGTGCGGATACTGAGCACGCTGACCAGGCCCAGTGGCGGGCAGGCCGTCGTCGCCGGCCATGACGTGGCCCGGGAACCGGGCAAGGCTCGCGAGGCGATCGGGCTCACCAGCCAGGCCGCCGCGCTCGACAAGAAGCTGACCGGCCGGGAGAACCTGCGGATCTTCGGCCGGCTGGCCCGGCTGGGCGTCCGCGGCGCCCGGCAACGCGCCGACGAGCTGCTGGAACGGTTCGATCTCGCCGACGCCGGCGACCGGCTGGTCGGCACCTACTCCGGCGGCATGCTTCGCCGCCTGGACCTGATCACCAGCCTGCTGCGGGCCCCGACGGTGCTCTTCCTCGACGAGCCCACCACGGGTCTCGACCCCCGGAGCCGACTGGGGATCTGGGACGCCATCCGCGACCTGGTGGCCGAGGGCACCACCGTGCTGCTCACCACCCAGTATCTGGACGAGGTGGACCAACTCGCCTCGGCCGTCGCCGTGATCGACCACGGCCGCTTGATCGCCGAGGGCAGCCCGGCCGAGCTCAAATCCGAGATCGGCAGTCATATCGACGTCGAAACGGATTCCCTTGACCATCTGCCGGGAGCCATGGCGGTCCTGGAACGGCTCACCGGTCAGCGCCCGGAGGCGGACGGGACGCACATCGTGGTCGCGGCCGTCGGCGAGGTGCCGACGCTGCCACGGGTCGTGCGCGAACTCGACGCGGCCAACGTCGTGATCCGTGATGTCGGCATCCGCCGGCCGAGCCTCGACGACGTCTTCCTGTCGCTGACCGGCAAGCAGGCCAAACCCGCGGAACCGGCCGGGACTCCGGGAGTGATGGCATGACCACCCTGATCGACGGCTGGACCCTGACGCAGCGCCAGCTCCTGCGACTGCGCCACCAACCCGGCAACCTGATCGCCATGCTGGTGATGCCGGCGGTGTTCATCGTGCTGTTCGGGTTCGTGTTCGGCAGCGCGATCGGCGTACCGGGCGGCGGCAACTACCGCGAGTACCTGCTGCCCGGGCTGTTCGTGATGACCACTGTCCCCGCCATGTCCTCGGCGATGGTGGACGTCGCGATGGACCAGAAGAGCGGGGTGATGGACCGCCTGCGCTCAATGCCCACCACCCGTGCGTCCGTGCCGCTGGGCCGGTCCGGCGCGGACGGGCTCACCGGAACGTTCGTGCTCGCGGTGATGCTGGTCTGCGGGCTTGCCGTCGGCTGGCGGGCACACAAGGGCGTCGGACCGACGCTGGCCGCGATCGGGCTGCTCCTGCTGTTCCGGTACGTCATGTCGTGGGTCGGCACCTTTCTCGGCCTCGCGGTCTCCTCGATCGAGGTCGCGACCAGCCTGGCGCCACTGACGTTTCCGATCAGCATGCTGTCCAACGCGTTCGTACCCACGGACGGCATGCCCTCATGGCTGCAGGCCATCTGCGACTGGAACCCGATCAGCTCGACGGTCGCGGCGGCCCGGGTGCTGTTCGGCAATCCCGGCGCTCCCGGACCGGACGCCGCCTGGCCGCTGGCCCACCCGGTGACCGCGAGCCTGCTGTGGTCCGCCCTGCTGCTGGTGATCTTCGTACCGCTGTCGGTACGCCGTTTCGCCCGCGCCGGTCTGTAGCCGGACGCCCACCTGACCAGCAACCAACCGTCACGACACAGAGGAGGACCACCATGCACCGCCCCCTGACACCCAACGAGATCGCACAGCTGAAAGCCGCTCACGGGGACATGCTGAACCGGCCGGCGCACGAACTGGACGCCTTGAAGGGCCGGCTCAAGGCGAAGCACGCCTCGTTCAGCGAAGACGAGCGGGCCAGTATGGTCGACCGCCTTCGTTCGGGCCGCCTGCCCCAGTAGGACAGCCGCGGGGGGGGGGGGGGGGGGGGGGGGGGGGGCCCCCGCCCCCCCCCCCCCCCCCCCCCGGCCCGTCTTCGCCGACCTCGGGTATCGATGGCGTATGAGCTGCGCGCCACTGATCCTCCACACGTGAAGTCACGTGATCCCTCATGCGTGAAGTCACGGCGGGCCGAGACCACCCAGACGTCGAGACCACCCAGACGTAAGGATCGAGCAGTTGGACATGTCCAAAGGTGTCGCCGTGATCACCGGTGGCGCATCCGGGCTCGGCCTCGCCACCGCACGCCGGCTCACCGCGGCCGGAGCCCGTGTCGTCCTGGTCGGCCTGCCCAGGTCGGACGGCGAACGCACGGCCGCCGCACTCGGCGACCAAGCCTGCTTCGCCGCGGCCGACGTCACCAGTCCCGAGCAGGTGACCGCCGCACTGGACACGGCCGAGGCGCTCGCCCCCATCCGCGCGGTCGTCACCTGCGCCGGCATCCTGCGCGCCTTCCGCATCGCCGGACGGCCGGGCGCCGCGCAGACCGCCGACTTCCGACGCGTCATCGAGGTAAACCTCCTCGGCACCTTCAACACCGTCCAGCTCGCCGCCGAGCGAATGGCCGCCAACGTCCCCGACGAGGAGGAACGCGGGGTCATCATCACCACCGCCTCCGTCGCCGCCTTCGACGGGCAGATCGGTCAGACCGCTTACGCCGCCGCCAAGGCAGGCATCGCGGGCATGACCCTGCCGCTCGCCCGCGACCTCGCCGAACACCTGATCCGCGTCGTATCCATCGCTCCCGGGCTGTTCGCCACCCCGATGCTCGCCGGCCTCCCGGACAAGGCACGCGCCGCGCTCGCCGCCCAAGTCCTCCACCCTGCACGGCTCGGAGATGCTGCCGAGTACGCGGCGCTCGTGGAGCACATCATCGCCAACCCCATGCTCAACGGCGAAACCATCCGCCTCGATGGGGCGATCCGCATGGCCCTCCGCTGATTCCCCCTCCGCGCTCGTACGCCGCCGGCCGCTGCTGTGCCGCCCGTACCCGGGCCACGTCGAGCCTGGGCGAGCGGCGGCCCTGCGTCCACCCGGTGACCGAAGCCACGATCTCAAGTCCGAGGAGGCCCTTGCCGAGGACCCGGTAGCGGACCAGGTCGATGCTGCGCGGGTGCTCGCGTACAGGTGTGGTCGACCTCCACGGCAACGCCCGACCGAACCGGGACAGTGCAAGGAAATCAGCACCGGCCCAGCACGGGGCGGGTTCCCCAGGGTGATCACAGGTGCCTCCAGGTCAGCACACAGTCAGCACGGGTAGAGCGAGAGCCCCGGATTACTCCGGGGCTCTAACGCTTTGAGCTGCATGTTTGCCGTCAGGAACGATCGCTGCTAACACGGCGTCTCAGATACCGTCCGCACATACGTGCCAGACTGCCAGATTCCACGTCACCAGAGGGAGCCACCGCCGACAATGGACAGCACCGCAGCCACCTCGCTGTCAGGGGTCTGGGACCAGGTCTTCGGCAGCCAGCCGGACCCCGATCTGTGGGTGGTGATCGCCGCCCTCGCCGCGGCCCTCGCCGTGACCGTCCCGCACGGCGTCTGGCGGCTCTCCCGCAACGCCATCACCATCGCGCACGAGGGCGGCCACGGTCTGGTCGCCCTGCTCACCGGCCGCAGTCTCAGCGGCATCCGGCTGCACTCCGACACCAGCGGTCTCACCGTCAGCCGCGGCAAGCCCACCGGCCTCGGCATGATCCTCACCGCCTCCGCCGGCTACACCGCTCCCCCGCTGCTCGGCCTCGGCGGCGCGGCGCTGCTCGGCGCGAACCACATCACCGCGCTGCTCTGGCTGGCCACGGCCCTGCTGGTGGCGATGCTGGTGATGATCCGCAACGCGTACGGCGCGCTCACGGTGCTCGTCACCGGCGGCACCTTCGTGGCGGTGTCCTGGTTCGCCGGCCCTCAGGTCCAGGCGGCGTTCGCGTACGTGGTGGTGTGGTTCCTGCTGGTCGGCGGCGTCCGCCCGGCCTTCGAACTCCAGGCCAAGCGAAGCCGCGGCGGCGCGGGCGACTCGGACGCGGACCAGTTGTCCCGCCTCACGCACGTACCGGCGGGCCTGTGGCTGTTCCTGTTCCACGCGGTGTCGCTGTGCTCCCTGATAGGCGGCGGCCGGTGGCTGTTGAACCTGTGACACCGCAGAGGCTGCTTTTCGGTGCGCGACGGCCTGCCGGAGCCGTTCCCCGGCGAAACCCGGCACCGCCAACCCCCACTAAAGTGGGCGCATGACCGTTAACCCCGCCCACACCGACCTCTGGCCCGCCCCGCACGCGAGCGGAGCCGTCGACGCGACGGTCCACGTCCCGGGGTCCAAGTCGGTCACCAACCGCGCGCTGGTGCTCGCGGCGCTCGCCTCGGAGCCCGGCTGGCTGCGCCGCCCGCTCCGCTCCCGCGACACGCTGCTGATGGCGGGCGGGCTGCGCGCGATGGGCGTGGGCATCGAGGAGACGGTGTCGTCCAGTTCCACGGTCGCCGTGGGCCCGGACGCCTCGGGCGAGGCCTGGCGTGTCATCCCCTCGGGCCTGCACGGCCCGGCCACCGTCGACGTCGGCAACGCCGGCACGGTGATGCGTTTCCTGCCCCCGGTCGCGGCCCTGGCCGACGGCCCGATCCGCTTCGACGGCGACCCGCGTTCCTACGAGCGCCCGCTGAACGGCGTGATCGACGCGCTGCGCCTGCTCGGCGCCCGGATCGACGACGACGGCCGCGGCGCACTCCCGCTGACCGTGCACGGCGGGGGCGCACTGGACGGCGGCCCGGTGGAGATCGACGCGTCCTCGTCCTCGCAGTTCGTCTCCGCCCTGCTCCTGTCGGGACCGCGCTTCAACCAGGGTGTGGAGGTCCGCCACATCGGCTCCTCGCTGCCCTCCCTGCCGCACATCCGGATGACGGTCGACATGCTGCGCGCGGTCGGCGCCCAGGTGGACACCCCGGAGTCGGGCGGCGAGCCCAACGTCTGGCGGGTCACGCCGGGCGCCCTGCTCGGCCGCGACCTCACCGTCGAGCCGGACCTGTCCAACGCGCAGCCGTTCCTGGCGGCGGCCCTGGTGACCGGCGGCAAGGTCGTGGTCCCCGACTGGCCCGCGCACACCACCCAGCCGGGGGACAGGCTGCGGGAGATCTTCACCGAGATGGGTGGCTCCTGCGAACTGACCGAGGCGGGCCTGGAGTTCACCGGTTCGGGTTCGGTCCACGGCCTCGACGTGGACCTGAGCGAGGTCGGCGAGCTGACCCCCGGCATCGCGGCGGTGGCGGCACTCGCCGACTCCCCCTCCACGCTCCGTGGTGTGTCCCACCTCCGCCTGCACGAGACGGACCGGCTGGCGGCGCTCACCAAGGAGATCAACGAACTCGGCGGCGACGTCACGGAGACCGCCGACGGCCTGCACATCCGGCCGCGCCGACTGCACGGCGGCGTCTTCCACACCTACGACGACCACCGTATGGCGACCGCGGGCGCGATCATCGGCCTGGCGGTGGAGGGCGTACAGATCGAGAACGTGGCGACGACGGCGAAGACCCTCCCGGACTTCCCCGATCTCTGGACCGGAATGCTCGGGAACTGACGGGCGGATCACGATCATGCGCCGTTACGGCAAGAACCCCGACGAGGACGACATCCCCACCCGCCCCAACCGCAAGGGCAACCGTCCGCGTACGAACATCCGCCCCAAGCACGAGGACGCCTCGGAGGGCATGGTCCTCACCGTCGACCGGGGACGGCTCACCTGCCTCGTCGAGGACCGTGTGGTGATGGCCGTGAAGGCCCGCGAACTGGGCCGCAAGGCGGCGGTGGTCGGTGACCGTGTCGCCATCATCGGTGACCTGTCCGGCGCCAAGGACACCCTCGCCCGCATCGTCCGCATCGAGCCGCGCACCTCGGTCCTGCGCCGCACGGCCGACGACGACGACCCCTACGAGCGCGTGGTCGTCGCCAACGCCGACCAGCTCGCCATCGTCACGGCCCTCGCCGACCCCGAGCCGCGCCCGCGCCTGATCGACCGCTGCCTGGTGGCGGCGTACGACGGCGGCCTGGAACCCCTCCTCGTCCTGACGAAGTCGGACCTCGCCCCGCCGGACAAACTCCTCGAGCTGTACGGCGACCTGGACATCCCCTACGTCGTCACCACCCGCGAGGAGTTCGAGGACGGCCACGCGGTGGACCGGGTGCGCGAGCAACTGAACAACAAAATCACGGCGTTCATCGGACACTCAGGCGTCGGCAAGACGACCCTGGTCAACGCGCTGGTCGCACGGGACCGGCGGCGCATCACGGGCCATGTCAACGCCGTGACGGGCCGCGGCCGGCACACCACGACCTCGGCACGCGCGATCCCGCTGCCGGAAGCCGCGGGCTGGGTCGTCGACACCCCGGGCCTACGGTCCTTCGGCCTCCACCACGTGAACCCCTCCCGCGTCATCAAGGCCTTCCCCGACCTCGAACCCGGCACCGAGGGCTGCCCACGCGCGTGCAGTCACGACGAGCCGGACTGCGCACTGGACCAGTGGGTGGCCGACGGGCACGCGGACCCCGCCCGCCTGTACTCCCTGCGCCGGCTGCTCGCGACACGGGAGCGGAACGAGGGCGACTGACATCGTCCTCTCCGCCGCCTGACCTCCGCGTTGTTTGCGTCCGTACCGCGCCGGAAAATGCATAATCGCACCGAGTACCACCGGAAAGCCGCTGACCTGAACCACACACACCAGACCAAGCAGTCGACGTTCGGACGTGGGAGGACAAGCCATGGCATGGCTGCTGGTCGTTGTGGCGGGACTGCTCGAAACGGGCTTCGCCGTCTGTCTCAAGCTCTCGCACGGTTTCACCAGACTCTGGCCCACGGTCGCGTTCTGCGTCTTCGCCCTGGGCAGCTTCGGCCTGCTGACCCTCTCCCTCAAGAAGCTGGACGTGGGCCCCGCGTACGCGGTCTGGACAGGCATCGGCGCGGCAGGCACGGCGATCTACGGAATGATCTTCCTGGGCGACCTCGTGTCGACCCTGAAGATCGTCTCGATCAGCTTCGTCATCATGGGAGTGATCGGCCTGCAACTGTCAGGCTCGGCGCAGTAGGCACCCTCCTTTCCGGAGCCCTCTCCTTTCCGGAGCCCTCTCCTTCCTGCCGCCCTCCTCCTCCGCCCTAGACGCTGAGGCGATGGACGGACGGCAGGGCGGCTTTCACCAGGTCGGTCAGCCCGCCCTCCCCCGGAGGCGCCGACACACAGGACAGCGAGAGCCGCACGACCAACTCGCAGGAGCGGGCCAGCTCGGCCGCGTCCACCCGTCTGGAGGCCACCCCCCTGGGGGTGGAGAGCGAGGCGACGGCCTTGTCACGGACGAGCGCCACGAGGTCGGCGGGCGAGGGCAGCGGACCGTCGGCCCGCCGCTGCGCGGGCACGGCGGAGGACGAGGGCACCGCCGAGAGCGTCAGCGAAGGCAGACGCTCACTCCAGCACCCGGTCAGCATCGCCCGGACCAGCACATTGCTCCGGGCCGCCGACGCGGTCCACTCGGCGGCGGCGACCAACCGCTCCCGCGCGTCCGCGTGCGCGCCCAACGCCCGCTCGACCCCGGCGAGATAGGCATCGGCCTCCCGCCGTACGAGGGCACGCGCCAGCCCTTCCTTGCTCCCGAACTCGTTGTAGAGCGTCTGGCGCGACACCCCGGCCACGGCGGCCACATCGACCATCCGCACCGCGGACCACGCACGACGCGCGAGCGCCGTATAGGCGGCGTCCAAAAGGGATTCCCGAGCAGCAGGCATCATCGCCTCCCAGCGGCGATCGGCTCCGCAGCTCAGGTTTGACGCGCACAGGTCCACTGTCAAGAGTGCGCGACACCCCCAGAAGCGCACACCGCACCGCACGCCCCCGCCCGACGGAGAGAACGAGCCCCTTCACCTGCCGGAACCGGCGAGAAGGTCGAGCCGCCTAGCCCGGCGAACCCGTCACGGATGGCAAGCCCCTCACAGCGGCACCCGCGATGTCACCGAAGGGGACGCGCCGGAACGTCCGCCCGCAGCGGCTGGCGCGTCAACACCGTTCCCCTCCCAAGGCAACCGATTCCGCGCCAGACCGAGGACGGATGCTCCGGTGCGGCCCCGACCCACCCCCGGCGGACCCGCGACGAGGCCCACCCAGCCGCTGCCCCCCACACCACGAAGTTCTCCGGGGCCCGCGCAGCCCTCCCCACGAAGGCTCTCCCGGGCCCGCGCAGCCCTCTCCACGAAGATCTCCCAGGCCGTGTAGCCCTCCCCAGGACGGGCGGATACGGTTCCCCCATGCCCGACTACCACGATGACCTTCGCCTGGCCCACGTCCTCGCCGACGCCGCCGACGCCGCGACGATGGCCCGGTTCAAGGCCCTCGACCTCAAGGTCGAGACCAAGCCGGACCTGACGCCGGTGAGCGAGGCGGACAAGGCCGCCGAGGAACTCATCCGCGGGCAGCTCCAGCGGGCACGCCCTCGCGACGCGATCCTCGGCGAGGAGTACGGCATCGAGGGCACGGGCCCCCGCCGCTGGGTGATCGACCCGATCGACGGCACCAAGAACTACGTACGCGGCGTCCCCGTCTGGGCCACCCTCATCTCCCTGATGGAGGCGGCCGAGGGCGGCTACCAGCCGGTCGTCGGCGTGGTCTCCGCCCCCGCGCTCGGCCGCCGCTGGTGGGCCGCGAAGGGCGCCGGCGCGTTCACCGGCCGCAGCCTCACCTCGGCCTCCCCGCTCCACGTCTCGAAGGTCTCGCGCCTCACGGACGCCTCCTTCGCGTACTCCTCCCTCAGCGGCTGGGAGGACCAGGGCCTCCTGGACGGCTTCCTCGACCTCACGAAGGCCGTCTGGCGCACCCGCGGCTACGGCGACTTCTGGCCGTACATGATGGTCGCCGAGGGCTCCGTCGACATCTGCGCCGAACCCGAGCTCTCCCTCTGGGACATGGCGGCGAACGCGATCATCGTGACGGAGGCGGGCGGCTCCTTCACCGGCCTCGACGGCCGCCCCGGCCCGCACAGCGGCAACGCGGCCGCGTCGAACGGCATCCTGCACGACGAAATGCTGGGTTACCTGAATCAGCGGTACTGAAGCGAGGCTCCTGAGTAACCCCCGGGCGCCCCGAACTAGCCGCACGCGCCCCCTTGTTGACCCTCCTTTTACCTGCGACTCTGAGAGCTCCCCCACTTGTGAACTTGTGAATCACTTCTCTTGACGCCCCGCCGGGGACCCCGACGCCAACGCCCACCGATCGGCACCCAGCCGAAGAACCGGCGCTCCGCCAGGGAACCCGGCACCGCCAGGACAAGCGATTCACCAAGGAGGTGGCTCCAGCCCATGCTCGTCCGCGACGCCATGAGCACGGTGGTCCTCACCATCGGCCCGGCACACACCCTCCGCCAGGCGGCCCGCCTGATGTCCGCGCGCCGCATCGGCGCGGCCGTAGTCCTCGACGAGGACTCGAGCGGACTAGGAATCCTCACTGAGCGCGACATCCTGAACTCGGTGGCCCTGGGCCAGAGCCCGGACACCGAGACCGCAGGCAGCCACACCACCACCGACGTCGTCTTCGCCGCCCCCGGCTGGACCCTGGAGGAAGCCGCGACAGCCATGTCGCAGGGCGGCTTCCGGCACCTGATCGTGCTCGACGGAACAGGCCCCGTCGGCATCGTCTCGGTCCGGGACATCATCCGCTGCTGGGCCCCGACCCGCCGACGCGCACCCGCGCAGGTCTGATCCCCGGACGAACGGGCCGGACCCCCTGAAACCCAGGGGGTCCGGCCCACCGCGGAAGCTACCGCCCGTCAGCCACGCAGCCCCTGAACCGCGGCCTCCAGCCGCTTCCCGAAGTCCCCGTCAGCCCGGCGGAAGTTGTCGATCGCCCGCTCGGCGATGTCGTCCCGGGAGACCTTGGCGATGAACCCCGCCAGGTTATCGATCAGCCGGACCTTCTCCTCCTCGGAGAACAGCCGGTAGAGATTCCCCGCCTGCACGAAGTCGTCGTCCTCGGTGTGAACAGGAGCCTCGTGGTTGCCGGTTCCACCGGCGACAGGGGTCGACACCCACAGCGGACGGCCGGTCTGGACGGGCCCGCCGAACGAGTTGGGCTCGTAGTTCTTCGTACCCCTGTGGCGCCCGTCGTACAGGAACCCGTCACGCGAGTTGGTACGCGCCTCGGTGGCGTGCGGCCGGTTCACCGGCAGGTGGTCGGCGTTGACGCCGACCCGATAGCGGTGGGCGTCGCCGTAGGCGAACAGCCGCCCCTGGAGCATCTTGTCGGGCGAGGGCCCGATACCCGGCACGAAGTGCGCCGGCGAGAAGATGCTCTGCTCGACCTCGGCGAAGATGTTCTCCGGGTTGCGGTTGAGCTCGAGCCTGCCGATCTCGACCGGCGGATAGTCCTCGTGCGGCCACACCTTGGTGAGGTCGAACGGGTTGAAGCGGTAGTTCGCCGCCTCGGCCGCCGGCATGATCTGCACCTGCACGGTCCAGGACGGGAAGTCACCGCGCTCGATCGCCTCACGCAGGTCGCGCTGGTGCGAGTCGGGGTCCACACCGGAGAGCCGGACGGCCTCCTCGGTGGTCAGGTTCCTGATGCCCTGGTCGGTCTTGAAGTGGTACTTGACCCAGAAGACCTCGCCGGCCTCGTTGTTCCACTGGTAGGTGTGCGAGCCGTACCCGTTCATGTGCCGCAGCGTCGCCGGAATGCCACGGTCGCCGAAGAGCCAGGTCACCTGGTGCGTGGACTCGGGCGAAAGCCCCCAGAAGTCCCACACGTTGTCGGCTTCCTGCGATCCGGTGTACGGGTCGCGCTTCTGCGTGTGGATGAAGTCGGGGAACTTGATGGCGTCCTTGATGAAGAACACCGGGGTGTTGTTGCCGACGAGGTCGTAGTTGCCCTCCTCGGTGTAGAACTTCAGCGCGAAGCCGCGGGGGTCACGGACCGCGTCCGCGGAACCGAGGTTGCCGGCCACGGTCGAGAACCGCAGAAAGGTCTCGGTCCGCTTGCCGACCTCGGAGAGGAACCCGGCCCGGGTCCACTGCGAGACGTCCCGGGTGAGCGTGAAGGTGCCGTACGCACCGGCGCCCCGCGCGTGCACGATCCGCTCCGGGATCCGCTCACGGTTGAAGTGCGCGAGCTTCTCCAGCAACGCCTGGTCCTGCACGAGGACGGGCCCGCCGATGCCCGCGGTCTCGCTGTTCTGGTTGTCCGCGACCGGCGCACCGGCCTCCGTCGTAAGCGGTCCCTGCGTCACGTGCGCCTCCTGCGTCATTCGGGCAAGTCCTGACCCTCGCCCAGTACCGCAGCCGATCCTACATTAGACAAAATCCAAGTCAAGCAGAGCTCCAAAGTCACACCTGTTCGGGATCTGTTCCCCTTACTGTTAGGCTGGTTCGCATGAGTGACCTGCTGGAACGACTACGCGGACGCGGATGGCGGATGACCGCACAGCGGCGCGTCGTGGCCGAGGTCCTGGACGGCGATCACGTCCACCTGACGGCCGACGAGGTGCACTCACGTGCCGTCGTCAAGCTGCCGGAGATCTCCCGGGCGACCGTCTACAACACGCTGGGCGAGCTGGTCTCCCTCGGCGAGGTGCTGGAGGTCGCGACCGACAAGCGCGCCAAGCGGTACGACCCGAACGCGCACCGCCCGCACCACCACCTGGTCTGCGCTAAGTGCGGCTCGATCCGCGACGTCCACCCGGACGGCAACCCGCTCACCGATCTCCCCGACTCGGAGCGCTTCGGCTTCACGGTCTCGGACGTCGAGGTGACCTATCGCGGCCTCTGCCCGAACTGCGCGGCGGCCTGACCGGCCCCACGCCGACAGCAAACACACCGAAGGCCCGGAACCATTGGTTCCGGGCCTTCGGCCTTCAGTAGCGGGGACAGGATTTGAACCTGCGACCTCTGGGTTATGAGCCCAGCGAGCTACCGAGCTGCTCCACCCCGCGCCGTTGAAATGAACAGTACGTCACCCCTGCGGACCAGCGCAAATCACTTCCAGCCCGTCCGGCGCTTGAGGACGAGGCCGTCCAAGGCCGAAGCGGAGGTCTGGGGGGGCAGCCCCCGGATACGGGACGGGAAGGGGCGGAAGGGGCGAAAGACCCACCCACCCCCGACCACCCCTCACGCGGACAACTCCTCCCGCAACGCATCCCGCAACCGAGCCGCCCGCTCGGAAACCTCCGCGGGCCCAAGGGAGACGGCACGGTCGGCCCACCGCTTTCCCTCGGCAAGCTCCCCCCCACGCGCGTACACGAGCGCGAGCCGGAGCGCCGCCCGCCCGTGCCCCGCGTCAGCGGCCCGCTCCCACCACACAGCCGCCTCCGGCTCGCTGCCTTCGCGAGCGAGCAACAGCCCGAGATTGAACGCCCCGTTCCGCGACCCGGCCTCCGCCGCCTCGCGGTACCACCGTGCCGCCTCCACCACATCGCCCCGCGCGGCGGCCAGCATCCCGACCCGCACCTGCGCCCGGCGGTGCCCCTGGGAGGCCGCCCGCTCGTACCACTCCTCGCACTCGCTCTTCTCCTGCGCGGACTCGCCCAGCTCATGCGCGGGCACCGGCGGCTGCCGGGCGTCGAGAACGGCGGCGAGCCGGTAGGCGGCCTCGGCGCTGCCGCCTCCCGCCGCGCACCTCAGGTGCCGCTCGGCGTCCCGCTCGTCCCCCTCACGCAGCCGCGCGATGGCGACCTGAAGCGCCGCCTCGGTGTGTCCGGCCGCGGCGGCACGCTCGTACCACCGCAGGGCCGCCTCGTCCTCGTCCTCGGTCCCCCGTCCGGCGTGCAGAATCCCCAGATTGAACGCGGCGTCGACGCTCCCGGCCTCCGCGGCCTTCGAGAACCACGGCTGGGCCCCGGCCGCGTCGCCGACCTGGAGCAGCAGAATGGCGAGCGCGTTCGCCGCCTCGCGATGACCGGCGTACGCCGCACGCCGGTACCACTGCTCGGCCTGCGCGGTCCGGCCCTGCTCGGCACAGAGCAGCCCGAGGTTGTACGCCCCGTTCACGTCACCGGCGTCCATCGCGGCCCGGTACCACCGCTCGGCGGTCTGCGTCTCGCCGCGCTCGGCGTGCAGCGCGCCCAGGGCATTGGCCGCGTTCCCGTCACCGTCCTGGGCGGCTCGCAGCCACCACACGGCGGCGCTGTCGGGGTCGCCCGCGTCCCGCAGCAGGAACCCCAACGCGCACGCGGCCCGCGCCTCACCGTCCTTGGCGGACGTCAGATACCAGCGGCCCGCCTCCTTGAGCTGGCCGCGCTTCTCCAGGATCGCCCCGAGGTGCAGCGCGGCCCGCCGGTGCCCGCGCGCGGCGGCCTGGCGGTACCACTGCTCGGCCTCTGCACCGCCGGCACCGATGACGCCGCCGTCCGCCCTGGCCCCGCCCGAGTCCACCACCTTGCGGTCAAGGGTTCGCGCCAACCGGTACGCGGCCTCGCGGTGCCCGCGCTCGGCGGCGGCCCGCATCCACTGCTCCGCGCCGACATCGGCACGGTGCTCCAGCAGGTCCGCCAGCGCGTACGCGCCCAGCGCGTGCCCCTGCTCGGCGGACTGGCGCAGCCAGTACTCGGCGGCGGGTTCGTCGCCGCGCTCGCGGTGGTAGCGGCCGAGGGCGTGCGCGGCGGCGGCGGAGCCCGCGACGGCGGCGATCCGCCACCAGCCGGCGGCGTCGTCGCCGTATCCGCGCTGGTGCAGGAGGACACCAAGGTTGTTGGCGGCCGCGCGGTCACCGGCGGCCGTGGCCGCGCGCAGTTGAGGCTCGGCTCCGTCGAGATCACCGCGGCGCAGCAGCATCGCTCCGAGGACACTCATGGCCTCGACTTCGCCGGCTTCCGCGGCGAGCCGTTGGCGTGCCTCCTCGGCAGCCTCGCCGGTTTCGTCCCGATCGGTAGGCTGCACAAAACGCCCTGTATCCAACAGAGTTGCCTTGTCCCCCATAACGTCCATCGTCGCACCACCTGCAACCTGGGTACACCTGGTATACCGCAGCCAGTGAGGTCACTTCAGCGTTTTGTCGACTTGCCCACAGAGAGACAAGTCAAACACGGATTTCCCAACTCCCCACGTTTGGAGCAGCAGTTCACGCGAGTCGCCAGGCCACACGGAAGCGGCGCGCCGCCACACCGTCACACACGCCGAAGGCCCGGATCCTTGATCAGGATCCGGGCCTTCGACTTTCAGTAGCGGGGACAGGATTTGAACCTGCGACCTCTGGGTTATGAGCCCAGCGAGCTACCGAGCTGCTCCACCCCGCGCCGTTGTGTTGCAACCGTACCACGGCGCGGGGTGGCTCCTGACTCAGCCGTCGGCCGGGCTCTCACTGCCGCTCGGGGACGGGCTCGCACTCCCACTGGGGCTCGCACTGCTGCCGCTGCCACCACTGGGCTCGTCCGCCTTGGCCTGCGCCTCCTCGGCCCGCTTCAACGCGGACTCAAGATCCTTTTGCGCTTCGCCGTACGCCTCCCAGTCGCCCTTCGTGAGAGCTTCCTGGCCCTCGTCGAAGGCCTTCTGGGCGTCGTTCAGCGCCTCTTGGACCGTCGGGTTGTTCGAGGCCGGCGGTGGCTCCGTGGTGTCCTCGGGTGGTGGCTCGGTGGTCGAACCCTCGGATCCCAGGACCTTGTTGAGCGCCGCGTCGAGCGTGTTCTCGAAGGCCGTTCTGCCCCCGTAGCTCACCAACACCTTGCGCAGCAGCGGGTACTTGAGTCCACCGCCGCGTACGTAGACGGGCTCCACATAGAGCAGTCCTCCGTCGAGTGGCACCGTCAGCAGGTTGCCGTACTCGACTTCCGAGTCGCCGCCCTGGAGGAGTCTGATGGACTCGGCGATGTTCGGTTGGGAGTTGAACTGGCTCTGGACCTGTTTGGGCCCGTCGACCGGTTCGCTCGTCGGCAGTTTCAGGATTCTGATCTTGCCGTAGCCGGGGGTGCCCGCCTCGGCGTTGACCGACATGAAGGCGCTCAGGTTGTCCCGGCCGTTCGGCGTCAACGTCGTGGTCAACGAGAACGCCTGCGCCGTCTGTCCTGGCATCTCCATGCTCAGGTAGTACGGCGGGACCGCGTCGCCCGACTTGTTGGTCGGGTCGTCCGGCACCTGCCAGACCTCACTGCCGCTGAGGAAGGTGTCCGCGTCCTTCACGTGATAGCGGGTCAGCAGCTCGCGCTGGACCTTGAACAGGTCCTGCGGGTACCGCAGATGGGCCATCAGCGAGGACGAGATGTCACTCCGGGGCTCCACCGTGTTCGGGAACGCCTTCATCCAGGTCTTCAGGACCGGATCCTCGGTGTCCCACTGGTAGAGCTTGACCTCACCGGTGTACGCGTCGACGGTCGCCTTCACCGAGTTGCGGATGTAGTTGACCTGGTTCTGCTGGGCCACCACCGCACGCTGGTTGTTGGTCGCGGTCAGCGAGTCGGCCGTCGTGTCGCCCAGCGTGGTGCGGGAGGCGTACGGATAGCCGTTGGTGGTCGTGTACGCGTCGACGATCCACTGGATCTTCCCGTCGACCACGGCCGGGTAGGCGTCACCGTCGATGGTCAGCCAGGGCGCCACCGCCTCGACACGGTCCTTGGGCGTGCGGTTGTAGAGGATCCGCGAACCCTCACCGATCGCGCCCGAGTAGAGGATCTGCGGCTCGCTGAACGCCACCGCGTACGCGGCGCGGTTTATCGGGTTCGAGAGGTTGACGCCGCTCTTGCCCGTGTAGCTGGTGGTCTTCTCGCCGTTGTCGTCGGAGTAGTCGATCTCCTTCTGGGGACCGCCGACGATCGAGTACTGCGTGGTCTTCTCTCCGTAGTAGACCCGCTGCTCGTACGTACCGAGGTCGCCCTTGGACGGCAGGTCGGACTCGGTGAAGACCGGCTGGCCGCCGGAGGTCGCCGTGGTGCCCTTGGCGGCGACCACGCCGTATCCGTGCGTGTAACGGAAGTGGTCGTTGATCCAGTTGTTCTTCGGGATGCCGGCGAGGTTCAGCTCACGCAGACCGATGACCGTGTCCTGGTCGGTGCCGTCCGCGCTGTAGCGGTCGACGTCCAGGTTGGTCGGGAACGCGTAGTAGTTCTTCATCTGCTGCAACTGCTGGAACGCCGGGGAGACGATGTTCGGGTCCAGCAGGCGGATGCTCGCCGTGGTGTCGGCTTCCTCGCGCAGCTTGGTGGTGTCCTTGGTCTCGCTCGTGCCCGCGTACTCCGTGACGTCGGTGCCCTCGATCCCGTAGGCCTCCCGGGTCGCCTTGAGGTTCTTCGCGACGTACGGCGCTTCCTTGGCCTGTTCGTTCGGCTGGACCTGGAACTTCTGGACGATCGCCGGGTACAGGCCGCCGATGAGGATCGCGGAGAGCACCATCAGGCCGAAGCCGATGACGGGCAGCTGCCAGGTGCGCCGCCACAGGGTGGCGAAGAACAGCAGCGCGCAGATGACGGCGATGCAGAACAGGATCGTCTTGGCCGGCAGATACGCGTTGGCGTCGACGTACCTGAGGCCCGTCCAGCTGTCGGTCGCCTTGAAGTCGCTGGACTTCACCGCGAGCCCGTACCGGTCGAGCCAGTAGGCGACGGCCTTCAGCGCGACGAAGAGGCCCAGCAGCACCGACAGATGCCCGGTGGCGGCCGCCGTGGCACGCGCCCCCGGGCTGGTGATGCGCAGCCCGCCGTAGAGGTAGTGGGTGAGCGCGGCTGCGATCAGCGACAGCACGGTGGCGGCGAAGCCGAACCCGAGCAGGAAGCGGTACCAGGGCAGGTCGAAGGTGTAGAAGGAGATGTCGAGGTTGAACTGGGGGTCCTTCTGGTTGAAGGGAACCCCGTTCACCCACATCAGCCACGTACGCCACTGGCCCGAGGCGGACGCGCCGGCGATCAGCCCCACCAGTGAGGTGATGCCGAACAGCAGCCACCTCTTGTACGGCGCGATCCCCATCCGGTACCGGTCGAGGCTCTGCTGCTCCATCGACATGGCGCTCAGCGGCGGGCGCAGCCGGTGCGCCAGCCAGATGTTCACGCCGACGGAGACCGCCATGAGCAGGCCGAAGACGAAGAAGAGCCCGATCTTGGTCCACAGCGTGGTCGTGAACACGGACGAGTAGTGAACCGATCGGTACCAGAGCCAGTCCGTCCAGAACCCCGCGAACATGACGAAGGCCATAGCCAGTGCGGCCAGTACGCCCAATGTCATGAGCAGGGTCCGGACACGCCGGGACGGTCGGCCCACTCTGATCCGTGGCCCCGTCGGGCCTCCGCCGCGGTCCGGCATCTGGAAAGCCAAGGTGCGCACCTCGAAGTTCGCTGTTGGTCCGTCAGGTCCCCGTGATCGTGGACCATTCGTCAGGCTCCGTGATCGTGGAGCCTCATCTATGCAACTTACTCACGCTTTACTCGGTTCCCGTTTCCGGGGACTAACGAGGCAGGATTGTGACCATGTCCAACACTCCCATGGCAGCGAACCCGCTCACCCGGGCCGTACTCGAGATCGACGAGTACGCTTCCGGCCTCGGCTGGGACCAGCCCGCTCGCCTCTTCGCCCTCGTAGACACCGCACGGCTACGGACCCAGGAACCCGGCCTCGCGGCCCAGCTCGGCCTTCAGGACGAGCCGGAGACCACCGGTCTCACCCCCATCGAGCAGGACGAGATCCCTGCCGGCAAGGCCCTGGACGAGTTCCTCGGCACCATCGCCTGGCCGGACGCCGTGGTCGGCTGCGCGCTCACCGTGGAACGGCTGATGCTGCCGCCTTCCGCCGAGGCCTCCGTCCCGGAGGGCCTCAGCGAGAAGAAGCTCACGAAGTGGGTCGCCGAACACCCGGACCGTCAGGAGGTGCGCATGACGGTCGGCGTGCTGCGTGACGGCACCCGTGACTCCGCCCTGCGCCTGCGTGCGAAGGACGCCCCGGCGGAGGTGCTCACGGGTTCGGGCCTGGTGCCGGGACTGGCGGAGGCCCTGTCGGCGACGTTCGCGGAGTAGCTTCGCGAAGGGGTACGCCTGATCCGACGGCCCTTACCCGGTGGTGCACTTCGGCAGGTCGGCCGTCTTGCCGGAGCTGATGTCCTTGAGGGCGCTCATCGCGTCGTCGATGGTCTTCACCTTGACGAGCGTGAGCCCCTCGGGGGTGTCCTTGGCGGCGTCCGCGCAGTTGTCCGCGGGCGTCAGGAAGTACTGGGCGCCCTTCTGCCGCGCGCCGACCGTCTTCATCTCGATGCCGCCGATCGGGCCGACCTTGCCGGCGTCGTCGATGGTGCCGGTGCCGGCGATGAACTTGCCGCCGGTGAGGTTGCCCGGGGTGAGCTTGTCCACGATGCCGAGGGCGAACATCAGCCCCGCGCTCGGTCCGCCGACATCGGCGAGCTTGATGTCGATGGTGAACGGGAAGGTGTGGTCGGTTCCCGCGGAGATGCCGACGATGGCGCGCGGCTCACCGTCGTCGTCGGACTTCCTGGTGGTGACCGTGATGTCCTCGGTCCCGGTCGCCGTCTTGTTCTCCTTCTCGGCGGCGGCCTGGGCCTTGGCGGGCACGATGGTGAAGACGACCTTCTCGCCCGGCTTGTGCTTGGTGACCAGCTCCGCGACGTCGTCGGGCGCCTTCACCTCCGTACCGTCGACGGCCTTGATCACGTCTCCGGCGTGCAGCTCGCCCTCGGCCGGGGAGTCCTTGAGGACCGTGGAGACGATCACCCAGGACCGCACCGGGATGTCCAGCTCCTTGAGGGCCGCGACCTTCGCGCTCTCCTGGGACTGGCTGAACTCCTCGGCGTTCTCCTGCGTCGACTGCTCCTCCGTCTTGCCGTCGGGGTAGAGCGTGTCGTGCGGGACCACCTTGTTGTCGTGCGCCAGCCAGCCGTAGACCGCTTCCACGAGGTTCATGTTGTAGTCGGCGCTGGTGACCCGGACGGTCGTCATGTTGAGATTCCCGGTCGCCGGGTAGGTCTTGCGCCCGTTGATCTGCAGCACCGGCTCGCCGTCGTGGTCGCCCAGCGTGTTCACGGTCGGGCCCGGGGACATCTCCGAGTACGGCACTTTGATGAACACTCCCGCGCACAGGAGCGCGATCAGGATCAGGGTGGAGGCGAGCATCGTCGCGGTGCGGCGTGGCATGGCACGACAGTACGGGACGGTGCTGTCAAAGCACCGTCGGGGCCGTCCGTACGGGGTCCTGGCCTCGGCCTGAGGGCCCCTGGAGCGTCAGACGGCGTCGGAGGGGGACTTCTCCAGTGCCACGGCCCTCTTGGCCACGACAGGGCTCTTCACGACCTCGTACCGGTCCATGGCCCCGGGCCTTTCCATGGCCGCGCGAAAGCGCGCGTAACCGTCGAGCTCGATGCCGTCTCCCGCGGTCTTGCGGTTCCGGCTGGCCCAACTACCCCACAGTCCGGCGCCGATCGCGGCCAAAAGCGGAATCAGCAACCAGGCAAGCGCTGCCATGCCGACCTCCAACCTCATGAGCGACCGCAACTGACTGATCAGCAGATTAACCCTCAGCAGTGTCAACGCTCACGCCCGGGGGTCGGTTACGCAACCGGAGGGCGGGCGGGAGCCCTCAGCAGGCCCCGACCCATTCCTCCGTGCCGTCCGAGAACCTCTGGTGCTTCCAGATCGGCACCTCGTGCTTGAGGTCGTCGATGAGCTTGCGGCACGCCTCGAAAGCCTCACCCCGGTGCGGACACGACACGGCGACGACGACAGCGAGATCCCCGACGGCCAGGTCCCCGATCCGGTGGACGGCGGCCAGCGCACGCACCGGGTACTCGGCGACCACCTTCTCGGCGACCCGCCGCATCTCGGCCTCCGCACTCGGGTGACACGAATACGCCAGCTCATCGACGTCGGCCCCGCCGTCGTGATTCCGCACCGTCCCCACGAACAGCGCGATCCCCCCGGCGGCGTCGTCCCCCACGGCCCGGAAGACCTCGTCGAGAGACAGCGCTTCCTCACGAATCGCCAGCAGCCGAATGGGATCCCGCGCGCCCAGCTCACCAGGATGGTCATAGATAGGTGCCATGCGTCCATCGTGCCGCACCCCACTGACACCCGGACCTCCGGGCTCTTCCAGCCCGCCCGGCGTTCGAGGACGAGCCCTCCGGGTGATCGGCAGTCCGGGAGCGAACTCACCAGGCACGGGACGGGAAGGGGCGGAGGGGGCGAACCCGTTTGGACACCGGTGCCGACGCCGGGCGCAGGTTCGCCGGGCGCAGGTTCGCCGGGCGCAGGTTCGCCGGGCGCAGGTTCGCCGGGCGCAGGTTCGCCGGGCGCAGGTTTCAAGAGCCCGCGGCGCCGGCACTCAGATCCGCCGCCGAGCCTTCCGCGCCCGCCGCACCACCGCGGCCGCACCCAACAGCGCGACCGTCGCCCCCGCGGCCCCCGCCGCGGTCGCGTCCTTGCGCCCGAGCCGCCGCCCGGCAACGGTGTGCCGCCCGGCGACCCCCTCCAGCAGCTCCGCGAGGACCTCCTCGTTGCTCCACCGAGGCCGCCACCCGGCGTCATGCAGCCGGCTCCCGCTCACCACCCAGGGGTACATCGTGTACGCCAGATCCCCGGCGGGCGAAGGGGTGAGCCCGATCCGGTGCAGCCGGGCCGCCGCGCCCAGAGCGACCGCGGAAGGCAGCTCCATCCGCCGGATCCCGCTCAGCTCCTCGACCTCCTCCTGCTCCAGCCACCCGTCGCATCCGACGGCCAGCTCCCCCTCCACCTTCTCCACCACGGCGTACTCCAGAGCACTGCACAGGTCCTCGACGTGACAGAACTGCCACGCGGGCCGCGACCCCGCCACGACCAGCAGCCGCGGTGACTCGAAGTACCTGGTCAGCGCCGTATCGGTGCCGCCGCCGACCAGCACGGCGGGCCGTACGACGGTGACGTTGAGCCCCGGGTGCGCCCGAGGCGCCCGCCGGGCGAGCCGCTCGACCTCCAGCAGGTCGCCGACGCCCGTGGCCTCGGCCGTCGCCCGCAGTTCGGCGTCCTCGGAGAGGGGCAGTTCGTTGTCGGGCAGCGCCCCGTAGACCATCGCGGAGGTGCACAGCACCACCCGGTGCACCCCGGCCGCGGCGGCCGCCGTGAGCACGGTCTGCGTACCCCGGACGTTGTAGGCCGTCCGTGCCGCCGCGTCCGACTCCAGATCGAAGTCGAGCGCGAGGTGCACGACGACGTCCGCACCGCGCAGCTTCTCGGCGATCACCGGGTCGCGGACGTCCAGGATGTGCCACTGGGCGGCCGCACACTCGCCGCGCCGCTCGTCGATGGCGATGACCTGCTTGATCTCCTCGCTTGCGGCCAGCCGCTCGGTGAGCAGCGCACCCACACCTGACGCGGCGCCGGTGACCGCGACGACGGGCCCGCGCGCGGGCGGGCTGGTTGAGTGGTTTCGCGCTGCGCGAACCTGCGGATCTGGGGAACTCACCGGGCGTCTCCAGCGGTTGTCTTCAGTAACGGACGCGCGTGACGCGTGCGTACCAGGTGGCATCCATCCTGCCGCAGGCCGCGAGTCGGCGAAGCACCGAGGCCCGATCGGGCTTGGGTGTCTACGCTGGGTGGTGTTGTCGGGCAAGCCGCCGTCGGAGAGAACCGGCGGCCTTAGCAGCCGAGGAATCCCGTGAGTGACACCCCATTCGGATTCGGCCTTCCGCCGGAGGAGCCGGAGAACGGCGACGAGGGCAAGAAGAAGGACCAGGAGAGCGGCGGTGGCCAGGGACCGGCCAATCCGTTCGGTTACGGGGGTTTCCCCGGAGCCGGCGGCCCCGGCGCCGACAATCCGTTCGCAGCCATGTTCGGTTCCATGAACCCCAATGACCTGGGCGCCGCGTTCCAGCAGCTGGGCCAGATGCTCTCGTACGAGGGTGGTCCGGTGAACTGGGACATGGCCAAGCAGATCGCCCGCCAGACGGTCTCCCAGGGCACCTCTGACGGCGTCAAGGACGCGAGCGTCGGCCCCGCCGAGCGCACCGCGGTCCAGGAGGCCGTGCGCCTGGCCGACCTGTGGCTGGACGACGCGACGTCCCTCCCGTCCGGTGCGAACACCGCCGTGGCCTGGAGCCGCGCGGAGTGGGTCGAGGCGACCCAGCCCGCGTGGAAGGAGCTCGTCGACCCGGTCGCCGAGCGTGTCGGCGCGGCCATGGGCGATGTCCTGCCTGAGGAGATGCAGGCCATGGCGGGCCCGCTCATCGGCATGATGCGCTCCATGGGCGGCGCCATGTTCGGTACGCAGATCGGGCAGGCCGTGGGCGTGCTCGCGGGCGAGGTGTTCGGTTCGAGCGACGTGGGACTGCCGCTCGGCCCGGCCGGCAAGGCCGCGCTGCTGCCGCTGAACATCGAGTCGTTCGGCAAGGACCTGGGCATCCCCCAGGAGGAGGTGCGGCTCTATCTCGCCCTGCGCGAGGCCGCCCACCAGCGCCTCTTCGCCCACGTGCCGTGGCTCCGCTCGCACCTGTTCGGTGCGGTCGAGGGCTACGCGCGCGGGATCAAGGTCGACACGGCCAAGCTGGAGGACGTGGTCGGCCAGTTCGACCCGCAGAACCCCGAGGAGCTGCAGAACGCGCTCCAGCAGGGCATGTTCCAGCCGGAGGACACCCCGGAGCAGAAGGCGGCGCTGGCCCGGCTCGAGACGGCTCTGGCGCTCGTCGAGGGCTGGGTGGACGCGGTCGTGCACACCGCCGCCAAGCCGCGTCTGACCTCCGCCGACGCGCTGCGCGAGACGCTGCGCCGCCGTCGTGCCTCGGGCGGTCCCGCCGAGCAGACCTTCGCCACGCTGATCGGTCTGGAGCTGCGTCCGCGGCGCCTTCGGGACGCCTCGCGCCTGTGGGCCTCGCTCACCGACGCGCGCGGTGTCGACGGCCGCGACGCCCTGTGGGCGCACCCGGACATGCTCCCCACCGCCTCCGACCTGGACGACCCGGACGGCTTCGTGCACCGGGAGCAGCTGGACTTCTCCGAGCTCGACAAGATGCTCGGCGAGGCGGCGGACGGTTCGGGCTCCGGCTCCGGCGAGAAGCCGAACCTGAAGAAGGACGACGACAAGGGCGACGACACCGAGTGAGCCTGTACGACGACGCGGTCCTCGTGCTCAAGAGCCACGAGGGCCAGGAAGAACTGCGCCAGGCGTACCTGGACCATCTGGACGCACATCCGGACGCCATGTGGAAGTCCTGCACGGCCGGCCACATCACGGCGAGTGGCCTGGTGATCGACCCCGAGCACGGTCGCGTACTGCTGACCCTCCACAAGAAGCTGCGCATGTGGCTCCAGACGGGCGGTCACTGCGAACCGGAGGACGCCACGCTGGCGGCCGCGGCCCTTCGCGAGGCCACGGAGGAGTCGGGCATCACGGCTCTCGAACTGCTCCCAGGCGGTCCGGTGCGGCTCGACAGCCACCCGATCCCGTCACCGTGCCGCTGGCACTTCGACGTCCAGTACGCGGTGGTGGCCGCGCCGGGAGCCGTGCAGGAGATCAGCGACGAGTCCCTCGACCTGCGCTGGTTCGCCTACGACGAGATCGCGGACGTGGCCGACGAGTCGGTCGTACGACTACTGGAAGCCACCCGCGCACGGCTGTGAACCGGGAAAACGGTAAGGGGCGACCGCCGTTGCGATCGCCCCTTACACGCGCCTGCTGTCACGGGTGCTGCCGGAAGGCTCAGCTCCAGGCGTTGCCCTGGTTCTGAGCGTGCGCACCCTGCTGGCCCATGCCGTACTGGGCGCGCACCCCCTGGCCGATCACGGCGTTCTGCGGCGGCAGCAGCTCGCTGGGCTGGACGAGTGCGTAACCCTGCCCCAGGAAGCTGAGCTCCCAGCCCTCACCCGTGCTGCCACGGCGCCGCCACACTCCCGAGGAGTGGGTCTGGGCCTGCATCTGCACACGCAGGCTCGTGGACCACGCCACGATCGCGTCGGCGTCGCAGTTGACGTACTTGTCCGGTGTGACCTGCATCAGCAACGGCATCCCGGAGGTCATCAGCGCGACCTTGCCGTGCCCCGTGATGTTGAGCTGGTACTTGCCGGAGCCGGAGATACCGTACTGGCTGTCCACGGCGATGACCTCGTGGTGCAGCGAGGAGTCCATCGCCAGCACGTAGCTGCTGTCCACGGTGAGACCGTCCTGGTCCACGTCGACCACGTGCACGTGCTGGGCGAGGTTCGCCAGGTAGACCGTCCCCTGCCCGTGGCAGCGCATCAGGTCGAGACCCTCGCCGGTGTACGCGCGCGACCGCTGCTGACCGTTGTTCTGGTACTCGGCGTCGAACTCGACGAGCCCCTGGTACGCGACCATGGTGCCCTTGCGCGCGAGGATGTCGTCGTGTCCCGCCAGGACGACGCGCAGCATCTGCGAGTTCTGCAGGCTGTAGCGCTCCTGGGTCTGCTGTTCGTTGTAGCCGAAAAGCGGGCTCTGCATGATGTCCTGCTCCCCCTCAGCCCCGGACTCGGAGACGGTCGGTGCTGTCCTCGCTGGGCTGGACGACGACGATGCCCTGCCCGGAGAACGCCATCTGGAACGCCTCGCCGCTGCCGCGGCCGATCAGCGACTGCGCCTTGAAGCTGCGCTTCCCCTTCACCTTGAGGTTCGGGGACCAGGCGACGAGCGCGTCCGGATCGACGTAGGTCTCGTCCTCACCGCCGCCGCAGTCGACGACGATCGGCTTGCCCCGGGAGGTCAGCGCGACCCAGCCCTGCCCGGAGATCTTGGTGTTCCACAGGCCCTGTCCGGCGAACTTGGCGAGCCCTTTGACGCGCTCGACGCCCCACGTCAGGTGGGCGTCGAAGGCGAGCAGGTTCGTGGCGTTGACGGAGATCGCGTCGCCGTTGAGGTTGATGACGACGACGTTCGCCCCGTAGTCGGCGAGGTAGAGCAGGCCGTCGCCCGAGGCCTTCATCAGAGGCGCGCCCTCACCGGTGGCCCAGTCGCGGGCGATCTGGCGGACGGCGGGCGGGTTGGGCTCGTACTGGACGAACCCTTCGTAGGCGACCATCGACCCCACGCGCGCGAGGAGGTCGTTTCCGGTCTGCATGGCGACCTTCAGCATGTGGTTGCCGTGGTTCTCCATGCGGGCGGTGACGGGTGCCGGGGCGAAGCCCGAGAGTGGCTGGTTCATGACGGGCTCCCTCAGACCTCGTACGGCTGGACGACGATGAAATTGCCGGGCGCGCCGCGGAACTGGAGGTTCACGCTCTCTCCGCTGTCGCCGGGGTAGGCGTTCCGGCGCATTCGTACCTGGCTGGAGACGATCACCTGGGAGGCCGCGGACCAGGCGACGACCGCGTTGCAGTCGGCGAACGTCGTCGGCGTGACGGGCAGCACGACAGGCGCGCCGTGGGTCTTCACGACGATCGTGCCGGTCCCCTGGAACTGCATCGTGAAGAGCGCGCCCCCGGGGATGCCGTGCCCCTCGATCCTGCGGACCTCGTACTGGAGCGTTTCGTCGAAGGCGAGGACGCTTTCGGCGGACACACAGATTCCGTCGCCCTGGAGTTCGATGGGGTGGACGTGGGAGCCGTTGTCGGCGAGGAACACCTGGCCACGGCCCGAACAGCGCATCAGCTGCATCTCCTGGCCGGTCGCGTTGCCCACGATCCGGCCGGCGAAGCCCGCGCCCTTGTAGCTGAAGTCGACCTTGCCCTGGTAGAGCACCATGCTGCCCTGACGCGCCAGCACGGGCTGGTCACCGCCCGCCCCGAGGTCGACGCGGACCAGCTTCTTGTTCTGCTGGGTCCAGCGCTGGCCGGTGGGCTTCTCCTTGAAGGCCTGCAGCGCGGCGGTCACACCGGCACCGCCCTGCGGAGCTCCCTGGGGAACGCCGTACTGGGAAGGGGCACCCGGCTGCCCGGGAATCTGCCCGGGGACCTGGCCGTAGCCGGGGGGTGCGGGCGGAGTCTGCCCGCCGTAACCCGGAGGCGCGGGCGGGGCCTGCTGCCCGTAGCCGGGTGGCAGCGGAGCGGTCTGGCCGGAGGGCTGCTGACCGTAGCCCGGCGGCGGACCGGGCTGCCCCGGCGGCTGGACGTACGGCGCGGGGCCCGGCGGCGGTACGTTTCCGCCCGGCGGAGTGTGCAGGGGGGCGATGATCGTCGGCGCGGCGTGCACCGACGGTGCGGGTGCCGGGGCGGACGGCGGTGTGGCTCCCGGTGGCGGCGCGAAACCCTGTGCGGCGGGCTGCGGCGCTGACGCGGGTGCACTCGGCACGCCGAACGAGGGGGACGCGCCGGCCTGGGCCGGCGGCGCGAAGGACGGCGCGGCGGCGGCCTGCGGCTGCTCGGCCGACTGCTCCTCCTCGGCGACCTCGCCGCCGAAGTTCTTCAGCAGCGCGTCCAGCCCGCCGTCGAAGCCCTGTCCCACGGCGGCGAACCGCCAGACGTCCTTGAGGTAGAAGTCGCCCAGCATCACGGCACGCTCCGTGGAGAACTCCGTGCCGTTGAACGAGTACCGGGCCACTTCCTCGCCGCCCGCGACGATACGGAGGTATCCGGGGGCGATCTGGGACATCTGCCCGGTGCCGTCGAGGGTCGCCGTGAAGGAGAGTTTCTGGATCTTCGGCGGGATCCGGTCCAGCGTGACGCGGAAGGACTCCGTGTCACCCGCCTGGTTGCCGAGAAGCTGGATGGACTCCTCAGGGGACTTCGGCTGGTTGAAGAAGATGAAGTACTGGTCGTCCGAGAGCCGTTCGTCGGCATCCAGACCGAAGCAACTGATGTCGAAGGTCAGCCCGGGGCCGGCGATCTGCACACCTACGTACAGATCGGTGCCCGCGGTGAGGTCACTGATCTTGGCCTTGTGGCCGCGTTGAAATTCCCTGGCCATGCGAAACGACCGTCCCCCATCCCGATGCGAGTGCGTCGCGTCAGGCTAACGGCAAACGCCGACAGTGAAAGAGGCCGGTACAGACCCGGTACACAACCGACCCCTCGGCGTGGGCGGACCGGCCCTACTCGTCGCGGGTGGAGGGCGAGTGGGGCAG
Organism: Streptomyces sp. NPDC050535; assembly: GCF_044457665.1. Taxonomy (NCBI): domain Bacteria; kingdom Bacillati; phylum Actinomycetota; class Actinomycetes; order Kitasatosporales; family Streptomycetaceae; genus Streptomyces; species Streptomyces sp. NPDC050535. The sequence continues at coordinate 265,876 of NZ_JBITHE010000007.1, forward strand.
CCGGTCGGCGGCCACCACCCCTTCGAGGTAGCCGCGGGCACGCTCGGTACGCGGATACGCCTCCAGGAGCCGCCAGAAGCGGGGCCCGTGACCCGGCACGAGGAGGTGGGCGAGCTCATGGACGAGGACGTAGTCGACGACGTACTCGGGCATGCCCTGCAACCGGTGCGACAGGCGGATACTGCCCTCGGCCGGTGTGCACGAGCCCCAGCGCGTGTTCTGGTTGGTGACCCAGCGAACCGTCGACGGCCGGGCCCGGCCGTCGAAGTACTGGTCCGACAGACGCGCGGCACGCTCGGTCAGCTCGGCGTCGCCGGGCGCCCTTCTCTTCTCCTGCGCGGCCAGCTTGTCGAGCATGACGGTCACCCAGCGCTGTTCCTCCGCCTCGGACATCCGGGCGGGAATGAGCACGACGGTGCGATCGCCCTCGCGGTACGCGGAAACCGTTCTGCGCCTTCGCGCGCTCCTGCGGACCTCGATCGCGCTCGCCCCCGAGCCGCTCGGCGGCGGGCTCGTCGTACTGCGCTGTGGTTTTCCGGCGCGGTGCAGTGGGTCGGCGGGCACGCCCCGACGTTACCCGCTGCACATGGGGGAAGTCCCGTCCCTGGGCCGGTTCGATGCCGATCCGCACCCCGTGTGCTTGATTCGTGCGACGAATACCACCGCCTGTGGATAACTTTCGGCGCCCTCGGGCCGCGAGGGGCATCCTGGCTTTCGGTCGGCGAAGCGGGACCCACACCCGCCGACACACGGGGACGTTCCACGGAGTACGGGGGTAGGTCATGCATCCGATCGTGAAGCCGGCGCTGCGGCGTGGCTGGCGAGATCTCAACACCGTCCAGTTCGGCATGGCACCCGCGCACGCGATAATCCTCGGCCCGGTGGACACGGCGACGGGCAGTTTCCTCGATCTCCTCAACGGGACACGCGGGCTGCCGCTCCTTCGCGAAGAGGGACGCGCGATGGGGCTGCCCGACGGCCATGTGGACGCTCTTCTGGACCGGCTCGCCCGGTCCGGCCTGCTGGACGACGCCACGGGAGGCGGCCCGGCCGCGGACGCCCTGCGCAAGAAGAAAGCGGTCCTCGACCGGCTGCGCCCCGACCTCGCGTCCCTCTCCCTCGTCGCTCCCGAACCGGGCGAGGGTATGAAACGCCTGGCAGCCCGCCGCTCACTGCGCGTGCAGGTGAGGGGTGCCGGGCGTGTGGGAGTGATCCTGGCCTCGCTGCTCGCCGGCGCGGGCGTCGGCGAGGTCGACGTCCGCGACAGCGGATGCGTCGAACCGTGGGACGTCGCGCCAGGCGGACTGCCCGCCGAGTCCATCGGCGAACGCCGGGAGGAGGCCGCGCGTCGGGCGGTGCGCCGAGCGGCACCGCAGCGTCCACCGCGGACATCCCCGCGCGGGGCGGAGCTGGGGCTGTCACTGGTGATCCTCGCCCCGCGGGACGGTCTCGCCGTCCACGCGCCCGACCCGGTGGCCGCCGAATCGTTGATCACCTCGGGAACACCACATCTGTACGCGGGCGTCGTGGAGGCCACGGGAGTCGTCGGCCCGCTGGTCCTGCCGGGTGACACGGGCTGCGCGGGCTGTCTGGACCAGCGTCGCGCCGACCGGGATCCGACCTGGCCACGCCTGGTGGCGCAGTGGCGCTCCGGGCAGCCGCGCCAGGTCCCGGCCTGCGATCTGGCGCTGGCGGCCGGTGTCGCCGGAATGGCCGCGAGTCACGCGCTGGCCTTCCTCGACGGAGAGCTGCCCTCCACTTCGGGGGCACGCTGGGAGACGTCCGTACCGGGATTCGACTGGCACGCGAAACCGGTCTGGCCGCATCCCGCATGCGCGTGCGCCGCCGCGGAGAAAGGTAAGAAGGGGGAGCGCGCCTCGGAAGACGGGGAGCCGCACGAGACAATGGCAGGGCAACAGCCGTACGCGGCTCGGCTGTCCGGCTAATTGGAGGGCGCATGTCTGATCTTCCGCGGAAGGCAGTCACCCGTACGGCCAAACTCGCCGCACTGCCAATCGGCTTCGCCGGGCGGGCCACCTGGGGGCTCGGCAAACGGATCGGTGGGAAGTCCGCGGAGATCGTCGGCCGCGAACTGCAGCAGCGCACCGCCGAGCAGTTGTTCAAGGTGCTCGGGGAGCTCAAGGGCGGTGCGATGAAGTTCGGGCAGGCACTGTCCGTCTTCGAATCGGCGCTGCCCGAAGAGGTCGCGGGGCCGTATCGCGCGGCGCTGACGAAGCTCCAGGAGGCGGCGCCCCCGATGCCGACGCGCACCGTGCACGGGGTGCTGGAGGAACGGCTCGGCAAGGAGTGGCCCGAGCTGTTCCTCGAATTCGAGGACAAGCCGTCCGCGGCGGCCTCCATCGGCCAGGTCCACCACGCGGTGTGGCATGACGGCCGAGAGGTCGCGGTGAAGGTGCAGTACCCCGGAGCGGGCGAGGCACTGCTGGCCGACCTGACCCAGCTCAGCCGGTTCGCCCGGCTGCTGGGCCCCCTGATCCCGGGGATGGACATCAAGCCGCTCATCGCGGAACTGCGCGACCGGGTCTCCGAGGAACTCGACTACGGGCTGGAGGCGCAGGCCCAGCAGGCGCATGCCGACGAGTTCGCGGGCGACCCGGATGTCCTCGTACCGGCGGTGGTCCATCAGTGCGACCAGGTTCTGGTGACCGAATGGATCGACGGCATCCCCATGTCGGAGGTGATCGCCGACGGCACCCAGGAACAGCGGGACCGTGCCGGCCAGCTGCTGGCCCGCTTCCTCTTCTCGGGCCCGGCCCGCACCAGACTGCTGCACGCCGACCCGCACCCGGGCAACTTCCGTCTCCTGCCCGATGAGAAGGGTGGCTGGCGGCTGGGCGTCCTGGACTTCGGCACCGTGGACCGGCTCCCCGGCGGCCTGCCCTCGACGATCGGTGCGTCGCTCCGCATGACGCTCGACGGCGAAGCCGAGGCGGTCTACGAGATGCTCTGTGAGGAGGGCTTCGTCAAGGAGTCGATAGAGCTCGAACCCGAAGCGGTCCTGGACTACCTCCTGCCGATCATCGAACCGGCCCAGGCCGACGAGTTCACCTTCTCCCGGGGCTGGATGCGCAGCCAGGCCGCCCGGGTCGGCGACCCCCGCTCTCCCGCCTACCAGTTGGGCAAGCGGCTCAACCTGCCCCCGGCGTATCTCCTGATCCACCGCGTGACCCTGAGCACCATCGGTGTCCTGTGTCAGCTGGGTGCGACGGTCCGCCTGCGCGACGAGCTGGAGGAATGGCTGCCGGGATTCCTGCCGGAGGAGGAGTCGACGGAAGAGGGGGAGCAGGCCTCCGAAGCCTGACGAGCGGGTGGTTCACCACCACGCGGAGTCCAGCCGTCCCTCGATCGCCCTCAGATGGGTTCGGGCGCAGCTGTCACAGAAGTAGTGGCGGGCGCCGTTCTCCACGGAACAGGTCCAGGTCGGCCGGGGGCCGTGGGCCGGGGTGCCACAGCGGGCGCACACGATCTGCCGGGCTTCGGCGCCGTCGGGTCGCTGAGCTGAACCGCTGCTGTCACTGCCCCCGGGAAGACTCGTCACACGGCGACGATATCGCCGCGATCGCCGGTTCGCCGGACACAACGCACCGCGCGGGCCGGTCCGGACGTGGCGCGGGGGCCGGTCCGTCCGGACCGGCCCCCGCGAGGAATTACTGCTTCTTCTACCGCCGACGACTGATGTCGGCTACTGCATGACCGCCATGGCCAGCGCACGCCGGGCACGCATCGAAGCGCGCTCGGCACGGCGCTGCATCCGGCGGGCGGTCGCCAGGCGCATGGCCCGGCGTTCCCGCTCTGCCTCGTGCAGTCGCTCGTGCATATGCGCACGAGCCAGGGCTTCTGGAATGAGTTGCATCTCTCGGGTCCTGTTCTGACGCGAGTCCTTCGCGTCGGTGATGGTGAAGTCTGGGGTCGCGGAGCCGGCGGGCTCGCTGGTGGACGCCTTCATCGGGGCCTGTTTCTTGGGGTCGTTCGTCAGGGGGCGGTCGATCGTTCCTCGGATGTTCATGCCGCGACCGGGTTCTTGCGCGGGCGGCCACGGGGCCGCTTGCGGGCCACGACAACACCCTGGACGAAGAGCTCGCCACCCCAGACACCCCAGGGCTCACGCCGCTCCTTGGCACCGGCGAGGCAGGCCTCGACCAGCGGGCAGGTGCGGCAGAGGGACTTGGCGTACTCGACATCGGCCGGCGACTCGGCGAAGAAGACCTCCGGGTCGTAGGAACGGCAGGGGACGGGTACGCCGAGGCTCTCGATGGCGTCGTCGAGCGCGGTGAGCGCAGTGAGCGGGATCAAGGTGGAGTCCTCCGTGAGGCCGGGCGGGGAGATCGTTTCGGAAGGCGGTACGGACGGGGCGTGCGCTTCGAGTTGCACGGTTGGTCTTCCTCGTCTGGTCGTGCCGGCCGGTTGGCCGGTTGGCGGCTGGTACCGGGTTCATTACCTGTCCCGAGGCCCCTTCGCTCCGCCGTCCCCGGTCGGGGACAAACAGAAGGGCCGCGGATCCCGGGTGGGGTTCCGCGGCCCTGAAGGCGCCGGCCTGATCGAGAATCAGGCTGGATCACTCCAGGGTTCAGGCCCACGGAAGGCCCACATCGTGTGGTGCTGCTCGCTCTGCTTCAGGGATCCGGCACTGGCCGCCGCAGCGGCGTAGGCACGCGCCTCTGCCACTACTGCTGCTTCCAGTGCCTGAATCGGTCGCTCATTGCGCTCACGGATGGGAAGACCCGAGAGAGACACGGAGGACGCCGGCCGGACGGCAGGAACGCCGGACAGACCGGTGCCCAGGTACGAGACGCCGAGCAGGCACGTGGAGACGACCGAGGGATCGGTCATTTTGGCGGTGTTGACGAAGCTGGCGTTGATGCTGATCACTGGAATCGCCTCCTCTCGGCGTCTAGGGGAACCGGGGGTGAGCCGGTCCGACGGTTGTTAAGTACAGCACGGAACCCTGGCCTCGGAGAAGGCCGCCGTTCCGTGTTTAGAACCTATGGGGATTGCCGGGGCATGCGCAAACTATTTTTTCGACGAGTTTGGGTCAGTCACCTTCTTCGCCCCCAGGAACGTCTTGGCCTGCACAGATGGCCAGAACATCGGTGCCGAAGCGGTTCAGCTTGCGGACTCCGACGCCAGGGATCCTTGCCAGCTCGCCCGAGTCGTCGGGCACGGTCTCGGCGATCGCCATCAGTGTCTTGTCGGTGAAGACGCAGAACGCGGGCTGCCCACTGCGCTGCGCCTGCACCTCTCGCCACTCCCGCAGCCGCTCGTAGAGGCCCTCGTCCATGTCGGACGGGCATTCCTCACAGCGCATCAGTTTCATCTCACCGGCGTCGGTCAGAGTGCGGCCGCAGACCCGGCAGCGGGCAGGGGTGCGCACCGATCTCCGAACGACCGTGCCACCACTGCTTCCGATACCGCGCTCGATGCCTCCCGGACCACCGCCACCGCTGCGGCCCGCCGTCGTGACCGAGCCGGGGCGCAGCCCGTCGAGGAAGCGGCTGGGCCGGCGGTTGGCCCGTCCGCCGGGTGAGCGGGACAGGGCCCAGGAGACACAGAGGTGCTCTCTGGCTCGGGTGACGCCGACGTAGAGGAGGCGGCGTTCCTCCTCGATCTGCTCGTCGGTCTTTGCGTAGGTGATCGGCATCATGCCCTCGGCGACGCCGACCAGGAAGACGACGTCCCACTCCAGCCCCTTGGCGGAGTGCAGGGAGGCGAGGGTGACGCCCTGGACGGTCGGCGCGTGCTGGGCGCTCGCGCGTTCGTCGAGTTCCGCGACCAGGTCACCGAGGGTGGCGCCCTCCTTGGCCGCGGCGAAGTCGTGGGCGAGGTGGACGAGGGCGGCCAGCGATTCCCAGCGCTCTCTGACCGCGCCGGAGCCGGCGGGGGGCTGGTTGGTCCATCCTTCGCCCGACAGCACCGCACGGACCTGTGAGGGCAGGTCGATGACGTCGTCGAGGAGGGAGTCGTTGCCTCCGAACCGGGCCGCAGCGCGCAGGGCGGCGCCCGCCTTGCGTACTTCGGGGCGGTCGAAGAACCGCTCGGCGCCACGCAGCTGGTAGGGCACCCCGACGTCCGCGAGCGCCTGTTCGTGCAGCTCGGACTGGGAGTTCGTTCGGAACAGGATCGCGATCTCGCCCGCGGGGACGCCGGAGGCGATGAGGTCGCGGATGCGGCGGGCGGCGCCCTCGGCCTCGGCGGGTTCGTCCGTGTACTCGGCGTAGACGGGTTCGGGGCCGGCGGCCCGCTGGGAGATCAGCTCCAAGCGGTGTTCGGCGGCCCGGCCGTGTGCCTGTGCGAGCAGGCCGTTGGCGAGGTGGACCACCTGGGGCGAGGAGCGGTAGTCGCGCACGAGCTTGACGACGGTGGCTCCGGGGTGGCGGTTACGGAAGTCGAGAAGGTGGTCAGGAGTTGCACCAGTGAACGAGTAGATCGTCTGGCTGGCGTCTCCGACGACGCAGAGGTTGTCGCGCTCACCGAGCCACAGGTCCAGCAGTCGCTGCTGGAGGGGGCTGACGTCCTGGTACTCGTCGACCACGAAGTGCTGGTACTGGGCTCGGACCTGCTCCGCGATGTCGTGGCGGTCCTGAAGCACGGCGACCGTCAGCAACAGGACGTCTTCGAAGTCGATGACCCCGCGGTCACGCTTGAGGTCTTCGTAGGTCCCGTAGAGCTGGGCGATCTCAGCAGGGTTCCGGGGGGCCTCGCGGCCGACCTTGGCGGCGACGGCCGCGTAGTCGGCGGGGATCGTCTGGGTGACCTTGGACCACTCGATCTCGGCGGTGACATCTCGCAGTTCGCCCCGGTCCAGGCGGATGCGGCAGGCGGCCGCCGCGTCGGCGACGAGCTGGATCTTGCGGTCGACGAGCCGGGGCAGGCTGCCGCCGACCGCTTTCGGCCAGAAGTACTGGAGCTGGCGCAGCGCGGCCGAGTGGAAGGTGCGGGCCTGGACGCCACCGGCGCCGAGCTGCCGGAGGCGGCCGCGCATCTCGCCCGCGGCGCGGTTGGTGAACGTGACGGCCAGCACGCTGGAGGGCTGGAGGATCCCGGCGCGCACTCCGTAGGCGATGCGGTGGGTGATCGCCCGGGTCTTGCCCGTGCCGGCGCCCGCCAGCACGCACACCGGTCCGTGCAGAGCGGTGGCGACCTCGCGCTGCTCGGGGTCGAGCCCGTCGAGCACCGCGTCGGCCGTGTCCGGAACCTGCGGGAAGAGGGTGGAGTGCGTTGCTGCTGTCACCCCGCCATGCTGCCAGGTCGCCAGGGACAGGTGAGCCGGTTGTCCACAGGGGAGCACTCGTAGTCGTACTAACGCGGCAGGCGTCACCTCCCGCGGGCCACGGCAGGCGTCGCGCTCGCGACGTACTCACACGGGAATGGCTGCCAGGCCACGTACGTTCCACAGACGCGACCACGCACCCCCGACGCCGTGAAGGAGCGCATTCGACATGCCGGGCACTGTGACGATGTACAGCACCACGTGGTGCGGCTACTGCCGCCGGCTGAAGAGCCAGATGGACCGCGAGGGCATCACGTACGACGAGATCAACATCGAGCAGGACCCGCAGTCCGCGGCGTTCGTGGAGAAGGCGAACGGCGGAAACCAGACGGTTCCCACCGTTCTCTTCCCGGACGGTTCGACGCTGACGAACCCGTCCCTGGCCCAGGTCAAGCAGAAGATCGGCGCCTAGTCCGCGTCAGGCGGTCGCCCCCCGGGTCGGCAGGGGCTTGCCGTACCAGAGCTCGATCAGGCGGGCCGCAATCGAGATTCCGTAGGGAGGCAGCACCTCCCCGGACTCGAAGGCGGCCCGCAGGTCTTCGCGGGAGAACCAGCGGGCCTCTTCGATCTCCTCGCCGTCGACGTTGATCTCGGACGAGACTGCACGGGCCATGAAGCCCAGCATGAGGCTGGAGGGGAAAGGCCAGGGCTGGCTGGCGACGTACTCGACCTCGCCGACCGTGATGCCTGCCTCCTCGAAGACCTCGCGGCGCACCGACTGCTCGATGGACTCACCGGGCTCGACGAAGCCGGCGAGCGTGGAGAAGCGCCCCTCCGGCCAGTGCACCTGGCGGCCGAGCAGGATGCGGTCCTCGTCGTCCGTGACCGCCATGATCACGGCCGGGTCGGTGCGCGGATAGTGCTCGGCACCGCAGGCCGGGCAGCGGCGGATGTGGCCGGCTGCCGCGATGACGGTGCGTTCGCCGCAGCGCGAGCAGAAGCGGTGGAGCCGCTGCCAGTTCTCCAGGGCGACCGCGTGCACCATGAGGCCGGCGTCGCGGGGAGAGAGCAGAAGTCCCGCTTCGCGCAGGCCCGCCGGGCGGGCCGACTGGTCGATGCGGCCGGGGAGCGTGTCCTTCTGGAGTGCGAAGTAGCTCACACCGTCGTCGTCCGTGCCCAGGAAGTAGCGGTGTGCCTCGGTGAGCGGTGCCTCGAAGGAGGGGGTCATCAGCAGTTCGGTGGCGCCCTCCGCCGTCTCGTCTATCAGGACCTGGCCGCCGGAGACCACGAAGGCGCGGGTGGTGGGGTGGCTCCACGCCGCGGCGAGCCAGGCCTCGTCGAGCCGGTGGTGGGCGGCCCGGTCGATGCCGCTCGGCGCGGTGAGCGAGATGGGACGGTCGGCGGTGTGGTCGGTCCAGGTGGTCACGGGTGCTTCCAACTCCCCCGGTGTAACGGTTGTTTCGGCGGGCGATTCAGCAGGGCGGGTGCGGAGGGGGCTGTTCAGGGCGTTGATCGCCTTCTTCGGGGATGCCTTCTTCAGTGTGCCTCGCGCCAGCTCTCGGCCAGATCGCCCCACAGGTAGGCGGCGGTTTCGACGCCCTTCAGAAGGAGATCGAGTTCGACCTTCTCGTTGGGGGCGTGCCAGCCGTCGGACGGGACGGAGATGCCCAGGAAGAGCACGGGAGCGCCAAGGACTTCCTGAAGGTCGGCCGCGGGCCCCGAGCCGCCCTCACGCGTGAAGCGGACGGGCTGTTCGAAGGCGCGGCTCATGGCACGTACGACGGACTTCAGGGCGGGGTGCTCCAGGGGCGTCAGACAGGGGCGGGTGGCCGCTCCGAACGTGATCTCGTGCCGGATACCCGCGGGCACCTGCTCGGCGACCCACTCCCGTACGGCCTTCTCGATGTGGTCGGGGTCCTGTCCCGCGACCAGCCGGAAGGAGAGCTTCACCATCGCCGACGCCGGGATGATCGTCTTGCTGCCGGGGCCCTGGTAACCGCCGCCGATGCCGTTGACCTCGGCGGTCGGACGGGCCCAGACGCGCTCCAGAGTGGTGTGTCCGGCCTCCCCGTAGGAGGCCGTCGACCTGGCCGTGCGCAGCCACTGGGACTCGTCGAAGGGCAGCTCGGCGAAGAGTTCGCGCTCCTGGTCGGTGAGTTCGGTGATGCCTTCGTAGAAGCCGGGTACGGCCACGCGCGCGTGCTCGTCGTGCAGGGCGGCGACGAGGCGGGCGACGGCGGTGGCCGGGTTGGGCACGGCGCCGCCGAAGGATCCGGAGTGGATGTCCTGGTCGGGCCCGTACAGCTCGATCTCGCACTCCGCGAGGCCGCGCATGCCGGTGCACACCGTGGGGGTGTCCTCGGACCACATACCGGTGTCGGAGACGATCACGGCGTCGGCCGCGAGGCGCTCCGCACGCGCCTCGACGAGGTCACGGAAGTGCGGGGAGCCGGATTCTTCCTCGCCCTCGATGAGGAGCTTGAGGTGGACGGCGGGAGCGGTGCGCCCGGTCGCGGCGAGGTGGGCACGGACTCCGAGTGTGTGGAAGAACACCTGGCCCTTGTCATCGGCCGCCCCGCGCGCGTGGAGGCGTTTTCCGCGAATCACCGGCTCGAAGGGCTCGGTGTCCCAGCCGTCCTCCCGGGCGGCCGGCTGCACGTCGTGGTGGCCGTAGACCAAAACGGTCGGGGCTTCCGGGTCCTCGGAGGGCCAGTGGGCGAATACGGCCGGGGCGCCGTCGGTGGCCCAGACCTCGACGGTGGGAAAGCCGGTCTCCCGGAGTTTGGCGGCAAGCCAGTCGGCGCTGCGCCGTACGTCCGCGGCGTGGTCGGGCTGAGCCGACACCGAGGGGATGCGCAGCCACTCCGCGAGATCGTCGAGAAAGGCGGCGCGGTGGTTCTGGATGTACGTACGGACGGTGCTGACGGCGTTGTCAACGGGCTTGCTCATGCTCACGAGCCTAGCCGCCCACGGAGGCGTGTTCGTCCGGCGGTTCCCCGGACGCCTCTTCCTGTGGACCCTCCATGAGCAGCCGCTCCAGTGCGGCCCGGTCCGGGAGGCCGTCCGGTCTGACGACCTCCCCGCTGCGGACGTACAGGAACGCCGCTCCGACCGACTCCAGGGGCACACCGCGCTGCTCCGCCCAGGCGAGGCGGTAGACGGCGAGCTGGAGGGGGTCCGCGGTGCGACCGCGGCTGGTCTTCCAGTCCACGATCTCGTACGTGTGGCCGTCACCGTCCTGCCCGGGGACAGTTTCGTCGGCCTCCCTGTAGACCGCGTCGATACGGCCGCGTACGACGCGTCCGGCGATGGCGAGCTGGAAGGGAACCTCGACGCGGTAGGGAGTGCGGTGTGCGTACGGACTGCGTTCGAAGGCGTCCTTCAGACCCTCCAGGTCGCGTTCGTCGGCGATCTCGGCCTCACTCCCCGGCAGGTCCTCTGGCTCCAGCATGGGCAGCCGCAGCTCCTCGAAGCGGGATTCCACCCACGCGTGGAACCGGGTTCCGCGGCGTGCGGCGGGTTGCGGCGGGCGCGGCATGGGGCGGGCCAGTTCCTGCGCGAAGCCGTCCGGGTCGGCGGCCAGGCGCAGCACCTGCGACGCGGTGAGCGACGAGGGCAGGGGGACGTCCGTGACGCCGGCCCGGGCGCGCAGGAGCTCCCCGGTGAGCGCGTCCAGGTCGCGGTCCCAGGAGGCGAGCGTGCGGGATTCCTCGGGGGTGAGGCGCGCCGGGTCCTCGGGGTGGGGACGGGCCTCGGGGGGCGGTGCCTGGTGCGGAACCGTCGGGCGGTCCGCGGTCCAGGCGTCCCAGTCGGAGCCGTTGTCCTCCGCGAGGTCCGGGGGTTCGTCGTCCTCGGGCGGAGGCGGCCACTCGGGGTCTTCGTACGAGGACGAGAGCGAGGTCGAGGACGAGGACGGGGACACGGCCAGGGCCGAGCCGTGGACGGCCCCTGGGTGGGCCTCGTCGTGGGACGCGACCCGCTCCAGGTGGGCGAGTACGGTCTCCGCGGCCGCGCGGCGGCGCCGGAGTGCCGCGTCGTCGAGCGGGAGCGGCCAGGCGTGGTCGGCGGACGCCTCGTGGAGGGCGGGGTTCTCGTCGTCCTCGGCGGGCTCGTCGGCCCAGGCCTCGATCTCTCCGTGTCCGGCCGCGCAGTGCTCGTACAGGGCGTGCAGGAAGTCCGAAGGGCCGCGTGGCTTCTTCTGGGAGGGACCCCACCAGTGGCCGGAGCCGATCAGGAGCGAGCGGGGGCGGGTGAAGGTGACGTAGCCGAGGCGGAGTTCCTCGGTGTGCTGGTGGTCCTTCATGGCCTCGTGGAAGGCCTTCATGCTCCTGGCGTCCCAGGTGTCGATGTCGGGCAGGGTGTCGGCGTCCCCGCGCAGCTCGTGCGGAAGGACCTTGCCCTGGGCCGTCCATTTCTCGCGGCCCTGGGTGCTGGGGAAGGTGCCGGTGACGAGGCCGGGGACCACGACGACGTCCCATTCCAGGCCCTTGGACTTGTGCGCGGTGAGGACCTTGACGGTGTTCTCGCCGCCGGGGAGGGCGTTGTCGAGGCCTTTCTCGTACTGCGCGGCGGTCCTCAGGAAGCCGAGGAAGGCCAACAGGGTCGCCTCTCCGTCGCCCGCGGCGAAGGACGCGGCGACGTCCAGGAAGTTCGACAGTGTTTCGCGTCGCCGGGCGGCCAGCGCGTGCGGGGACGCGGAGAGTTCGACCTCCAGGCCGGTGACGGCGAGCACCCGGTGCAGGACGTCCATCAGCGGATCGGCGAGCGAACGGCGCAAATCGCGCAGCTCGGCGGCGAGACGGGCGAACCGCACCCGCGCGTCCGGTGAGAAGGGCAGTCCGTCGTCGTCACCTCCGGTCTCCATGGGCGTCTCCAGGAACGTGTCGAGCGCGTCCGCGAGCGATATCACCTCGGCCGGGTCGACCCCCTCGACGGCCGCGGCGAGCCGGCGGTCCGGGTCGTCGTCGGCGCCCACGCGCGCGTGGGTCACGAGAAGGCGGGCGCGCCTGCCCAGGAGGGCCAGGTCGCGCGGGCCGATGCGCCAGCGCGGTCCGGTGAGCAGGCGTACGAGGGAGGCGTTGGCGCCGGGGTCCTGGAGGACCTCGCAGACGGCGACGAGGTCGGCGACCTCGGGGAGGTGCAGCAGCCCGGAGAGGCCCACCACCTCGACGGGGATGTCGCGGGCGACGAGCGCGCCCTGGATCTCGGCGAAGTCGGTCGCGGTGCGGCACAGGACCGCGATCTCGCCGGGCGCCTTTCCGGTGCGTACGAGATGGGCGATCGAGTCGGCGAGCCAGTCGAGCTCCTCGGCGTGGGTGCTCAGCAGCGCGCAGCGGACCAGGCCGTCGCGCTCGGCTCCGGGGGCGGGGCGGAGGGCCTCCACGCCCGCGTGCATGGCGCGCAGGGGCACGGCGAGGCCGTTGGCGAGGTCCAGGAGGCGGCCACCGCTGCGGCGGTTCTCGCTGAGTGCCTGGCGGGCCGCGAGGCGGCCGTCGGGGTGCGCGAAGTGCTCGGGGAAGTCGTCGAGGTTGGCGACGGAGGCTCCCCGCCAGCCGTAGATGGCCTGGCAGGGGTCGCCGACCGCGGTCACCGGGTGGCCGGTGCCCCCGCCGAAGAGACCGGCGAGCAGGACGCGCTGGGCCACGGAGGTGTCCTGATACTCGTCCAGCAGGACCACTCGGAACTCGTCGCGCAGGATCGTTCCGACTTCGGGGCGGGTGCGGGCCAGCGTGGCGGACAGGGCGATCTGGTCGCCGAAGTCGAGGAGGTCGCGTTCGCGCTTGGCCGCCCGGTAGCGGCCCACCAGCTCGGCGAGTTCACGTCGGGCCGCGGCCGCGTCGGGGACCTTGCGCAGCTCCGCGTTGGTGAGTTTGCCGCTCTCCAGGGACCGCAGCAGTTCGGCGTCGTACGCGCGCAGGTCCTCGGGGCGTACGAGGTGTTCGGCGAGCTCCGAGTCGAGCGTGAGGAGGTCGCCGACCAGGTCGGGGAAGGAGCGGGTGAGCGACGGGTAGGGTCCCGGCGCCTCGCGCAGCACGCGCGCGGCGAGCTGGTAGCGGGTGGCGTCGGCCAGCAGGCGGGACGTCGGTTCGAGGCCGATACGCAGGCCGTGGTCGGTCAGCAGACGGCCCGCGAAGGCGTGGTACGTGGAGATGACCGGCTCGCCCGGCGGGTTGTCCGGGTCGATCACGTCGGGGTCGGTGACGCCGGCCCTGATCAGCGCCTTCCGGACCCGCTCGGCGAGTTCGCCGGCCGCCTTGTTCGTGAACGTCAGGCCGAGGACCTGCTCGGGGGCGACCTGTCCGGTGCCGACCAGCCACACGACTCGTGCCGCCATCACCGTGGTCTTGCCCGAACCGGCTCCGGCCACGATCACCTGCGGGGCGGGCGGTGCGGTGATGCAGGCCGTCTGCTCCGGGGTGAACGGGATGCCCAGGAGCTCTTTGAGCTGCTCGGGGTCGGTGATACGGGCTGGCACGTGAGAGAGGCTAGCGGCGCGCACTGACAACGGGGGCCATATCGGCCGTGGGGCCGGAGGATGCGCTGGTCACCAGGGGTGGTGCGATACGTCACGCACGTCGCAGCAGTCTCCGCGCCGGCGTCACTCGGCTCGGACGCCCGCCCGAGTCACTCGACCACCTGCCGCCCTTCGGGCCGCGCGCTGCACGACGCCCGGAACGCGCAGTGCGTACAGTGCTGACCGGTCGACGGTGAGAACCGCTCGTCGAGGACCTTGCCAGCCGCGGTGGCGAGCAGGTCGCCGACCCACTCGCCCTCCAGCGGCGCCTGCGCCTGCACCTTGGGAAGGGTCTCGCCGCCGTTCTTCTTGGCGGCACCCTGGCGCAGCTGGACGAGTTCGGCGCCGCCCGGGTCGGGCCGTACGCCGTCGAAGGCGTCATCGGCGGCGCCCTCGCTGATGGCGAGCTGGTAGACGGCGAGTTGCGGGTGGTGCGCCACCTCGGCGGCGCTCGGCGCCTGCTTGCCGGTCTTGAAGTCGACCACGTAGGCGCGGCCTTCGGTGTCCGTCTCGACGCGGTCCATGGAACCGCGGATGCGTACTTCGTAGTCGCCCGCTTCGAGGGTCACGTCGAAGTCGTGCTCGCTGGCCACCGGCGTGCGCCCGGTGCGGTCCATCACATGCCACTTCAGGAAGCGTTCGAGTGCCACGCGCGCGTGCTCCTTCTCCTGCGTGGACTTCCAGGGCGCGTCGAAGGCGAGCGCGTTCCACACGGAGTCGAGGCGCTCCATGAGGACGGCGAGATCGGCCGGGGTACGTCCGGAGGCGACCTCGTCGGCGAGGACGTGCACCACGTTGCCGAAGCCCTGGGCCGCGGTCGCGGGCGCGTCGGCCTTCACCTCGCGCCCGAGGAACCACTGGAGGGCGCAGGTGTTGGCGAGCTGGTCGAGAGCGCTTCCGGAGAGCACGACGGGCTGGTCGCGGTCGCGCAGCGGGATCTTGCTCTCGGTCGGCTCGTACAGGCCCCACCAGCGGTAGGGGTGCGCGGACGGGACCAGGGGGCGGCCGTCCTCGTCGCCGAGCGCGGCGAGTTTGGCCAGGCGGCGGGCCGCGGCCTGCCTGAGGGTGTCGGAGACGCGCGGATCCACGGTCGTGGCGCGCAGCTCGGCGACCAGCGCGGCGACGGACAGCGGGCGGCGCGGGCGGCCGGTGACGTCCTTGGGCTCCACGCCGAGTTCGGTGAGGAAGCGGGAGGGCTGGTCACCGTCGTCGGCTGGGGCCTTCACCGCGGTGACGACGAGGCGTTCACGCGCGCGCGTGGCGGCCACGTAGAACAAGCGGCGCTCTTCGGAGAGGAGCGCTCCGGGCGTGAGGGGTTCGGCGAGGCCGTCGCGTCCGATGCGGTCGGCCTCCAGCAGGGAGCCGCGGCGGCGCAGGTCCGGCCACAGACCTTCCTGGACGCCCGCCACGACGACGAGGCGCCACTCCAGGCCCTTGGAACGGTGCGCGGTCATCAGACGCACGGCGTCGGGGCGTACGGCCCTGCGGGTGAGCGTGTCGGCGGCGATGTCCTGGGCCTCGATCTCCTCCAGGAAGTTGAGGGCGCCGCGGCCGCCGATGCGTTCCTCGGCGCGGGTCGCGGTCGCGAAGAGCGCGCACACGGCGTCGAGATCGCGGTCGGCGTTGCGCCCGGCCGCGCCGCCGCGCCGGGCGGCCCGCTCCAGACGCTGTGGCCACGGTGTGCCCTCCCACAGGTCCCAGAGCGCCTCCTCGGCAGTCCCGCCGCCCGCGAGGCGCTCCCGCGCCTTCCGCAGCAGCGCGCCGAGTCGCTGGGCGCCGCGGGCGTACACCGGATCGTGCGCGACGAGCCGCTCCGGCTCGGCCAGCGCGCGGGCGAGCAGTACGTCGGAGGGCGCCGGCACGTGGTTTCCCCCGGCGCGCTCCTCCTCGCGCAGCGCGCGGCCCAGGCGCCGCAGGTCGGCGGCGTCCATGCTCGCGAGGGGCGAGGCGAGCAGAGACAGGGCGGTCTCGGTGTCGAGCCAGGGGGTCTCCGGCTCCGGGTCCGACTCAGCCGATCCAGCCGGCTCGTGCGGCTCGTGCGGCTCGTGCGGCTCGTGCGGCTCGTGCGGCTCGTGCGGCTCGTGCGGCTCGTGCGAGTCTGCGCTGTCGGCTTGATCCGGCGATGCGTCTTCTCGGGGTGCGGCTACCTGGGATGCAGCTTCCGGTGATGCGTCTTCTTCGGCAGGCACGTCTCCCGCGGCGTCCTCGCCGGGTACGTCTCCTGCCGCGTCCTCGCCGGGTACGTCCATACCGGCACCGGAGTCGGCATCGACATCCGCGCCCCGCTCCGCCCGCGCCACCGCCCGCAGCGCCGTCAGCAACGGTGCGACCGCCGGTTCGTGCCGCAGCGGCAGATCGTCGCCGTCGATGTCGAGCGGCACTCCGGCCGCGGTGAGCGTCCGTCGGATCGTCGGAATCGTGCGGGAACCGGCACGCACCAGGACGGCCATCTCGCCCCAGGGGACGCCGTCCTCCAGGTGGGCTCGGCGCAGGATGTCGGCGATGTTGTCCAGTTCCGTGCCGGGGGTCGGGTAGGTGCAGACCTCGATCTCGCCCCCGCCCCGCACCGGGGACAGCTCCCGGTGGGCCCGGACCTTCTCCGACGGAAGGCGGGTCAGCGGCATGCGCTGGGTGAGCAGCCGGGTGGCGCCCAGCAGGGTGGCGCCCGAGCGGCGGGACGTCCTGAGGACCTCGACCGGCGCCGGGCCGCCGTCCACGCGCGGGAAGGCGTCGGGGAAGTCCAGGATGCCGTTCACGTCGGCGCCCCGGAAGGTGTAGATCGACTGGTCGGGGTCGCCGAAGGCCACGAGGGTACGGCCACCGCCCGCGAGGGCCCGCAGCAGTCGTACCTGCGCCGGGTCGGTGTCCTGGTACTCGTCGACGTAGACGGCGTCGTACTGCGCGGCCAGGCGTTCGGCGACACCGGAGCGGCCGGCGAGCAGCACCGCGCGGTGGACGAGTTCCGCGTAGTCGAGCACTCCCTGCATGTCGAGAACGTCGAGGTACTCGGCGAGGAAGGCCGCGGCGGCGCCCCAGTCGGGGCGGCCGATGCGCGCGGCGAAGGCGTCCAGGGCGTCGGGACTCAGGCCCAGCTCGCGGCTGCGGGCGAGGACCGCGCGGACCTCGTCGGCGAAGCCGCGTGTGGTCAGACAGGCACGCAGGTCGTCCGGCCAGCGCACATGCGCGAGACCGAGGCGCTCCAGGTTGGGCTGGCCCGCGAGCAGCTCGCGCACGGCGACGTCCTGTTCAGGACCCGACAACAGCCGGAGGGGCTCCACGAACAGGTCGCTGTCCTGGTGGGCGCGGACAAGGGCGTAGCAGAAGGAGTGGAAAGTGGTCGCCTGGGGGGCGCGTGCGGCGCCTATGCGCAGCGCCATGCGGTCGCGCAGCTCGACGGCGGCCTTCCTGCTGAAGGTCAGCACCAGGATCCGCTCCGGGTCGCCGCCCCGTGCGATCCGGCCGGCCACGGACTCGACCAGGGTGGTCGTCTTTCCCGTGCCCGGACCTGCGAGGACGAGCAACGGGCCGTCCTCGTGGTCAACCACCGAGCGCTGTCCCGCGTCAAGACGAGGGGGATCCACCCGGACCGGCGGGGTACGCACCAGTCGGTACGCGCCACGGGTCCCCTGTCGCACCTGGGGGTGCGACAGGCGCCTGGTGGAGGAAGAGGAGCTCACGTGGTTCGCCGGTCCTGGTGGTTGTGCTGGGGATCGTCACTGTCGGCGCTGAGCACCGTCGTCGCGGGAGTGGTGGTCGGGCGGCAAGTCCCTGACGTGTCGCGCGTTCGGGGCGGTGGCCGTGGGGTGAGAGAGATGGGCGTCGTCGACGCTACGCCGGTGAGCACCGTGGAAGGAGGACTTCCCCTTCTTCCCGCAGGCCCCGTGCGTCCCCCGTTCCTCGAACGTACGGCATGTCGGGGACGTGCCGTACTTCCCCCGTACGGGCCACAGGTTCCCCCCGCGCCCGTCGAATACCGGAAGCTGTCAGGTGTGACCCTCCGCACGTTCGCCGCCGTCCCATCGCGCCCGTCTCATGTCGACGCGCGGCAGATGTCCCTGGGAGGCTCTGCTCGCCTCCTTCAAGGGCGTGCCCTCCGCGCGGTAGCGGGCCAAGGCCTCGAGTTCGTGGCCCGGGAGAAGCACACCGTCCGACCGTGTGACGCGCCACCACGGAACCGCTCCTCCGTAGAGGGCCATCACCCGGCCCACCTGGCGCGGCCCGCCCTCCTCCAGCCATTCGGCGACATCCCCGTACGTCATCACGCGCCCGGACGGGATCAGCTCGGCGACCTCAAGGACCCGCTCCGCGTACTCCGGCAGGTCGTCGGCCGGAAGGCTCTCCTCGCTCATCCGCCCCATCCTGCACCACCCCACCGACAATGCGACGGGGTGACGACTGTGCGTATTCCTCGCCCCGAGGCGACGCTTGGGGCAGACTGTGCGCCCCCGCATTTGCACCCTGATGCCCCCGTGTGTCGGTGGAGCATGCCACCATCGTGCAGGCGGTGACCGGTGATACGAGATCAAGAAGAGTCGATGAGGCAGCAGGACGTGCACCCCGAAGACACGGAGGGCACCTCCGAGGCCCCGTCGCGCCCTGACACCGCCGAAGCCGACGAGAAGAAGCGGGACGAACAGGCCGGCGACTGCACGGACGAGGTCCACAGCGACGAGGTCGAGGGCGACGAACCGCTGCTCCCCGCGCGCGTGCACCGTCCGTCGGATCTGATGCGCCTGCTGGTCGGGGTCCTCGCGATCGTGCTGCTGCTGGCCATCGCCGCGTTCGCGCACGGCACCACGTCGGGGCTCGAACAGGACATCAACAAGGGCACGGGCCAGGCACCCGATCTGCTGATCAAGATCGCTGGTCTGGCGTCGAGTATCGCGATCCTCCTGGTGCCGGTCGCGTTCGCGATCGAGCGGCTGATCAAGCGTGACGGGCTGCGCATCGCCGACGGCGTCCTCGCCGCGGTCCTCGCGCACGGAGTGACGCTCGCCACCGATCTGTGGGTCGCGAAGGGGGCCCCGGACTCCATCCAGGAAGCGCTCACCCAGCCCTCACCGGGCGACATCCACGCCCTCACCGACCCGGTGCACGGCTATCTCGCACCGGTCATCGCGTACATGACTGCCGTAGGCATGTCCCGCAGACCGCGCTGGCGTGCGGTGCTGTGGGTGGTACTGCTCCTCGACGCCTTCTCGATGCTTGTCACCGGCTACACGACGCCGTTCTCCATCATCCTGACGGTGCTGATCGGCTGGGCCGTCGCCTACGGGACGCTGTACGCGGTCGGCTCGCCGAACGTGCGGCCCACCGGGCGGACGCTGATGGCGGGCCTGCGGCATGTCGGCTTCCACCCGGTGACGGCGGCCCGCGAGGAGACTCATGAGGCCGCCACGGAGAACGGCGACCGCGGCCGGCGCTACTTCGTCACCCTGGAGGACGGCCCACCCCTGGACGTCACGGTGGTCGACCGCGAGCAGCAGGCGCAGGGCTTCTTCTACCGCGTGTGGCGGCGGCTCACGCTGCGCGGCATCACCACCCGACGCAGCCTCCAGTCCCTGCGCCAGGCCCTCGAACAGGAGGCGCTCCTCGCCTACGCGGCCATCGCCGCCGGGGCCAACGCGCCCAAGCTGATCGCGACCTCGGAACTCGGCCCGGACGCCGTGATGCTCGTCTACGAGCACACCGGTGGCAACACCCTCGACTCGCTGCCCGACGAGCTCATCACCGACGAGCTCCTGCGCGACACCTGGCATCAGGTGCAGGCGCTTCAGTCGCGGCGCATCGCTCACCGCAGGCTCGCGGGTGACGCGATTCTGGTGGATCGTTCCGGCACGGTGATCCTCACCGATCTGCGCGGCGGCGAGATCGCCGCCGGAGACCTGTTGCTGCGCGTGGACATCGCCCAGCTGGTCACCACGCTGGGGCTGCGCGTGGGCGCCGAGCGCGCGGTGGCCTCGGCGGTCGGCGTACTCGGCCCGGACACGGTCGCCGACTGTCTGCCGATGCTCCAGCCCATCGCCCTGACGCGCTCCACGCGCGCGACGTTGCGCAAACTCGCCAGGGAACGCGCCCAGCGCGAGCGCGAGGCGGTGCTGGAGGCCTCCCGGCAGGACAGACTCGCCCGCGCCGAGGAAACCAAGGAAGACACCGCGCCCGTACTTGAAAAGCCGGACAAGAAGGCCGTGCGCGCGGAGCAGCGGGCCGAGAAGCGCGCGATCGACGATGCGCTGGACGAGGCGCGCGAGGAGGATCTGCTCACCCAGATCCGCCACCAGGTGCTGCTGATCAGGCCGCAGGCGCCGGTCGAACCGGTCCGCCTCGAACGCGTCCGGCCGCGCACGCTGCTCAGTTTCATCGCCGGCGCGTTCGGCGCGTACTTCCTGCTGACGCAGCTCACCCATATCGAGTTCGGCACCCTCTTCGACGACGCCGAATGGGGCTGGGTCGCCGCGGCGGTGCTGTTCTCGGCGCTGAGCTACTTCGCGGCCGCGATGAGCCTGCTCGGCTTCGTGCCCGAGCGGGTGCCCTTCCTGCGCACCGTGGCGGCGCAGGTGGCGGGCTCCTTCGTGAAGATCGTGGCACCCGCCGCGGTCGGCGGTGTGGCCCTGAACACGCGCTTCCTGCAGCGCTCCGGGGTGCGGCCCGGCCTCGCGGTGGCGAGCGTCGGCGCCTCACAGCTGTTCGGACTCGGTTGCCACATCCTGATGCTGCTCTCCTTCGGTTATCTGACCGGCACCGAGAAGACACCCTCCCTCTCGCCCTCCCGAACGGTCATCGCCGGGCTGCTCACCGTCGCCGTACTGGTCCTCGTGGTGACGTCGGTGCCTTTCCTGCGCAAATTCGTCTCCACGCGCGTGAGGTCACTGTTCGCGGGTGTCGTGCCGCGCATGCTCGACGTGCTTCAGCGGCCGCAGAAGCTGATCACCGGCATCGGCGGCATGCTGCTGCTCACCGCCTGTTTCGTGATGTGTCTGGACGCGTCGATCCGCGCGTTCGGCCACGAGGAGACCGCCAGCCTCAGCCTCGCAAGCGTCGCCGTCGTCTTCCTCGCCGGCAACGCGCTCGGCTCCGCCGCGCCGACCCCCGGAGGCGTCGGCGCGGTCGAGGCGACCCTCACGGTAGGTCTGATCGCCGTCGGCCTCCCGAAGGAGGTCGCGGCACCCGCCGTACTCCTGTACCGACTGCTGACACTGTGGATTCCGGTCCTGCCGGGATGGCTTTTCTTCAACCACCTGACACGCAAGGGCGCGCTCTAGTCCGGGCCTGCGGGCCCCTCGTACGCGACGCATCACACCGTGCGGGGGCATCCGGTACACGGCTCGTCACACCCCTCAGGCCCCCTCGTACGCGGTACAGCGCGGCCTCACCCACACGGCTCGCGCCCCGAGCGCCGCGCCCCGCACGACCGCAGGATGGGAAGCATGCCGAACCCTCCCCAGCTGCGTGCCGCTGCCCTGACCGTCACCGCCGTCCTGTTGTCCTCCTTGATGACGGGCTGCGGCGACGACTCCAAGGACGAGGATCTGACGGCCCAGAAGCTGAGCTGGAAGGACTGCCCGGCGCCGTCCGAGTCCGAGGGCGGCGGGGGCGCTCCCTCACCTCTTCCCGGCGGTACGCAGTGGCAGTGCGCCACCCTGAAGGCACCCCTCGACTGGGCCGAGCCCAAGGGCGACACGATCGGGCTCGCACTGATCCGGGCGACGACGAGCGGCGACCAGAGCAGACGTGTCGGTTCGCTCGTGTTCAACTTCGGTGGCCCCGGCGGCTCCGGCGTCACCACGCTGCCCGCTTTCGGCGAGGACTACGCGAAGCTGCGCACCCGCTACGACCTGGTGAGCTTCGATCCGCGCGGCGTCGGCCGCAGCGCCGGTGTGAAGTGCGAGAGCGACGACCAGCTCGACGAGTACTTCCAGCAGGACGCCACGCCGGACGACACCGCCGAGCAGGAGAAGCTGCTGGAAAACACCAGGGGTTTCAACTCGGCCTGCGACAAGAACTCCGGCAAGACCCTCCCGCACCTGCGCACCACCGACGCGGCGCGCGACATGGACCTGATGCGCCAGGTCCTCGGCGACGACAAGCTGCACTACTTCGGTATCTCCTACGGCACCGAACTCGGCGGCGTCTACGCACACTTGTTCCCCAAGAACGTGGGGCGGGCGGTGTTCGACGCGGTCGTCGACCCGACGCAGAACCCGGAGCAGGGCTCGCTCGGGCAGGCCGAGGGCTTCCAGCTCGCGCTCGACAACTTCGCCGAGGACTGCACCTCGAAGACCGAGGACTGCCCCATCGGCGACACCTCTCAGGACGTCAAGGACCGCATCGCGAAGCTGCTGGCGGACCTCGACAGCAAGCCGATCCCCGGCTCCTTCCCGCGGCAGCTCACCCAGACCGCCGCGACCAACGGCATCGCGCAGGCCCTGTACTCCAAGGATTTCTGGGAGTACCTGACGGAAGGACTCGAGCAGGCGTACGACGGTGACGGCAAGGTGCTGATGCTGCTGTCGGACTCGATGAACGGGCGCAACCAGAACGGGCGGTACAGCAACATCACCGCGGCGAACATCTCCATCAACTGCGCCGACGACAAGCCGCGCTACACCGCCGACTACGTGGAATCGAAGCTTCCGGAGTTCCGGGCCGCCTCACCGCTGTTCGGTGACTATCTGGCCTGGGGCATGGTCAGTTGCACCGACTGGGCGGTGGGGGGTGCCGCCGACCACCCCGACGTGAGCGCTTCCGGCGCGGCGCCGATCCTCGTCGTCGGAAACACCGGCGACCCGGCGACGCCGTACGAGGGGGCGAAGAAGATGGTGGACGCGCTGGGCGAGGGAGTCGGTGTCGAGCTGACCTACAAAGGCCAGGGACACGGCGCGTACGACAGCGGGAACAAGTGCGTGCAGGACGCGGTCAACGGCTATCTGCTGGAGGGCTCCGTGCCCTCGGCCGGGACCGTCTGCTCGTAGAAAGCCGCAGGTCAAACGGTTATCCACAGGGCGCGACGGGGGCGGACGGCGGACGCCTAGTATGGCGTGCATGTGATCCGCGACTTCCGGCGGACCACGGGCGAGGGGGGAAGTTCATGACGCGATTCACCCGGTGGACGGCCGCGGCCGCCGCCGCGTTGCTGGTGGCCGGCTGCGGCGGAGGCTCGTCCGACGACGGCGAGGACGAGGGGAAGAACAGCGACAGCCCCTCGGCCGCCGCGCCCTCTTCCACAACGTCCTCCGGCCTGCCCGCCTCACTCACCTCGCAGAAGCTCGACTGGGGCCGCTGCAAGGCCACTTCCGACTCCCCCACGCCGGGCGACGGCTGGCAGTGCGCGACGCTCAAGGTGCCCCTCGACTACGCGAAGCCGGCCGGCGAGACCATCGGCCTCGCGCTGATCCGCTCGAAGACGAGCGGGGACCAGAGCGACCGCATCGGCTCGCTTCTGTTCAACTTCGGCGGCCCCGGCGGCTCGGGCGTCTCCTCGATGCCCTCGTACGAGAGTGCCGTCGGCCAGCTCCACGAGCGGTACGACCTGGTGAGCTGGGACCCACGCGGAGTCGCCGCCAGTGAAGGGGTGCGCTGCCGCAGCGACAAGAACATCCAGGCCGCCGAGTCGGTGGACGCCACACCGGACGACGCGGCCGAGGAGACAGCCTTCCTCAAGGACGCCACCGACTTCGGCAAGGGCTGCGAGAAGGCCGCCGGCAAGCTGCTGTCGCACGTCTCGACGACCGACACGGCCCGCGACATGGACCTGATGCGCCAGGTGCTCGGCGACCGGAAGATGCACTACTTCGGCATTTCGTACGGGACCGAACTCGGCGGTGTGTACGCCCACTTGTTCCCGAAGAACGTGGGACGCCTGGTGCTGGACGCCGTCGTCGACCCGAGCGCCGACACCGTGGGCCATGCCAAGAACCAGACGCTGGGCTTCCAGCGCGCCCTGGACAACTACCTCAAGTCCACGGGCCAGGACCCCAAGCGGGGCTCCCAGAAGATCGCGGACCTGCTGGATGGGATCGACTCGAAACCGCTGCCGACCTCCTCCGGACGCAAGCTCACCCAGACGCTGGCCCTGACCGGGATCGTCCTGCCGCTCTACAGCGAGCAGGGCTGGCCGACGCTGACCAGCGCGCTGAACGCGGCCGAGGACGGGGACGGTTCGGAGCTGCTGTCGCTGGCCGACGGATACAACGACCGTGACTCCTCGGGGAACTACGGCACGACGACGCATTCCCAACGGGTCATATCGTGCTTGGACGACAAGCAGCGGCCGACTCCCGAGGAGACGAAGAAGCTGCTGACCGAGTTCGAGAAGATCTCACCCGTCTTCGGCGACTTCCTGGGCTGGGACACGGCGGGCTGGTGCCACGACTGGCCGGTGGCGGGTCAGTACGACAACCCGGAGGTAAGTGCCCCGGGGGCCGAGCCCGTCCTGGTCGTCGGCAACACCGGGGACCCGGCGACGCCGTACGAGGGCGCCCGCAAGATGGCCGACGAGCTGGGCAAGGGTGTCGGCGTGGAGCTCACCTGGAAGGGCGAGGGACACGGGGCCTACGGGAGCGGGAGCGACTGTGTCGACTCCACGGTGAACGGCTATCTGCTGAACGGCACGGTGCCGAAGGACGGCAAGGTCTGTTCATGACGATGGCGGGGGTTCCGGACACACTCGGTGCCCGGAACCCCCGCCATCGGCGGAGCGACTGCTCAGTACACCGGCTTGTCCGGCTCGATCTGGTTGACCCAGCCGATCACACCGCCGCCGACGTGCACCGCGTCGGCGAAGCCCGCGGACTTCAGGACAGCGAGGACTTCCGCACTGCGGACACCCGTCTTGCAGTGCAGGACGATCTTCTTGTCCTGCGGAAGGGTCGCCAGGGCGGTGCCCATGAGGAACTCGTTCTTCGGGATCAGTTTGGCGCCGGGGATCGAGACGATCTCGTACTCGTTGATCTCGCGGACGTCGATGATCTCGATGTTCTCGCCGTCGTCGATCCACTCCTTGAGCTGCTTGGGAGTGATCGTCGAGCCGGCGGCCGCCTCCTGGGCCTCTTCGGACACGACGCCGCAGAAGGCCTCGTAGTCGATGAGCTCGGTGACGGTCGGGTTCTCGCCGCAGACCGCGCAGTCCGGGTCCTTGCGGACCTTGACCTGGCGGTACTGCATCTCCAGGGCGTCGTAGATCATCAGGCGGCCGACCAGCGGCTCACCGATGCCCGCGAGCAGCTTGATCGCCTCGTTGACCTGGATGGAGCCGATGGACGCGCACAGCACGCCAAGGACGCCGCCCTCGGCGCAGGAGGGAACCATGCCGGGCGGCGGGGGCTCCGGGTAGAGGCAGCGGTAGCAGGGGCCGTGCTCCGACCAGAACACGGACGCCTGACCGTCGAAGCGGTAGATCGAACCCCACACGTAGGGCTTGTTGAGGAGCACGGCCGCGTCGTTGACCAGGTAGCGGGTCGCGAAGTTGTCCGTGCCGTCGACGATCAGGTCGTACTGGCTGAAGATGTCCATCACGTTCTCGGCTTCGAGCCGCTCTTCGTGCAGGACGACGTTCACGTACGGGTTGATGCCGAGTACGGAGTCGCGGGCCGACTGGGCCTTGGAGCGGCCGATGTCCGCCTGGCTGTGGATGATCTGGCGCTGCAGGTTCGACTCGTCGACCTCGTCGAACTCCACGATGCCGAGCGTGCCCACGCCCGCCGCGGCCAGGTACATCAGCGCCGGCGATCCGAGGCCGCCGGCGCCCACACAGAGCACCTTGGCGTTCTTCAGCCGCTTCTGCCCGTCCATGCCCACGTCGGGGATGATCAGGTGGCGGGAGTACCTGCGGACCTCGTCTACGGTGAGCTCGCCGGCGGGCTCGACCAGGGGTGGCAGCGACACGGGGACTCCGTTGGTCGGTCAATCACTACAGTTGTTCTCCCCGTAACACTGCCACGCCCTTCTTCATTCCGAGACACCCGTTCCGATCCGCGAGACGATCTCGTCCCAGTAGCCGGGCATGGTCTCCCAGGGATCTGCTCGTCCGCCGCGGTCCGTGCGATCGGTGAAGTAGATCGTCGAGGCGCCCTGCCAGCGGGCGATGCGCAGCGCCTCGTCGAGATGACCGCGCGGTACGCCGTGCACGAAGTGGCAGAAGCGCTCGGGCGGATGGTCGGCGGTCCACTCGGCGACCTGCGACCAGCGGTAGTCGCTCCAGGAGCCGGAGAAGGTCACCAACTGGTCGGCGTTCTCCGCATATCCGGGGTAGGGGTGGCTGCCATGGCCCAACACGATGTGCGCGCCGTCGCGGAGCGCGCGGAGTGTGATGACCGTACGGCGGACCTCGGGGAGTCTGGCGCGCTCGGTGGGGCAGCGGTCCAGCAGGAACCCGTCGACCTGGTACCAGTCGAGATACCGGTGCGCGTCGGAGACCTGCTCGCCGAAGGGGCGCGCGCCGTATCCGGTGTCCAGGCTCCCGAGCACCCGGATCCCCGCGTTGCGCAGCCGTCCGGCGGCCTCCAGGCAGTGCGGGTCGGGGCGGGTGCCGGGGCCGTTGCCCACGTTCAGGACGACCCAGTGCAAGGGAGTGCCAGGGCGGGTGAGTTCGGCCCATTCGACTGGAGCGACGAGGGGGTGCGCATAGCCGGGGATGCCGAAGCCGAGGCCCAGGTCGGTGCTCGCGGTGCCCGTCGCGGTACTGGTCAGATACGGCATGCCGCCTCCATCCAGATGTCGGCGAGGGATTCCTCGAGGTTGATCCGGGGACGCCAGCCGAGCCGGTCGCGTGCGGTGCGCACATCGGCCTGCTGCCAGCTGCCGCAGCCGTCCGGATAGGGATACGCGACCGGGGCCGCGTGGTCCGGTTCGCTGCGGGGGTGGCCGATGACTGGCCTGACGGGGCTCGGAGGTCCGTCGAGTTCGTGCAGCGCGCCGCCGTAGCCGGCGACGCGGGCGAGTACGGCGGCGGCGTCACGGAGGCGTACGGCGCGGCCGGAGCCGATGTTGATGACGCCCTGGGCGGCGGAGAGCGAGGCGGCGTGGACGGCTCGGGCGACATCGCGTACGTCGATGAAGTCGCGCTGGACGCCGAGTCCGCCGAGTTTGAGTTCGCCGTCGCCGGACTGCATGGCGCGGCGCAGGGCCTCGGCGAGCCGGCCGAGCGGGGAGCCTGCCGGGGTGCTGGGCCCCGCGGGCGAGAACACCCGTAGGACGACGGCGTCCAGGCCGGACCCGAGGACGAGTTCGGTGGCGGCGAGCTTGCTCACGCCGTACGGGCCGCCCGGGCGCGGCACGGCGTCCTCGGCCGTGGAGGAGCCGGGCTGACTGGGTCCGTACTCGGCGCCGCAGCCGATCTGCACGAGGCGTGCTCCGCAGCCGCTGCGGCGAAGGGCCTCGCAGACGGTGGCGACGGCGACGGTGTTGTGCCGGGTGAGTTCGCGTGCGCCGCCCCGGGTGGCGCCGGCGCAGTTGACGACGACTCCGGGGTGCACCGCGTCCAGGAAACGGGTGAGCGCGCCGGGGCTGCCGGAGGCGAGGTCGAACCGTACGTCGGCGTCGTCGCCCCGGCCGAGCGCGGTGAGCTGCACGGCCGGGTCGGCGAGCAGCCTGTCGGCGACGAATCGGCCGAGGTATCCGTTGGCTCCGATCAGCAGGACCCTCATCGGGCGGCTCCCGGGGCGGATTCTCCGGTTCGGGAGGTGATCATCTGGCGTTCTCCTTCGGGTGATGCCGTGGGTCAGGGGGAGGGCCCGCGGTGTCGGCCCCGCGGGAGCGATGTGCCGGGGACGGGGGGTGGACCCCGGCCTCCGGGCGTGGTCCACGGCGGTGGGGGACACCGTGAGCCAGGTCTCGGGTCGTGGCGCGCGGCGCCGTTTTCGGCGGGCGAGGCCCCGGGTCGGCTCGTGGACCGAGGCGGGGAACGGTCCACGGACCAGGGCATCCGGTGCCCGGGCCGCTCCGGGCACCGGCACCGCCACTGGCACCACCGCCACCGCCACCGGCACTCGGAGCAGGACACTCACCGCCCCGCCGGCCGCACTCACCGCCCCGCCGTCGGCACTCGCCACTCCACCGGCGGCGCGCACCAGCCCACCGGCGGCAAGGACCACTCCGTCGGGAGCACGCACCGCTGCTCCCCCGTCGACGCGCGGCACTCCGCCGGTGGCACTCGCCGACCCGTTGCCGGCTCATGCCGTCCCGCCGGGGAGGGCGTGGGCCGAGGCGCGGGTCAGGGTGCGGGTGGAGTGGATCAGGAGGACGAGGGTGGCGGCGCCGCACACCAGGGCCGGGACGGCGCCCGGCCCCCACGCGGCGACGACGGTGTCGACGGGCACGGAAAGGAAGGCACAGCCGGGGAGGCGGCCCGCGAAGACCGTGGCAAGAGAGATGGCCTCGGCCACGCCCGCGGTGGCGAGGACGACGGCCGGTGCGTGGGTGAAACCGCGTGCCGCGAGCAGCCGGGCGAGCAGGAGAAGCGTGCCGAGGGCAGCGGCTCCGGCGTAGGGGACGGGTTCGCCGAGCGCCGCCCCGCACACGGCGAGCAATCCGATGAGGGTGCACAGGAAGAGCCCGAGCACCCCGAGGAGCAGGGGCTTTACGGAGGAGGCGAACTCCTCCAGACCGCGGCTGGCGGCCAGTTTGCGGCGGGCTCGGACGGCGAAGAGGCGGGCGCACCAGGCCGCCGGGGCGCAGGCCAGGGCAAGGGCGAGTACTGGGGCGGTGGCCAGGGGCCATGGGCCGTCGGGGCCACCTTCGACGCCCGCTCTCAGCAGTCCGTCGCCGAGGAGGGCGTACGCGATCAGCCAGCACGTCCACGCGCGCGTGCCGCTCGTCATGTGGTGGGTGACGTTCAGGGGGCCGCGGCGGAAAGCGATGCGCAGGCCGAGGGCCACGGCGAGGGCGCCGAGCACGGCGATCGCCAGGCGCGGTCGCCCTTCGGTGAGACGCAGCCCCGTGACGGTTGCCGCGCACAGGGCGCCCGGCAGCAGAGCGAGCACGGCCCAGACGGCGCGCTCTCCTGGGCGCGCCGGGGACACCGAGCGCTGTACGGGCTCCCCGTCACGGGGCACGCGGGCGTACAGCTCCTCGGCGAGCGAGAACACGTCCCGGTGCCGGAACCGCGCGGCGGTCCGGTCGGTCACCCCGTGCGCCTCAAGGCCCGCCGCGATCTCCAGCGGGTCCACGGCCCGCTCGCAGAGCTCCCGGTGCCGGTGCATCAGGGCTTTCACCGGGTCCACGCCGCCGCGTCGGCTGCCGGACTTGCGCGCGGCGCCGGCCGCACCGCCCCCCGCACCGTCGCGCGCCCCGCCAAACGCCTCCCGAACCCCGTCAACAGGCTCAACCGCCGAACCCGCACCCCCGCGCACGCCCCGCACGCCCACGCCTGTGTCCGCGTCCGCGTCCGCGTCCACGCCGGAACCGTCCACACCCTCGTGCGCCCCAAGCGCCCCGCCTGGCCCCCCGGTCACCTCACCGGCGCCCGAGCCGGATCCGTCAGCCAGCTCGGCCACCGCGTCCACACCCGCCAACACGTCCGCCACCGCGTCCGCCACCGCACCCGAACCCACACCCGCCGCGGCGTCCACACTCGCCACCGCACCTGCCTCCGGCGCCGGCTCCCCCGCATCCCTCTCAGCCCGAACGTCCATCTCGCCAACCCCCGTCACAAGCCACTCCTCCGACCGCGCGTCCCAGGCGCCAGGGCTGCTGGGGCGTCCCGGCCGGTTCAGCTCTCCGAGTTCGTTCATCAGGCGCCCTCCCCGGCGGGGACGGGGACCGTCGCGCGCACCGGAGCGCCCGCCGCCCAGCGCGGTCGGCCCGTGGGCATCAGGCGGGCCTCGGCCCAGCGGCCCGGCACGTGGGCCTCCGCCGGGACGCCGAAGGGAAGCGGCTCGCCCGCCGCGTCCACGACCACGCGCCGTAGCGGTGAGTGCGAAACGATGTCCAGGTAGATGCCGTGAAATGCCGTGATGTTCTGCTCGACGGTGAACAGTTCGAGGGCGCGTGCGCGGGCGGCCGCGCCGAGGCGCCCACGGCGCTCGGGGTCGCGCAGCAGGGCCACGCACGCCTCGGCGAGCGCCCGCGGATTGCGCGGCGGCACCACAAGTCCCGTACCGCCGATGACCTCGACGACCGCGCCCACGTCGGTGGAGACGGTGGCGCGACCGCAGAACATGGCCTCCACGAGACTGATCGGGAAGCCTTCCACGACGCTGGACAGGACGATCACGGCTCCGGAGGCGTATGCCTCCGGGAGGCTGGGGACCTCCGGGCCGCCGATCTCCTCGAACGACACCGGGTTGTCGCCGACGGCGTGTACGCCGGTCGCCTCGTCGGGGAAGAGCTGCGCGGCCAGTGCCTTGCAGTGGGCGAGGTAGGTCGCGCCCTCCGGCCCGTCGGCGGGCGCTCCGACGATCCGCAGCCGCGTCTTCGGCTCGTCCTTGCGGATCTCCGCGAAGGAGTGCAGCAGCGAGATCAGGTCCTTGGCGGGTTCGATGCGGCCGACCCACACCAGCGTTTCCGGGTCCGCGTATCCGGCGGTCTCCGGGCTCTCGCCCACCTCCGCGAAGCGGGAGGCCTCCATGCCGGGATAGACGGTGCGCAGTTTGGCGCGGTCGGCGCCGCACCGCTCCTGCCAGCGCCGGGCATGCGTGTTCCCGGGCGTGATGACCGCTGCCGCGCGGTAGACCTCGCTGGTGAGCCTGCCGTGGAACGCGGCGAGCAGGGCCCGTACGGCGGGGACGTCGCCGACGGCGGCGGACTCGAGGTAGTGCGCCCGCAGCTGCACGCCGTACTCCGTGACGAGGAGGGGCACTCCGGAGAAGTGCCGCGCGAGGAGGCCGGGCAGGGCCGCCGTGCCGCCGGCCGTCGCGTGGCACAGGTCGACCGAGTCGAGCCCGTCGCCCTCGTACCAGTCGAGGGACAGGGGACGCAGTGCCCGTTCGACATGGGCGGCGACCGTGAGCAGGTCGGGCACACGGGCGGCGCGTGCGGCACGGAGTGCGCCGGGCGCACGACAGGCGCACTCCAGCGCACGTACGGCGCCTTCGGAGCGGAGTGCTCCGATCAGACCGCCCTCGTCGCGGGCGAGTTCGGCGAGCTCGTACAGCGCACTGCCGAAACGGTCCGCCTCAGCGGCGCCGGCGTTCCCCGAGCCGTCGGCGGCCCTCGCGGAACCGGAAGTCGCCGTGCCGACGGCCGCCGCCTCCGACCCCTCGCACAGCGCCGCGGCCAACTCCCCGTACGCCTCGGCGAACCGCCGCCGCGCCCTCCGCCCGTACACCGCGCCGTCGTCCTCGGCCATCCACAGCGGCGCCGTCCGCACCCTGCTGACCTGCGGCGGGAGTTGGATCCAGCCCTCGTCCTCCTGGCGCTCGCTACGGCTGAGCGCGTAGATGTCGAACTCGTGCTGCCCGAGCCCGCGTACGAGCCGGTCGCACCAGAGCCTGGCGTCACCGCTCACATACGGATAGCCACCCTCCGTAAGCAGTCCAATGCGCACAAGTGCACCCCCGATCTCCCTTGTGGGGAGCCGCCGTTGACCCGGCGGCTCGCAGCGGGACGAACGTATGCGGACATGACGGTGGCGCGACGGACGGTTGTCCATCGCGCCACCAGAAGGGGTGAACGGTCGTAACTTTCCCGCGCAGATCGCGTTCGCTCGCGCTAAGGGATCAAGCAGTTACGTTTCGCTGGGCAACGGCCAGTGCCCGGCGGGCGGTGCGGCGCCGCGCCGCGACCTCCGGATCGAGTGCCGGTACGGCGGCCAGCAGCTGCTTCGTGTACGGGTCCCGCGGGGACTCGTACACCTCGTCGGTGGGCCCGTATTCGACGATCCGCCCGCGTCGCATCACGGCCACGCGGTCGCTGACCTGGCGTACGACGGCGAGGTCGTGGGCCACGAAGACCAGGGCGAGACCGAGTTCGCGTTGCAGTTCGGCGAGCAGGGCGACCACCTGGGCCTGGGTGGTGACGTCGAGCGCGGAGACCGGTTCGTCGCACACGATGGCGTGCGGCTCGGCCGCGAGCGCCCGCGCGATGCCGACGCGCTGGCGCTGCCCGCCGCTGAACTCGTGCGGGTACCGGTCGTAGTGCGCCCCTTCGAGCCCCACGCGCTCCAGCAACTCCCGTACGCGCCCCCGAATGCGCCCCTCGTCGCGTTCCCCACCCGCGCGCAGCGGGTCGGCGATGGACTCCCCCACACCGCGTCGGGGGTTGAGCGAGGAGACCGGGTCCTGGAAGACCATCTGCACGGCGGGACTCACCCCGGCCTGTTCACGGCCCTCGTACCGGACCGCGCCGGCCGTCGGCTCGAGGAGCCCCACCAGCATCCGCCCCAGCGTCGTCTTGCCACTGCCGCTCTCCCCCACGACGCCGAGCGTCTCGCCCCGGCGGATGGTGAGCGACACGTCGTCCACGGCCGTGAACCGCCGCTTCCCGCGGCCGAATTCGCGCCGCAGTCCGACGGCTTCGAGCACGGCACCGTCCGAGTCCGGTGTCCGCCGCAGCGACTGCTCCGCGCCCGGTTCCGCACCCGACTCGGCCCTCTCCCTCACCCGCACCACGTCCACGCTCGGCACCGCCGCCAGCAGTTCCCGCGTGTACGCCTCCTGTGGAGCGCCGAGCAGCGCGCCGACCGCCCCGTGCTCGACGGCCCGCCCGTGCCGCATCACCAGCACGTCGTCGACGCTCTCGGCGGCGACGCCCACGTCGTGGGTGACCAGGAGCAGCCCCATGCCTGTCTCCTCCCGCAGGGTGTGCAGGAGGTCGAGGATCTGGGCCTGCACGGTCACGTCGAGGGCTGTGGTCGGCTCGTCCGCGATGAGCAGCTCCGGCTCGCAGGCCAGCGCCATCGCGATGAGGGCGCGTTGGCGCATCCCACCGCTGAACTCGTGCGGCCGGGAACGGGCCCTGCGCGCGGCGTCCGGGATGCCGACCCGGTCGAGCACCTCGACGGCACGCGCGCGTGCCGCACGCCGCGAGGCCTTCACGTGCACCCGGTACACCTCGGCGATCTGGGCGCCGACCGCGTAGTACGGGTCCAGGGACGACAGCGGATCCTGGAAGACCATGGCGGCCTTGCCACCGCGCAGCCGCCGCAGTTCGTCGTCGGAGGCGGCCTGGACGTCCAGGCCGGCCACCCGCACCGTTCCCCCGACGCGCGCCCCGGTACCCCGGTGCAGCGCCAGCAGGGCGGACGCGACCGTGGACTTGCCGGAGCCGGACTCACCCACAAGTCCGAGCGCGGCGCCCTTCTCCAGCCGGAAGGAAAGCCCGTCGACGGCACGCAGGCCCCCGAACTCGACGGTGAGACCGCGGACTTCCACCAGGCTTTCACCAGCACTGCCGCCAGAATTGCCGCCAGAACTGTCGTCAGGATTGACACGAGGGCTGTCACCGGGGTCCACGGCAGGACTCACGACAGGACTCATGACAGCACCACCCGTCGGTCGGCCACCGCGAACAGCACGTCCGCGACGGCGTTTGCCAGGACCACGAAGAAACCGGTGACCAGGACCATGCCGACGACCACCGGCAGGTCGACGACGTTCACCGCGTGGACGAGTTCGCGCCCGATGCCGGGCAGTCCGAACATCGTCTCGGTGAGCACGGCGCCGCCGATCGCCGACCCGAAGTCGTTGGCGGTCAGCGCGATGACCGGCGCGACGGCGCCTCTCAGGGCGTGCCGCCCGATGATCGAGCGCTCCCGCACGCCGTACGCGCGGAAGGTGCGCACATGGTCCTCGGCGAGCGTCTCGAGCATCGACGCCCGGGTCAGGCGGGCGTACTTGGCGGCCTCGATCAGTGCGAGGGCCAGCCAGGGCAGCAGCAGGTTCCACGCCCACTGCTCGGGGTCCTCGGTGAAGGGCACGTACTGCGGGAAGGGCAGCCACTGCAACTGCCCGCAGACCACGATCATCAGCACCAGCCCGATGACGAAGACGGGCGTGGCGGTGCCGGCGAGCGTGACGCCGGTCAGCACACGCTCGGTGATCCGGCCGCGCCGCCAGGCGGACAGCACGCCGGTGCCGACGCCGAGGATCAGCCACATCGCCGACGCGCCGATCACCAGCGAGAAGGTGACGGGCAGCTTCGCCCAGATCAGCTGGGTGACCTGCTGGTCGCTCTGGTACGAGAGCCCGAGGCAGGGCGCGTCGCAGTGCTCCACCGACGTACCCGTCGAGTAGTCATGGCCGACGACGATGCCCTGAAGGAAGTGCCAGTAGCGCAGGTAGAGGGGGTCGTCGAGCTTCAACTGCTCGGCGACCTGCCGCACCTGGGCGGGCGAACAGCGCGGACCGCAGGTGATCTGCGCGACGTTGCCCGGGGCGGCGTAGAAGACGAGGTAGATGATCACGGAGATCGCGAGCAGGGTGACGACGGCACCGACCAGCCGCCGCAGGGTGAAGCCGGCGAAGCCACTCAGCCCCACCAGACCGCCCAGCCCCTTGAAGCCCCGCAGCCGCGAACCCTCGCCACCACTCAGGCCCTTGAGCCCCCGCGACCGCGAACCCTCGCCACCACTCGGACCCTTGAGCCCTCGCGGCCGCGATTCCTCGCCACCACTCAGCCCAGAGCCGCCCTCGATCAGTCCAGAGCCGGCCTCGAGCTGACTCGATTCGGCCTTGAGCCGACTCGATTCGGACAGGTCGCTCATGCCTTGGCCTCCCGCCTGCGGCCCGTGCCCACCCGCAGCCGTGAGGCCGCGCGCGGGTCGAGGGCGGTGCGCACGCCGTCGCCGAGGACGGTCAGCGCGAGCACGGTGACGAACAGGGAGCCCGCGGGAAGCAGTAGGTACTGCGGCGCCGCCTGGTACCAGACGTCGGCCGCGGTCAGCATCTGTCCCCAGGACGGGGTCGGCGGCTTCACGCCGACGCCGAGGAAGCTGAGCGCCGCCTCGACGGTGATGTTGATGGGGACGAGCAGAGCCGCGTACGTGATGACGGGCGCGGCCAGCGCGGGCAGCAGCTCACGGCGGGCGACGTGCCAGGAGCCCCAGCCGCTGAGCCGGGCGGCCGCCACGTAGTCGAGCTCCTTGAGCGTCAACGTGTGCGCACGCACGATCTTCGCGGTCGAGCCCCAGGCGATCAGGCCGATGACGAGCGCGACCAGCAGGGGCCGCGGGAAGCTGCTGGGCACGATCGCGAGGAGCGCGAGGGACACGATCATCAGCGGCATCGCGATGATGATGTCCGTGACGCGGCTCAACAGTTGATCAACCCATTGACTGCCGAGGCCTGCCGCGACACCGACGACGACACCGATGAAGACCTGCACCACGGTCGCCGCGAACGCGACGCCGAGGGAGACGCGGGCGCCGTAGACAAGCCGTGCGAAGAGGTCGCGGCCGGTCTGCGGTTCGACGCCGAGCCAGTGGTCCGCGCTGATGCCACCGAGCGATCCGACGGGCACGCCGCCGCGGGCGGAGTCCACCAGACCCGGGTGATAGGTGGTCGGGTCCTGGCCCTCGATCGCCGTGAGCAGCGGTGCGGCGAGCGCGATCAGGACGAGCAGCGCGACGACGCCCGCCGCGACAAGGGCGGCCCGCTGCGTACGCAGCCGCCGCCAGAACTGACGAGCCCCCGAAACCCCCGGGACGGATGTGTCCGTCCCGGGGACCTTGGAGGCGACAAGTACGCCACTCACGGCGCTACTTCACCGCGACCTGGGAGATGTCCAGCACACCGGTCCAGTCGCTGATCACGACGTTCTTGATGTCCTTGCCGTACAGCCGCTTGTAGACGGGGTGGAACAGCGGCACGGTGAGCGCCTGTTCGCCGATCTTCTTGTCGAGTGCACCCCAGCGCTTGGCGGCCTCGTCAAGATCGGTCAACTTGTTGATCGCGTCAATCTCGGCATTGACCGACTTGTCGTTGAGGAAGCCGGTGTTGAAGTTGGCGCCGTCCTCGACGATCTGCCGACCGTCGAAGATCGGAGCGAGGAAGGGGCCGCCGGAGGGCCAGTCGGCACCCCAGTGGGCGAGGAAGAAGCCGGGCTCGGTCTTGGCGCCGTGGATCTTGTCGCTGTAGTCGTTGTCCTCGAGACCCTCGAGCTTGACGGTGATCCCGGCCTTCTTCAGGGCGTCCTGGATGGCGGTCGCGATCTCCGGGCTGGTCTCGAAGTCCTGGGCGTTGGAGTGCGTGAGCGTCACCGTGAGCCCGTTCGCGTAACCGGCCTCCTTCAACAGCTCCTTGGCCTTCTCCGGGTTGCCCGAGGCACCCGCCGGGAAGTGGTCGTACGCCGTGTAGCCGAAGGACTCCTGGTCCGGCAGGTACGTGGTCGCGGCCTCCGCCAGCGAGGAACCGCCCGCCGCGTTGATCACCGACGTACGGTCGACGGCGTACGAGATCGCCTCCCGCACCTTCGGATCGTCGAACGGCTTCACCTTCGGGTTGAAGGCGATGTAGTTGGTGTAACCGAAGTGTCCGGTGCCGACGCGTGCGGCGAGTTCCTTGTCGCCGGTGACCTTGGCGAGTTCGGCCGGGCCGAGGTTGGTGTCCGTGGTGACGGCGGCGGCGTCCGCACCCTGGGACGAGGACAGCCGCTGGTTGATGACCGAGGAGTCGGTCCCCGACTTCACGTCGATCCTGTCCGGGTAGGCCTTGCGCTCGGCGTCGGTCGAGGCGGACCAGTACGTGTTCCGCTCCAGGACCAGCCGCTCGCCGTCGTTCTCGTTCGAGACGACCTTGTACGGGCCCGAGGAGACCGGGTGCTCCTCGTACTTCGTGCCCTTGTCCTTGGCCGCCGGGACGGGCGAGAACTGGGTCTGCGTGGCGAGGTAGGGGAACTCGCCCTCGGGCTTGTTGAGGCGGAAGACGATGGTCAGGTCGTCCGGCGTCTCGATCGAGTCGAGGCCCTTCTTGTCCTTGTACGGGCCCTCGTAGTCGGCGCCGCCGATCAGCCAGTCCCTCAAGTAGGGCGCGCCGCCGGACAGTTCGGCGGCGAAGGAGCGCTCGATGCCGTACTTGATGTCGGCGGACGTGATCGGGGTCCCGTCCTCGTACTTGAGGCCCTTCTTCAGGGTGTACGTCCACACGGTCGCGTTCTCGCTCGGGCGGCCCGTGTCCGTGGCGAGGTCGGGGACGACCTCGGCGCCGGCGGCGCCGTCCTCGCGGTTGCGCGTGGTGAGCGTACGGAAGACGAGGGAGGGGACGTTGCCGCCGCCGGAGGTGTAGAGCCGCGCGGGGTCGAAGTCGCTCTGCGGGTTCGAGTTCAGGACGGTCAGCGTGCCGCCCTTCTGCGGCTTGGCGTCGCCGCCGCCCGCGTTGGCATCGTTGTCCTCAGGCCCGCAGGCGGCGGCACCCGCTGCCACGGCGAGGCTGACGGATACGGCGGCCACTCGGCGCGCTATGACGGACGGTTGACGCATGGGAAGAGACCCCTCAGGTAATTCGGAGAATGCCGCGCGACGACGTCGCGGCGGGCAGGAACAGCCGCGGAAATCGCCCCTGCGGCACGCCGAATTCCGGAAACGCCTGTTCACCGGTGTTTCATCGATGATTCACCGGACCGAATCCGGGGAGAACCCGGACAGGACCTCCGGGAGCCCGGAGGGGGAAAAAGCACCGACGCGCGCGACAGAGGCGGGCGTCAGCGACAGAGAATGTCGGCCACGCAGAGCGCGGTCACGCCGATCAGCGCCAGCTCAATGGCGGCGCGAGCGGAGACGTGACGAGGCGACATGCGGAAAAATATGAACGAACTTTCGCCGCATGTCAATGTGACCCCTGAGACGTCGATCAACTCCCGGGATACGCCCATGGGTTGGCCTTGCAGTGGATCCCGTCATGGTCGAGGAATTTGGTCTGCTGCTGCATCACGGGGGCGAGTTCGCCGTCCTTGTCGCAGGTGACGTGGCCGTATCCGAGCCGGTGACCCACCTCATGATTGATCAGCATCTGCCGGTATGCCAGCATTTTGTCACCATAGGTCTCGGACCCCTGCGCCCAGCGGTACGCGTTGATCATG
The DNA here is from genome assembly GCF_044457665.1 of Streptomyces sp. NPDC050535. Classification (NCBI taxonomy): domain Bacteria; kingdom Bacillati; phylum Actinomycetota; class Actinomycetes; order Kitasatosporales; family Streptomycetaceae; genus Streptomyces; species Streptomyces sp. NPDC050535. The sequence goes on from NZ_JBITHE010000007.1 coordinate 303,567, forward strand.
ACGCGTTCCGTCGACGCCGAGTCGCACGACACATTGTCCTCGGTCGTGTCGAGTCCGGACCTGGCACACCATTCCGCGGTCGTTCCCGGGCTCGCCAGCGTAATCACGAAGTCGGGCTTCCCGGAGGAAATCCGCTCAAAGGTACGGCCTCCGTCGTGGGCCCAGCTCCGGTCGTCGTTCAGGGTTTTCTGCACGGCCTGTGCGAAGAGCGGGGCATCGAGACCGAGCCCCTGTTCCACGTCGACGCGATAGGTGTACTTCTGCCCCTTGCCCGGCGCCTTGGCGAGCCCGCGGACCGCGTCGAACTCCCCCGATCCACTGAGCTTCGCACCGAGCGGGTACTTCTTGTCCATCTTCTCGGCGTACGTCAGCGCCGCCGCACTCGGTGTCGTCGACGGGGCCGGTGCCCCCGAGGCGTCCAGGGCGGCGCGCTCTCCTCCGCCGTTGGCCTGCGCGCGTACGCCGGTGTCCTCGCGCCCGCTGTCCTCCCGCCCGCTCGCCACCTGTCCGGCCACCACGACGGCGAGCACGGTGGTGACGGCTGCCGCCGCGATCCCGGTGAACGTCCGTCCCTTGCCGCCCTTGCCCTTGTCCGGCTCCTCGACCTCGGGCAGCGGCTTCTCGTCGGCCTCCGTGTCCCAGTCGGTCACGGAGGCGTAGGGGTCCTCTCGGTGCGGGGCGCCGGTGCGGGGCGCGAAGAGGTCGTCGTCCTCGTCGGGTTCACCCCCGAAGGCGTCGAGGTAGGCCTGCCGGGCCCCCGGCGCGGACATGTAACGCTGTGGCGGTATCCGGGGCCCGTGATACCCGGGCTGACCGCCCTGCGGAGCACCTGCCGCCACGCCCGAGGAAGCGCCGGACATCAACTGCCCCCAGGCACCGCCCGGTTCGCGCGTCTCGGGATGACCGCCACGCACCTGGGGGACGCCATGCGCGGGCGTCCCGTCGGGGAGGCGGGGCACACCACGGGTCGGGGTCCCGTCCGGAAGGCGGGGCACACCGTGCGCCGGAGTCCCGTCCGGGAGCCGCGGGTTCCCGCGGGCCGGCGTCCTGCCGGTCGGCGGCGTCGGACCGAGGGCGCCAGGACCGGCCACCGGCGCCGCGGCATCCCTGCCTGAGGTGCCCGAAGCTCCCGAAGCTCCCGAAGTGCCGGGGGCACCGGAAACGGCGGAAGCCCTGCCGACACCGTCGACCTGCCCGGGCTTCCCAGACTTCCCGGGCTTGTCGACCCTCTCGTCGGCGTGCCCCCGACGACTATGACGTCCCACGCCGCGCCTCAGCTTCCCGCACTGCCGGTGGTCGCCGACGAAGGCGCCAACTCGCCGGAGTCCACGAGGAGTTCACGGAAAGCCGTGGCCACGGTCTCCGGGTACTCCATCATCGCGACATGCCCCGCGTCCGGCAATGTCAGGAGCCGGGAGTCCCGGAAGGCGCGGGCCGCGCGCTGGGCCATGCGGAAGCTGACGAGCTGGTCACGGCCGCCGTAGATGAGAAGTGCCGGGGCGAGAACCCGCTCGGCCTGGCGCCAGAGCCCGTGCTGGCCGCCCAGCGTGTACGCGTTCACGATGCCGCGCGCCGACCGTGCCATGGCGTCCCAGAAGTACGGGAGGGCGAGCCGCCGCTCCATCTCCTCGACCGCCTCGTTGAAACCGTCGGGCGTGACCATGCCAGGGTCCCCGTAACAGAGCGCGAGGACCCCGCGTACGCGCTGCTCGGCGCTCCAGTCCTTGGTGAGTTTGGTGAACAGCCCCGCCACCCCGGGCAGCGCGATCAGCACGGTCGGCCACGCGGTGCGCTGCGCGCGGAGCTCCGGCAGCGCGGGCGCGACCAGGGTGAGCGTGCGGACGAGATCGGGCCGTACGGCCGCCACGCGCGTGGTGACGGCGCCGCCGAGCGAGTTGCCGAAGAGGTGCACGGGGCCGCGCCCGGACGCGTCCAGGTAACGGATGACCGCGCGCGCGTGCCCGGTGACCGAGTAGTCCCCGTCGTCCGGTGGCGGCGAGTCCCCGAAGCCCGGCAAGTCGATGGCCTCGCTGTCCACGAGCTCGTCGAGGAGCGGCATCAGCGCCGACCAGTTCTGCGAGGAACCGCCCAGGCCGTGCACGTACAACGCGGGCGGCAGTCCGTCGCGCGCCGGCGGCCTCGACCGCACCGTCAGCGTGATCCCGGGCAGGCCGACCGATCTCAGGCGCTCCCCCTCCGCGACCCTGACAGCGCCGACCTTCGGTGTGACAGTGGTGGCCAGCACGGAGGGCAGCTCGGTCGAAGACATGCGGCAATGTTACGAGACGATCACGCAGTGGTTCGTGTGTTCGCCGTCACAGATCCGTTCGATGTCACGGATTGCGAGCAATTGACGCCATGGATCGCGAGCCATTCGGCACCCTCGTGTCTTCGGTGTCACAGATCGCTCGCGCACGGCGAACGGCGAACGGATCGCATCGCGCCCCGATCGGGTGTCTCCTAGGCTCAGACGAGGGCACTCGTATCCCGTACAGGAGCGAATCTCGTAACAGAGCGCACGCGCACCACTCGGGAAGAGGAATCATGACAGTCGACCCCACGGACCCCGAGACCTTCGCGAACGAGGACGAGCCCGAGGAACTCGCGCCGGAGGCCCCCGAGGCCGACGCGGCCGAACAGCGCACGGGCCTGGAAACAGGGAAGGACGACCCCACGACGGTCGGCGACCCCGCCAACGCGGACGAGGGAGACCTGGCCGAGCAGGCGAGAGTCGTGGAACTCGACGAGGACGACTACCGGTGACGGCCTTCGGGTGACGCGCCCACCTCACCCCCGTACGGCACTGTCTGTGCCGTTATCGCTCCGCGTCCGGTACGTGAAATTGTGCGCTCGCACCGCGCACACCACGGTTACCGAAAAGTACGATGGCGGGGCGGCGCTCACCGCATGTGGACAATTTTGGGAGGCGGCGTGACAGCCATCGAGCAGACAGAGGCAGCACGCCCGCGGGGCACTCGCCTGCCGCGCCGTGCCCGACGCAACCAGCTCCTCGGCGCCGCCCAGGAAGTGTTCGTTGCGCAGGGGTACCACTCGGCCGCCATGGACGACATCGCCGAGCGCGCGGGCGTCAGCAAGCCGGTTCTCTACCAGCACTTCCCGGGCAAGCTCGACCTGTACCTCGCACTGCTGGACCAGCACTGCGAGTCGCTGCTCCAGTCCGTACGGACGGCACTCGCGTCCACCACGGACAACAAGCTGCGGGTACGCGCGACGATGGACGCCTACTTCGCGTACGTCGAGGACGACGGCGGCGCCTTCCGGCTGGTCTTCGAGTCCGACCTGACGAACGAGCCCGCGGTCCGCGAGCGCGTCGACAAGGTGACGCACGAGTGCGCCGAGGCGATCTGCGACGTCATCGCGGAGGACACCGGCCTTTCGCGGGCCGAGTCGATGCTCCTCGCCTCCGGCCTCGGCGGCCTGGCCCAGGTGGTGGCCAGGTCCTGGCTGCACAGCGACCGCAGCGTCCCGCGCGACCAGGCGGTCCAGTTGCTGACCTCGCTGGCCTGGCGGGGCATCGCGGGATTCCCGCTGCACGGCACCGATCACCACTGACAGGGCGCCGCTCACCACTTGAGACGGCGGCGATCACCACTGACACGGAGCAGGCGGCCGGGGGGCGTACCCCTCGGCCGCTTCTTTGTTCCCGTCGGCTGTTCGCTCCTGGCGTTCTCGGGCGGAGCGTGCGCGTCCCCTCACCGGGCTAATGTGTCCTGCGTACAGCGCGGACACACGCGCACATCACTGACCGTCGGAGGGACAAAGCCGTGGAGGTCAAGATCGGCGTGCAGCACGCGCCCCGCGAGATCGTTCTGGAGAGCGGTCAGACCCCGGAAGAGGTCGAGCGCGCGGTGTCCGAGGCGCTTGCGGGCAAGTCGCAGCTGCTGAGCCTCGTGGACGACCACGGCCGCAAGGTCCTGGTTCCGGCCGACCGCCTCGCGTACGTGGAGCTCGGCGAGCCCACGCAGCGCAAGGTGGGATTCAGCGCGCTGTAGTTCGGGCGAGCAGACGGGAAGGGGCCCGGTGGCAGTTGCCACCGGGCCCCTTCCCGTTGGCCGGCCGATGGCCGAATACCACTGTTCAGCTCAGGTGTTGAGCACAGATGGAGCACAGATCCACCACAGAGGAGGATTGTATTCCGCACGTCAGGGGTAGGACGGGCTACGACCGAATTGCACCGGCCGTGCGGGAGGGACCCCCACCATGCTCTTGGAAACGCTCGGCTCCGCGATGCTCGGTCTGGCACTGGCGTGGGCGGCCCTGTACCGCCTGCCGCACCGCCTCCCGAGCCGCCGGATGGTTCTGCCGACAGGCGTCGCCGGAGCCCTGTTCGGCGCCTTCCTGACGCACACCGCGCTGGGCGCCGCCAACCTGCTGGTGATCCTGGTCGGCGCCGTCGCGGTCTGCACCGCGTCGCTCTCCCTGCTGCTGCGCCCGGCGGAGGGATTTCGCCGCCGCTCGGCGACGGCGTGACCCGCCGCGCGACCCACTTGGCAGGGCGCCGCGCGACCCACCGCACAGGGCGGGCCGGGCCGAACGGCGCCGCGCGAGGCGGCGTTAGGCCGCCAGCCCCAGCGCCGCCATCCGCTTGGTGTGCGCCTCGGTGATCCGGGAGAACATCCGGCCGACCTCCGCGAGGTCGAACCCGTCCGCGACGCCGCCCACGAGCATGGTCGACAGAGCGTCGCGCTCGGCGACCACCCGCTGCGACTGGGACAGGGCCTCGCCCATCAGCCGTCGCGCCCACAGCGCGAGCCGGCCGCCGACCCGCGGCTCCGCGTCGATCGCGGCGCGCACCTTCTCGATGGCGAAGCTCGCGTGCCCGGTGTCGTCGAGGACGCCGAGCACGAGGCCGCGGGTGTCCGAGTCGAGACGGGCCGCGACCTCGCGGTAGAAGTCACTGGCGATCGAGTCGCCGACGTAGGCCTTGACGAGTCCCTCCAGCCAGTCCGAGGGCGCGGTCTGCCGGTGGAAGCCGTCGAGCGCGGCGACGAACGGCTCCATCGCCTGCGTCGCGTCCACGCCGACCGCGGAGAGCCGGTCCCGCAACCGCTCGAAGTGGTGGAACTCGGCCGACGCCATCTTCGCCAGCTCGGCCTTGTCGCCCAGCGTGGGCGCCAGCTTGGCGTCCTCCGCGAGCCGCTCGAACGCCGCCAGCTCGCCGTACGCGAGAGCTCCGAGCAGGTCCACGACCGCGGCCCGGTACTGCGGGTCCACGGAGGCGGTCTCCCAGGTCTGGGCGGCGATTCCGGTCGCCGCGGGAGTGGTGTCGTCCGTGACTGCGGAAGCGGTGTCCGCCACGGCCTCGGCGGGGGTGTCAGCGGAGTTGTCGGGCGTCGTCATGAAGCGCACAATAGCCCGCTCGCCGCAACACGGAAGTCCCTGGTCAATCAGTGTGACGACCACTACGTGACCAAATCGGCCAACGCATATGCGCGATTCCGAGGTATGGTGGTAATGCGCCCGGCGACTATTCGACGGGCCGCATGAATGAGGATGCCCGGTCGGAGGCCCGATCGGCTCCGACCCGACAGCCCTCCACGTCGGTACGGCGCATTGCGTACGACACCCGGAGGGAACCCTCAGTGGTACGAGAGCTCGAGCGTCGGCAGTAGTCCCATGCCACTCGGCCCGCCCGTAAGAGCGGCCGACGTCCCCGGCACGGTCCCGACTCGGCCCCCCGCGCTCGCCTCGTACTGCGTACACAGAACAGGCAGCACCCTGACTACCACTTTTCGAGACCTCGGAATCCTTGCCGAGACAGCTGAGGCCCTTGAGGCCGTCGGCATCATCACCCCCTTCCCCATCCAGGAGATGACGCTCCCCGTCGCCCTTTCCGGCAGCGACGTCATCGGCCAGGCCAAGACCGGCACCGGCAAGACGCTGGGCTTCGGCCTCCCGCTGCTCGAGCGCGTCACCGTCCCCGCGGACGTCGAGGCGGGCCGGGCACAGCCGGAGCAGCTCACCGACGCCCCGCAGGCCCTCGTCGTCGTCCCGACGCGCGAGCTGTGCCAGCAGGTGACGAACGACCTGCTGACCGCGGGCAAGGTCCGCAACGTACGCGTTCTCGCGATCTACGGCGGCCGGGCGTACGAGCCGCAGGTCGAGGCCCTCAAGAAGGGCGTCGACGTGATCGTCGGCACCCCCGGACGCCTCCTGGACCTCGCGGGCCAGAAGAAGCTCAACCTCAAGCACATCAGGGCGCTCGTCCTGGACGAGGCCGACGAGATGCTCGACCTGGGCTTCCTGCCCGACGTCGAGAAGATCATGAACATGCTGCCGGCCCGCCGTCAGACGATGCTGTTCTCGGCGACGATGCCGGGCGCGGTCATCGGCCTCGCGCGTCGCTACATGTCGCAGCCCACGCACATCCGCGCCACCTCGCCCGACGGCGAGGGCGCGACGGTCGCGAACACCGCGCAGTACATCTACCGCGCGCACAACATGGACAAGCCGGAGCTCGTCGCCCGCATACTGCAGGCCGACGGCCGCGGCCTCGCGATGGTCTTCTGCCGCACCAAGCGGACGGCGGCGGACCTCGCCGACCAGCTCCAGCAGCGCGGCTTCGCCTCCGGCGCGGTCCACGGCGACCTCGGCCAGGGCGCCCGTGAGCAGGCGCTGCGCGCCTTCCGCAACGGCAAGGTCGACGTCCTCGTCTGCACCGACGTCGCCGCCCGCGGCATCGACGTCGAGGGTGTCACCCACGTCATCAACTACCAGTCCCCCGAGGACGAGAAGACGTACCTGCACCGCATCGGCCGCACCGGCCGCGCGGGTGCCAAGGGCATCGCCGTCACGCTCGTCGACTGGGACGACATCCCGCGCTGGCAGCTCATCAACAAGGCGCTGGAACTCGGCTTCCCGGACCCGCCGGAGACGTATTCCACGTCCCCGCACCTCTTCGAGGAGCTGAAGATCCCGGCCGGTACCAAGGGTGTCCTGCCACGCGCCGAGCGCACCCGCGCCGGCCTCTCGGCCGAGCAGGTCGAGGACCTCGGCGAGACCGGCGGCCGTGGCGGTCCGCGCGGCCGAGGCGGCCGTTCCGCCGCCCCGGCTCCGGCCGCCGAGCGTGACCGGGAGCGCCCGGCCCGTACGCCGCGCAACCGCCGTCGTACGCGCAACGGCGCCCCGATGGACGAGACGTCCACCTCTCCCGAGGTGACGACCGAGTCCGCCGAGGCACCCACGACGAGCGAGCCGCGCACCCCGCGCCGCCGTCGCCGTACACGCGGCGCGTCGGACCCGGTCGCCGTGACCGAGACCGTCACCGAGCTGTCGCCCGAGCCCGCGGAGACCGCCGTGGCCACGGCCGAGGGCGTCACGGACGAGCCGGCCAAGCCGCGCCGCCGCCGCACCCGCAAGCACGCGGACACGGTGGAGGCCACGGCCGAGTCCGTAGTGGCCGAGGCGGTCGCCATCACGGAGACCGCCGCCGAGACCCCCGCCCCGCGCCGCCGCACCCGCAAGACCACCGCGGCGACCGTCGAGGCCGACATCCCGGCAGAGGCCACCACCGAGGCCCCGACCAAGCCGCGTCGCACCCGCAAGGCCGCGGCCCCCAAGGCCGAGGCCACCCCGGACGCGACCGCCGAGGCCGCCCTGGACACCGCCGAAGCCACAGAGGCCAAGCCGCGCCGCCGCACCCGCAAGGCCGCAGCCACCGCACCCGTCGAAGCCGACATCCCGGCCCAGACGGCGGAGGAGCCCGCGGCCCCGCGCCGCCGCACCCGCAAGACCACCGCGGCGACCGTCGAGGCCGACATCCCGGCAGAGGCCACCACCGAGGCCCCGACCAAGCCGCGTCGCACCCGCACCCCCAAGGCGAAGGCCACCCCGGCCACCGAAGCCGACATCCCGGCCCAGTCGGCCGAGACCCCCGAGCCGAAGCCCCGCCGCCGCACCCGCAAGGCCGCCACCACGGCCACCGCGGAGCCCACCGAGGGCTGATCACCAGCCAGATCCGATGGCCCGACCCCTCCACAGGGGCCGGGCCATCGGCATTCGCGGCAGAGCTGGGCCATGGACACGCGCGACGAGTGGTGCCCACGACACCCGCAGCCGAAAGACGACGGAAGGGGCCGGGGGCCGGTACATCAAATGCCCGTCGCGTACGTGGTCACACCGCCCCCCGCCATACGACACACCAAAGTGCCCATCAGGCGACGGGCGGATGTACCGGCCCCCGGCCCCGACCCACCGACGGCCACCGACGACCAGCGACGGCCCCCGACGACCAACGCGCGGCGACCACCGACACACAGCGCCCCACCGGGGCCACCCCACCCACCCCAACCCCCGCCGGATAACCTCACCCCATGAGCAGGCCCGCCACCTTCACCCCACCCCCCGGCGTAAAGGCCCACCGCCTCCACACCGCCCGCGGCGACTTCGCCGCGCTGGAAGCCACCCCGCGGGGCACGCGAAAGGGAACCGTCCTCCTGCTCCCGGGTTTCACCGGCAGCAAGGAGGATTTCATCTCCCTGCACGAGCCCCTCGCAGCGGACGGCTACCGCACGGTGGCGGTGGACGGCCGAGGCCAGCACGAGTCCCCCGGCCCACGGGACAACGAATCGGCTTACGCACAGGGCGAGTTGGCGAGAGACGTACTCGCACAGGCGGACGCCATCGGCACCCCCGTACACCTCGTCGGCCACTCCCTCGGCGGCCAGATCGCCCGCGCGGCCGTCCTCCTGAACCCGACGCCGTTCGTCTCTCTCACGCTCATCTCCTCGGGCCCGGCCGAGATCTCCCCCTCCCAGCAGCAGCGCGCCAAACTGCTCCGCGACGCCCTCGCGGTCATGGACCTGGCCCAGGTCTGGGAAGCCATCCAGGCGATGGAACCCCCCGAGGACACCGACACCGGCGACCTGGACACGGGGCTCGACGACCGCGCCGACCTACGGCGCCGCTGGCTCGGCAACAGCCCGGCCCAGCTCATCGCGACCGGCCGCCAGTTGTGCACCGAACCCGACCGGGTCGCCGAACTCGCCGCGCTCCCCCTGCCGAAGCACGTCCTGTCCGGCGACGAGGACAACACCTGGCCGCTCCCGCTCCTCGACGACATGGCCGTACGCCTGGACGCGCGCCGCACGGTCGTACACGGATCGGAGCACTCCCCGAACACGGACCGGCCCCGCGAAACGGCCCGCGCCCTGGCGGACTTCTGGAACACCATCCACCCCTTGGACTAGGCCCCCACCAGCCCAGCCCAGTCCAGCCACGGCCAATACCTGGGCAGCCCGCAGCCCTAGTACTGCGCCCGAAGATGCTCCCAGAACCCGTCCCGCAACGCCCGCCGCAGATCCGCCTGCCCCCGCAGGGAGTACTGCAACAGCCCCTCGGCCTCGACCAGCAGATCCTGGTCGACCGAGCCGGGCAGATACGGATGCCCGGGCAACAGCTCCACCAGCGCCTCCCGCCCCCGCGCCGCCAGCCACTTCGCGGCGACCTGCGCGCCCACGAACCGCACGTCCTCGCGCGTGGGCCGGACCGCCGCCGCCGGGTCGTACGTCGCGGCGGTCCGCCGGGCCACGTACGGCTTGAAGAAGTCGAGGTCGAAGGTGCGCTGGCTGTCGACCTCCCAGAGCAGCGGCTCGGCCTGGTTGCGGCCCTCCGGCGCCTCGATGCCCCACAGGTGGACCCGCGCGCCGTATCCCTGCGCGGCCTCGACCGCCGACACCAGGTCCTCGTCGCCGCCGAGCAGCGCGGCGTCACTGATGGCGCGGTGCCGGGCGAGGGACTCCAGGTCGGACCTGATGAGCGAGTCGACGCCCTTCTGCTGGTTGTTGGCGTTTAGATTGCCCAACCGCACCTTCACGTCCGGCAGTTCGGCGATCGACTGCTGTTCCGCGGTGTGGATGCGGCGCCGGGCGCCGTCGTACCAGTACACGCGCAGCAGCCTGCTGTCGGCGAAGATCGTGCGGGCCCGGTCGATGAGCGCCTCGATGAGACCTTCGGTGTCCAGGTCGAAGGAGCGACGGTCCTCGGTCCCGGCGACCAGCCGTCCGGCGGCCGCGTAGAGATACCCGGCGTCGACGAAGATCGCGTGGGTCGAGGGCGTCTTCGCCACCTCGGCGAGCATGCGCTGAAGCAGCTCGTTCGTGCGGTCGATGCGGGCGCCGAGCGCCTCGAGGTCTTCGTTCATCGCCTCCATTGTCCCGGCGGTCACGCTTCGAACACAACCGGTCCCGATCAGTCCACTACCCGCAAGTAGTTAGCTTCTCGAAGAATTTCCTTAGCGTAGGGAATGTTTGTAACACGCACCCCGTTGAATCCGTAGAGAGCGAGGGACGCAGACGCCCCTCGTGCCACTCACAAGTAGTTCTCCTCAGGAGGATGACCAGACGAAGGGAGAAGCCCTTGCGCTTCGAAATCATGCGACTCGACGACGTCGACGGAACAGCCGTGGACAGCACCGTTGTAGACGCCGCCTCCGTCAACCGGATCGTTCAGCAGGCCGCAGCCACAGGACAGCGCCTCTGGATCCGCCCGGCCGACTCGTCCGCTTCATAACGCGCGGACACCAACTCACACTTCAGAGCCCCGTACGGCACACATGCCGTACGGGGCTCTGTGTATACCAACGGCTCCCCCAGGGGCCCGTCAGCTCCCGCTCCCCTGGATCACCTGCGTGACCCCGTTGATGATCTGCTGCACCGCGATCGCCGACAGCATCATGCCCGCGAGCCGCGTCACCAGCACCACGCCGCCGTCCTTAATGACACGGATGATCACCAGCGAGTAGCGCATCACGATCCACAGCACGACGTGGATGGCGAGGATGGCGGCCCACACGGACACCTGCGTGGCGACGCTGTCGGCCTTCTGTACGGCGAGGATCACCGACACGATCGCGCCGGGACCCGCGAGCAGCGGCATGCCCAGCGGTACGAGGGCGACGTTGACGTCCTTGGTCTGCTTGGGCTCGTCGGTCTTGCCGGTCAGCAGGTCGAGGGCGATCAGCAGGAGCAGCAGGCCGCCCGCGATCATCAGCGCGGGCACGGACACGTGCAGGTAGTCCAGGATCTGGTGCCCGAGCAGCCCGAAGACGGTGATCACTCCGCCGGCCACGCAGACGGCCTGAAAGGCCATGCGTTTCTGCACCTTGGCGGGGCGGCCCGCGGTGAGCGCGAGGAAGATCGGGGTGATCCCGGGGGGATCCATGATCACGAAGAGGGTGAGGAAAAGGGAGCCGAAGACGGCGACGTCGAACATGGGTGAGGCCTTGCGGTATCGGAGAGGCAGGGGAGAAAGCACGCCTTGGAGGCGCGACTCGGAGGAGAGGACGACGCGCTCGGAGGCACGACCGGGCAGGAGAGGCGCGCGCCCACGGGGCACGACCAGGAAGTTCAGGTACCGCGCCCACGGAGGCGCGACCAGGCAGAAGAGGCGACGTACCCACGGGGGCACGACCAGGAAGTTCAGGTACCGCGCCCACGGAGGCGCGGCCGGGAAGTTCAGGCGACGCGGCGCGGAGGCGCGACCGCGCAGAGGCGGTTACGCGCCCCGCGTTCCGCCCACTCCGCCCATTCCGCTTGCTCCGCCCGCGCCAGGCACCGGGAACGCCCCGGTGGCCCGCCGGACGATCTCCCCGTACACCTCGGGATCGGTGGTGAAGTCCCCGAGCCCGCACGTCTTGCGGCTGCCGTGGTAGTCGCTGGACCCGGTGGTCAGCAGCCCCAACTCGGCGGCCAGTCCGCGCAACCGCGCCCGGGTGGCCGGTTCGTGGTCCATGTGGTCGACCTCGATGCCGTCGAGCCCCACGGCGGCGAGCTCCGCGATGGCGGAGTCCGGCACGGTCCGGCCCCGCTTGGCGGCGGCCGGATGCGCGAAGACGGTGACGCCGCCCGCGCCCTTGACCAGCCGGATCGCCTCGAAGGGGTCGGTCTCGTGCTTCTCGACGAAGGCCCGGCCGCCGTCGGAGAGCCACTGCTCGGTGAAGGCGTCGTTCACGGTCGCCACGACTCCGGTCTCGACCAGGGCGGAGGCGATGTGCGGCCGTCCCACCGAGCCGGCGCCGGCGATGCGCGCCACCTGCGTCCAGGTGATCGGCACGCCGAGCTCCTGGAGCCGGGCGACCATGCTCCGGGCACGCGGCACCCGGTCGTCCCGTACGAGCTCGCGCTCGGCGAGCAGGGCGGGCTCCTCGGGGTCGAAGAGGTAGGCCAGCATGTGCATGCTGATGCCGTCCAGGCGGCAGGAGAGCTCGGCCCCGGTGACCAGCGTCAGCCCGGCGGGCAGCGCGTCGATCGCCTCGGCGTACCCGCGGGTCGTGTCGTGGTCGGTCAGCGCGACGACGTCCAGACCTGCGGCGCCCGCGTTGCGGACCAGCTCGGCCGGGGTGTCCGTACCGTCGGACGCGGTGGAGTGGGCGTGCAGGTCGATGCGCACTACGCGGACTCCAGACAGCGAGAGAACGGAACAGGACACCCAAGGGTAACGGGAATCCGACCCTCCCCTGTCACACCCGCACCTGCGCGGCACCCCCTACGAAGCGGCTGTGAGGCACAGGGCCTGCCCGGCGGTTCCCGTCCACCCCGTGGGCGATGACGGGTGCCGGACAGCCCTACGGCTCCAGGATCCGCGGCGACAGCGCCCCGCACGGCAGCAGGTCCACCTCGGCGCCCGCGTCCCGCAGGTCCGTCAGGACCAGTTCGTCGTACATCAGCAGTCCCGACTGTTCGGGCCACACGACCGCCCACAGCCACAGCCCGCGCGCCTCACCGGCGAAGACGGCGCGGTCGCCGGGGGCGCCCGCCACATGCCAGAGGGGGGTGGGGCGGCCGGCCGCGAGGACCTTCGTCTGGGGCGGCTTCTCGACGCTCAGGTAGGGGCCGGGGTCGGGCCCGTCCACTCCCCCGTACCGCGCGCCGAGGCCGACGCCGAGCTCCTCGGCGATCAGGATCAGCTCCCCCGTGCCGCCGAGCGGTCCGGGGCCCGAGCAGGCGACGGCGGTCGCGCGCCCGCCGCTGCGGTCGTCACCGGCGAAGGCTGCGCCGGTGAACAGCCAGCCGACGGGCAGCGGCCAGGGCATCCACACCGGCACCCGGGCGCGGTGCACCACCACGCCGAGGGCCTCGACGCTGGGCGGGATCACGGGCTGAAGCGGATGCACCGTGCCGTGCGCGTCGCACTGCCAGGAGTCGGCAAAGAGGCCGGGAGCCCTGACCCGGCCACCACACTTCGGGCAACTGGGTTCGCCCCTCATAGAGACCAACGGTCCTCCCCGTCCTTCGCCGCGTCAAGGACGATCACCCGTCCGGCACGCACGTCTCACGCGGGGTCATCGCGAGGTCATCCCGGAGCCGTCCGGGAAAAGTAGATGTAGCTTGCATTATTTAGCTGACCTAACTTATTATGTGTATACGTCAACGATCTGGTCGAGGACTGCGAGGACCACGTATGCGCACCACCACAGGAGAACCCACCGGAGAACTCCCGGGAGAAGCCGCCGGAGCGGACCCGGCCGGCGACCCCTTCGACACCGGAGCCGGCGGCATCCTGCGTCAGCCGAAGGCCGTCTGGGCGACCGCCGGGGCGTCCGTCGTCGCCTTCATGGGCATCGGGCTCGTCGACCCGATCCTGCCGTCCATCGCCAAGGGCCTGGACGCCACCACCAGCCAGGTCTCGCTTCTCTTCACCTCGTACTTCCTGATCACCGCGGTCGCGATGCTGGTGACCGGGTTCGTCTCCAGCCGCATCGGCGGCAAGAAGACCCTGCTGCTGGGCCTCGCGCTCGTGGTCGTCTTCGCGGGCCTCGCCGGCACGTCGGGGTCGGTCGGCGAACTCGTCGGATTCCGGGCCGGCTGGGGCCTCGGCAACGCGCTGTTCGTGTCCACGGCCCTGGCCGTCATCGTCGGCGCGGCGGCCGGCGGCAGTTCCGCGGCGATCCTGCTGTACGAGTCGGCCCTGGGCCTCGGCATGGCCTGCGGACCCCTGCTGGGCGCGCTGCTCGGCAACGCCAGCTGGCGCTACCCGTTCTTCGGCACCGCGTTCCTGATGGCGATCGGCTTCCTGTGCGTCACGGTGTTCCTCAAGGAGCAGCCGAAGCCCGCGCGCAAGACCTCACTGCTCGACCCGATCCGGGCGCTCGGCCACGGCGGCCTCGCCTCGGCGGCGGCGTCGGCGTTCTTCTACAACTACACGTTCTTCACCGTGCTGGCCTTCACGCCGTTCGTGCTCGACATGACCCCGTACAAGTCGGGCGCCGTGTTCTTCTGCTGGGGCCTGCTGCTCGCCCTCTTCTCGGTGATCGTGGCCCCGCGCGCGCAGGCCCGCTTCGGCTCGCTGAAGGTGCTCGGCGGCTCGCTGGTCCTGCTCGCCGCCGACGTGCTCGTGCTCGGGTACGGCAGCCACACCACCGCCGTCGTCTGCACGATCCTGTCCGGCGCGTTCATCGGCGTGAACAACACCGTCTACACGGAACTGGCGCTGGGCGTCTCGGACGCGCCACGCCCGGTGGCGAGCGCCGGGTACAACTTCGTGCGGTGGTTCGCGGCCGCGGCGGCGCCGTACTTCGCGCCGAAGATCGAGGAGTGGAGCGACATCCACATCCCGTTCGTGGTCGCGGCCCTCACCGCGGTGATCGGCGCCGTGGTGGTCTTCGTACGACGGGACGCGCTCATGCACGAGGCCGAGGAGCTGGAGCCGCGGCACGCGACGGAGGACAGTGTCGGCGTGTTCGCCAACTGACTGATTCCGGCCAGGGTCTGATCTCGTATCAGCCAGAACGGATGGAACCCGTCAGTCCAGCGGGACGGACCTGCGCAGCGGATCGCGCAGGTCCGTCCCGCGGTTCAGCCAGCGTTCCTGGAGGGCGCCCGCGCCGTGCACGCGTTTCCACGCGGCCTCGTTCGGCGTCATGGGGAGGAGCGGCAGGAAACGGACCGGGTCGGCGGGCTCGTCCAGGTCGAGGTCCTCCACCAGGCCGCCCGGCTCGGCGACCAGCACGGAGGTGAAGGACGCGCCGGGCCAGAGGGGTTCCCCCACGTCCAGCGAGGCGCCGGGAGCCACGATCAGGCCCTCGACCTGCGGAGACGCGGCCAGTACGGCGAGCGGGCGGAGCACCTTGTCGGTGTCGGCGGCGCCGGCCCGCACGGAGAGGACCAGCTCGGCGCGCGGGCCTTTCACGGGGTCGGCGATCACCGACGTGGGGTCCCCCATCGGCTGGGCGGACATGCCCAGCGTCGCGTAGCGGACGATGTCGCCCTCTGTGAAGCGCAGCACTTCGACGCGGTCGGTACCGAGGAAGGTGACCGCGGCCCGGGCGTCGGGTTCGCCCAGCGCGGAACGCAACCGGGCCTCGACCAGAGGAAGAACATCAGCCATGAGCCGAGCATAGATCTCGTTAGGGGCGGGCAAAGCGGCACCTTGACGCTTCGGTGCGCTGCTAGTCTTGGCCGCTGGCCGGGGCAGCACGCAGAAGCGTCGCTCTCAAGTCCCGGCCCACTGAGGCTGACTCCCCCTCACGGGGGAACTGTCCGACTCCCCATGTGGAGGGAGCCGGGTCCCCTACGGGGGGTGGATCGTCCCTCACGGGGGACCGACCGGAGGAGGTGGGGCTGCAATGGACCGAAGTCATCCGTGCAGTACTACCCGCTCTTCCCGTCGCTGAGTTCGTTAGCTGGCTCTCCGGTCCTGCTGGCTGTCGCCTCCTGCGAACGTGTGCATATGTGTCAGCGTTGCCCGGTGCACCACGGAAGAGCGCTTCGTTCCCTCCTGATCCGTCTGATCCGCACGTGATCCGTCCGGTTGATCCGAACATGATCTGTCCGGTCGAGACGTGCTCTGCCTGATCCGAATCAGTAGCGAAGCTGCCACCGCGACGGTGCGGTGCTCCCCGCTTTGTGGACGTGCCAAACATCCGCAGTCAGGACGTCCCCATTCCGGGTAGTTCCAACCGTCGCCGGCCGCCTCCGTTGCGAAGGAGCCTGCCATGTCGATGATTCGTGACCTCCGTGCCGCGGTCCGCCCCCGTCCCTCGCTGCGCAAGGACAGCGGCTCGTACGACACCACCCGCGACCCCGGTACGCCCTCGGCCGTGGTCGACTGCGCCGTCTACCGCGACGGCGCCCGCGTGGTGACCCCAGAGCCCCTCACGCCGCATCAGGCGATGCGTCAGGTGCACCGCGACGGCGGCTTCGTGTGGATCGGCCTGCACGAGCCGACCGAGGCCGAATTCTCGGGTATCGCCGGAGAGTTCGGGCTGCACCCGCTCGCCGTCGAGGACGCGGTGCAGGCCCACCAGCGGCCCAAGCTGGAGCGGTACGACGACTCCCTCTTCACCGTCTTCAAGACCATCCACTACGTCGAGCACGACCAGCTCACCGCCACCAGCGAGATCGTGGAGACCGGCGAGGTCATGTGCTTCACCGGGCGGGACTTCTTCATCACGGTCCGGCACGGCGGGCAGGGGTCGCTGCGGGCGCTGCGGCACCGGCTCCAGGACGACCCCGAGCTGCTCGCCAAGGGCCCCTCGGCCGTCCTGCACGCCATCGCCGACCATGTCGTCGACGGGTACATCGCGGTCGCGGACGCCGTGCAGGACGACATCGACGAGGTCGAGACCCAGGTCTTCTCGCCCGGCCGCAAGGGCAGCCCGCGCGGCACGGACGCCGGGCAGATCTACCAGCTCAAGCGTGAGGTGCTGGAGTTCAAGCGGGCGGTGTCGCCGCTGCTGCGCCCCATGCAGCTGCTGAGCGAGCGGCCGATGCGGCTGGTCGACCCCGACATCCAGAAGTACTTCCGCGATGTCGCCGACCACCTCGCCCGGGTCCAGGAGCAGGTCATCGGCTTCGACGAGCTGCTCAACTCCATCCTTCAGGCCAACCTCGCGCAGGCGTCCGTCGCGCAGAACGAGGACATGCGCAAGATCACGTCCTGGGCGGCGATCATCGCCGTACCGACGATGGTGTGCGGTGTGTACGGCATGAACTTCGAGCACATGCCGGAACTGCACTGGCGGTACGGCTATCCGGTGATCCTGGGCGTCACGGTCGTCATCTGCCTGGGGATCCACCGCACGTTGAAGCGCAACGGCTGGCTCTGACGGCGCGCTGGATAGTCTTGGCACCATGACGGATGAGCTGCTCGACAAGGCCCTCGTCGAGGAGGCCACCAAGAAGTCCGGGCTGATCTGGGTCCGGAGCGACGCTGTACCGGTGCTCCAGGCCCAGGGCCCGGCCGCCTCCTCCCGCGCCCTGTGGCACGTGTGGCACGACGGCGCGGCCTGTCTGCTCGGCGACGGGCCCGGCGAGCAGCCGCTGCCGGGTCTGGTGGACGGGGGCGGCGCGGTCGTCACCGTACGCAGCAAGGACAAGGGCGGGCGTCTGGTGGCCTGGTCCGCGAAGGTCGTGGAACTGACGCCGTCGTCCCCGGAGTGGGAGGCGGCGGTCGCCGAGCTCAAGGGCAAGCGTCTGAACGCTCCCGACGGCGAGGCCATGACCGGGCGCTGGGCCCAGGAGTGCCGGGTGCTCCGGCTGGAGCCGACGGGCACGACCGGTGAGCTGCCCGCGGGCTCGCTCTCGGCTCCGCCCCTCCCGACCCCGGCGACCACCCGGCAGCCGGCCCCGGCTGGTCTTCCCCGCCTTCTCTTCAAGAAGCGCAGGCGGCCCTGACTCGGCCTACGAGGACGGCAGTTCCTGCCCGTAGTCGACCGTCTCCTTCTTGGTGGGCTCCTCCAGGGCGAAGTCCTTGCCCCAGTCCGTGAGGCGGAGGGTGCCGGCGTTGCCCGCGCGGACCAGGAGGAGGGGGTACGCCGTTCCCTCCAGGGAGACGTCAAGGGAGCCGCCCGAGCCGTCGCCGCCGGTGATGCGGAAGGTGCGGACGCCGGACTGCTCGTGGTACCCGTCGGTGGCCAGGTCGCCCTGGAGGGTCAGCAGCCCGTCGAGGAGGACGTCCTTGTCGGTGAAGCCGCTGAAGCGCTTGTAGGCGGGGTCGTCGGTCGGGACCTTCACGTACATGTTGCTGAGCTTGTCGGCGACGTCGGTGTCCGTCGAGGTGCCGCCCGAGCCGGCCGGGTCGCTCCAGAAGTCCGCGTCGGCCTTCAGATAGAGGTGCTCGCCGACCCGCAGCAGCCGGAAGGTCGACTTCTTCGAGGTGACCGACCCGGTGCCACCGTCTCCCTTGAGGCGCATGTCGAGGGTGTAGGTGGTCCCGTTGGTCACCACGGTGCCGGCGAGCCGTACCGCCTTCGCGGCCCCGGCCGCCTGCTTCGTCTTCGTCTGGATCTGGGCGGCGGTCAGCTTGCCCACTCCGTTGGTGCCCGCGTCCGGGTCCTCGCCGCCGCACCCCGTCAGCCCTGTCCCCGTCACGACCAGTGCGCACATCGCGCTCACCAGCGTGGCCCTGCGAATACGGCCCTGGGGAATTGCAGTCACAGGTGGGGCGCCTTTCGTGCGCGGGTCCGGGCGGCGGCGTACGGCAGCGTACCGGTGCTTCCCAGGCCCGGCGGAAGGGGTCCGTCCGGACCCCCCACCAGGGCGTATCCGATCGGGACGGGCTAGCCTGAAGCCCACCCGAGCGGACATAACGGCAGGAACAGGAGGCGTACGCATGGCCGCAGGCGCCCCCCGGATCTTCGTCTCGCACCTCGCCGGCGTCGCCGTCTTCGACCCGAACGGCGATCAGGTGGGCCGTGTACGGGACCTGGTCGCCATGCTGCGCGTGGGACGGCGGCCGCCCCGGATCCTCGGTCTGGTCGTCGAGCTGTCCACGCGCCGCCGGATCTTCCTGCCGATGACCCGGGTGACCGGCATCGAGAGCGGCCAGGTCATCACCACCGGGGTCCTCAACGTGCGCCGCTTCGAGCAACGGCCCACCGAGCGGCTCGTGTTCGGCGAGATCCTCGACCGGCGCCTGACCCTCGTCGAGAGCGACGAGGAGGTGACGGTGCTCGACGTGTCCGTCCAGCGGCTCCCCGCGCGGCGCGAGTGGGAGATCGACCGCGTCTTCGTCCGCAAGGGCCGCAGCGGGGCGTTCAGGCGCACCAAGGGCGAAGCCCTGACCGTCGAGTGGTCCGCCGTCACCGGATTCTCGCTGGACGAGCAGGGCCAGGGCGCGGAGAGCCTCCTCGCCACCTTCGAGCAGTTGCGCCCGGCCGACCTCGCCAACGTCCTGCACCACCTGTCGCCGAAGCGGCGCGGCGAGGTGGCCGTCGCGCTGGACGACGACCGCCTCGCCGACGTACTCGAACAGCTCCCCGAGGACGACCAGATCGAGATCCTCAGCAAGCTCAAGGAGGAGCGCGCGGCCGACGTCCTGGAGGCGATGGCCCCGGACGACGCGGCCGACCTGCTCGCCGAACTGCCCGAGGACGACGTGGAACGGCTGCTGATGCTGATGCGCCCCGGCGACGCCGCCGACGTACGGCGGCTGATGGCGTACGAGGAGCGGACCGCAGGCGGGCTCATGACGACCGAGCCCATCGTGCTGCGGCCCGACGCGACGATCGCCGACGCGCTCGCCCGGGTCCGCAACCCCGACCTCTCCCCCTCACTCGCCGCCCAGGTCTACGTGTGCCGCGCGCCGGACGAGACGCCGACCGGCAAGTACCTGGGCACCGTGCACTTCCAGCGGCTGCTTCGCGACCCCCCGTACACCCTGGTCAGCTCGATCGTCGACGACGACCTGCCGCCGCTGGCCCCGGACGCCGCGCTGCCCGTCGTCGCCGGGTTCTTCGCGACGTACGACATGGTCGCGGCCCCCGTCGTCGACGAGAGCGGCTCGCTGCTCGGCGCGGTGACCGTGGACGACGTACTGGACCACATGCTGCCGGAGGACTGGCGCGAGACGGAGTTCCACCTCTCCGAGGAGGCGGCCGATGGCGGCTGAGCGCGAGACGCGCGAGCGCGCCGCCGCCGGTGCGACGGCGACCAACCGGGGGCGTACCCGGCTCGACCAGCCGAAGGCGCCGCGCCGCAGACTGCTGCCGGAGTGGGACCCGGAGGCCTTCGGACGGCTCTCGGAGCGGATCGCGCGATTCCTGGGCACCGGACGGTTCATCGTCTGGATGACGGTCGTCATCATCGCGTGGGTGCTGTGGAACATCTTCGCGCCCGGCGACCTGCGCTTCGACAACTACCCGTTCATCTTCCTGACCCTGATGCTGTCGCTCCAGGCCTCCTACGCCGCGCCGCTGATCCTGCTCGCGCAGAACCGCCAGGACGACCGCGACAAGGTCAACCTCGAACAGGACCGCAAGCAGAACGAGCGGTCGATCGCGGACACCGAATACCTCACCCGGGAGATCGCCGCGCTGCGCATGGGCCTCGGCGAGGTGGCCACCCGCGACTGGATCCGCTCCGAGCTCCAGGACCTGATCAGGGAAATGGAGGAGCGGCGTCCGGACGGCCGCGTCGCATTCCCGTCGGAGCGGCCCCGGGGACGTGACACGGACGACCGGTGACGGGGCTTTCCGGAGCCCGTGGTGAGCCCCGTACCATCGACCTCATGGTGGCTACGGAAGACGCGGTGCGCGAAGCACTGGCGACGGTGAACGACCCCGAGATCCAGCGACCCATCACCGAACTGGGGATGGTCAAATCGGTGGAGATCGGCGCGGACGGTGCCGTCGCGGTCACCGTCTATCTGACCGTCTCCGGCTGCCCGATGCGCCAGACCATCACGGACACCGTGACAGCGGCGGTCGAGGCGGTCGAGGGCGTCACGCGCGTCGAGGTGACCCTCGACGTGATGGGCGACGAACAGCGACGCGAGCTCGCGTCCGCGCTGCGCGGCGGGACGGCCGAGCGCGAGGTGCCCTTCGCCCAGCCGGGGTCCCTCACGCGGGTGTACGCGGTCGCCTCCGGCAAGGGCGGCGTCGGCAAGTCCTCGGTGACGGTGAACCTGGCGGCCGCGATGGCGGCCGACGGCCTCAAGGTGGGCGTCGTCGACGCGGACATCTACGGCCACTCGGTGCCGCGCATGCTCGGCGCCGACGGCAAGCCGACCCAGGTCGAGAACATGATCATGCCGCCGTCGGCGCACGGCGTGAAGGTGATCTCGATCGGGATGTTCACGCCGGGCAACACGCCCGTCGTGTGGCGCGGCCCGATGCTGCACCGCGCCCTCCAGCAGTTCCTGGCGGACGTCTTCTGGGGCGACCTGGACGTGCTGCTCCTGGACCTTCCGCCGGGCACGGGTGACATCGCGATCTCGGTCGCCCAGCTCGTCCCGAACGCCGAGATCCTCGTCGTGACGACACCCCAGCAGGCCGCCGCCGAGGTCGCCGAGCGCGCGGGCTCCATCGCCGTGCAGACCCACCAGAAGATCGTCGGCGTCGTCGAGAACATGTCCGGCCTGCCCTGTCCGCACTGCGGCGAGATGGTCGACATCTTCGGCACGGGCGGCGGCCAGTCCGTCGCCGAGGGACTGACCCGCACCACGGGCGCCAACGTCCCGGTCCTGGGCAGCATCCCCATCGACGTCCGCCTCCGCGAGGGCGGCGACGAGGGCAAGCCGGTCGTCCTGACCGACCCCGACTCCCCGGCGGGCGCCGCCCTGCGAGCGATCGCGGGCAAGCTGGGCGGCCGGGCGAGGGGCCTCTCGGGCATGTCGCTGGGCATCACCCCGAGAAACAAGTTCTAGGAACGCCGGGGAGAGCGCCCCGTCGGGGCGCGGGGCTGTGACATTGTGCGGCTCCGCCGCGTGGGCGCGAGCGACCACGACGAACCCGCGGGTTCGAACGCTCCGGTGCACCGCGAAGCTCGTACGGGAATGGGGGCGCCGTCACTCAGGACGGCGCCCCCATTCCCCCTACGCCCGCCGCCTAGGCGTACGCGCCGATGTCCTTGATCATCGAGAAGCCCAGCCCGTACGCGCTCATGCCGCGCCCGTACGCGCCCACGTGGACGCCCTCCTGGGTGGATCCCGCGAGGACCCAGCCGAACTCGGACTCGCGGTAGTGGAAGGGCGTGGGGACACCGTCCACGGGGAGCGACAGGGTGGACCACTCGTCGCCCGTCAGGTCGTCGGCCAGGACCCAGGCCGTCTCCGTCTGCTGTTCGAGCCAGTCGTCCCGGAGGGTGTGGTCCATCTGGCCGGGCCAGGTGAAGGACAGCAGCCCCACCCCGGCGAGCCAGGCCGCGGAGGAGACCGAGGTGGCCTCCAGCAGGCCCGTACCGTCCGCGCTGCGGCGTGAGGGGCTGGCCGCGACGGTCACCACGACCGCGAATCGTTCCTTGTCCTCGGTCGTCTCGGCACGCACGGTGGGTTCTTCGCCGTGCCCGATCGAACCGTGCTCGACGGCACCGTCCGCCGAGGTACCGACCTGCATCAGCCAGCGCGGCCCCGTGAAGGCCTCGTCGAGGCCGTACCACGGGAAGGGCGCCAGCAGGTAGCCGTCGACCGTGCGCCGGGCGGAGGGGACCTGTTGTCCGCCCTCCGCGGCCGGCGCCTGCGCGCCTACCCGACTTGTCGTCTCCATCTGCCGGACGCCTCCTAGCTCTCGTCGGACCGCCGGGCCCACCCCCCTCGGGCGTCCTTCTCGGTCCGCACAACAACTGGGCAGCATAGCCACACGACTGGTAACAGCCGGGAAAGCGCCCGGCGCGTGGGTGGGTTTTCGGGCCGCGTGAGACTCATATCACCTGCGGCGGAGCCGTTCGGGGCTCCGACCATGCCTGCGGCTCAGGCGGTGCCTGGGGCCTGGTACCCACGGCCTGGTACCTACAGCTTGGTGTCTACGGCTCAGGTGGCGTCCGCGTCGAAGGGCGGGCGCTCGTCCTTGGCGAGGTCGAGCTTCTCGCGCTTCTTCGTCATGTCGACGGAACCGCCGGACCCGGAGCCGGACGCCGCTTCGGAGTCACGGCCGTGCACCGCGTCCGTGACGTCGGCCATCTCCTTCTTCAGGTCGAAGCCGTTGCGGATTTCCTTGAGCCCCAGCTCGTCGTTGTCCAACTGCTTGCGGATGAACGTCTTGGGGTTGAGGTCCTCGAACTCGAAGTCCTTGAACTCCGGGCCGAGTTCCTCGCGGATGTCCGCCTTGGCGCTCTCCGAGAACTCGCGGATCTTGCGGATGGTGCGCGTGACGTCCTGGATCATCTTCGGGAGCTTGTCCGGACCGAAGACGAGCACGGCGAGGACGACGAGCGCCACCAGCTCTAGCGGTCCTATGTCATTGAACACCTGAAGCTCCTTGCGATGTCCTCGGGCCCTCGGCGGTTCTTCCGTGGTCCAGGCCGGGTCCACGGTACCCGGCCATCCCGTCCGTCCGGAACTGTCCCGGGGCTTCCGAGTTCATGTACACGGCGGGTTTTCCGTGATGTTTGCCCTCCGGAGCAGGCCTCGGACGTCTTTCTGTGAGGTTCCTGTCAATTACTGTCGGCCGAGCCGAGGACCAGGGTGATCAGCTTTTCCGAGCCGCCGCGCAGGAGGGTCAGCCGCAGCGTGTCGCCCGGACGGTGGGCGCGGGTCTTCACGATGAGCTCCTCGCCGGAGTGCACGGGCCGGCCGTCGACCTCGGTGATGATGTCGCCCGGCTCGATGCCCGCCCTGGCACCGGGGCCGCCCGCGGTGACCGCGGGACCGCCGTCGCCGCTCTGGGTCCCGACCTTGGCACCGTCGCCCGTGTAGTCCATGTCGAGCGTGACACCGATCACGGGGTGGGTCGCCCTGCCGGTGTTGATCAGCTCCTCCGCGACGCGCTTGCCCTGGTTGATGGGGATGGCGAAACCGAGTCCGATCGAACCGGACTGACCGCCATCGAGGCCGGAGCCGCTGTCCGCGGAGCGGATGGCGCTGTTGATGCCGATGGCACGGGCCCGGGAGTCGAGGAGGGGGCCGCCGGAGTTGCCGGGGTTGATCGGCGCGTCGGTCTGCAACGCGTCCACGTACGAGACGTCGCTGCCGTCGCCGCTCTCCCCGCCGGCCGTGATGGGCCGCTCCTTGGCGCTGATGATGCCGGAGGTGACGGTGTTCGCGAGGTCGAAGGGCGCGCCGATGGCGACGACCGGGTCGCCCACCTGGACGCTGTCGGAGTTGCCGAGCGGCATGGGTTCCAGGCCGCGGACGCCGGACACCTGGACGACGGCGAGGTCGTATCCGCTGTCGCGGCCGACGACCTCGGCCTTGGCGGTGTCGCCGCCGCTGAACGTCACCGTTATCTCGCCGCTGCCGACGGCAGGTTCGACCACGTGGTTGTTGGTGAGGATGTGTCCCTGGCCGTCCAGCACGAACCCGGTGCCGGTGGCTTCCTCCTCGGAGCCGCTCACATGCAGGGTGACGACGCTGGGCAGCGCCTGCGCGGCGATCCCGGCCACGCTGTCCGGAGCCCGCCCCGGCGCCTCTTTCCCGGCCTGCGGCAGCTCGACGTCACTCTCCCCGGCGTTCCGCTCCAGATGTACCCCTACGGCGCCTCCGACGCCTCCGGACACGAGAGCGATCAGTACGGCCCCGAGGACCAGGGCCTTGTTCGTCCGCCTGTGCCGCTGGGCCGTGGTCGCCACGGCCGCACCATTCTGCTGGAGGGGGCCCGGGGCGGCCCAGGGGTCGTAGTTCTGCCACGGGGTGGACACGGGGCCCTCGGCGGGCGCCGCGTAGGTGTCGTGAGCCGCCGCCTCCGGGTGCGCGGCCGGAACATGGGTCCCCCGCGCGGGCGTGGCCGCGGGGTACTGCACGGGCGGTGCCGACGCCCAGGGCCCCGGCTCACCGTAGGGCGGGGTGCCGTAGGGGTCGGGGGCGTGGAGGGGCTGGGGGTGGTCTGTGAGGGCCTGGGCGGCGGTGAACTCGGAGGGGTGGGCGGCGGAGGGGACCGGGGCCCGGTGGTCGGGGAACTCCGGCGGACCGCCGACGGAGGGCGCGGAGTCACGGTGCGTGGAGAACTCCGGCGGACGGTCGGCCGCGGGATCGGAGGCGGGGGCGGCGGAGACAGGGGTGCCGGAGGACTCCGACGGAAGGTCAGCCCCAGGATCGGAGACAGGACCCGTGGAGAACTCCGGCGGACGGTCGGCCGAGATGCCGTCCGGCTCGCCGCCGGGGTGGGCCGGAGCAGGACCGGCCAACTCGAAATCACCATCGGCACCGGCATCGGGGCCCGGCCCCGCCGAGCCCCCGTCGCTACCGGCGCCGGCCCCACCGTGTACCGCGCTCTCCTGGCCCCGCGGCGCGGGCGCGTCCAACTCGAAGTCGCCGGCGGCGTCGCCCACGGCGTCCGACCCTGGCGGCGCCGGCAGGTCACCGCCCTCGAGAGGACGCGCGAGCTCGAAGTCGCCGCCGTCGGATATCCGTTCGCCCTCGGGCGAACCCCCCTCATCCCCGGGAGCGACCGGCGGCCGGGGTCGGCTCCACCACTTCGCCTTCGTGGGCTTCCCCTCGCTCATGCTCTCCCCACACCTGGCCCCCGTGCTCAACTCGCCGACGGTTGCCGCAGATTGCCGACTCCGCGTCCGGGACACCTCCGCGGACGCGGCCCACCCCGGATTCAACCAGGTTCACGGGCCGCCGCGCAGAGGGCGAGGTCAGCGGAGGTAGCTGGAGGTGACGGACGGGGAGGGAGAGGAGGAAGAGAGCGAACCGGGGGCCGCGAGCAGGCCCGGGGTCGTGACGTCCGGGGCGGTGGACCAGGAGGTCAGCGCGACCGGATCGACGTCGGTGAACGGACGTATGAGCGGGGACATCACAGCGGCGCCGGCGACCACGGGTGCCGTCAGCGTGTGCATGACTTCCTGCGCATGGGCAGGCGGAGCGGGGACTCCGGGCAGCAGCGGCGCGGACACCTCGGTGGGCGCCACCGTGCTCTCGCCCAGCGTCCGCTCGCCCAGCGCGAGCAGCGGCCCGACGGACCGGCGTCGCTGCGCGTCAGGAGCCGTCGAGGCCCCCACGCCCTGCGAACGCGCCGGAGTCACATTGCTGCCGGACCCTGATCCGCCCCGCGCGTCCGCGGTGTCGGAGCCGGTGCCGGTCGACACCCCGCCGAGCGCGACCGCGGCCAGCGACACCGCTCCCGCCGCGACGAAGGCGAACCGCAGCCCGCGCGAAGCCGACCGCTCGGCCTCGTGACGGCTGACGTCATGGATACGGAAGCCGCGTCCCGAGGAAGGGGGCAGCACGTCGGCGTGCGGTTCGGAGGGGACGTAGCCGAAGGACTCACCCCGCACTCCGAAGATGCCGGTGCCGGCGGAGCCGCCGGGAATTCTTCCACCGAAGGCACCCCCGCCCAGCGGCGAGCCCATGCCCGCGTCGGAGTCGCCTCCGCCAGGAAGCCCTTGGAGACGGGCCAGGAAGCTCTCGGAGGGGGGCGGCGGGGCCATCTCCGCGAACACGTTCTTCAGTCGGCGCTGCGCTGCCGCCTCGGCCTTGCACTTCGCACAGGTGGCGAGGTGGGCCAGGACGCGCTCGCGCGACTCATGACCGAGCTCTCCGTCCACGAGGGCGGACAGGCGGTCTCCCAGATGCTGCTCAGCAGGTGTAGGAAGGGTTCCACTCACGCGGACGCACCCCCTCCTCCCAGCGCGGGCACACCGGTCACCGCGAAGCCGCGGCGCTCGGCACGGGCCTCGGGAGACCGGTGCGCGAGGGCCTTGCGCAGCTGCGAACGGCCACGGTGGATCCGGCTGCGGACCGTGCCGAGCTTGACGCCCAGGGTCGCGGCGATCTCCTCGTACGACAGTCCCTCGATGTCACAGAGGACGACCGCGGCGCGGAACTCGGGCGCGAGGGTGTCCAGCGCCTGCTGGACGTCGGCGTCGAAGTGCGCGTCGTTGAAGACCTGCTGCGGTGACGGCTCACGGCTGGGCAGCCGCTCGGCCGCGTCGTCGCCGAGGGCGTCGAAACGGATTCGCTGCTTGCGGCGCACCATGTCCAGGAAAAGATTCGTGGTGATGCGGTGCAGCCAGCCCTCGAAGGTGCCGGGCGTGTAGGTGGACAGGGAGCGGAAGACACGGACGAAGACCTCTTGGGTCAGGTCCTCGGCGTCGTGCTGGTTGCCCGTCAGGCGGTAGGCGAGCCGGTAGACCCGGGCGCTGTGCGTGCTGACGATCTCCTCCCAGGTGGGCGGAGTCCACGCTTGCGACTCCGCGTCGCTGGTGAACGTCGCAGTCTGCGCGGAGTCGGCGCTGTGGAAACGGTCAGCGGTGTTGGTCACGGATTTCGGCTCACCCGCCGACCTGAGAAAGCGCCGCAGCACTCCTCCCCGATCCACAGGCTCAGCCGCACCTCCCCTGTCGGCTCTGGTGGTGTCCAGCGGAGCCCCTACCATAGCCACCTCGCCCGTTAGCTCCGGATAAGCGGTTTTACGAGAAATTGATACACGCTGATTTCGCTGCGTGAGCACTTCCCCGGTGTCCTGATCCATGCGCTTCCCCCAGTGCGTTTTCCCCACCCCTCTAAACGCCTGGTCCCATCTGCGGGTTCCCGGCGCCAACGGATACAGTCACGGCCAGGCAACTACGGGGACAGGAGAGGGTCATCACCGGCAACCGGCAGCCAAGCTGGGCGGCGTTCGCCGACGCCTTTGTCGCCGAGGACGAAGCACTGCTCTGGGCCCGGGACCGGGCCCAGGACGCAGGGCTGCGCTCGGTGTCGCCCGGTACAGGCGCCGCGCTGCGGTTGCTCGCCGCCACCGTGGACGCGAAATCGGTGGCGGAGATCGGGACCGGGACCGGAGTCTCCGGGATTCATCTGCTCAACGGCATGCGGCCGGACGGGGTACTGACCACGGTGGATCAGGAGCCGGAGCGTCAGCAGTTCGCCCGTCAGGCCTTCCGCGCCGCCGGCTTCGCGAGCAATCGCGCCCGTTTCATCCCCGGCCGCGCCCTCGACGTCCTGCCCCGGCTCGCGGACTCCGGGTACGACCTCGTCTTCTGCGACGGCGACCGTCTGGAATGCCTGGACTACTTCGCTGAATCGTTGCGCCTGCTGCGTCCGGGCGGGCTCGTCGTCTTCGAGGGCGTCTTCGCGGACGGCCGCACGGTGGACTCCGGACCGCAGCCCGCGGAGGTCGGGCGGCTGCGGGAACTGCTGCGCGCGGTGCGCGAGAGCCAGGATCTGGTGCCCTCGCTGCTGCCGGTGGGCGACGGCCTGCTGTGCGCGGTCAAGCGCTGACCGGCAGCCCCAAACATCCCCTGACCAGCGGTTACGCTGATTTCTTACCCTCCAGATGCTGCTGCCCCGGCACCGCGTACGATGCCAGGGCAGCTGAAAAGGGTATGGTCGCGTCCCGCGTCAGCCGACGACCTTCTTGAGGGCGTCGCCGAGCGCGTCAGCCTCGTCGGGGGTCAGCTCGACGACGAGCCGACCGCCGCCTTCGAGCGGAACGCGCATGACGATGCCCCGCCCCTCCTTGGTCACCTCGAGCGGGCCATCGCCCGTTCGCGGCTTCATGGCCGCCATGCTCGTTCCCCTTCCTGAAACCAGCTCATCGTCGCCGACGGCCCCCTGAAGGGCACGCCCGTCCCCTCATAGGACAGACGTCACCGGCATCGAACACATTGCTTCCAGGCCATTATCCCGCATCTCAGGACCCGATGACCAACATCAGTCGGCATCGCTTGCGCAACGCGCTTGAGCAAAACCACTCAATTCGGCGATGTGACTGCGATACTGCGCCGCCGCATGACCTTCCAAGGTCACGAATTCTTTGACGCAGGTCACATGTCCGGGCGGCTCCGCTGTCAGTGATCTCCGTCATGCTGTCCTCGGAAGCGTACGTACCGGCGGGTAGGCCGGTGCGACGGAGCCGCGACATCGGAGGGGACCCACCATGGCCGACACCGTGCTCTACGAGGTGAACGACGGACTCGCGACGATCACGCTGAACCGCCCCGAGGCGATGAACGCGATGAACACGGAGGCCAAGGTCGCCCTCCGGGACGCGGCCCAGGCCGCCGCGTCCGACGACTCCGTACGGACCGTGCTGCTGACCGCTGCCGGTGACCGGGCGTTCTGCGTGGGCCAGGACCTCAAGGAGCACGTCGGCGGCCTGCACGCGGCGCGTGAGTCGGGCGCGGGCGAGGGCGTCATGAGCACCGTGCGGGAGCACTACAACCCGATCGTGCGCGCCCTGACCGGGGCGGCGAAGCCGGTGGTGGCCGCGGTGAACGGCGTGGCGGCGGGGGCCGGTTTCGGCTTCGCGCTCGCCGCGGACTACCGCGTCGTGGCCGATACGGCCGCCTTCAACACCTCCTTCGCCGGAGTCGCCCTGACCGCCGACTCCGGCATCTCCTGGACGCTGCCCCGGGTCATCGGCCCCGGCCGCGCCGCCGACCTCCTGCTCTTCCCGCGCAGCATCACCGCTCAGGAAGCCTTCGAGCTGGGGATCGCGAACCGGCTGGTGCCGTCGGGAGAACTGCGCGCCGAGGCCGAGAAGGTGGCCCGCACGCTGGCCGAGGGGCCGACGCTGGCGTACGCGGCGCTGAAGGAGTCCCTGGCGTTCGGGCTCTCCCACTCGCTCGACGAGACTCTGGAGAAAGAGGACGAACTCCAGTCCCGGGCGGGCGCGTCGGAGGACCACCTGATCGCGGTGCAGGCGTTCGTGAACAAGGAGAAGCCGAAGTACCTGGGGCGCTAGCTCCGCGGGCCTGGAGGCCTGGGGCGCCGGCCCCCGCGGGACGAGAGGGCAGGGGGGGTCAGCGGCCCCGGGCCACGCAGTCCGCCAGGTGGTCGTCGACCAGGCCGCAGGCCTGCATGAGGGCGTACGCCGTCGTCGGCCCGACGAAGCGGATGCCGCGCTTCTTGAGGGTCTTGGAGAGGGCGGTCGACTCGTCGGTGACGGCCTGGACGTCGGCCAGCCCCTTCGGGGCCGGGCGGGCGGCCGGGTCGGGGGCGAAGGACCAGATCAGCTCGTCCAGCTCGCCCGGTGCCCAGCCGGTCAGCACGCGCGCGTTGGCGACCGTCGCCTCGATCTTGGCGCGGTTGCGGATGATGCCGGGATCGAGGAGCAGCCGCTCCTTGTCCGCGTCGGTGAAGGTCGCCACCTTGGCGATCTCGAAGCCGGCGAAGGCGGTACGGAACCCCTCGCGGCGCCGCAGGATCGTGATCCAGGACAGCCCCGACTGGAACGCCTCCAGGCACAGCCGCTCGTACAGCGCGTCGTCGCCGTGGACCGGGCGGCCCCACTCCTCGTCGTGGTACGCGACGTAGTCCTCGGTCGACAGCGCCCAGGGGCAGCGCAGTGCGCCGTCCGCGCCGGCGAGGGCGTCGGTCACTGGTGATCCTCTTCAACGGGCTTGCGCAGCGAGGTGGAGGCGACCGAGGCCGACCTGGCGCCGTGGAGCGCCGCCTCCAGGTCGGCGATCCGGGCGTCCCGCTCACCGATCTCGGCGCCGAGGCGGCCGAGGGCGTCGTCGACGTCCGCCATGCGGTAGCCGCGGACGGCCAGGGGGAAGCGCAGCGTCTCGACGTCTCCCCTGTTCACCGGGCGGTCCAGGGGAAGCGGATCCGCCAGCCGGTCCGGCGCGGCCTCGGGGAGGGGCGCGCTCTCGCCGCCGCCCACCACGGCCACGGTCACCGCGGCGACCACCACGACGAGCGCGGCGACCAGGAACAAGAACATGAACATCGCTGAGGTCCCCACGCTCTGGTGCCGACGCAAGGGCGCGTCGGCGTGGATGGCGCTCCGGCGGCCTGCGCTGAAGCGGTTGGTGCTGATGCTGACAGTGTCGGGTCCGATCGTGCCATGCGAGTCTGACAGTTAAGGTCGCAGGCGGCTTATCAGCGGGACTTACTGGGAGAGGTCACAGGGGATGCTCAGGCTGGGCAAGCACGAATTCGACCCGCACGAGCCGGTGATCATGGCCATCGTGAACCGGACCCCCGACTCCTTCTACGACCAGGGATCCACGTTCCGCGACGAGCCCGCGCTCGCCCGGGTGGAACAGGCGGTGTCCGAGGGTGCCGCCATCATCGACATCGGCGGGGTCAAGGCGGGACCGGGGGACGAGGTGACCGCCGACGAGGAGGCTCGCCGCACGGTCGGTTTCGTCGCCGAGGTCCGCCGGCGTTTCCCCGACGTCATCATCAGCGTCGACACGTGGCGGCACGAGGTCGGCGAGGCGGTCTGCGAGGTGGGGGCGGATCTGCTCAACGACGCGTGGGGCGGCGTCGATCCGCGGCTGGCCGAGGTGGCCGCGCGGTTCGGGGCGGGCCTTGTGTGCACCCACGCCGGGGGCTCCGAGCCGCGTACGCGTCCGCATCGGATCACGTACGACGATGTCATGGCCGACATCCTCGGGGTGACCCTCGGGCTGGCCGAGCGGGCGGTGTCGCTGGGCGTGCCCCGGGAGTCCGTGATGATCGACCCCGGGCACGACTTCGGGAAGAACACGCGGCACAGTCTGGAGGCGACGCGGCGGCTGGGCGAGATGGTGTCGACCGGGTGGCCCGTGCTGGTCTCGCTCTCCAACAAGGACTTCGTGGGCGAGACGCTGGACAAGCCGGTGAAGGAGCGGGTGGTGGGGACGCTGGCGACGACTGCCGTGTCGGCGTGGCTGGGGGCGCAGGTGTACCGCGTCCACGAGGTCGCGGAGACCCGGCAGGTGCTGGACATGGTGGCCGCCATCGCCGGGCACCGCCCGCCCGCCGTGGCCCGGAGGGGGCTGGCGTAGGTTTTTTCGCCCCCTCCGCCCCTTCCCGTCCCGTATCCGGGGGCTGCGCCCCCAGACCCCCCTTTCGCGCTTCGCGCTCGTCCTCAAACGCCGGACGGGCTGAGAAGCAGCCCCTCCGGCGTTCTGCGTGCTACCGCCCGGCCTCCTTGGACACCAAGGACACCGCCTCGTCCACGTCGTCCGTCAGGTGGAAGAGCAGCAGGTCCTTCTCCGAGGCCTTGCCCTGGGCGATGAGGGTGTTCTTGAGCCAGTCGACCAGGCCGCCCCAGTACTCCGTGCCGAAGAGCACGATGGGGAAGCGGGTGACCTTCTGGGTCTGCACCAGGGTCAGCGCCTCGAAGAGCTCGTCCAGCGTGCCGAGCCCGCCGGGGAGGACCACGAAGCCCTGCGCGTACTTGACGAACATCATCTTGCGGACGAAGAAGTACCGGAAGTTGAGGCCGATGTCGACGTACTGGTTGAGGCCCTGCTCGAAGGGCAGCTCGATACCGAGGCCGACGGAGATGCCCTTGGCCTCGCAGGCGCCCTTGTTGGCGGCTTCCATGGCGCCGGGGCCACCGCCGGTGATCACGGCGAACCCGGCCTCGACGAGACCGCGGCCGAGCGCCACGCCCGCCTCGTACTCGGGCGAGTCCGCCTTCGTCCGGGCGGACCCGAACACGCTGATCGCGGGCGGGAGTTCGGCCAGCGTGCCGAAGCCCTCGATGAACTCGGACTGGATGCGGAGCACCCGCCAGGGGTCGGTGTGCACCCAGTCGGAGGGCCCTCCCGCGTCCAGGAGGCGCTGGTCGGTGGTGCTCGCCTGCACCTGACCGCGCCTGCGCAGCACCGGTCCCAGCCGCTGCTCCTCCGGTGGCCGCTTCTTGCCCTCGGGGTTGCCAGTAGCCATGTGTGCTCCCTCCGCTTGCGGGTCGTTCCACCCCAGCGTAGATCTCCGCCGGTTACGGAGGGGGGAAGCCGGCATGTCCGCCGGGCACCAGCACGGCGCAGCCGTGGTTCGGGCCCCTCTCAGGACGTCAGCCAGGCCCGCAGCCGCTCCTCGGCCTCCGGGATCGCGGAGGCCCTGACCCGCTCGTCGACCTTGTGGGCCAGGAGCTGGGCGCCGGGGCCGTAGTTCACCGCGGGCACTCCGAGCGCGCTGAAGCGGGCGACGTCGGTCCAGCCGAACTTGGGGCGGGCCTCGCCGCCGACGGCCGCCATGAAGGCCGCCGCGGCGGGGTGGGTCAGGCCGGGACGGGCTCCGCCGGTGTGGTCGTCGACGACGAACTCGTCCACGCCGCAGTCCGCGAAGTAGTCGCGCACGAAGGCCTCCGCCTCGGCCTCACTGCGGTCGGGCGCGTAGCGGAAGTTGACGACCAGGGTGCAGGCGTCGGGGATGACGTTGGTGGCCACGCCGCCTTCGATACGGACGGCGTTGAGGCCCTCGTGGAACCGGAGGCCGTCCACGACCGGCGTGCGCGGCTCGTACGCGGCGAGCCTGGCCAGGGCCGGGGCCGCGGCGTGGATCGCGTTGGAGCCCATCCACGCGCGCGCCGAGTGCGCCCGCTCCCCGGTGAACTTCAGGAACACCCTCAGTGTGCCCTGGCAGCCGCCCTCGACCTGACCGTCCGTCGGTTCGAGGAGGATCGCGAAGTCGCCGGCCAGCCAGTCGGGGTGGGCCTCGGACACGTGCTTCAGGCCGTTCAGGTGGGCGGCGACCTCTTCGTTGTCGTAGAAGACGAAGGTGAGGTCGCGGTTGGGGGCGGGCACGGTGGCAGCGATGCGGAGCTGGACCGCCACTCCCGACTTCATGTCGCAGGTGCCGCAGCCCCACAGCACGCCGTCCTCGTCGAGGCGGGAGGGCACGTTGTCGGCGATGGGGACCGTGTCGATGTGGCCGGCGAGGACGACGCGCTCGGCGCGGCCCAGGTTCGTCCGCGCGACGACGTTGTTGCCGTACCGGTCGACCGTGAGGTGCGGCAGGGCGCGCAGCGCGGTCTCGACGGCGTCCGCGAGCGGCTTCTCGCTGCCGCTCTCCGAAGGGAAGTCGACGAGCCGCGCGGTCAGCTCGGCGGCGTCCAGCGTGAGGTCAAGGGAGGTGTCGGCCATGCGGTCGACCCTAACGTTCACGGCTCCGCCCGCTCGACTCCGTTATCCACAGCCCACACGTACGTGACAGTAACCTCCAGTACCTTGTACGACGTGTCAGAGCCGTCCCCCACTCCTGCCAGGCGCGGCCGCTTCCTCCGCTTCGGAGGGGCCGTCGTGGTCCTGCTCGCGCTCGCGGGCTACCTCACGGTGCAGTACCTCACCGGAGGGCCGGGCATCCCCCGGTGCACGGTCGTCTCGGGCAAGAGCGACGACAGATCATACGATTTCACGCCGGAGCAGGCGGTGAACGCGGCGACGATCTCGGCGGTCGGCACCGACCGCGGCATGCCCGAGCGTGCCGTGGCCATCGCGCTCGCCACCGCGCTCCAGGAGTCCGGGCTGCGCAACATCAAGCACGGCGACCGGGATTCGCTCGGCCTCTTCCAGCAGCGGCCCTCGCAGGGCTGGGGGACGACGGCGGAGATCATGGACCCGACGTACGCGGCGGACATCTTCTACGAGCACCTGGCCAAGGTCGACGACTACGAGCGACTGCCGCTCACCGTCGCCGCCCAGCGGGTGCAGCGCAGCGCCTTTCCGGATGCGTACGCGAAGCACGAGCCGGACGCCACGATGCTGGCCGCGGCCCTGACCGGCCGCTCGGCGGCCGCACTGACCTGCCAGGGCCCCGCCGAGACGACCCCGGCCGGCGGCACGGACTCGGTGCGGGCCGCGCTCGTACGGGACTTCGGGCGTGGCGTCCTCACGGAGGCGGGAGCGGACGTGGGCGACGCGGGCGCCTCGGCCACACCGACGGCCGGTGCCTCCGACTCCCCCACCGCTTCCGCTTCCGCCTCGCCGACGACCGCGAGCCGGACGATGGTTCTTCCCGTGTCCGCGGACTCCGCCGCCGAGGGCACCGGCGGGACCACCGCCGTCGAGCGCGGCTGGGAGCTGGCGCACTGGGCCGTGGCCAACTCCGCGTCGCTGCACATCGAGCGGGTCTCGTACGCGGGGCTCGAGTGGACGGCCGAAAGCGCCGACAGCAAGTGGAGTTCGTCCGGCGCGAGCGCGGGTTCTGACGCGAAGGCGTCCACCGACGAGGTCCGAATCTTCACCGGGCAGTAGTACGGGTCCTCACTCGTTGGGGGGACGCGGTGCGAGTGGCGGCGGCGATGCGGGCGGGTTTCCGCACGGTCACTCTCGTTTCCGCCGAATCCCTTGAGAGCAAAGAGCCGTAAGGATTCGTCAGACTTTCCTCCCGGGTGTTCTTTGCCCGATTTTATCCGTAGCTGATAATGCGACGCATTGCCAACTCTTTACGTCCGGCCACCGCAACTTTCGACGGCTTCGAGCGGTAGTCACAGCGTCCGAGCCCGGAACGATCACCTTCGGTCGACAGCCAGTCGACAGTCCGCTCGTTCAACCGGTCGTTCGACCGGTCATTAGACCGATCCTTCAACCGGTCGTTCAACTTACGGGCCTGGATGGACACTTCACCGTTCTCTTCCGTCTAAGGAGCATCATGTCCCTCCCCCTGACCCGCCGGATCGCCCGTGCCGCGCTGCTCGTCGCAGCGGGAGCGGCAGCCGGGGTCGGTGCGGCCGGCTCCGCCAGCGCGGCCCCCGAACTGCCGGCCACCCCCAACCTCGGCGGCCTGACCGCCCTGGACGGCGCGAGCGTCGGCAACACGGTCGACGGTGCGGCTCAGAACGTGACCGGGGTCGCGGGCAAGTCCGGCGGCGAAGCGGTCAAGAAGTCGGTGCCGGCCGCGGGCAAGACCGGCGGAAAGGTCGCCAAGACGGCGACGCCGGCCGCGCAGCAGGTGGCCGGGGACACCGCGGGGCAGGCCGGGAGTCTGCTCGGTGAGACCGCCAAGACGGCGGGTGGTGGCCTTCCCACCGACGCGGTCACCA
The DNA here is from genome assembly GCF_044457665.1 of Streptomyces sp. NPDC050535. Taxonomy (NCBI): domain Bacteria; kingdom Bacillati; phylum Actinomycetota; class Actinomycetes; order Kitasatosporales; family Streptomycetaceae; genus Streptomyces; species Streptomyces sp. NPDC050535. The sequence goes on from NZ_JBITHE010000007.1 coordinate 339,109, forward strand.
AGGGCGGACTGCCGACCGACGCCGCCAAGGGCGGACTGCCCACGGAGCAGCTCCCGCTGAAGGGTCTGCCGCTCGGCTGACACCCGCTCCGAACGGTTACGGGGGTCCGGGGAAGCGCTCTTCCCCGGACCCCCGTTTCGCTTGCCCTCAGGAGCGGCCGACTACCGAGCCAGTCGTGCCACCGCTGCCGCCACCCGCTCGTCCGTCGCCGTCAGTGCCACGCGTACGAAGTTCTCGCCCGCCGGGCCGTAGAAGTCGCCCGGGGCGACGAGGATGCCCAGGTCGGCGAGGTGCGCGACGGTGGCCCAGCAGGACTCGTCGCGGGTCGCCCAGAGGTAGAGGCTGGCCTCACTGTGTTCGATGCGGAAGCCGTGCGCCCGCAGCGCCTCCCGCAGGGCCGTGCGGCGGGCGGTGTAGCGCTCGCGCTGTTCGCGGACGTGGTTGTCGTCGGCCAGGGCGGCGACCACGGCTGCCTGGGTCGGCGCGGAGGTCATCATGCCGCCGTGCTTGCGGATCTGGAGCAGGTCGCCGAGCACCGCCGGGTCGCCCGCGAGGAACGCGGCGCGGTATCCCGCCAGGTTCGACCGCTTCGAGAGCGAGTGGACCGAGACGATCCCCTCGTACGAGCCACCGCACACCTCGGGGTGGAGCACCGAGACCGGGTCGGCCTCCCAGCCCAGTTCGAGGTAGCACTCGTCGGAGAAGACGAGGATGCCGTGCTCCCGGGCCCAGGCGACGATCCGGGCGAGTTCGGCCACCGAGAGGACTCGACCCGTCGGGTTCGAAGGGGAGTTCAGCCAGAGCAGCTTCAGATCCGTCGGGTCCAGGTCCGTCGGGTCGTCGTACGCGACGTGGTCCGCCCGGGCGAGGCGGGCGCCGACCTCGTACGTCGGGTAGGCCAGCCGGGGGTACGCGACCTTGTCTCCGGGGCCCAGGCCCAGCTGGGTCGGGAGCCAGGCGACCAGTTCCTTGGAGCCGACGATCGGGAGCACATGGCGGTGGGTGATCTCCCGTGCGCCGAGCCGTCGTTCCACCCAGCCGGTGAGCGCGTCGCGCAGTTCGGGCGTGCCCCACACCGTGGGATAGCCCGGCGAGTCCGCGGCCGCCACCAGAGCCTTCTGGATCAGCTCGGGCACCGGGTCGACCGGGGTGCCGACGGACAGGTCGACGATGCCGTCCGGGTGGGCGGCGGCCGTCGCCTTGTAGGGCTCCAGCTTGTCCCAGGGGAAGGCGGGAAGCCGGTCGGTGACTGCGGACACGGGTGGGCTCTCTTTCTGAGGCGCACGGCGGTCTGGGAGCCGTACACACCGCTGGTACTCGATGGCACTCGCTGTGCTCACAGCCCCGGCAAACGCCTCGGTCCCGTACAGCGACCAGGGCAAGCAGGCCGTACGGGACCGAGGCGGCGCGTGTTCGGGCCGCTTACTGGTTCTGCGGCGGAAGCCCTGCGACGAAGGGGTGGTCGCGCTCGATCAGGCCGAGCTTGCTGGCGCCGCCGGGCGAGCCGAGCTCGTCGAAGAACTCGACGTTCGCCTTGTAGTAGTCCTTCCACTCCTCGGGAGTGTCGTCCTCGTAGAAGATCGCCTCGACCGGGCAGACCGGCTCGCAGGCTCCGCAGTCGACGCATTCGTCCGGGTGGATGTACAAGGACCGGGAGCCCTCGTAGATGCAGTCGACCGGGCACTCCTCGATGCACGCCTTGTCCTTGACGTCGACACAAGGCTGCGCGATGACGTAGGTCACGCTGTCGTTCCTCCTCGATAGGGCGCTGGCGGGCCTCCGTAGGCTCCGCCGCCTGGCGCGCGGGAGCGCGGCGTCGTCGATGCCCGCACCTAGTATCTCCGTTCTTGGTCCTGATCCGAACAGGAGGGGTGAACAGACCTGTGGAAATCTCCGCGACCGGCCGCCTCGTGGTCCGCATCACCGCTGCTGACGTGGGCAAACGTGTCTCTGTTCGGCGGCGGTACGAGGATGCCGCCACGGGGGAGAAATTCACTGACACGGTGGGTGTTCTCACATCATGGGACGACGGTGTGTTGACGATCACACGCCGCACCGGCGAGCACGTCAGTCTCCCGGAAGCCGCGCTGGTCGCGGGCAAGGTCGTACCGTCCGCTCCGGCGCGGCGGCGCGGGCCGGCCGCCTCGTACGAGGAGTTGGCTCGGGTCGCCGCGCGGGCCTGGCGGCCGGTGGAGAGCGAGCGGCTCGGCGAGTGGGAGCTGCGGGCGGCCTCCGGGTTCACCCGGCGCGCCAACTCCGTGCTGCCGCTCGGCGATCCCGGCCTGCCGCTGGACGAGGCGCTGACGTGCGTACGGGACTGGTACGCCGCCCGTGGGCTGCCCGCGTACGTGCAGACCGCCACCGGGGCCGAGGGCACGCAGGAGCTGCTCTGCGCCGAGCTGGAGGCGCGCGGGTGGGCCCGTGAGGTGACCGCCGAGCTGTGGACCGGGGCGCTCGCGCCGGTCGGCGACCGGGAGGCTCCCGGCGTCACGCTCTCCCGGGAGGCGGACGCGGCCTGGCTGGACCGCTACCAGCGCAAGGGGCTGAGCGAGGTGGCCCTGAAGGTGCTTGGGAGCGGGCCCTCGGTGTGGTTCGCGACGGTGCCGGGCGCGGCCGGGGCGGCTCCGGCCGCGGCCGGGGCGGCTCCGGCCGCGATCGGGCGGTGTGTGGTGGACGGGCGGTGGGCCGGGTTCGCCGCCGTCGAGGTCGACCCGGCGCACCGGCGCCAGGGCCTGGCCGGCGCGGTGATGGCCGCGCTGGCCCGGCGCGCCCTGGACGAGGGCGCCTCGGCGGCCTGGCTCCAAGTGGAGGCGGACAACACGGCGGCACGGGCGCTGTACGCGGGGATGGGATTCGGCGCGCATCACGCGTACCACCACTACCGGGCGCCGCAGGGGCAGCGGACACCCGAGGGCGGTGCCTCCGGGCAGGGGCCGGTTCCCGGTGACGAGCGGAGCGAGGGCTCCGGGCAGCGAACGACCCCCGGCGACGAACGGCGCGCGGACTCCGGGCAGGGGCCGGGTCCAGGCGACGAGCCGCGCAGGGACTCCCGGCAGCGGCCAGCCCCCGGCGGCGAACAGCGCACGGACTCCGGACAGCGGCCAGCCCCCGGCGGCGAACAGCGCAGGGACTCCTCGCAGGGGTCGCTCTCCGGTGGGAGTGGTGGGCGAACGGAACGAATGTCCGGCGGCGACCGGTATCGATCGGCGTGAACGGGCACGAAGCTGCTATGCGTCCCCCTCATCCCCCGGAGCCGGAGCGGGCCGCCGAGGTGCGGCGGCGGTTCCGTGTGGAGGCACGGGCCGAGCGGCCCGATCTGGCGGTGCTGTGTCTGCTGGTGGGGGCCGCGGCGGACGGCGGCCTCGACGAGGCGGGGATGGACAAGGCGCAGATCGAGCTGGACCGGCTGGCGGGGCTGCTGCCGTTCCGGCCCGGCGGGCCCCGGTCCTGGGCGGCCGCGCTCGGTGAAATCCTCGGCGGGCGCTGCGAGTTCCGCGGCTCGCCCGGGGACTACCAGCGGCTCGGTTCCTCCCTGCTGCACGAGGTGCTGCGGCGACGGCGCGGGCTGCCGATCCTGCTCTCCGTAGTGTGGATGGAGGTCGCTCGGCGGGCCGGGGCGCCCGTGTACGGAGTCGCCCTGCCGGGGCACTTCGTGGTCGGTTTCGGGCCGCCGGAGCAGCAGGTTCTCGCCGATCCCTTCGACGGCGGCCGGGTACTCACGGGCTCCGACGCGGAGTTGCTCGTCGCGGGGGCGACGGGGGCGCCGCTCGACCCGGCGATGCTCTCCCCGGCCGATCCGCTCGATGTCGTGCTGCGCGTCCTGAACAACATCCGTGCGTGGGGGGCCGCTCGGCCCGAGCGGTCCGATGTCTCCCTGCTGGCCGTGGAGTTGTCGCTCCTGTTGCCCTCGCATCCCGCCCGGCTGCGATACGACCGGGCGCAACTGCTGGTCCAGCGGGGCGATTTCCTCGGCGGGGCGGGGGAGCTCGACGCCTATGCGGATGTCGTGGCCGCCGTTGATGAAGCGGCGGCGGACCGCGTGCGAAGTCAGGCGCTTGCCGCGCGGGCGCGGCTCAACTGAGTCGCCCGTGCGCCGTACGGGGTTGTGCCGTCGCGCGACCGCGGGTCCCGTCGTGGCCGGCCGCGCAGTTCCCCGCGCCCCTTCAGGGCGCCTCCTTGCCCGGGGTTCTACAGCCAGCCCTTCTCCCTCGCGATCCGTACCGCCTCGGCCCTGTTCCTCGCTGTCAGTTTCTGGATCGACGTGGAGAGGTAGTTGCGGACGGTGCCCTGGGAGAGGTGGAGGGCGAGGGCCAGTTCGGCGTTGGTGGAGCCGTCGGAGGCCGCGCGGAGGACCTGGCGCTCGCGGTCGGTCAGCGGGTTGGCGCCCTCGGCCAGGGCGGCGGCGGCAAGGGTGGGGTCGATGACGCGCTCGCCGGCGAGTACCTTCCGTACCGCTGCGGCGAGTTGGGCGGCGGGGGCGTCCTTGACCAGGAAGGCGTCGGCGCCGGCCTCCATCGCGCTGCGGAGGTAGCCGGGGCGGCCGAAGGTCGTGAGGACGACCAGTTTGACGCCGGGGAGAGCCCGGTGGACCTCGGCCGCCGCCTCGATGCCCGTGCTGCCCGGCATCTCGATGTCCAGCAGCGCCACGTCCACGTCGTGCTCGCGCGCCGCCGCCAACACCTCGTCCCCGCGGGCCACCTGGGCGACGACGTCGATGTCCGGCTCGAGCCCGAGCAGGGCGGCGAGTGCCTCGCGGACCATCGACTGGTCCTCGGCGAGCAGGACCTTGATCGTGCGGCTCATGCCCCGGATCCTACGGGTCCCGCCGACCCCGGGGACCCGTCGGCCGCGTCACCCGTGGGCGCCCGCGCGACCAACCGGAACCCGCTGGTCGCCCGGCCCGCCTCCAGCGACCCGCCCGCCTTCGCCAGGCGCTCGGCCAGCCCGGTCAGGCCGTTGCCGGGCCCGTCGCCCGAGCCTCCCGAGCCGTTGTCCTCGACCGACAGTTCCAGTACGGGCCCGTCCAGCGTCTGACGGTGTACGAGGCCCACCACGCAGCGCCGGGCCCCGCTGTGCCGTACGACGTTGGTGACCGCCTCGCGCAGCGCCCAGGCCAGCGCGGACTCGCTCTCCTCGGGAACCCCGGCGAGGTCCGGCTCGGCCGGCAGGTCCGCCAGGACACCCGCCGCCGCCAACGCGGCCTTCGCGCCCGCGAGTTCACCGGCCAGCCGGGGCCGCCGGTAGCCGGTGACCGCCTCGCGTACGTCGACGAGTGCCTGGCGGCTGACGTTCTCGATGTCGGTGACCTCCTTGGCCGCCCTGTCCGGATGGTCGGGCAGCAGGCGCCCGGCCAGCTCGCTCTTCAGCGTGATCAGGGACAGCGAGTGCCCCAGCAGGTCGTGCAGGTCACGGGCCAGCCGCAGCCGCTCCTCGTTCGCGGCGAGCTGCGCGACGGTGGCGCGGGCCTCGCGCAGCGCGATGGTGGTCCGCACCAGTTCACGTACGCCGGTCATGGCGAACCCGCCGAGGAGCGTCGGGATGAGGAGTCCGGCCAGATACGCCGTGCCGTCCGGGACTGCCAGGGCGATCGTCGTCAGCACGACGGCGGTGGCCGGGATGGTCCAGCGTGCCCAGCGCAGCGGGAGTGCCCCGCCGGACGCGATCGAGACGTACACGAAGAGGACGAGCCACTCCCGGCCCAGAGTGAGGGACAGGACGGTGGACTGGGCGGCGAGGACCGCGAGGGAGCCCAGTACCAGGGCGTTGGTCTCGCCGCGGCCGGTGCGGAAGACCAGGATCATGTACCAGCCGACGAAGGCGACCAGTCCGAGCCAGCCGAGGATCCGCACTCCGGTGCTGTGCCCGCCGTGCAGCAGGTCGGTGACCGGCGCGCTCAGGTAGACGAGCCAGATGCCGGTCCACAGGGACTTGACCATCTTCTGCCTGCGGTTCTGCGGGCGCTGCCCGATGCCGACGCCGCTCACGCCTTCAGCGTGTCCTTCCGGTACAGCCAGGCCGCGCCTCCCGCGAACAGGACGAAGGAGACGGCGAGGATGGCGAGGTCCTTCGCGTGCGGGGCGTTGCCCAGCTCGATGGACTGCCCCAGGGCAGCGTACGCGTGGGTGGGCAGCCACTTCGCGATGTCCTGGAGCCAGCCGGGGAAGGTCGTGGTCGGCAGCCACAGGCCGCCGAGCATGGACAGGCCGAAGTAGACGATCATCGTGATCGGGCGGACCGCGTCCCCGGTGGCGAGGTAGCCGATGGCGACGCCGAGCGCGGCGAAGACCAGGCTGCCCGCCCAGATGGCGAGGGTGAGAACCACCCACTGCCAGGTGTCCAGGCGTACGTCCTTCACGGTCGCCGCGACCACGAAGACGACCACGATCGACGGCAGGCTGATGACGGCCGCGCTCGCCGTCTTCGCGAGCACATAGCCGCGGCCCGGCAGCGTGGTGAGCCGTAGCTGCCGTACCCAGCCGCTCTCCCGTTCCTTCGCGATGCGCTCGCTGTTGCCCATCAGTACGGCGGTCAGGGCGCCGAAGGAGGCCATCGAGACCATGTAGAAGGTCGGCAGGGTGAGTCCGGTGCCTTCCACCTCGGTGGTGCTGTCGGCGCTGCCCGCGATGAGCAGGAACAGTGCGGAGGGGTAGATCACCGAGAAGAACAGGAACTTGCGGTTGCGCAGGGCGCGGGTGATCTCCAGCTTGATGAGGCTGTTCACTTCTGCTTCGCCTCCTCGGCGGCCGTGATGGCGACGAAGGCCTGCTCGAGACCGAGCCCGGCGACTTCGAGGTTGCGGGGGTAGACGCCGAGGCCGTACAGGGCGTGGACGGTCGCGTCGGCGTCGGTGGACTGGATGCGGACCGTGTGGCCGGAGATGTCGATGGCGGTGAGGAAGGGCAGCGCGCGCAGCGGGGCCTCGTCGACCTCGCCTGCCGGGTTCTCCAGGTCGAAGGCGATCCGGCGCGCCCCCGCCTTCGCCTTGATCTCGGCGGCGGTGCCGTCGGCCAGCAGGCGTCCCCGGTGCAGGACCAGCACCCGGTCGGCGATCGCGTCGGCCTCCTCCAGGTAGTGCGTGGCGAAGAGGACCGTACGGCCCCGGTCGGCCTGCTCGCGCATGGTGGCCCAGAAGGCCTGGCGGGCGGAGACGTCCATGCCGGTGGTGGGTTCGTCGAGCACGATCAGGTCGCTGTCCCCCGCGGTGGCGAGGGCGAAGCGCACGCGCTGTTGCTGGCCGCCGGAGAGCTTGTCGACCTTGCGGTCGGCGAACTGGGAGATGCCCGCGCGGGCGAGCACGTCGCTCACGGCGTACGGCTTCGGGTGCAGGTCGCAGGCGAGCCTGACCAGTTCTCCGACGGTGACCTCGTCCATCAGCCCGCCGCTCTGCAGCATGGCCCCGACCCGGCCGGCGACGATGGCCTCGCGCGGGCCCGTCCCGAACACCTGGACCATGCCGCTGTCGGGGCGCTTGAGGCCGAGGAGCAGGTCGAGCGTGGTCGATTTGCCGGCGCCGTTGGGGCCCAGCAGGGCGACGGTCTCGCCGGGGTGCAGTTCCAGCGTCAGCCCGTCCACGGCCCGGACGCCGCCGTAGGCCTTGGTCACCGATTGGAACCCGACCACCGTGCCGGTGGTCGTCGCAGTGGTTGTCATGTGGTCCATCGTGGCCGCGCGGGGGGTGCCCTCGGCAGTGTCGTCAGTCGCGCGTCCGGCATGACAGATGTCATGCCGGCCGGCAGGCAGCCGGTGTTACGGCGCCCGACTCCGTTGCCGGGAGGCGTGGGGGCAACTCGACGCCTGGGTCGACGAGTTGACGCGCGGCCCCGCGAGACGCACGCGCTCGGCCCCGGCGGCTGACGACAAGAGGGCGCCCGGCCGTGGCAGTCACGGCCGGGCGCCCTCCCGCCGGCGGTCGCGCTAGCTGGGATCCGTCTCGATCACACCGACGCGTTCGGCCGCCGTCTTGCCGAGGAGCGCGGGTCGCAGCGCACCGACCACGTCCTGCGGCGTCACGGCGGTCTTGGAGCCGTTGGCCCGCGCGATGGTCACGCCGTCGAAGGCGCCGCCGTAGAGCTCCTTGAGCGCGTCGAGGTCGTAGGTGTCGGTGAGCTTGCCGTCGACGGCCTTCACCCCGATGAACTTCCAGAGGGAGTTCTGCGGGCTGAACGACACCGTGTGCGCGGCGTCCGTCTGGACGGTCACCAGATCCGACATCGCCGGTTCCGCGAACGCCTTCATCATCCGGTCGACCTCGGCGTCACTGACCGTCGGCTGCTGCGTGGAGGTGGCGACCTTCACCGGTGTGGTGGTACCGGTCTCGACCTGGGTGCGGTACGCGTCCTCGACGGCCTGGGCGGAGGCCGCGGCGTCGACGCCCTTGCCCGCCTTGCCGTACACCGCGACGGCCTTGCCGGACTCGAACGTGATCGTGCCGTCGCTCGCCGACCCCGAGCCGCCCGCGGCGCCCTGGAGGGCCGCCTTGAGCTTCTCCTCGTCGACGGGCATCGCGGGCTCGACCACCCGCTCCTGGCCGAACAGCGAGCCGATCACCGAGACGGGGTTGTAGTCACTGCCCGCGGCGGCGCGGACCGTGGCCTGGGCGTCGAGCTGGAGCCCGGCCTGGTCCGGCTTGAGCGAGACGGTGTCGCCGTCGACCGACAGCTGGAGCGCCTTGCCCGTACGGTCGCCGAAGGCGGCGTCGAGCTTCTGGACGGCCTCGTCCCGGGTGCCGCCGCCGATGTCGACGCCGAGCACGGTGCTGCCCTTGGGCACGTCCGAGTGGTTCACCAGCAGCCCGGCGCCGTAGGCACCGCCGCCGATGACGAACACGCCGACGCCGAGCAGCACCAGCTTGCTGCGGCCCTTCTTCTTGGTCCGCTTGGCCGCGGGCGCCGGTTCCTGGACAGGCTCGGGAAGCTTCGGCGGGGTGTGCGGCAACGGTCCGTCGGGGTGCGCTCCCGGCCCGAAGGGGGAGTTCTGGGTGGCCGGTACGACGGGGATGCCGCTGGTCAGGGTGTGCCCCGAGACGTTCTCCCCGGCGCCGCCACCGCCGTAGCCGCCGGCGCCTGGATCGGGGGCCGGCTGCTGCGGCGTGAGGATCGCGGTGTCGTCGCTGAGACCGCCCGCGAAGTTGCCGCCCCCGTTGCCGGGGTATCCCGAGGCCCCCGGGCCGCCGCCCGGACCTGCCTGGCCTCCGGGGCCTCCCTGGCCGCCACCGGGGTATCCCTGGCCCATGCCGGGCCCGCCAGGAGCCGCGCCATGCCCGCCAGGAGCCCCGCCATGCCCACCGGGACCCGTTCCCGGGCCGCCCTGGCCCATCCCAGGCCCGCCGGGACCCGCGGCCAGACTGCCGGGAGCCGCGCCAGGACCCATCGACGGGACCAGCGGACCGGCGCCGGTGACCGGACCACCGGTCGGCCCCGAGGGACCGGGCCCGGAGCCGGGACCGCGCTGCCCGCCGTCCGGGTAGTCCGCGAAGTACGGCAGCTCATTGCGCCGGGGTTCGACGGGGCCGGGTGCGACGGGCGGGATGGAGCCGGTGTTGCCGAGGGCTCCGGAGACATCGAAGGAACCGGTGCCGCCGCCATGGCCGGGTGCCACGGGTCCCGCGCCGGTGGCGCCGCCCGCACCGTTCGTACCGCCGTGCCGGGCGCCTCCGGGGGCGCCCGGCGGACCGGCACCCATCGGACCGGCGCCGTTCGCACCACCGGGACGCGGGCCGCCCGGCTGGGGAGCACTGTGACGGCCGCCACCGGCGGCCGGACCCTGTGCACCCGCGGGACCAGGAGCGCCGCCGGGAGCCGAACCGACAGGCAGGGCCGCGGCGTTGGTGGACCCACCCCCCGGCCCGCCCTTGGGCGCACCGGACTTGCGCGGCGCGAACCAGTCGCTCGTCTTGTCCTCGGGGGCGGCCGGGGCCGGAGCGGCGCCCGCCGGAGCGTCCATCACCGCGGACGCGCCGTTGGGCAAAGTCGGCGCACGCGGGGGCTCCACGCCGCCGCCCGCCCCGCCACCCGGTCTGTCGGCACCTTGAGGGGACACATCCGCGTCCGCGACCGTGGTACGCACCACGACGGGCGGGATGGGCCGCGATCCGGGGATGTTGATCCGGATCCGGGTCGTCAGCGTGGTCTCTGTCTTGCGCTCCTCAGGAGGGGCGCCGGCGGCCGAACGGCCCGCGTCGGCGCCGCTGTCGGAGACCTGGGGGGTCCCGTACGGCGGCGTCCCCGACGGGTACGCGGCTCCACCGCGCCCGTTGGGCCCGGAGGACGAACTGTCAGTTTCACGACTCAAGGCAAGTTCTCCCGGTTGGCTCCGCCGCCCGTTTCCTCGACCTCATCTCGGGCAGCTCGGCGGCGCGCACCACCATACTGGCCATGTCCGGCCCGCAAACCTCGCCCGCGAAGGAAACTCGCACGGGACCCGCACCTGCCGGATACGCCGAAGTGGTACGTCACTTGCCAAGTCGGACGGCGGGGTCGTCAGGTTGCCGCTCCTGCCAAAGCGTGGCGCACATCACAGCCAGGGCCATACCGCCGAGCAGGAAGAGGTAGGAGCCGAATCCGGTGCCGAAGAGGAAGTCGCCTTCGGGGCGGGAGACGGTGAGCAGGACGACGGCGACCATCCAGCCGGCCGCGGGCGCGGCGGCCCCGCCTCTGGTGCCGACGCCGCGCGCCCCACCCAGGAAGAGCCCGCCCGCGCCGGCCAGCGCGAGCAGCAACCCGCCCGGGAACCAGCCGGGTTGCACGAGCGCCCCCGCGGCCCCGACGACGGCGCCGAGCACGAACAGTCCCAGATAGACCGCGATCCGTACGGCCGAGGGCGCGGACACCGGCTGGGCGATCGCACTCCCCCGCTGTCCCGTCGTACTCATCACACGCCCGCCTCTCGTTCTTGCCTGTCGGTCCCCGCGAACAGGTCCGTCTCACGCGCCGTCGGCCGCTCGCCGCGCGCCAACTCGTAGTACTCCGTGGTGAACAGCGGCTGAGCGAGTTCGTTGGACAGCACGAACCAGGGCTCGGCCACCTCGATCTGGGTGGCGTGCGCGCGCATCGCGGCGGCCTTGGCGGCGGCGTACGCCGTGCCGTCGATCTCGGTGGTGACCGCCGAGTCGTCGACCACACCCGGTACGTCGTCGATGACGGCCGACTTCGCGTACGGCAGCCGCGGGAGCGCCTCACGAAGACGCCCGAAGGCCTCCTCGGCGACGGAGCGCGGGACCCGGTTCCAGTAGATCTTGGCGATCCGCCAGGGCTCCCCGAGGTCCGGGCGGACGTCGGCCCGCGCGGCCAGTTCGGCGGCGCGCATGGCCACACGGTGGGCCTGGATGTGGTCCGGGTGTCCGTAGCCGCCGTCGGGGTCGTAGGTGACGAGCACCTGGGGGCGCGTCTCGCGGATCACCTCGACGAGGTGTCCGGCGGCTTCGTCGACATCGGCGGACCAGAAGGCCTCCGGGCGCCGGTTCTGCTCGGTGCCCATCATCCCGGAGTCGCGGTAGCGCCCGGGGCCGCCGAGGAAGCGGTGGTCGGTGACGCCCAGTTCCTCCATGGCGGCGGTCAGCTCGCCGACGCGGTACGCGCCGAGCCCGCCCTCGCGGTCGGGCGCGAGATGGGCGAGCCCGGGCGGGATGACCTCGCCCTCCTCGCCGAGGGTGCAGGTCACCAGCGTCACGTGGGCGCCCTCGGCCGCGTACCTGGCCATGGTCGCGCCATTGTTGATCGACTCGTCGTCCGGGTGCGCGTGCACCAGGAGCAGACGCCGGTCGGGCAGTTCCGTCATGGAACCCACCCTACGAGGCGCCCGGCCCGCCGCTGAGGCGGGCGCGGGCCCGAGCCGGGGACCGGTCAGAAGTTGATGCTGCCGATCATGCCCGCGATGTTGGTGGTCACCTCGTTGATCGTGGGCGCGACCGTCGAGGAGGCGAGATAGAACCCGAGCAGGACACACACGATGGCGTGCGGCGCCTTCAGTCCTGACTTCTTCACCAGGATGAAGACGATGATCGCCAGCAGCACCACCGCCGAAATCGAGAGTGCCACGGCGGTTCACCTCCAAAGATCCCAGGGACAGGGGGGTCCGGTACGGGGGTCGGACATGGGGGGTCGGTAAATCCATACAGCAGCCAGCGGGTTCATACCCACACAGCGCTAGTGATCATAACTATCCGTACGCGCGCATCGATCGGCGCACGGCCGCACAAGGGGGCGCATGGCCAATATGGTCAGAGCATGACGACCGAGCCCCTCTCCTTCCCCAGACGGCACGCGCGCACCCAGCGGTTCACGCTCGGAGCGCCCCGCGCCTTCGCCGTGGCACCCGACGGTTCCCGGGTCGTGTTCCTGCGTTCCCGTTCCGGTACGGACCGGGCGAATCTGCTGTGGGTGTTCGACGTGGCGGACGGCGAGGAGCGAGTCGCGGCCGACCCGGGGACCCTGCTCGGGGGTGTGACGGAACACCTGTCGGCGGCGGAACGGGCACGCCGCGAACGCAGCCGTGAGGGTGGCGCGGGAATCGTCGGCTACGCCACCGACACGGCGGCCGAGTTGGCCTCTTTCGCCTTGTCAGGGCGGCTTTTCACGGCCGAGCTGCGGGCCGGCACGGCACGTGAACTGCGCGTCCCGGGACCGGTGATCGACCCGCGCCCCTCCCCCGACGGACGGCTCGTCGCGTACGTCAGCGGGGGCGCCCTGCGGGTCGTCGGCGCCGAGGGCGAGGACGACCGGGCGCTCGCCGAGCCGGAGGCGGAGACGGTGACCTACGGCCTGGCCGAGTTCATCGCCGCCGAGGAGATGGGGCGTTCGCGCGGCTTCTGGTGGTCGCCCGAGGGGGACCGGCTGCTGGTCGCACGGGCCGACGACGCGCCCGTGAGCCGCTGGTGGATCGCCGATCCCGCACAGCCGGAGCGCGATCCGCAACAGGTCGCGTATCCGGTGGCCGGAAGCGCCAACGCGGACGTACGCCTCTTCGCCGTCGATCTCGACGGGGCGCGCACGGAGGTCGTGTGGGACCGGGTCCGGTATCCGTATCTGGCACATGTGCACTGGTCAGAGGCCGGTGCGCCGCTCATTCTCGTGCAGGCTCGGGACCAGCGGAGTCAGCTCTTCCTGGCCGTGGATCCGGACACCGGGGCGACCCGGATGGTGCACGCGGACGAAGATCCACAATGGCTTGATCTTTTCCCTGGCGTGCCGTGCTGGAGCCCGGCGGGGCAGCTCGTGCGGATCGCCGACGAGGGGGGCGCTCGGGTGCTCGCGTTCGGTGAACGCCTGCTCACAGGCCCGCAGTTGCATGTGCGGGCGGTGCTCGACGTGTCGGACGACGAGGTGCTGGTCTCGGCCTCGGCGGGCGAGGCGGCGACCGCGCCCGAGACCGGCGAAGTGCATGTGTACCGGGTCAACGAGCTCGGGCTGGAGCGCCTCTCGCAGGAGCCCGGCGTGCACTCGGCGGTACGCGCCGGGGGCGTGACCGTGCTCGTCTCGGCGGTACCGGACAAGCCGGGCACCCAGGTACAGGTGCTGCGCGACGGAAAGCGCGCGGCGACGATCACCTCACACGCCGAACACCCCGGTTTGTCCCCGCGCGTGACCCTTACACAGGGGGGCGCACAGAAAATCCCATGCGCCGTGCTTATGCCTGCGGACTACCGCGGTGACACTCCCCTCCCGGTTCTGATGGATCCCTACGGCGGCCCGCACGGCCCCCGGGTGCTGGCCGCGCACAACGCGCACCTCACCTCGCAGTGGTTCGCGGACCAGGGTTTCGCGGTGATCGTCGCGGACGGGCGGGGCACTCCCGGCCGCTCCCCCGGCTGGGAGAAGGCGGTCCACGACGACTTCACGCTCTCGCTCGACGACCAGATCGACGCGCTGCACGGCCTGGCGGAGACGTTCCCGCTGGACCTTTCACGGGTCGCGATCCGCGGCTGGTCCTACGGCGGCTGGCTCGCGGGCCTCGCGGTGCTGCGCCGCCCCGACGTGTTCCACGCGGGCATCGCGGGCGCCCCGGTCACGGACTGGCGGCTGTACGACACCCACTACACGGAGCGGTACCTGGGCGATCCGGCGGCGAACCCGCAGACGTACGCGAAGAGCTCCCTGATCACCGACGAGGGGCTCTCCTCGCCCGCCGAGCCGCACCGGCCGCTGATGATCGTGCACGGCCTCGCCGACGACAACGTGGTGGTGGCGCACGCCCTGCGCCTGTCCTCGGCCCTGCTGGCCGCCGGCCGCCCGCACGAGGTGCTCCCCCTGTCGGGCGTCACACACATGACCCCCCAGGAACAGGTCGCGGAGAACCTGCTGCTGCTCCAGGTGGACTTCCTACGGCGCGCCCTGAAGCTGGGCTGAGCGGAAACACCCCACCGAACACCGCAACCATCAATTGAGGAACCACGACGGCGAGGACCCGGTCGGCGAGAGCGGCGCCGGTTTAGGCGCAAAAACGGGCAACGGGCCGGGAGACATGGCGCTCCCGGCCCGTTTACGGCACCCGCACGGCCGTACGTCAGTCAGACTGACGCGTCCGTATATCGGTACCGCTTCCGCTGAGTTGCCTGCGTGTAAACGCGATTGATGCATATTTGTACGGCTATGACGCCCCCTCCGGATGCTCCTCGGGCGGTACCACCTGCTTCTCCTCCGCGAAGTGACAGGCCGAGTCGTGCGCGGCCGGACCCTCGACGAGCCGGAACTCCGCGGGCACCGCGAGCAGCGGCACCTCCATCGCGCAACGCTCCCGCGCCTTCCAGCAGCGGGTGCGGAAGCGGCACCCGGAGGGGATGTTCGCCGGCGACGGCACATCCCCGGTGAGGATGATCCGCTCGCGGTGTTCGCGGGCCTCGGGGTCGGGGACGGGCACCGCGGAGAGCAGGGCCTGTGTGTAGGGATGCGTCGGGTGGTCGTAGATCTCGGCGTCCCTGCCGGTCTCCACGATCCGCCCGAGGTACATCACGCCGACCCGGTCGGAGATGTGCCGCACGATGGAGAGGTCGTGCGCGATGAAGACGTAACTCAGCTCGAACTCGTCCTGGAGTCTGTCGAGCAGGTTGATCACCTGCGCCTGGACCGAGACGTCGAGCGCGGACACCGGCTCGTCCGCGACGATGATCTCGGGGCGCAGCGCCAACCCCCGCGCGATACCGATGCGTTGACGCTGTCCGCCGGAGAACTGGTGCGGATAGCGGTTGATGTACTCGGGGTTGAGCCCGACCACGTCCAGCAGGTCCTGGACCTTCTTGCGCCGGTCGCCCTTCGGCGCCACCTCGGGATGGATCTCGTACGGCTCCCCGATGATGTCGCCGACGGTCATACGCGGGTTGAGCGAGGTGTACGGGTCCTGGAAGACCATCTGGATGTTGCGGCGTACGGCTCTGAGGGCCTTGCCGGACATCCGGGTGATGTCCTCGCCCTTGTACTTGATCACCCCGGCGGTCGGCTTCTCCAGGTTGACCAGCATCTTGGCGACCGTGGACTTGCCGCAGCCGGACTCGCCGACGATGCCGAGGGTCTCGCCCCTGCCGAGGTGGAAGTCGACGCCGTCGACGGCTCTGACGGCCCCCACCTGTTTCCTGAAGAGGATGCCCTGGGTCAACGGGTAGTGCTTGACCAGCCCTTCGACCTCCAGGATCGGTTCAGGCGCTGTCGCCGCCTTCGCCGCCTCAGTGGCTGCCTGTGTCATCGAGGCACTCCCTCCAGAAGAAGCAGGCGCTCCTGCGGGCGCCGTCAGGACCGTCCACCTCCGCGAGCGGGGGCACCTCGGTCCGGCAGATGTCCTGGGCCATCGGGCAGCGGGGGTTGAACGCGCAGCCCGGGGGGATGTGCATCAGGTTCGGCGGCAGGCCCTTGATGGCGTAGAGCTCCTGGCCCTTCTGGTCCAGGCGCGGGATCGACTCCAACAGACCCTTGGTGTACGGGTGCGCGGGGGCCTTGTAGATGTCGTGCACCGGCGCGGACTCGACGATCCGGCCCGCGTACATCACGGCGATCTTGTCGGCGACGTCCGCGACCACGCCGAGGTCGTGGGTGATGAGGATGAGCCCCATGTGGAGTTCGCGCTGCAACTCCGCGAGCAGGTCCATGACCTGGGCCTGGACGGTGACGTCGAGGGCGGTGGTCGGTTCGTCGGCGATGATCAGGGCGGGTTCCAGGGCCAGCGCCATGGCGATCATGATGCGCTGGCGCATACCGCCGGAGAACTGGTGGGGATAGTCGCGCACGCGCTCGGCGGCGGCCGGGATCCGCACCCGTTCCATCAGCTCGACGGCTTTGGCGCGGGCGTCCTTCCTGGACATCCCGCGGTGCACGGTGAACATCTCGCCGAGCTGGTCGCCCACCGAGAGCACCGGGTTGAGGGACGACAGCGCGTCCTGGAAGATCATCGCCATCTCGGCGCCGCGGACCTTGCGCCGCTCCTCCTCCTTGAGCTTCAGCAGGTCCCTTCCCTGGAAGAGGACCTCACCGCCGGTGATCTTCCCGGGCGGGATGTCGAGGATGCCCATGACGGCCTGCGCGGTCACCGACTTGCCGGAGCCGGACTCACCGAGGACGGCGAGGGTCTCGCCCTTGTCCACGCTGTAGTCGACCCCGTTGACGGCCTTGGCGACCCCGTCCCTGGTCCTGAATTCCACGTGCAGGTCGCGCACTTCGAGCAGCACGGCGGTCACCTCAGCTTCGGGTCGAGGGCGTCGCGCACCGCGTCGCCGAGCATGATGAACGCCAGGACGGTGATCGCGAGGGCGCCGGCGGGCCACAGGAGCATGTGCGGGGCCTGCCGGATGTAGGCGGACGCCGAGGAGATGTCGATGCCCCAGGAGACCGTGGGGGGCTTCAGGCCGACTCCGAGGTAGGAGAGCGTCGCCTCCAGCGCGATGTACGTGCCGAGCGCGATGGTCGCCACGACGATCACCGGAGCGACCGCGTTCGGTGTGATGTGCCGCAGCAGGAGCCGTGAGTTGGTGGCGCCGAGGGCTCGGGCGGCCTGCACGTAGTCGTTCTGCTTGGTGGTGATGACGGAGCCGCGCGCGATACGGGAGAGCTGCGGCCAGCCGAGCAGCACCATGAATCCGATGACGGGCCAGACGGTGTTGCTGGTCACCACGGAGAGGAGGACCAGCCCGCCGAGCACCACGGGGATCGCGAAGAAGATGTCCGTGATCCGGGACAGGACCGAGTCCCACATCCCGCCGAAGAACCCGGCGAGGCCGCCTAGCACCGATCCGAGGATCGCGACGCCGAGCGTGGCGCAGACGCCGACGGCGATCGAGACGCGGGTGCCGTACACCGTCCGTGTGTAGACGTCGCAGCCCTGGCCGTCGAACCCGAAGGGGTGGCCGGGCTGCGAGCCCTCCTGGGCCTTGGCGAGGTCGCAGGTGAGCGGGTTCCCGGAGGCGATCAGTGAGGGCCAGAGCGAGATGACCACCAGGAAGAGGATGACGAGTCCGGAGATGATGAAGACGGGGTTGCGCCGCAGGTCGCGCCAGGCGTCGGACCACAGGCTCCGGGGCTTCTCCTGCGGTCCCGTGCCCTCGGGTCCGCCCGGCGTCTTCTCCAGCGTCTCGCCCTCGCTGGTGGCGAGGTCCATCGCGCCGCCCATGCCCGTCGCGGCGATCGCTCCGTCCTCCGGGACGCGGTCACCGCCCGGCATCCACGGCTTCGGCGGTTCGGGCTCAGGCATAACGGATCCTCGGGTCGAGTACGGCGTACAGCAGGTCCACGAGCAGGTTGGCGACCAGGAAGACGAGCACCAGGACGGTCACGAAGCCGACGACGGTCTGGGTGTTCTGGCGGAGAATCCCCTGGTAGAGCTGGAAGCCGACGCCGTGGATGTTGAAGATCCGCTCGGTGACGATCGCGCCGCCCATCAGGGCGCCGATGTCCGTGCCGATGAAGGTGACCACGGGGATGAGCGAGTTCCGCAGCAGGTGCTTGGTGATCACCCTGCGCCGCGGCAGGCCCTTGGCGATGGCCGTACGGACGTAGTCGGAGCGTTTGTTCTCCGCGATGGAGGTCCTGGTCAGCCGGGTCACGTACGCGAGGGAGACGGAGGCAAGGACCAGGCCCGGCACGATCAGTTCGCCGAAGGTGGCGTCCGAGGAGACCGACGGTTTGATCCAGCCCCACTCGACGCCGAGCAGCAGTTGGAGCAGGAGGCCGGTGACGAAGGTGGGCACCGAGATGACGACGAGGGTGAACAGCAGGACGCCGGTGTCGACGGGACGGCCGCGGCGCAGGCCGGTGATGACGCCCAGCGCGATGCCGATGACGATCTCGAAGAGGATCGCGACGATCGTCAGCCGGATGGTGACGGGGAAGGCGGTCGACATCAGCTCGGTGACCGGCTGGCCGTTGAAGGCGGTGCCGAAGTCGCCGGTGAAGACGTTGCCCATGTAGGTCAGGTACTGCTGCCAGACGGGCTTGTCGAGGCCGAACTCCTTCTTGAGCTGGGCGGCCGTGGCGGGGTCGCACGCCCGGTCCCCGCACAGGCCCGCGACGGGGTCGCCCATCACGTTGACCATCAGGAAGATCAACAGGGTGGCGCCGATGAAGACCGGGATCATCTGCAGCAGGCGCCGGATCACATACCGTCCCATGAGGGCTCCGGAGGTAGTGGAACAGCCGTCGCGGGTACGGCGGCTGTTCCCGCGGCTCGGCTCAGTTGACCTTGATCTCGTTGTAGACGGGGACGCTGAACTGGTTGAGCGCCACGTTGGAGACCTTGTCCGAGTAGCCGGCGCTGCCGTTCTGGTACCAGAGCGGGATGGCGCCCATGTCGTCCCGCAGGACCTCCTCGGCCTGCTGGAACAGCTTCACGGCCTTGGCCCGGTCGCTCTCGGCGTTCGCCTGGTCCACGAGCTTGTCGAAGTCCGGGTTGGTCCACTTGCCGTCGTTGGAGGAGGCGTTGGTGTAGTACAGCGGCTGGAGGAAGTTCTGGATCAGCGGGTAGTCCATCTGCCAGCCGGCCCGGAAGGGACCCGACATCTTGTCCGAGGTGATCTGGTCGCGGAAGTCGGCGAAGGTGCCCACGGGGTTGCCGGCGCAGGCCTTGTCGTTGCCGATCGCGTTGTTGATCGAGTTGCAGACGGCGTCGACCCACTCCTTGTGCGAGCCGGTGTCCGCGTTGTACGAGATCTTGACCTGCCCGCCGGGAAGGCCGCCGCCCTCCTCGATCAGCTTCTTGGCCTCGCTCGCGTTGTACTCGCAGGCGTCACCGCACAGCCCCTCCTTGAAACCGCCGTCCTCGCCGAGGACCGGTGAGGTCCAGTCGGAGGCCGGGGTGCGGGTCTTCTGGAAGATCGTGTCGGTGATCTGCTCGCGGTTGATCGCCATGGACAGGCCCTTGCGGACCTTCTCCATCCCAGCCTTGTCCCAATTCTTGTCATAGAACGGGAAAGCCAGCGTCTGGATGATGCCGGCGGGCGTATTGATGTACCGGTCACCGAGATCGCTCTTCGCGTTCTTGAGCTGGGAGGCGGGTACGTCATCGACGAGATCGAGGTTGCCGGCCACCAGGTCGGTGTAGGCGGTGTTGTTGTCGGTGTAGACCTTGAGGTCCACGCCGCCGTTCTCCGCCTTGTCCTCGCCGGAGTAGCCGTCCCACTTGCGCAGGGACATCTGCGAGCCCTTGGTGTACGAGTCGATGGTGTAGGGCCCGTTGCCGACCGGCTTCTTCACCCAGGCGGCGTGGTCGTCGAAGAACGCCTTGGGCAGCGGCGAGAAGGCCGCGTAGCCGAGGGTGTCGGGGAACGTCGAGAACTTCTGGTTGAGCTTGACGGTGAAGGTGTCGGTGCCGGTGACCTTCAGCCCGGACAGGGTGTCGGCGCTCTGGTCGCCGCCGTCCTCGGGGTGGGTCTTGTCGTACCCGTCGATGTACCCGAAGAAGTACGCGTTCTTCTGGTTGTTCTTGAGGCTGGCCCCGTAGTTCCACGCGTCGACGAAGGACTGCGCGGTGACCGCCTCGCCGTTGCTGAACTTCCAGCCGTTCTTGATCGTGATCGTGAAGTTCTGCGAGTCCGTGGTCTCGATCTTGTCGGCGAGCATGTCCTCGGCGGCGCCGGTCTTGGCGTTGTACCGCTTGAGCCCCCGGAAAACCATGTCGAGGACCTTGCCGCCCTGCACCTCGTTGGTGTTGGCCGGTTCCAGCGGGTTCTGCGGGTCGCCCCAGGAGGAACTCACGACCCCGGTGCCGTCGCCGCCGCCGCTGTCGCTCCCCCCGCCCCCGCAGGCGGTCGCCGCGAGGGTTACCGCCGCCGCGCATGCGGCCCATTTGGCGTGCGTGGCTCCACGCATGGAGTGCCTCCTCAAGAGTGCGCTGTGCCGCCGGCGCCGGGGCGTTCGCTCTGGGCTCCGGTGCACTGTGCCTTTAGCGCTCAATATCTGCCGATAAGGGGCATGTCGCACATTCAGTCCACCCTTCCGAGTGGCGGCGCCACCCGTATGCGGGCATCGCGGAATCAGATGCTCCGCTTCATCGCGCGCCGGACTCGGAGCTTCCGGACGGACGGCGCAATGGATCTTCGGCGTTCGATACGGAACCGTTGGATCAGGTCCACCAGATGTACGCATTCCGAGACTTCGACGTCCGCATATCGAACCCCTTGCCCGATTAGGGTAGTTGGTCCGTTTCTGGACACGGATCGGCCACAGAGCTCTACACGCGTAGTTACGCAGGAGTCAAGTGGAGGTAAAAAAGGTAAAGAGAAACCCAAGGCAGGCCAGATTTTATTGACCTTGGATGAATTACGTTGAAAAAGTCCGGCGTAGCCCGTAGGGAGCGCCCTGCGGAGCCCTGACCCCTTCGGGCACGGAGCACCATGACCCCCCCTACTCCTTCCGCGGCCGCCCCGCTTGAGGTGACCGACGAGAGCGTCGAGCCATCGACGGCGTCTTCCACCCCAAAGGGCTCCGAGAGTCGCTCCCCTGGACGACTCGCCTGGAAGCGGTTCAAACGTGACCGCACGGGCGTCATATCGGCCTACATCGTGATCTTCTTCTTCGTGATCGCGATCTGCGCCCCGCTGATAGCGAAGCTGTACGGCAAGGACCCGTACACCACGTACGCCAGCCAGCGCCCGGAGCTTCTGGACGCGTTCTCCTACCCGGCGGGCCCGAACGGTGGGATGAGCTCGGAGTTCTGGTTCGGCATCGAGCCGCAGCTGGGCCGGGACGTCTTCACGTTCCTCCTGTACGGCATCCGCACCTCACTGCTGATCGCCACCGCCGCCACGATCCTCACCACGCTGGTCGGCGTCTGCATCGGCGTCACCGTGGGCTATCTGGGCGGCAAGACGGACTACCTGGTCAGCCGGGTCATCGACATCCTGCTGTCGTTCCCCTCGACGCTGTTCTTCATCGCCTTCATGCCGGTCGTGTACGGGGTCTTCGTCGCGTCCAACGACGACGTCCCGACCTGGCTGCGGGCCACCTGCCTGATCATCGTCCTCACCACGTTCGGCTGGGCCTCCATCGCCCGTCTGCTGCGCGGCCAGGTACTCGGGCTGCGTGAGCGGGAGTTCGTGGAGGCGGCCCGGGTGACCGGAGCGTCGCCGAGACGCATCATCTTCCAGGAGCTGCTGCCCAACCTGTGGACGCCGATCATCATCCAGTCCACGTTGATGCTCCCGGCCTTCGTGACCGCGGAAGCGGGCCTCGCCTTCCTCGGCGTCGGCATCATCGACCCGACCCCCGACTGGGGCGTGATGATCCAGCGAGGCGCCCAGTTCTACTCCCAGGACATCACCTTCATGCTGTTTCCCGGCCTGTCGATGGTGATCTTCGTCCTCGCCTTCAACCTGCTCGGCGACTCAGTGCGTGACGCACTCGACCCGAAGTCCAAGCGCTAAGCAGCCTCTCTTCCGGTCCGGTTCAGCGTCGCCCGGCTGGTACTCATCCGCCCGCTCGAATCCTCTAGGCAGGTTCACCATGTCTTTCTCGCGTAGAAACTTCATCATCGCCACGGGTGTGGTCGCGGCCTCCAGCACGGTGCTGACCGCATGCGGCGGCAGCGACAACAGCTCCGCGAAGAACAACGCCCCCAAGGTCAGCGGCTCCAAGACCACCGTGATCAACGTCGGCACCAAGGCCGACTCGACCGGTCCGGCCCCGGAGGTCTCGGGCGCGGTCAAGGGCGGCACGATCTACTCGCTCGACCAGTTCGACATGGACCACCTGGACCCGGCGCAGATCTACGTCTCGACCGAGGGCGCCATCACCGTCCCGATCCTGCGCGGCCTGACCGGCTACAAGCTCGACGGCAAGGGCGGCTGCATCCTGGTGGGCGACGCCGCCACGGACGCCGGCACGATGAAGGACGGCGGCAAGACCTGGTCCTTCACCCTCAAGGACGGCCTGAAGTGGGAGGACGGCTCGGACGTCTCCATGGACGACGTCCGCCACAGCTTCGAGCGCCTCTTCGCCTCCTTCGTCACCGAGGGCCCCCGCTACGTCCAGCAGTGGCTCGAGGGCGGCGAGAAGTACAAGGGCCCGTACGACGGCAAGGAGCTCGACTCGGTCGAGGTCGACGGCAAGACCGTCACCTTCCGTCTCAACGAGGCCCGCGGTGACTTCAACTTCACGCTCGCCATGCGTGGTTACTCCCTGGTGAGCAAGAAGAAGGACACCAAGGAGGACTACGACAAGAAGCCGTTCTCCTGTGGCCCGTACAAGATCGAGAGCCGCAGCGTCGGCAAGTCGATGACGTACACGCGCAACGAGCACTGGGACCCGAAGACGGACTCGATCCGCAACAACTACCCGGACAAGTACGTCTTCCAGTTCGGCTTCGAGCCGGTCGCCTCGACCGACCGCTACATAGCCGACTCCGGCAACGACAAGTTCGCCATGTCGATCTTCAACGAGGTCGCCCCGGAGCGGATCGCCCAGGTCCTCACGAACGCCACGCTCAAGAAGCGGGTGCTCACCGAGGTCGACACGGTCACCTACTACTGGCCGATCAACACGACCCGGATCACGGACGTCAAGGTCCGCCAGGCCATCAACTGGGCCTGGCCGCACCAGCAGCTCCAGACCATCCGCGGTGGCGCCTCCACGAGCGAGCTCGCGAGCACGATCCTGAGCCCGGTCACCCCCGGCTACACGAAGTTCGACCTGTACGGCACGACCACGAAGCCCGGCGGCGACCCGGCCAAGGCCAAGGCCCTCCTCAAGGAGGCCGGCAAGACCGGTCAGAAGCTGGTCATCGCCTACCAGCAGTCCGACAACGCCGTGAAGCAGGCCATCGCGATCAAGAACGCGCTGACCGAGGCCGGCTTCACCGTCGTCAACAAGCAGATCGACAAGTCGACCTTCTACACCCAGATCGGCAAGATCGACAACGAGTACGACGTCTTCGCCGCGGGCTGGAGCCCGGACTGGCCGGCCGGTTACTCGGTCTTCTACCCGTGCTTCTCCGGCGAGAACATCGGCGACGGCGCGAGCAACTACTCGCAGCTGAACGACACGAGCGTCAACAAGGCGATCACGGCGGCCTCCAAGATCACCGACCCCGCCGCGGCCAACAAGGCCTGGGGCGCGATCGACCGCCAGATCATGGAGCTCGGCGCCTGCGTCCCGGACTACCACTCGATCCGCAACTGGATGCACGGATCCAAGGTCGGCAACGTCACGTACGACGGCGGCAACACCTGCATCGCGCTCTGCAAGCTGTATGTCCAGGCCTGAGTCCGACGCCTGACCCCAGGGGTGGCGGCCGTCCACACGGCCGCCGCCCCAGCCCGCTCGACCCCCCTCACGCCCCGGCGACGGCGCCCCGTCCGGAAAGTCCCCACCCATGCTCCGATTCCTAGTCCGCCGCGTGTCCGGCGCACTGGTCACCCTGCTGATCATCAGCGCCGTCACCTTCTGGCTCTTCTACGCCATCCCGCGTGACCCGGCCATGCTGTCCTGCGGCAAGAACTGCACGCCGGACGCGCTCGTGCAGATCCGTCACAACATGGGCATCGACAAGCCGATCACCACCCAGTACTGGGACTGGCTCGTGGGCATCTTCACCGGGCGCCAGTACGGCAACTACGGCTTCTGCGACGCCCCGTGCCTCGGCTACTCCTTCGCGAACCGCGAGCCCGTCTGGGGAACGATCCTGGACCGCCTGCCGACGACCCTCTCGCTCGCCTTCGGTGCGTCGATCATCTTCCTG
The DNA here is from genome assembly GCF_044457665.1 of Streptomyces sp. NPDC050535. NCBI lineage: Bacteria > Bacillati > Actinomycetota > Actinomycetes > Kitasatosporales > Streptomycetaceae > Streptomyces > Streptomyces sp. NPDC050535. The sequence goes on from NZ_JBITHE010000007.1 coordinate 363,253, forward strand.
ATCCTCGGCGTCGGCGCCGGCATGATCGCGGCGCTCAAGCAGGGCAAGTTCCTGGACAAGTTCGCGAGCTCGTTCTCGCTGCTCGGCTCCTCGGTGCAGATCTACTTCGTCGGCTACATCGCGATGTACTTCTTCGTCCAGAAGCTCGGCATCATGGACCAGCCCTCGTACACGCCCATCACCCAGGACCCCGTCGCCTGGTTCAACGGGCTGCTGCTGCCGTGTCTGGTCCTGTCGATCATCTTCACCGCCAACTACACGCGTATGACCCGCTCCCAACTGGTCGAGCAGCTCAGTGAGGACTACGTCCGCACGGCCCGGGCCAAGGGGCTGTCCCGCGCGAACGTCTTCTTCCGGTTCGCCTGGCGCGGCGCGATGGGCCCGATCGTCACGGTCTTCGGCATCGACCTCGGCACCCTGATCGGCGGCGCGATCATCACGGAGTCGACCTTCAGCATGCAGGGCATCGGCCGGCTCGCGGTGCAGTCCGTGAACGACAGCGATCTGCCGATGCTGCTCGGCGTGACTCTGGTCGCGGCCACGGCGATCGTCTTCGCGAACATCATCGTGGATGCCGTCTACGCCACCATCGACCCGCGGATCCGGCTCGCCTGACCCCGGGCGACCCGCCCCCGACAGCTACCCCGGCACCACCCCCCTCAGGAGCGTCCCCGTGACGAGCACCGATCAGCAGCCCTTCCTGTCCGTCAGGGATCTGAAGGTCCACTTCTCCACCGAAGACGGCATGGTCAAGGCCGTCGACGGTCTCTCCTTCGACCTGGTCAAGGGCAAGACGCTCGGCATCGTGGGCGAGTCGGGCTCGGGCAAGTCCGTCACGAACCTGACGATCCTGGGCCTCCACGACCGCGACCGCACCGCCATCGAGGGCGAGATCGTGCTCGACGGCAAGGAGCTGCTGACCGCCTCGGAGCGGCAGATGGAGCGGCTGCGCGGCAACAAGATGTCCATGATCTTCCAGGACGCGCTGGCCTCGCTTTCGCCGTACCACACCATCGGCAAACAGATCGGCGAGACGTACCGCAAGCACACCGGCGCCTCCAAGAAGGAGGCCCGGGCTCGTGCGATCGAGATGCTGAAGCGGGTCGGGATCCCGCAGCCGGACATGCGGGTCGACGACTACCCGCACCAGTTCTCCGGCGGTATGCGCCAGCGCGCGATGATCGCGATGGCGCTGGTCTGCGACCCGGAGCTGCTGATCGCGGACGAGCCGACCACGGCCCTGGACGTCACGGTCCAGGCGCAGATCATGGACCTGCTCAAGGACCTCCAGCAGGAGTTCGGTACGGCGATCATCTTCATCACGCACGACCTCGGGGTCATCGCCGACATCGCGGACGACGTGCTGGTGATGTACGGCGGCCGGTGCGTGGAGCGCGGCACCAAGAAGGAGGTGCTGCGACAGCCGCTGCACCCCTACACCTGGGGCCTGCTGGGTTCGATGCCGAGCCTCGACGGGCCGGTCGACGTTCCGCTGTCGCCGATCCCCGGCTCGCCGCCGTCCCTGCTCAACCCGCCCACCGGCTGCCGCTTCCACCCCCGGTGCACCTTCCCGGAGAAGGTCGGTGGCGGTCTCTGCTCCACCGTGCGGCCTCCGCTGGAGATCACGGACGGGCGCGGCGCCGCCTGCCACCTCACGACCGACCAGCGCCGCGACTTCTTCACCGACTACGCCGCGACCCGGTCGCGCTGACGTACACGAGACGGGACTTCACCTCATGAGCGACACGAACCCCCTCCTGGACGTCACCGGTCTGACCAAGCACTTTCCGGTGATGGGAGGCTTCCCCATCAAGCGAAAAATCGGCGCGGTGCAGGCCGTGGACGGCCTGGACTTCCAGGTCGCCGAGGGCGAGAGCCTGGGCCTGGTCGGCGAGTCCGGCTGCGGCAAGTCGACGACCGGCCGCCTGATCACGCGCCTCCTGGAGCCGACGGCGGGCTCGATCCGCTACCGCGGCCAGGACATCACGCACGCCAACCGCCGGCAGCTCGCCCCGGTCCGCTCCGAGATCCAGATGATCTTCCAGGACCCGTACGCCTCCCTGAACCCGAGGCACACGGTCGGCAAGATCATCTCGGGTCCGATGGAGGTCAACGACATCAACCCGGCGGGCGGCCGCGAGAAGCGGGTGCGCGAGCTGCTCGAGACCGTGGGCCTCAACCCCGAGCACTTCAACCGCTTCCCGCACGAGTTCTCCGGCGGCCAGCGGCAACGTATCGGCGTGGCGCGGGCGTTGGCTCTGGAGCCCAAGCTGATCGTGGCGGACGAGCCGGTCTCGGCCCTCGACGTCTCGATCCAGGCGCAGGTCGTGAACCTGCTCCAGGACCTCCAGCGGGACCTGGGCATCGCGTTCGTCTTCATCGCCCACGACCTCGCCATCGTGCGGCACTTCTCGCAGCGCGTGGCGGTCATGTACCTCGGCAAGATCGTCGAGATCGCCGACCGCGAGGACCTGTACGACAACCCGCGCCACCCCTACACCCACGCCCTGCTGTCCGCCGTCCCGGAGGCCACCGCGGACGACACCCCGGCCCGCGACCGCATCCGCCTCACCGGCGACGTGCCCTCCCCCATCAACCCGCCGTCGGGCTGCCGCTTCCGCACCCGCTGCTGGAAGGCGACGGAGAAGTGCGCGACGCAGACCCCGACGCTGGCGCGGGCCGACGGCAGCCGTGACGGTCACCTGACGGCGTGCCACTACCCCGAGGTCAGGGAGACCGTCCCGGCTCCCCGCCTCGCCAAGGACCCCGAGGTCACGGCCTGACACACCCCATTCCGTCAGCCCGCGACCCACGGACCCGACCTTCGCCGGCCCATTGACCCGAGCAGACGAACGTCCGGTTCACGGGGAACGAAGGCCCGCACTCTCCGGAGTGCGGGCCTTCTTCTTGTGCCGGGGCGGGCGCTGCGGCCTCACCGCCGTGCCTCAGCCCAACTCCCCGCGCTCCACGCAGAACTCGTTGCCCTCGGGGTCCGCGAGGAGGACCCAGCCGCCGCCGTCCGGACGGGTGTGGTCCGCGATCCGGCGGGCGCCGAGTTCCAGGGCCCTCGCCACCTCGTCCGCCCGGGTTCGCCCCTGCGGCTGGAGGTCGAGATGGACGCGGTTCTTGGCCGTCTTCTTCTCCGGGACGCGCACGAAGAGCATCGCCGGGCCGCCGGACGGGTCCCGGATCACCGCCTCCGGGTCGCCGGGCTTGTCGTCGTCGGCCAGCGGACGGCCGAGCAACTCGCTCCAGAAGAGGCCGAGTTCGTACGGGTCACCCGTGCAGTCGAAGGTGAGGGTGCGGATGGTGGGGTTCACGCGGTCTGTCGCTCCCATGGGTCTAGTCGCCGGTCCGGCCGTCGGCCAGCTCGCGCAGGATGTCGAGGTGCCCGTTGTGGCGGGCCGTCTCCTCGATCAGGTGGAGGAGGATCCAGCGGAGGTTCACGTGGAGGCCGTCGCGGACGGGGCGCTCGGCGGGGCTGTCGAGGTCGCGCTCGGCCACCAGCCGTCGGTAGCGGGCGCACTGTTCCTCGTACCGGGCCAGCAGGTCCGGCAGCGGGATGTCGACGGCGATGCGCATCTCGCGGTCGGGGTCCTCGTCCGTCCAGGGGCCTTCGTCCTCCTCGCCGAGGAACACCACCTGGAACCAGTAGTACTCCACCCAGTGCAGGTGGCTGATCAGTCCGCACAGGGTCATAAGCGGGGAGCCCGGCAGCAGCGACTTGCGGGCGTTCTCCGGGGAGACGTCCTCGCACTTGGCACGGGCCGTGGCCCGGGCGTAGTCGAGGAAGGTGGCCAGTTGAGTGCGCTCGTCCCAGGCGGGAGGCGTGTCTGTTCGCGTCGTCGTCATCGGGGTGAAGCATCCCGGCACGCCCGTTCGATGTCGAGCGATTAACCGCCGTCGCCCGGCGGGCGCCCCTCTTCCGGGTGTACGGCGGCCAGCGCCCGGCCCGCCTCCCGCAGCGAGGGGAAGCAGGCGTCGGCGCGGGTGAGTTCGGCCGGGCGGTGGGTGGAGGCCACGGCGTACACCGTGCAGCCCGCGGCGAGGCCCGCCTCGACACCCGCGGGCGAGTCCTCGACGACCACACAGCGGGCCGGGTCGACGCCGAGGCGGGCGGCGGCGGTGAGATACCCCTCCGGCGACGGCTTGCCCACGCGGACGTCCTCGGCACACACCCGTACGCCGGGAACGGGCAGCCCGGTCCGGGCGAGCCGGGCCGCGGTGGGGTGCGCGCGGCTGGAGGTGACGACCGCCCACCGGTGCGGCGGCAGGGACCGCAGCAGCGCGAGGGCGCCGTCGAAGGCGCGGAAACCGGGTTCCTCCACGGCCATCAGCCGGTCCAGGACCAGGTGTTCCCCGGCGGGATCCAGCCCGGGGACCAGCAGCCGGAGGATGTCCGTGCGGCGCCGGCCCTGCGTGGCCCGCCGGACCGCCTCGGGGTCCAGGCCGTGCAGCCTCGCCCAGGCGCGCCAGACACGTCCGTGCGCGTCGGCGGTGTCGATCAGCACACCGTCGACGTCGAAGAGAACGGCCTCCACCGTGTGCTGCCCCAACTCCTTTGCCTTCCAACGCAGTCGGTGGCGGCCCGGTAGCCGCCGTCGGTGTCCCGATCAGGGTTCGAGCGGGCCCACGGGCTGAGAGACTGCTGCGATGGCTGACCGTTCGTTCAGTGACCTCTCACTGGCCGCCCTGTACGACACCCTCAATCCGTGGGGGCCGGGTGACGACTTCTACCTGGACCTCGTACTGTCCGCGCGGTCCGTGCTCGACGTCGGTTGCGGGACGGGCCAGTTGCTCGGGCGGGCCCGCGAGTCCGGCCACGCGGGACGGCTCTGCGGGCTCGACCCCGCCGCGGCGATGCTGGTGCAGGCGCGGCGGCGGGCGTCCGTCGAGTGGGTGCTCGGGGATCTCACCACGACCCGGTGGGAGCGGGAGTTCGACCTCGTCGTGATGACCGGCCATGTGTTCCAACTGCTGCTGACGGACGGGCAGTTGCGCGACGCCCTGGCCGCGGTCCGCCGGGCCCTCGACGACGGGGGCCGGTTCGTCTTCGAGACCCGCAACCCCGCCGCCCGCGCCTGGCGGAGCTGGACTCCGGAACGGGTGCGCGAGGCGACGGACCCCCACGGCGAGGTCGTACGCGTCCGGCACGACGTCGAGACACCCGTCGCCGGAAACCGGGTCACGTTCACCGAGACCTTCGACCACCCGGATTGGGAGCGGCCCCGGGTGAGCCGCAGCACGCTGCGGTTCACCGGCCCCGAGATCCTCGACGGGTTCCTCACCGAGGCGGGGTTCGCCGTGCACGAGCGGTTCGGGGACTGGGGGCGGGGGCCGCTCACCCCCACCGCCCCGGAGATCATCACCGTGGCCCGCCCCCAGCGGCCGTGACCCTCAGTTCTTCGCGATCTCGTCCTCCAGCGCCGCCAGCGCCGGATCCAGGATGATGTCCTCCGCACGGGCCCCGATCGTCGGGTCCTCCGGGAAGTGGCACGCCGTCAGATGACCCTCGGCGTTCCCCGAGAGCCGGACCAGCGGCGGCTCCTCCTGCGCGCACTTGTCCTGCGCCTTCCAGCATCGGGTGCGGAAGCGGCAGCCCGACGGCGGCGAGATGGGAGAGGGTACGTCACCCTCCAGACGGATGCGTTCCTTCTTGTCGGCGTCGATGTCGGCGTCGGGGACGGCCGACATCAGCGCGTGCGTGTAGGGGTGGCGCGGGCCGGTGTAGAGCGACGTACGGTCGGCGATCTCGACGATCTTGCCGAGGTACATGACGGCGACACGGTGCGAGAAGTGCCGCACGATCGCCAGGTCGTGGGCGATGAAGACGAACGCGATGCCCATCTCCCGCTGGACCTCCTGGAGCAGGTTCACGACCTGCGCCTGGATCGACACGTCCAGCGCGGACACCGGCTCGTCCGCCACGATCAGCTTGGGCGACAGGGCCAACGCCCGTGCCACGCCGATGCGTTGCCGCTGGCCGCCGGAGAACTCGTGCGGGAAGCGGTTGTAGTGCTCGGGGTTGAGCCCGACGGTCTCGAGCAGCTCCCGCACCCGGGCCTCGCGGCCGCCCGGCGGATGGACGCCGTTGATCTCCATCGGGGCGGAGATGATCGTGCCGACCGTCTGGCGGGGGTTCAGGGAGGCGTACGGATCCTGGAAGATCATCTGGATCTCGGAGCGGATCGGGCGCAGCTGGCGCCGGGAGGAGTTGCTGATGTCCTTCCCGCGGTAGGAGATCGTGCCCGCCGTCGGCTCCAGGAGCCGGGTCAGCAGTCGTCCCGTCGTGGACTTGCCACAGCCCGACTCGCCCACCAGGCCCAGGCTTTCGCCGGGGAACACGTCGAAGGAGACCCCGTCCACGGCCTGGACGGCGCCGACCGTTCGCTTGATCGGGAAGCCTCCCTTGACCGGGAAGTGCTTCTTCAGGTCGGTGACACTCAGCAGCGGTTCAGGCGTCTGCGCCCGCTGCCCGGGGATCGCGTCGGTCACGACCGCGGTTTTCTCGTCGCTCACAGTCAGTCCCCTCAGCCCAGCCTGGGCCGAATCAAGTCGGTGAAGATGTGGCTCTTTTGATCCGGTGTCAGATGGCAGGCCGAGCCACGCCCCACCGGTAGTTCGGGTCGTACGTCCACGCACCGGTCGGACCCCTCGACCTCGCCCGTGAAGGTGCACCGCGGGTGGAACGGGCATCCCGAGGGCGGGTTCAGCAGCGACGGGGGCGCGCCCGGAATGGGCGTCAGCGGTTCGTCGACGTCAGCCGTGAGGCGCGGCATGGAACCCAACAGGCCCCAGGTGTAAGGGTGTTGCGGAGACTTGAGCACCTCGCGGACCGTGCCGCGCTCCACCGCCCGGCCCGCGTACATCACGAGCAGGTTGTCCGCCATGTTGGCGACCACCCCGAGGTCATGGGTGATCATGATGATGGCGGAGCCGAACTCCTGCTGGAGGTCCTTGAGCAGGTCCAGGATCTGTGCCTGCACGGTCACGTCGAGGGCCGTCGTCGGCTCGTCGGCGATCAGCAGATCCGGGTTGCAGACCAGCGACATAGCGATCATGACGCGCTGGCGCATACCGCCGGAGAACTGGTGCGGATAGTCGTCCACCCGTTCCTTGGCGTGCGGGATGCCGACCTTCGTCAGCATCTCGATCGCCCGCGCCCTCGCCTCCTTCTTGGAGGCCCCGGTGTGCTTGCGGAACGGCTCGCCGATCTGCCGCCCGACCGTGTGGTACGGCGACAGCGCGGTCAGCGCGTCCTGGAAGATCATCGCCATCTTGTTGCCGCGGAGCTTCTCCAGCTCGCTCTCGGTGGCGGTGGTCAGCTCCTTGCCATCGAGGACGATCTCGCCCTCGACGGTGGTGTTCAGCTTGCTGTGCAGGCCCAGGACGGTCAGGTTGGTGACGGACTTCCCGGACCCGGACTCGCCGACGATACCTAGGGTCGTACCGCGCTCCAGGTCGAAGGAGAGACCATCGACCGCCTTGACGTCGCCGTCCTCCGTGGAGAACCGGACATGCAGGTCGCGGACCGAGAGAAACGCGTCGGTTCCGGTGGGAGCCGGCGCGTCCTCCGGCTTGGTGAGAGTGGTCACTGCGGTTTCTCCCGGTACTACGAGCAGGACGACGAGCAGGTGTGCGGCACAGCTACCGCGGGACTGCGGATTACGGACTACGCCAGTCGTACGCGCGGATCGACCACCGCGTACAGGGCGTCGACGATGACGTTCAGTACAAGGATGAACGCGGCGCTGATCAGCATCACGCCCATCAGCTTCGGCAGGTCCTTGCCGACCACCGAGTCCACCGCGAGTCTGCCGAGACCCGCGAGGCCGAAGGTGAACTCGGTGACGACGGCGCCGCCGAGCAGGGCCGAGAGGTCCATGCCGAGGATGGTGAGGATGGGGATGAGCGAGCCGCGCCAGGCGTACCGGAAGAAGACGTATCTCCCGGACATGCCCTTCGCGCGGGCCGCGCGCACATGCTCCTCCTGGAGCTGCTCGATCATCGTCGAGCGTGCCATACGCGTGTAGTTGGCGGTGAAGATCACGGACATGACGAGCCAGGGGATGAGCAGGCCCATGAACCAGCCCCCTGGATCCTCGGTCAGCGGCACGTACTTGGGCTTGTCCAGCCAGCCGGTGCTGTAGACGAAGATGCCGAGGACGATCGGGCCGAGGAAGTAGATCTGGAAGGAGCTGAGCACCAGCGAGATGCTGCTGGCGCCCTTGTCCAGCCAGGTTCCGCGGTAGCGGGCGGCGACCATGCCGGTGCCGAGACCGACGATGAGAAAGACGATCAGGCCGCCGATCGTGAGCGAGAGCGTCAGCGGGAAGCGGTCCATGATCGTGTCCCAGACCATCTGCTGATCACGGAAGGAGACGCCGAAGCAGGGGGCCGGGCAGTGGCCGACGGCGAAGTCCCGGCCGACGAAGACGCCGGAGAGGAACTTCCAGTACTGCACGGGCAGTGGGTCGTCCATGCCCAGGTTCTTGTGGATGATCGCGAGCGCGTCCGGGGTGCAGTTCTTGCCGCACGAGAGCGTCGCCGGGTCCTGGGGGATGGCGTAGTACATGAGGAACGTGACGACGCTGATCAGCAGAAGGATGAGCATCGCGCCGAACGTCCGGCGAAGGATGAATCGAAGCATGGCGGAACGCTGCTCTCGGGACGGCTGCGGCCAGGGACAGGAGCACCGGGGGCGCACTCGGCTGAGTGCGCCCCCGGGACCGTGGTCAGCTCTTGAGGAAGACCCGGGTCGGGTCGATGTAGCTGGTCACCGTGGAGTAGCGCAGGCCGCCGATGTTGGAGCCAGCGATCTGGAACACCTTGGTGTAGTAGATCGGCGCGGCCGGGTTGACCTTCTCGCTGATGTACTTGTTGAGGGCGTTCCAGGCCTTGGAGGCCTCCGCGGAGTCCGTGATCTGCTGGATGCGGACGATCTCGGAGTTCACGTGGTCGTCGTTGATGTGCGCGTAGTTCGACGAACCGTCCTGGATCTGCGTGCCGTCGTACAGCGGCGGGAACACCGTGCTGGCGGACGGCCAGTCCTGGCCCCAGCCGGTCATGTAGAGGTCGAGACCGTTGTCGACCTTGCCGACCTGCTCGTACCAGGTGGCGGAGTCGATCTCCTTCTTCTGGACGTCCAGGCCGATCTTGGTGAGGGCGTCCTCGATGAGGATGGCCTGCTGCTGGCGGACCGGGGTGTTGGAGTAGGCGTAGACGACCTTCTTGCCCTCGGCGCCGGCTTCCTCGACCAGCTTCTTGGCCGCCGCTATGTCACCGTTGGGCTTCTTGGCCCGGTTGAAGGGGTCGTACGACTCGTCGTAGCCCGGAGTGGTCGGCGACATCAGGTTGTTGGCGACCTCACCGCCGTAGTTACCGCCGTCGGCGCGGAAGATCGAGGTGGCCGGCAGGGCCAGGGTGATCGCGTCGCGGAGCTTCTTGTCCTTCATCCGGTCCAGGTTGAAGTTCAGCTGCCAGACGTAGGGCGCGTAGCCCTGGACCGTGCGCTTCATCGCCGCGGCGTCGGACACGACCTTCTGCACCTGCGTGGTGGCGACCTGACCGGTCATCATGATCGCGTTCTTGGCGTCACCGCGGTCGGCGAGGATCGTCTTGGTCTGGTCCTCGTCGTCGTGGTTGACCTCGAGGTTGAAGCCGTCCACGTACTGGTGGCGCATCGGGTCCGTCTTCGCGTCCCAGTTGGTGTTCTTGACCAGCTTGACGCTCTTGCCGGGCTTGAACTCGGAGATCTTGTACGGGCCGACGGCGACCGGGTCGGTGTCGTACTTCTCCTTCGTGTCCGTCCCCTCCGGAACGATGGAGTAACCGGCCATGGCCAGCGCCTGCGCCAGGTCGGGCTGCGCGGTCTTGAACTTGAAGACGACGGTCTTGGCGTCGGGCGTCGCCAGCACGGTGTCCGGCAGGTGCTTGCCCTTGAACGGGCCCGCGTACGCGTCGCGGTAGGCGGTGCCGGATCCCGACAGCCACTGCTGGATGAAGGACGGACCGTCGGTGATGAACGGGTCGTAGAGCCGCTCGAAGGTGTGCCGGACGTCGGCCGAGTCGATCACGTGACCGGTCTCGTCCTTGACGCCGTCCTTCAGCGTGAACGTCCAGGTCTTACCGCCGTCGGAAACCTTCCCGGGGTCGGTGGCGAGGTCGCCGACGACGGTGAGACCGCCCTTGCCGTCCTCCTTGTACGTGGTCAGACCGCGGTAGATCAGCTTGGACAGCAGGCCGCCGTCGCTGACGTAGATCTGCGCGGGGTCCAGGTGCGAGAAGTCCGTCTCCTGGTAGACCTGCACGGTGCCGCCGGGCTTGGCACCCGTGACCTCCTCGGCGGGACCCGTGGAGTCGGCGGCGGTGCCGAACTTCACCGCCTGGGACTGCGCGGCGGCGTCCTTCTTCTGCTTGCTGTCGTCCTTCTTGCTGCCGCTGTCACTGCTGCTGCAGCCGGCCAGCGCCAGGGCGCCGACCGCGACCGCGGCGACTGCGGTCCGCCCTCTGAGGGAACTGAGGATGCTCATGGAGTTGAAGTCCACCTGCCTGTGAGTAGTGATCACTGGTGCTGCCTTGAAGTGCGCGGCCGGTTGTCGCCGGCTCCCGGGTGGCAGCGGCCCTCGCTGGTATCAGCGGCCCGTCTTGGGATCGAACGCATCCCGGACGGAGTCCCCGAGGAGGTTGAACGCCACGACGAAGACGACCATGGCGACACCCGGGAAGAACATGTAGACGGGGTCCTGCTCGTAGATGTCCGACCCGATGGCGAACATCCGGCCCCAGTCAGGGGTCGGTTCGGTGTAGCCGACTCCGACGAAAGAGAGGAACGCGACCGAGAGAATGGTGCTGGGCAGCATGTACGTGCCCTGCACCAGGATCGGGGTCACGAGGTTGGGCAGCAGTTCCTTGCGGATGATGCGCCAGGGCGAGGCGCCGGCGACCTTCGCGGCCTCCACGAACTCCCGCTCACGCAGCGAGAGGGTGACCGCCCGGATCAGCCGGGAGAGTCCCATCCACCCCAGGAACCACAGAACGCCGACGATGGCGAGTGTGCGGATGTAGGTGGGGGTCTCCTCGTCGGGGGCGACGAACATCACGGTGATCACGGGCATGGACGCGATCATGAACAACTGGCTGGGGAAGGCCAGCAGGAAGTCCGTGAACCGGCCGAGCCAGTAGTCCACCTTGCCGCCGAAGTACCCCCCGACCAGGCCGATCACGATACCCATGACCACCATGGCGACAGTCGCCGCGAGCGCCGTGTAGAGCGAGGTGCGCATGCCGTACAGGAGTTGCATGAACACATCGCGCCCCAGGGTTGGTTCGATGCCGAACCAGTGCTCGGGGGTGATGCCGCCGTTGGGACCCGCAGGCATGTTGAAGTCGTTCAGGAGCGTCGGGTCTTCCTGCCCGTAGAGCGTGTACGGGTTCTTGCCGTACAGCTTCGAGACCAGCGGAGCGAGGGCGGCGATCAGGAAGAAGAAGAACACGATGTACGCGGAGAGCACACCGGTGCGGTCGCGCTTGAACCGGCGCCACATCAACTGGCCGGGCGATCGCCCTTCCAGCTTCTCCGGCTGCTCGGAACGTTTCGGCTCGGCCTTCTCGTCGACCTCGGTGGAGGCTTCCGCGCCCTGGATCTCGATCGGACTGGTCATGGTTCGTCCATTTCATGGGTACGCCGAGGCCATGGCCGCCACGAGCTTGTGGGCGTCCACGGTTCGGACCATGTGAATCAGGAGAGACGTATGCCTAGAGGTCGCGGAGCGCCAGGGCGCGGCGGGCGACAACTCGCAGGTGAACACGCGTAGTTGGCATCTTGTGCCTCCTCATGACTCAACCGGTGCACGGACAAGGGGCTCTGTCTGACCTCCGACACCCCTGACGGAGGGTCAAACACCCCACGGTGCTCGTGAGTCGACACTGCCCCCGCAGCGCATGACCCATTGACCCGAGCGTTACGCGGCTAACTATCTGACATGAGCCAGATACCGACCACTGCCTTTAGGTCTCGGTTCCATCACAGCTGATGCGTACATCTTCCAAAATCTGGACAAAATGATCTGAGAGAGAAGCCCGCGAAACGGACTTGTTACATGCGTATCGGGCGGGAGGAACCGCATTTCGGACACGGCGCGACGGGAAAACCAGTTGCGAGGGGTGTCCGGGGCGGCTAGATCTTGCGCAGCAGAAAGCCCGGGCCCACCCCATGACGGGGGAACCCGGGCTCGGTTGCCGGTGTACCGGCCCTGCCGAGGGGCCGGATCAGCCGTGCCGGACAGCCGGATCAGCGGCTGTCCGGGGCGACCGGATCAGCTGTTCTTGGCGCGGCTCGCGGCGCGGGCGCGCTCGCGGCCGTCCAGCTTGACCTTGCGAATGCGAACGGCCTCCGGCGTCACCTCGACGCACTCGTCGTCGCGGCAGAACTCCAGCGACTGCTCCAGCGAGAGCTTGCGCGGCGGGACGATCGCCTCGAAGGAGTCGGCCGCCGCCGACCGCATGTTGGTGAGCTTCTTCTCCTTGGTGATGTTCACGTCCATGTCGTCGGCGCGCGAGTTCTCGCCGACGATCATGCCCTCGTACACCTCGGTGCCGGGGTCGGTGAAGAGCACACCGCGCTCCTGGAGATTCGTCATCGCGAACGCGGTGACGGCGCCGGAGCGGTCGGCGACCAGGGAGCCGTTGTTGCGGGTCGTCAGCACGCCGAACCAGGGCTCGTGACCCTCGTGGATCGAGTGCGCGATGCCGGTGCCACGGGTGCCGGTGAGGAACTCGGTCCGGAACCCGATGAGGCCGCGGGACGGCACGACGAACTCCAGCCGGACCCAGCCCGAACCGTGGTTCGACATGTTGTCCATCCGGCCCTTGCGGACGCCCATGAGCTGCGTGACCGCGCCCATGTGCTCCTCGGGGACGTCGATCGTCATGCGCTCGACAGGCTCGTGGAGCTTGCCGTCGATCTCCTGGGTGACCACCTGCGGCTTGCCGACGGTCAGCTCGAAGCCCTCGCGGCGCATCTGCTCGACCAGGATGGCGAGCGCGAGCTCACCGCGGCCCTGGACCTCCCAGGCGTCCGGGCGCTCGGTCTCGAGCACGCGAAGGGAGACGTTACCGATCAGCTCGCGGTCCAGACGGTCCTTGACCTGGCGGGCGGTGACCTTGCGGTCCTTGACCGCGGCCTTGTTGTCCGCGCCCTTGCCGGTGGCGCCGCGGCCGACCATCGGCGAGGTGTTCGTACCGATGGTCATGGAGATGGCCGGCTCGTCGACCGTGATCAGCGGCAGCGCGATCGGGTTCTCGGGGTCCGCGAGGGTCTCGCCGATCATGATGTCCGGGATACCGGCGACGGCGCAGATGTCACCCGGGCCGGCCTTCTCGGCGGGCTTGCGGGTGAGTGCCTCGGTCATCAGCAGCTCGGTGATGCGGACGCTGGACATCGTGCCGTCGCGCTTGATCCACGTGACGGTCTGGCCCTTGCGCAGCTCGCCCTGCTCGACGCGGAGCAGCGCGATACGGCCGAGGAAGTTGTCGGCGTCCAGGTTGGTGACGTGCGCCTGGAGCGGGGCCGCCTCGTCGTACTCCGGGGCCGGGACGTGCGAGAGGATCGTGGAGAAGAAGGGCTCCAGGCTGTCGCTGTCGGCCGGGACGGTGCCGTTCTCCGGCTTCGTCAGCGAGGCCACACCGTCGCGCGCACACGCGTAGACGATCGGGAACTCGATCTGGTCCTCGTCGGCGTCGAGGTCGAGGAAGAGGTCGTACGCCTCGTTCACGACCTCGTCGATGCGCGAGTCGGGCCGGTCCGTCTTGTTGATGCACAGGATGACGGGCAGCCGGGCGTGCAGCGCCTTGCGCAGCACGAACCGCGTCTGGGGCAGCGGGCCCTCGGAGGCGTCGACCAGGAGCACGACGGCGTCCACCATCGACAGACCGCGCTCGACCTCGCCACCGAAGTCGGCGTGACCGGGGGTGTCGATGATGTTGATCGTGATGACGTCGCCGCCATCCTTCGGGTGGTACTTCACGGCCGTGTTCTTGGCCAGGATCGTGATGCCCTTCTCACGCTCCAGGTCATTCGAGTCCATCATGCGGTCGTCGAGCGACTCGGCGGCGTGCGCGGCGAAGGCACCGGCCTGCTTGAGCATGGCGTCGACCAGAGTGGTCTTGCCGTGGTCGACGTGGGCGACGATGGCAACGTTGCGGATGTCGTGGCGCGTGGCCATATTGAGGCGCTTCTCCCGGAGTGAGTGGACGGCCTCCGCAGCGCGGGGCCTGCCGGGCTGAACACGCCACGGCCTTACCCCATGGTACGTGGCCCGGGCACCGGCGGCCTCCGCGGCCCTGTCGGCCCGGGTCCGGGGCCGCACCCGCGGGCTCGCGGTCAGGCGCCCGCCGCGGCGGGCGTGCCGGCCGGTCGGTTCCACCGGGCGGCGGTGCGCGCGGCGGCGTCCGACGCGGCGATGCCTCCGTATTCGTCGGAATCACCGCAGGTCAGGACCGTCTCGCCGATCTCGTCCCAGGCCCTTGACCGGCTTCGCGTCGCCGACACCCGCGCCGGTGCGGGAAATCCGGCCCCGCCCGGGCCGATGGACGTCCAGGCGCGGGACGACCCCTCGGCGTCCCCAGCGGGCAACTCGAAGTACTCCCCGACTTCGTCCGGAACGTCCGGCTCCGGGGTCGTCCCCGTGGCCGGTGGCGAGCACCCGCCACGGGCGCCCGCTACTCGTCCTTCTTCTTCTCCACCCGCGGCGCGCCCTGCGCCCCCTTCTTCAGGAAGCCCATGTCCTCGTAGACGGGCGTCTGGAAGCCGAAGGCGCCGGTGTTGGCGAGGTTCGTGCGGGCGGCCGTGAGCTGGGGGCGCTGATAGAGGGGAATCGATCCGGCGGCGGCCCAGATACGGGCGTCGGCCTTGCGGACCAGGGAGCGTCCCTCCTCCTCGTCGAGGGTGGCGATGGCCTGGTCGAAGAGCTGGTCGACCTGGTCGGTGCCGACGCGGGTGTAGTTCTGCTCGACGGTGAGCGAGCCGTCGGCCGCCGGTACGGGCTTGGAGTAGATGGGCCGCGCGTCGGTGGCCGGGAAGGCGGAGGCGGGCCAGGAGTACAGCGCCAGGTCGTATTCGCCGGACGCGATGTGGTCCTTGAAGTAGCTGTCGTCCGGGACCCTGTTCATCTCCGTACGGATGCCGACGCGCTCCAGCATCCGCGAGACGCGGTCGGCGACGGCGCGCAGCGACTCCGAGCCGGGGCCGGTGGGCACCACGAAGCGGAGCGTCAGCGGCTTGCCGTCCTTGGCGAGCGCGGCTGCCGCGGCACCCGCCGGGGCCGCCGTGCCCTTGGGCGCGTACGCGCCGGGCGCTCCGCCGTGCTTGGCGCCCTTGGCTTCGTTGTGCCCGTACTGCTTGCCGTCGGGGTGCTTGCGGGCCTGTTCGTCCGCGTACCGTCCCGACTGCTTCCCTGAGTGGTCCTTGGGGTCCTTCTTCTTCTCCCGGTCGGCCTCGGCGGGCTTGTTGTCCTCGCCGACGATGTACGTCCCGTCGTCGGAACCGGCTCCGGAGCCTTCTCCCGAACCTTCGCCGGAGCCTTCTTCGGAGCTCTCTCCGGAGCTCTCCCGGGAGTCCGCCTCCTCGCCCTCGGACCCGGCCGCCTCCTCCGCCTTCTTCTGCTCCTTGACGGGGCCGCCCGGCACCCACCCGGCGTCCGCGAGCAACGCCCGCGCCTCGGCGGTGTCCTGGCCGCCGAGGGCGCCGCTGTTGTCGGCGTACGCCCCCTGGCCGGCGAGCGCGAGGTGGCTGCCGACCGGCACGGCGGGCAGCCCGAGCGGTTCGAGGACCACCTTGGCGAGCTCCTCACGGTCGATCGCGCGGGCCACGGCGCGGCGGACACGCTCGTCGGCGAGGGGACCCTCGGAGCCGTTCAGGGCGAGCTGGGTGTAGGCGGGTTCGAGGGACTTGCGGACCACGAAGCCGCGCAGCGCGGACTGCCGGGCGGTGAACTCCGCCATCGCCTCCTGCCGCTTCTCGCGGGCGCTGAGCTCCTTGCCCGCGGCCTCCTCGTCGGAACCGTGCGCGAGGGCCCAGGAGCGCAGCGCCTTGGCGGGGGTGAGCGCGGCGCCGGGGCCCTGGAGGGGTGTGCTGCCCTTGGTGCGGGCGGCGTGGGTGATCCGGCGGGCCTCGGCGGGGTCGATCTCGGCCAGGTCGAGCCTGCCGTCGGCGAGCGCGGCGGCCCGCTCGTCGCGGGGCACCGCGCGCAGCACGATCTCGGAGAGCTTGGTGGGGCGGCCCCACCAGCGCGGGTTGCGGGCGAGGGTGACCTTGCCGTCCTCGCGGTCGACCTTCTTGAGCGTGAAGGGTCCCGCGGTGACCTTCAGCTTGCGGCGCGCGCCGTCGTTGAAGGTGTCCGGGGTGCCCATGACGTCCTTCGGGTACAGCGGCGAGAACAGCGACTTCCAGTCGGCGTACGGGCGGCTGAAGGTGACCTTGACCTCCAGGTCGCCGGCGCCGCGCTCGATCTTCTCGATGCGGTCGTAGCCGGCGTTGCGGGCCGTCCAGTACGCGGAGTCCTTGCCGGACAGGGCGCGCCACTGGGCGGCGAAGTCGGCGGCGCCGATCTCCCGGCCGTCGCTCCACACGGCCTGCTGGTCGAGCTTGTAGAGCACGACCTGTTTGGGCTCGCGGTCGGTGACCTTCGCGGACTCCAGGTAGTCCGTGTCGATCTGCGGCCGCCCGTTCGGGTCGAGCCGGTACATCGAGGGCAGTACGGCGCCGGCGACCCTCGACGTCGCGGCGTCGGCGTCCGCCTGGAAGGTGTTGAGCGTCTCCGGTACGGCGTCCACGGCCCAGCGCAGGGTGCCGCCGTCGGCGATCCGGTCGCGGGTCGCGGGCGCGATGTCCTGCCCGGCGACCGGCTTGCCTGCCTGGTCCTCAGTGCTGCACGCGGTGAGAAGGGGTACCGCGAGCGCGCCTGCGGTGAGAAACGCGACCGAGCGCATCACCGCGCGCAGACCGACGCCGTCGTGGGACATCACTGCAACCTCCGGGGGACGCTCGGCTCTGATCACGTTTGGCCGTATATGGAGCTGATCAGATCTTTGCGCCCACTGAAGGGGAGGAGCGCGGGGTGACGGCGGCGACACGGCGGGGGCGGGCGGAAAGCCCACCCGTGCGGCGCAACGGACGGTGTTCGCGGCCCCGGACCCGGGCGCGCGCCCAGCGTGCGGCGGGGCGTACGGACGAGTGAGATCCACCAATCCATGCACACGCCTTCACACGGGCTCATGTGACGCGCGACACTCGCAGGCGCATGAACGTTGCCGCCTCGGGCCCGCAAGGCCCGTGAAAGAGAGGGCAAGTCATGTCCGTGCAGGACGACCTGACATCAGTTCAGCGCTGCCTCGACGACCTCGCGAGGTCGGTGGGACGCCTGGAGCAGCAGATCGGCGGGGGCCTGGAGATGCGCCGCGTGCGCACCGACGCCGACCACCTCCGCGAGAGCGTCGCGCTGCTGAAGGAGGCCGCCCCCGGTCTGTCCGCCCCGCGGCGGCCCGACCTCGTATCCATCCCCGACACCCCCTACGACACCTCCCTGTGGACGGACTCGGACGACGAGGGCCTCGGCGCCCGCGACCGCCGCGCCCCCTGAATCCGCCACGCCCCCGATCCCGACCGGAGTCATGAGTTGGCCACTGGTACGGAACCCCATCCGAACAGCGGCGGTGTACGCGCCGGTACGCGCGCCGCGATCAACGCCCCGCATCTGCGGACTGACCGCTGGTGGCTGGCGCCCGCCGCCACCGCGGCAGGCCTGCTGGCCTTCATCGTCTACTCGACGTGGCGGGCGTTCGCCGAGGCGGACTACTACGCGGCGCCGTACGTCTCGCCGTTCTACTCGCCCTGTCTGGCGGACCGTTGCGAGCCGATGCGCTCCGGGCCCAACGCGGACCTGTTCGGGAGCTGGTGGGGCATCTCCCCCGCCATCATCATCCTGATCTTCCCGCTCGGCTTCCGGATGACCTGCTACTACTACCGCAAGGCCTACTACCGCGGCTTCTGGGCGAGCCCGCCTGCCTGCGCGGTCGCCGAGCCGCACAAGAAGTACACCGGCGAGACCCGCTTCCCGCTGGTGTTCCAGAACGTCCACCGGTACTTCTTCTACGCGGCCATCCTCGTCGCCGGGATCCTCACGTACGACACCGTGCTCGCCTTCCGCGACGAGCACTACGAGTGGGGCCACATGGGCCTCGGCACCCTGGTCTTCCTGCTCAACATCGTGCTGATCTGGGCGTACACCCTGTCCTGTCACTCCTGCCGGCACATCGTGGGCGGCAAGCTGAAGCACTTCTCCAGGCATCCCGTGCGATACCGGATGTGGCAGTGGGTGGGCAGACTGAACGACCGTCACATGCTGCTCGCCTGGGCGTCGTTGGTGAGCGTGGCGCTCGCCGACTTCTATGTGTATCTCGTCGCTTCCGGCGCCTTCGACGATCCGCGCTTCTTCTAGTGAGTGGGGCCTTGTGATGTCCGTGGTCGACCGGCAGGAGTGGGACGTCGTCGTGGTCGGTGCCGGGGGCGCCGGACTGCGCGCCGCCATCGAGGCACGCGAACGCGGGGCGCGTACCGCCGTGATCTGCAAGTCCCTGTTCGGCAAGGCCCATACGGTGATGGCCGAGGGCGGTATCGCGGCCGCCATGGGCAACGTCAACTCCGGTGACAACTGGGAGGTCCACTTCCGCGACACCATGCGGGGCGGGAAGTTCCTCAACCAGTGGCGGATGGCCGAGCTGCACGCGAAGGAAGCCCCGGACCGGGTATGGGAGTTGGAGACCTGGGGCGCCCTCTTCGACCGGACGAAGGACGGGCGGATCTCGCAGCGCAACTTCGGCGGGCACGAGTACCCGCGGCTCGCGCACGTCGGCGACCGCACCGGGCTCGAACTGATCCGCACCCTCCAGCAGAAGATCGTGTCCCTCCAGCAGGAGGACATGAAGGAGACGGGCGACTACGAGAGCCGTCTGAAGGTGTACCAGGAGTGCACCGTCACCAGGATCCTGAAGGACGGCGCCCGGGTCTCCGGGACCTTCTGCTACGAGCGCGAGTCCGGCCGCTTCTTCGTCCTCGAGGCGCCCTCGGTCGTGATCGCCACCGGCGGCATCGGCAAGTCCTTCAAGGTGACGTCGAACTCGTGGGAGTACACGGGCGACGGGCACGCGCTGGCCCTGCTGGCCGGGGCGCCGCTGCTGAACATGGAGTTCGTGCAGTTCCACCCGACGGGCATGGTCTGGCCGCCGTCGGTGAAGGGCATCCTCGTCACGGAGTCGGTCCGCGGCGACGGCGGAGTGCTCAGGAACTCCGACGGGAAACGCTTCATGTTCGACTACATCCCGGACGTCTTCAAGGAGAAGTACGCCCAGTCCGAGGAGGAGGGCGACCGGTGGTACGAGGACCCGGACCACAACCGGCGCCCCCCCGAACTGCTCCCCCGTGACGAGGTCGCGCGCGCCATCAACTCCGAGGTGAAGGCGGGCCGCGGAACGCCGCACGGCGGCGTCTTCCTGGACGTCTCCACCCGGCTGCCCGCCGAGGCGATCAGGCGCCGACTGCCTTCCATGTACCACCAGTTCAAGGAGCTGGCGGACGTCGACATCACCGCGGAGGCGATGGAGGTCGGCCCGACCTGCCACTACGTCATGGGCGGCATCGCGGTCGAGTCGGACACCGCGGCGGCACGCGGCGTACCCGGCCTGTTCGCCGCCGGTGAGGTGGCCGGCGGCATGCACGGCTCGAACCGGCTGGGCGGCAACTCGCTCTCGGACCTGCTGGTGTTCGGACGCCGGGCGGGACTGCACGCGGCGCGATACGCGACCGATCTCGGTGAGCGGCCCCCGGTGGACGAGATCCAGGTCGACACGGCGGCGGCGGAGGCACTGCGGCCCTTCTCCGCAGAGGGCCCCGAGCCCGGACAGGAGGACGCCGACCCGGCGGAGGCGGCGCGGACACCCGCCGCCCGCCCGCCCGAGAACCCGTACACCCTCCACCAGGAACTCCAGCAGACGATGAACGACCTGGTCGGCATCATCCGCCGGCAGCAGGAGATGGAGGCGGCCCTGGAGAAGCTCGCGGATCTGCGGGTGCGGGCACGCCGGGCCGGAGTCGAGGGGCATCGCCAGTTCAACCCGGGCTGGCACCTCGCCCTGGACCTGCGCAACATGCTCCTCGTCAGCGAGTGCGTCGCACGGGCCGCCCTGGAGCGTACGGAGTCCCGTGGCGGACACACCCGCGAGGACCACCCGGCGATGGAGCGCGCCTGGCGCCGCGTCAACCTCCTGTGCCAACCGACCGACCCCACCGGCGGGTTGGCGGCCACCGACCCCGTGCACGGCCAGATCGACCTGACCCGCGAGAGCACCGAACCCATCCGCCCCGACCTGCTCGCCCTCTTCGACAAAGAGGAGCTGGTCAAGTACCTCGCCGAAGAGGAGCTCTACGAGTGAGCAGCTACGAGGCCCGTTTCAAGGTGTGGCGCGGGGACGTGAAGGGCGGTGACCTGAAGGACTTCACGGTCGAGGTGAACGACGGCGAGGTGGTGCTGGACATCATCCACCGCCTCCAGGCGACCCAGGCCTCCGACCTGGCCGTGCGCTGGAACTGCAAGGCGGGCAAGTGCGGTTCGTGCTCGGCGGAGATCAACGGGCGGCCGCGCCTGCTGTGCATGACACGGATGTCGGTGTTCACCCGGGAGGAGACGATCACCGTCACGCCGCTGCGCGCCTTCCCCGTCATACGGGATCTGGTCACGGACGTGGGCTTCAACTACACGAAGGCGCGCGAGGTGCCGTCCTTCGTGCCGCCCGACCTGGCGCCGGGCGAGTACCGGATGCAGCAGGAGGACGTGGACCGCCCGCAGGAGTTCCGCAAGTGCATCGAGTGCTTCCTGTGCCAGGACACCTGCCATGTCGTCCGGGACCACGAGGAGAACAAGACGGCGTTCGCGGGTCCGCGGTTCCTGATGCGGGTCGCGGAACTGGACATGCACCCGCTGGACGCCGCCGCCGAGTCCGGCCTGGACCGCAAACGCACGGCCCAGGACGAACACGGCCTTGGTTACTGCAACATCACCAAGTGCTGCACCGAGGTGTGCCCCGAGGGCATCAAGATCACGGACAACGCGCTGATTCCCCTGAAGGAACGGGCTGTCGACCGCAAGTACGACCCGCTCGTGTGGCTGGGGAGCAAGATCCGGCGGCGGACCTGAGGTGCCTCACGCCTCCGCTCGGAGGTAGCCGGAGTGGGCCACCTGGCCCAGGAACGTCAGCCGGGTGTCCTTGGTCATGTGCTTCTCGAAGGCCTCTTTGATACCTGGCCACTTGGGGTGTCCGAAGTCGTCCAGGACGACGATCCCGCCGGGCGCGACGATCTGCTCGGCCCACTCCAGGTCCGCCGCGACTCCGGCGGCGGAGTGGTCGCCGTCGACGATGATCACGCCGTAGGCGCGGTCGGAGACCAGGGCGCGTATCCCGGGGTCCTCGGAGAAGCCCTGCTGGATCCGGGCCGCCGTGCCCGCGGCGCCCGCCAGTGCCAGATTGGTGCGCACGGCGGCTTCGCGCACGGGCGTGCCCGTGACGTCGCCCCCCATGGTGGTACCGGGCTGCAGTTGCAGGCCCGCGAGCGGGTCGACGATCGTCAGGCTCGGGTCGCGTCCCGCGCGCTCCATCATGCGGATCAGGGCCGCGCCGAACATCCCGTAGAGGGTGCCGATCTCGAGGATCTCCTCGTTCGGCGGGTCCAGCAGCGGCACGGCGGACAGCTTGCCGACGATGTTCATCGTGCCGCCGGCGATCCGGCCGACCCCGAGCGCCTCCATCGCGATGAGCAGCCGGAACGCCTGGGCGGCGTTGCGCTCGGCGCCCTCCTTGTTCCCGGTCACCTCCGCCAACTCGCTGATCGTGCGGTTGAGATGGGGTGCGGACGGCAGCCGTGACGCGCCGCGCCCGGTGCCGTCGAAGAACAGTTCCAGAGGACGCTGGCGGGCCCGCAGCTTCTTCAGTTCCAGGAGCAACGCCTCGTCGGCGGTGCCGGCCGAGGCCTTCGCCGGGACGGCCCCCGAGGGGGTCCCGACGATACGACGGACCTGGCGCTCCACGCGCTGGTCGATGAGCTCGGCTACGGGACGCAGGACACGCCGGGCAACCCTGCTGGTGAGTAACGCTCGCATCAGTGTGTGACCCTCACGGGGTGGTAGGGGAAGTGGACGGTAGAGCCCTCACCGCCACTCCACAACCAACAGGAACCCCTGTACAGGGAAAGCACGGATGACTTCTGGGCGACGGACCGCCTACGTCACCGCCCGGTCCCGGTCAGGACACCCAACCCTCCCTGTACGCGGCCCAGTCCGACTCCTCGGCGGCGAAGTCGATGTAGAGCGCGACGCCGAAACGCTCCCGGTCGCGGTCCGTGCGGGAGAGGCCGAGGCGGGTGCCGCGGACGGCCGCCTCGACCGTCTCGGCGGCCTCGTGGTGACTCAGGTCGTCCTCGTGGAAGAACGGCAGGCCCATCAGCAAGTCCGCCGTCTCCGGCGTGACTTCGAGAGCCAGTGAGGTCTGCTGGGCGACGTAACCGCCGTACAGGCTCGCCAGCGGAAGCGCCGTGTCGTACGACATGAGGGCGATCTGGTCGACACGGCGGGCGACTTGGCCGAAGTACTCCTGGGTCCACCACTTGGGGTGCCCGGTGAGGGTGCCCCTGATGGAGTTCGCGGCCGGGAACGGGTCGATCTGGTGGGCGGCGACGGAGAGGGCGACGCCGCGGTCCCGGGTGACCGCGTGCAGGTCGTCGAGGAGGGAGAGGTAGTCCCGGTCGTCCGAGTGCAGCGGCTCCAGGTCGAAGTGGACCCCGTCGAACCCGGCCCCCAGGACCTGCTCGGTGGACCCGACCACGGCGGCCCGCGTCTTTTCCCGCTCCAGCCGCAGCCCCTCCGGGCCCTCACCCGCCAGTACGTCACCGAGCCAGGCCTGCACCCGTACGCCGGGCAACTCGCGGTGCACGGCCCCGATCAGCCGGTCCGCCCGCGGATACGCCGACTCGGGCAACGACCCGTCGTGCTCCAACGGCCCCGCGTGCACATACAGATCCCGTATCCCGGTGTCCCCCAACTGCCGCGCGAGCGCCTCGACATCCGCGTCCGTCTTCCGCCCGTCGATCCACGCGTGCCCCAGCCACAGCGCGTCACGGTTCCTGCTCTGGGTCCCGGGGCCCGGATCCCCGGCGTAGTTCACCCGCAACGCGATCCCGGCGCCGAGGACCGGCAGTACCAGCAGCAGCACCAGCCCAAGGGCAATTCGCCTGGGCCAACGAAGCCGGGGTTGCCGCCAGACCCGAAGGACTCGTCGCCCCCGGGTGACCCGGCCTGCGGGGGCGTCGGGAGCGGGGCTCGGACTCCCTGCGCCGGGGTCCCCCTGAGCGTCCGGATCGGGCTCGGGCCGCGTCGCGTCCGCCGGTGGCCGCGGTTCGTCGCCGGGCCGTGCCGCCCGCTGCCCTCCGGGCAGGGGATCCGTGTCCGCCCCCGGACGCCCCACCGCCTCGGATTCCGTCCGCCCCGTGTCCATCCCCGTGCCCCCTCCAGTGCGCCCCCGCATCCTCCGTACCCTAAGCACCACCGCCTCGGCGCACCCGGGTCGCGGCGGGGCACGGGCGGTCATACGCTCCCAAATGTGACGTCGTCCCGGAGTACAAGCAGGTCGCGCCACGCGGCGTCGCACATAGCCGTGCAGGGCGCGTACGGCCTGGTCGGGGGGCTGGTGGCGGTGGGGTGGCTGGTGCTGCCGCTCATGGGGAGGGGCGTTGATGAGCACGATCGGGTGACCGAGTCGCGGGGTGCGGTGGCGCCCGCGCGCGAGGACGCCCAGGGTGCGGACGGGACGGACAACGGGGATCTCGTACTGCCGGTCGCAGCGGTGGGCGCGGCGGGCGTGCTGACGGCGTACACGTACACGCGGCGCAGGCGGCGGGCGAGGACGCGCACGACACCGGGCGGGGCGGCTCAGCAGGTCGTACCGCTCATCGAACTGGACCGGCAGGCCCGTCGGTTGCTGGTCGACACCGACGACTGCGTCCGCACCTGCGCCGAGGAACTCGGCTCCGTCAAGGCCCAGTTCGACGACGAGGAAGTGAAGCCGTACACGCGGGCCCTGCTGTTCGCGAAGTCCGAGCTGGCGGCGGCCTTCCGGATACGGCAGCGGTTGGACGACACGACCCCGGACGCCGACGAGGGCCGGCGCCTCCTCGAGGAGGTCGTCGCGCGCTGCACGGAGGCCGGGAGGCAGCTGGACGCGGAGGCCGCCGGCTTCGACCAACTTCGCGCCCTGGAGCGGAACACCCCCACCGCGCTGGAGCACGCCGAGACCCGCTTCCGGGAACTCGCCGCCCGCACACCTGCCGCCCAGGCCACACTCGGCGAACTCCGCGAGCGGTACGCGCCTTCCGCGTCCGTCGCCGTGCTGGGCAACGTCGAACAGGCCAAGGACCGCCTCCTGTTCGCGACGACACGTCTCAACCGCTCCCGGCAGTCCCTCGACCGGGGCCACCGGGACGACGGAGGCGCCGCGGGCAACGAGGCCCGGGCCGCCGCGGATCTGCGCGCCGCGGAGGGGGCCATCGCCCAGGCGGCCGTCCTCCTCGACGGCGTCGAACGGCTCGCGGGCGAACTGGCCGCCGCCGCAGAGCGGTTGCCCACCGCGCTCACCGCGCTGGAGACCGCTCTCGCCGAGGCACGCGGCCACCTGGAAGGCACGGCAGCCGCTCCGCCCGAGCTGTCCGGCAGGGTCGTACACGCCGAGTCTGTCCTCGCCGACGTACGGAACGCGCTGTCGGCCCTCGGTCGGTACGACCCCCTCGACGCCCTGCGCCGCGTGGCCGGGGCGGATCTCGCCGACGGGCTCCTTGACCACGCCCTGCTCCCGGCGACCAGTTCGGCCGCCATCGCGGCCGGCTTCGTCGCCACGCACCGGGGAGCGGTGGGCTGGGAGGCGCGGACCCGCCTGGCGGCGGCCGAACGGCACCTGGCCCACGACCGCACCGACGCTCCGGCCGCCGAGGCCCTCGCCCAGCGCGCCCGGGTACTGGCCGAGCGCGATGTACGGGCGTACGGGCACCCGCTGCCCGAAGGCGCCGGAACGGGCGGCGCCGTACTCGGCGGGATCCTGCTGCCGGACGGCGGCCCCGCGAGCTTCGGCGGCCCCCGGACACGGGCCCGGAGGGCGCTGCCGCCCGGCGAACCGGCACCGTAGGCGTGCGCGCCACCCAGCCACCGGCATCAGCACCGGCCACAGGGCCCGCCCCGTCAGAACAAACTCAACAACGCCTCCGCCGGATCCGCCAGCGTCCCCCCGTCCGGCAGCGGAAGCTCGAACCACACCGTCTTGCCACGCGGCGTCCGTCGCGAGCCCCAAGCGGCGGACAGCAGCCCCACGAGCTGCAAGCCGCGCCCACCCTCGTCCGTGTCCCGCGCCCGGCGCCGCCGGGGCTGCACGAGCCCGGCGTCCCAGACCTCGCACACCAGCGTCCGGTCCAGGAGCAGCCGGAGTCTGATCTCGCCCTCGCCGTACCGCAGGGCGTTGGTGACCAGCTCGCTGACGAGCAGCTCGGTGGTGTCGACGAGCGGCTCGAGGTCCCAGGCCACCAGTTGCGTACGCGCGTACTCCCTGGCCCGGCCGACGCTGCGCGGCTCGCGCGGCAGTGTCCAGTCGCCGACGGAGTCGGCCGGCAGCCCCTGCACACGTGCCATGAGCAACGCGATGTCGTCCTCGCCATGGTGGGTGTCGAGGGTGTTCAGGACGTGGTCGCAGACGTCCTCGAGAGGACTGGACGGGTCGGTCAGGGCGCTGACGAAGGCTTGCAGGCCCTCGTCGAGGGGGTGGTGACGGGATTCGACCAGTCCATCCGTGTAGAGCGCCAAAAGAGCACCCTCGGCCAGTTCGACCTCGACCTCCTCGAAGGGCTCTCCGCCGACGCCCAGCGGCATCCCCGGCGGCACGTCGAGCATCAGCGCGGCCTCTCCCGGCTCCACCAGGACAGGCGGCAGATGACCCGCGTTGGCGAAGGTGCACCGGCGGGTGACGGAGTCGTAGACCGCGTACACGCAGGTGGCGAGGTAGACCTCGGACAGGTCGGCGTCACGGGACTGGCGGGCCGAACGGGTGGCCTGCTGGACACCGCCCGGCGTACCGAGGCCGCGGGCGATCTCGTCCAACGCCGAGAGCACCTCGGCCGGTTCGAGGTCCAGGAGGGCCAGGGTTCGTACGGCGGTGCGCAGTTCACCCATCGCCACCGCAGCACGCAGCCCGCGTCCCATCACGTCGCCGACGACCAACGCGGTCCGGTGGCCGGGGAGTTCGATGACGTCGAACCAGTCGCCGCCGACCTCGGTGGCCGCGTTGCCCGGCAGGTATCGGCACGCGATGTCCAGGCCGGAGGCCTCCGGGTCGCCCGGCGGCAGCAGGGACCGCTGAAGGATCAGTGCCCGTTCGTGCTCACGGCGGTACAGGCGCGCGTTGTCGATACAGACCGCGGCACGGGCGGCGAGTTCCACCGCGAGCGCCCGGTCGCGGTCCCCGAAGGGCTCGCTGCCCTTGGTGCGCGAGAACTGCGCCAGGCCCACCACGGTGTCGTGGGCGACCATCGGCACGGCGAGCGTGGACTGGATGAGACCGCCCTCTTCGGCGGGGACGTACTGGGGGCGGCCGGTGCGCAGGGCGTCCGCGCAGCGCGAGCTGAACGGGAAGTGGTGGACGGCGCCGACGGCGACGGGGGCGGGTCCGTCGACGAAGGGCGCGTCGGAGACGGCGCTGGCGAAGGCCACGCGGCGCAGTTCGGCGCTGCCGTCGGCGAGCCCCGGCGGGGTCTCCTCGCCTGCCAGGAGGACCTGGTAGAGGTCGACGGTGGCGAGGTCGCAGAAGCCGGGGACGACGACGTCGAGGAGTTCGCGGGCGGTGGTCTCCAGATCGAGGGAGTTGCCGATGCGGGCGCCGGCCTCGTTCAGAAGGGCGAGATTGCGCCGCGCGGAGGCGGCCTCGCGGGCGGCGGCTCGGCGGGCGGTGACGTCGGTGCCGAGCCAGGCGATGCCGATGGGGCGGCCACTGCCGCTGTGCACGCGGTAGAGGTTGATGGACCAGTGACGGCGCTCCTCGGAGCCCGGCACGAATCCCGTGACGTGCATGTCCGTGACGGAGTCGCCGGTTTCCAGGACGCGGCGCAGGGTCGCCGAGAGCCGCTCGGCCTCGGCGCGCGGCAGATAGTCGTGAACGCTGCGGCCCCGGTGGTCCGCGGGGGTGCCGCCGAAGATCGAGGCGAACCGCTGGTTGGCGCGCCGGACCCGGAGATCGGTGTCGATCAGGAGGAAGCCGAACGGAGATTGACCGAAAATCGCCTGCGAGGCGGCCAGATCGGTCTCGATCCGGCGGAGGGTGCGGACGTCCACGA
The DNA here is from genome assembly GCF_044457665.1 of Streptomyces sp. NPDC050535. Lineage (NCBI taxonomy): Bacteria > Bacillati > Actinomycetota > Actinomycetes > Kitasatosporales > Streptomycetaceae > Streptomyces > Streptomyces sp. NPDC050535. The sequence continues at coordinate 390,722 of NZ_JBITHE010000007.1, forward strand.
CGATGCATACGGCAGCGCGCTCGCCGTCCTCCGTAGTGGTGGGCATCACATAGACCTCGGCGAGACCTTCGGCGCCCGCCTCACCCGCCTCGGTGGTGGGCATCTGGAAGGGGACCACGCCGGTCCATTCCCGGCCGTCGAGGATCTCCGCCATCTTGCGCTGCCCGAACTCGCGCCGGTCGGGGGCGACGAACGCCGCGATGGGGTCCATGCCGACGGCGTCCTCCGCGGATATCCCGAAGAGCTGCTCCGCGCGCAGGCTCCACTGGTCGACCAGCCCGTCGGCGCCTATGGAGAACGAGGCGACCTTGATGTAGTCGTAGATCGAACCGGGCGGGCTGCTCTGCCACATCCCGTCGCCGACCGTGTCGCCTCTGGAGTCGCCCATCCCCATGTCCAGGGCGGATCGGCGCGCCACGGAGTCACCCACGGCGGGATCGCCCGCGACGTCAGCCCTCGCGCCGCCCGACGGGTCCTCGGACTCCGCGGCCTTCGCTGGTATCTCGCTCACGCGAACCGTCCCCTCCAGCTCACCGCGTCCGGCACCGGTCACCGGGGGCGGCTGACCGCAGTATCCAGTACTACGGCGCCGCACAACACGGTGTTCACGATCACAGCCCGGTCCTGACTCTTTTTGGACCGGCCGCGACATACTCCCAGTCTTCTAACCAGGTGGCACCCCGTCGAATCAAAGACTCCAGCCAACACCAGTGGCCTGAACCAGTAGGTTCCCCACACCCCGGACCGACGGCCCTCATCCGGGCACCGCCAGCTCGAACCAGACCGTCTTGCCGTTGTCCCCCGGGCGAGTGCCCCAGCGCCGCGACGCGCCGGCCACGAGCTGGAGTCCGCGGCCGCTTTCGTCGTCGACGTCGGCGGCCCGTTCACGGGGTGGATCGGGCAGCGGGTCGGAGACCTCCACCAACAGGGAGCCCGGCATGCCGCCCGGCCAGACCAGCCGTACACCGATGGGGCCCGTCGCGTGCCGCAGGGAATTCGTCACCAGCTCGCTGACCAGCAGCGCGGCGATGTCGGCGAGGGAGTCCAGCTGCCAGGTGCGCAACTGGTCCCGGACGACGGCGCGCGCGTCGCGGACGGCACCCGGCTCCGCGGGAAAGGTCCACTCGGCGCAGGCGCCTTCGGTGTCGATCACGCCGATCACTTCCCAGACCAGGAGCGCACCCATGTCCGGTTTCATGGGGTTAATGGGCACATACCCGATATCCGGGACGTCTTACCGCACCGGTTGGCGCACGGTGGCGCGAACGGCGTACGGAGCCCCGGGTCCGGGGCTCCACGCGCGCCCTCCGACCCCCGGATCAGCGCACGACGGACCAGGTCACCTCGGACCGGGTCACGCCGGACCGGGTCACATCGGACCAGGTCCTGTCGGGCCAGGTCACGCCTGCCCCGCCTCGAATGCCTGCCGCCCGGCCCACACCGTCAGCGTCGCCCGCACGGCGGCGACGTCCTGGTCCAGCCAGTCCACGTCCCAGATCTCGTCCGGCGTCAGCCAGCGCAGTTCGTCGTGGTCCTGGAGCGGCTTGGGGTCCTCCGAGCCGGGGAGCAGTCGCGCGGTCCACACCTGGAGGGCGTACGGCGCTCGCAGGGGCCACTCCCCCGGGACGCGGACGACCGGCTCCGCGGTGACACCGAGCTCCTCGTGCAGTTCGCGCACCAGGGCCCCTTCGGGGGTTTCACCCGGTTCGACCTTGCCGCCGGGGAGCTCCCAGCGTCCGGCGAGCTCCGGGGGTGCGCTGCGGCGGGCGGCGAGCAGTCGGCCGCCGTTCAGCAGGGCGGCTCCGACCACCACGATCCGTTCGGTCATGCGCCGGAGCCTACGGGAGCGCCCCCGAGCCCCGACGGGTCGCTCGCGCGAGCGGTCCGTGATCCGGGCCCCGACGGATCACCTGCTTCCGTTCTGCCCGATCCGCTCGACCCAGTAGAGCTGCTTGTGCCCACGTGCGTCGAGGCTGTCCGCGATCTTCTGGGCCTCGGCCCGTGTCGCGTACCTGCCCACGCGGTAGCGGTTGCCGTTGTCGTCCTGCCGGATGACGAGCCAGGGAAGAGTGATCGTGCCGTCGTTCATCGAGCCCCTCCCCTTCCCGCCCAGGGCCCCCGCCGCGCCTCGACCTCTGACGAAACCGCAATCCGCATATGCCCGAGCCTACGCCTAACCTTCACGCAGCGAATACGGCTTTTCACAAAGAGGTACGCAACCGGCCAGGGAGTGGACTTGGGTCCGGGGGCGCACGCCATCGAACGCGCCGCCGACCGCTGCACACGCGCGCCCCAACAGGGCAAAGGCCGTGCAGGGCGGGGATGTCGAGAAAGGCCAGAATCCAACCGGGGTCGCGCGGAGGCCACTTCACCTACGGCAGCCTCCGCACCCCCTCTCGGCTACTTCACCGGCAGGTGATACGCGATCCGGTACCGGTCCGCCGGGACGACGATGTCCGCCGTCTCGACCGGACGCCCCGACGCGAAGAACGTCCGCTGGATGACGACGACCACATGTCCGGGAACGCCGCCCAGCGCGAGGAGCTCCTCGGCGAGACCCGGCCGGGCACCCACCTCCTCCGTGACGTTGTCCACGATCACGTCGATGGCCGCCATCCGCTCGACCACGCCCATGCCGCCGAGCGGGCCCTCCTCGGGGAGCATCACCGGCGTACGCCCGGTGACGGCGAGGGGCTCCCAGGAGGTGGAGAGCATCATCGCCTCGCCGCCGTCGCGATAGACGTAGCTCGTGCACATCACGCGGTCGCCGGGCTGGACGGAGAGCCGCTCGGCGATCGCGACGCTCGCCTCGGCCTGCCTGCTGTGGGACTCCCAGGTGCCCCGCACGGAGACGTCGGCCTGCTCCTGGCGGAACGGGGTCGTGCCACTGTCCGGGCGGTAGCCGGAGCGGGCGACGCTGCGCGGCACCGGACGCTCCCGCACATACGTGCCCGACCCGGAGCGGCCCTCCACCAGACCTTCTGCCATCAGCACCTTGCGCGCCTCCAGCGCGACCGTGTCCGAGACGCCGTACTCCTCGCGGATCCTGGCCTGTGACGGGAGGCGGGTGTGTGGTGGCAGCGAACCGTCGACGATCTTCTGGCGGAGATCACCCGCGACGCGCAGATACGCCGGCTGCTCACCGAAAGTCACTGGCCGCTCCCATCAGGTTGTACAGACAGCTACAGCCTGGCAACCGTGGGTTGTGCCATGCAAGCAAAGGCCAAAGAATCACTCGATGTGATGACTTATGCCCGCCGAGGGCTTTACCCAGGCACTTTCTCCCCGGTATAGCCGCCGTCACACCTCCAGACCGGTGTCGTCTCCGCCGTCGTCCACCGGGCCGCCTTCCCCGCCGTACGCCGGGAGGTCGGTGGCGAGGCCCAGAGCCTCGCGGGCGGTGACCGTCTGCTCGGGGTCGGTGAGGTCCAGCCCCTTCTCGTAGTGCGTGTAGAAGACGTCCACGTCCGCCGCGTCCGCCGCCTTCGCCCACTCCCCCCGCGCCGACTCCAGGTCCTTCACCAGGGCGGCTACGGGCGCGGCGGCGTCCGGGGCGAAGGTGTGCTCGCCGAGCATGCCCGTCTGCTTTGCGAGCGCGTCCGACACCCGGCCCGCCCACTCCTTGTGACCCGGCAGATCGTCCTCGACGAACTCCGTGTCGGGCTCCGTGTCCATCGCGGCGTTGAGGATCTGCGCCGCCCTCAGGTAGGCGAGCTGGTCCGCGTCCAGCGTCGTGGCGTCCCGGCGGAGCGAGCCGGTCAGGCCGGCCGTCTCGTCCGTGTTCCCGAAGACGCAGGTGATCTCACGGTCGCCCAGTCGCCAGCTCTGCCGGGTCGGCGTGAAGTAGTACAGGTCGACGTCGTCCGGCACGGCCCACGCGTCCATGGCGTAGCTGTCCTGGAGCACGTAGCACTTGTCGTCGGCCTCGTCCGCGACCGCGCTGTCTCCGGGGTAACTCCCGCCGCTCATCGTGACGGTGCCGTACACCTCGCCCTGGTGCTCCCCGGCACACGGCACCTTGTCGACGTCGTACGTCACGCCCTCCAGCGAACCTCCCGGCACGTCGAAGCAGTCGCCCTTGACGAGGGAGAAGGTGCTGTTGGCCGAGTCGTTCGCCGCCTCCTTGAAACCGTCCCAGAAGTCGCGCGCGCCGCCCGTGGTGAGCGCGAGGAGCGCCAGCACCAGCCCGAACGAGGACAGCACCATGCCGCCGATCGCCATCTCCTTGCCGCGCTCGCCCCGCTTCCTGATCTGCACCAGCGCGAGGATCCCGAGAAGCAGCCCGACGGCGGGCAGGAAACAGAGGAACCCGAGCACGAGCGCCGAGATCGCGAGCCCGTTGACGGGCACCGGACGGTTGTGCGGGAAGTAGCCGTGGCCCCAGGGCTGGTACGGCTGCTGGAACGGCTGTTGCTGGTACGGGCCTTGGGGGTACGGAGGCGGGTACTGGCCCTCGGGCCGCTGGGGGCCGGGCGGCGGGGGTATGGCCACGAGTACCTTGCTCCTAGTCCGGGCGGGGCGAAAACGGACGTACGAACTCCCGTACGAACGACCCCACGACTGGGCGAATCGTAGACGTGGTGGGGGCGGCGGTGGAACGCGGGTCACGAACGCGACGATTCGGGCGGCCACCGGACCGCCCGGCCCCGCGGCGCGCCGCCCGGCACGCCTCGTCCTCGCGGCGGGCCGGGTCACGGACCCGAAGCCGTACCGCGAGGACGAGTGATCGATTACCGCCGGATCATGGTCCGGGGCTCAGAACTGCAGGGCCCAGGAGTCGATGCGTCCCACGTCCTGCGCCGCGTTGTCGCTGACCCGCAGCTTCCACACGCCGTTGGCGACCTCCGAGGAGGCGTTCACGGAGTACGTGGTGTTGATGTTGTCGGTGCTGCCGCCGGTGCTGTACGCCTTCAGCGTGTACGCCGTGCCGTCGGGCGCGATCAACTGGACCTGGAGATCACCGATGTAGGTGTGGACGATGCTCACCGGCACGCTCAGCGCCGCCGGTGCGTTGCCGGTGACACCGCTCACCGTGATCGGCGACTCCACGGTCGCGTTGTCGGCGATCGCGTAGTCCCCGGTGTTCTCGAAGCGCGGACCGGGCGGAGTCACCGTGCCGCCCGCGACGTTGAGCAGCCGGTTGGGCGAGCCCGTGCCGGGGTTGGTGACCACACCGGTGGACGAGGCGTTGATCAGTCCCGTCGCCACCTGCGCGGGCGTGGCCGCCGGGTTGACGCCCAGGTAGACGGCCGCGGCGCCGGTCACGTGCGGTGTCGCCATCGACGTACCGGAGATGGTGTTGGTGGCCGAGTCGCTGGTGTTCCACGACGAGGTGATCGAGGAGCCGGGCGCGAAGATGTCCAGCACGGAACCGAAGTTGGAGAAACTGGAGCGGGCGTCCGTCGAGGTGGTCGAGCCGACCGTGATGGCCTCGGTGACCCGCGCCGGGGAGTAACTCGACGCGTTCGCACTGTCGTTGCCCGCCGCGACGGCGAAGGTGACCCCGGCCGCGATCGCGCCCCGGACGGCCGTGTCGAGCGCGCTGTCCGCGCCGCCGCCGAGCGACATGTTGGCGACGGCCGGCTTGACCGCGTTCGCGGCGACCCAGTCGATGCCCGCGACGACTCCGGCGGTCGTGCCCGAGCCGGCGTTGTTGAGGACGCGGACGCCGACGATCTTCGCCTTCTTCGCGACGCCGTACGCGGTTCCGGCGACCGTGCCCGCGACGTGCGTGCCGTGGCCGTTGCCGTCCTGCGCGGTGTTGTCGTTGTCGACGGCGTCGTAGCCGTAGGCGGCCCGGCCGCCGAAGTCGCTGTGCGTGATGCGTACGCCGGTGTCGATGATGTACGCGGTCACGCCCGTCCCGGCCGAATCCGGGTAGGTGTAGCTGTTGTTGAGCGGGAGGGTCTTCTGGTCGATGCGGTCCAGGCCCCAGGAGGGCGGGCTGGGCTGGGTCGTGTTGATGCGGAAGGTCCGGTCCTGGACGACCGAGGCGACGGCCGGGTCGGCGGCGAACCGCTTCGCCTCGTCCGCGGTGGCCTCGACCGCGTAGCCGTTCAGGGCCTTCTTGTAGGTCCGCTCGATCGTGGCGCCGTACTCCTTGGCCAGGGCCCTGCCCTCGGCGGAACCGGACTTCGCGGCGTCCGCCCTGAGGGTCACGAGGTAACTGTCGGCGACCGCGTTGGCGGCGCCCGCGTACTGGATCTGTCCTACTCGCTCCGGTGCCGCGTTCGCGGGGAGGGCGGAGACGATTCCGAGGACCAGGGCCGCGCTCGCCATGCCGGCCAGTCTTCGGCGGGTGGTACGCATCACTGCCATCTGAGGGATCCTCCTCAATCGGTGGTGCGCTGGTGGGGGGTGGTGCTACGCACAAAAAAGCAGGTTCATGCCAATTCACCGGCCGATCCGTCACGTGTGCGAATCCTGTCCGTGCCCTGTGCAGAACCTGTGCGTCAGCCGAAAGGTTGGGGCTTCCACAGGAATTGCACAAGAGGCCTGCGTGGACGTAACACAGGTGCCATATGCCAGTCATGACACAACGTCACCAAACGGCGCATCTAACCTGCGCACATGACACCTTTGCCGGATTGTTTCTGCCCGGTGGACGGCACCCGCGTCCCCGCCGGTTCGCTCGCCTGGTGCTGCCCGGCCTGCCGCGGCCCGCTCGATCTGGACTTCGCCCCGACCCCGGCGAGCCTCAAGTCCCTGACGGGACGGGTCAATTCACTCTGGCGCTACACGGAGTGCCTGCCGCTGACCGCCCCCACCATCAGCCTCGGCGAAGGCCGCACCCCACTGGTCCCGCTCCGGGACGGCATCTCCGCCAAGCTCGACTTCCTGATGCCGACGCTGTCGTTCAAGGACCGCGGCGCCGTACTGCTGGCCGAGCTGGCCCTGCGGCTGCGGGCCCGGCAGGTGCTCGCGGACAGCAGCGGCAACGCGGGGACGGCGATCGCCGCGTACTGCGCGCGGGCCGCACTGCCCTGCACCGTGTACGTCCCCGAGGGCACGTCACCGAAGAAGCTGGAGCAGATCGGGGCGCACGGGGCGCGGGTGCGGGTGGTCGACGGCGACCGTGAGGCCACCGCGGCGGCCGCCCGGGAGGCCGCGGACGAGGAGGGCGTGTTCTACGCCTCGCACGTCTTCAACCCGTACTTCCTGGCCGGCACCAAGACCTACGTCCACGAGCTCTGGGAGGACCTCGGCGGGCGCCTCCCCGAGGTCATCGTCGTCCCCGTCGGCAACGGCACACTGCTCCTGGGCGCCGCCCTCGCCGTCGCCGAACTCCACTCGGCGGGCCTGATCGACCGCCGGCCCGCCCTCTACGCGGTCCAGGCCGCCGCGGTCGCCCCGCTCGCCGAGGCCTGGCAGGCGGGCGCCGACGACCTCCTCGGGGTGACCCCGGCGGCCCCCACCTTCGCCGAGGGCATCGCGATCCCGCGCCCGCCCCGGGCCCGCCAGATCCTGCGCGCGGTACGGGACTCCGGCGGCACCTTCCTGACGGTGACGGAGGATCAGATCCGGCACGCGCAGACGGACCTGGCGTCACAGGGGCTGTACGTGGAGTCGACGGGGGTGGCGTGCTGGGCGGCTGTCCGGGAGGGGGTGCTGGGCGAGCGGTCGGCGGTGGTGCCCCTGTGCGGGGCGGGGGTGAAGACGGGGCTGGCGCGTTAGCCGGTGCTCTCCGGCCCCTCCGATATCTCTGACGTGGGAGAACGCCCGGCGCCTGCGACGGCCAGGCGTCGTTGTTCCTCCTCGACGATCCTGCGGGCGAGACCGCTGTCCGAGACGTCGACGGCGTCCGGGGTGTGCTCGGCGGTGTCGCTGCGGCGGGCGTAGGCGTCGAAGAGGCGGGTCTTGTTCTCCAGGATGTCCAGGAGCCGCTGGTCGACGCTGTCGGGGGCGAGGAGGCGGTGGACCTGGACGGGGCGGACCTGGCCCATCCGGTGGGCGCGGGCCACCGCCTGGTGCTCCATGGTCGGCTTGACCTGCGGCTCGCAGAGAATCACCACGGACGCCGCCTGGAGGTTGAGGCCGACGCCGCCTGCCTGGATCTGGCAGAGCAGCACCGCGTGCCCGGGGGCGGCCGTGAAATCGTCCACCACGCGCTGTCTCCGCGCGGCGGGAACGGCCCCGGAGATCGGGCCGAACACCCCCTCGCCCAGGGCCTGTTCGACGGTGGCGAGGACGTCCTTGAAGTAGGAGAACACGACCACCTTCAGACCGTTCTCCGCGGCCTCCGCGACCAGCTCACGCAGCCGTTGCAGCTTCGCCGACTTCTCCGCGTCCGCGTACCCGGCGCGGCGCATCGCCATGAAGTTCCCGTCCTCGACGGCCTTGCGGTACGCCGCCCGGTCCGCGGCGCCGAACTCCTCCCATTCGTCGACCTGGAGGAGGGCGGGGAGTTCGGTGAGGACGTCGCCCTGGTTGCGGCGCAGATAGGCGGGCGCGACCGACCTGCGGAAGGCGTGCGGGCCCGCCGCCGCGGTGCCGTTGTGGATGGCGGAAAGGAGGCCGGGCTGGAGATAGCGGACGAGCGTACGGAACTCCTCGACGCGGTTCTCCATCGGCGTACCCGTGAGGAAGAGGACGCGGTCGCAGTGTCCGGTCCAGGCCGCGACCGCCTTGGAACGACGGGTGTCGGGGTTCTTCACGTAGTGCGCCTCGTCGACGACGAGCATCCCCGGCTTGGCGCCCGTGGTGCCGTTGACTTCGACGGCACCCTTGGCTCCCTTGCGCCCTCTGGTGCCCCTGGTGCCTTTGATGCCCTTGGTGCCTCTGCCGTCCTGGCTGGGCGCGGGTGCGGGCTCGGGCAGGCTGTGCAGCACGTCGTACGTGGTGATCGCGACGCCCCCGCGCTCACGCCACTCCTCGTAGGCGTCGAGCCGCTCGGCACCGTGCACCGGCAGGGCCCGCAGGGTGCTGCGCGCGCCGATCTCGCGCGTCCAGTTGATCAGGACGCTGGCCGGGCAGACGACCAGGAAATGACTGTGCCCGTCCGCCGCGAGATGGGCGAGCACCGCGATGGCCTGCACGGTCTTGCCGAGCCCCATCTCGTCGCCGAGGACGACCCGGCGCTGGGCCAGCGCGAAGCGGGCGCCGAAGTCCTGATAGCCGCGCAGCGAGACCCGCCGGTGCGTGTCGTCGAGCTCCTGGGCGCGCACCCGCTCGGCGACCTCCGACGGCAGGAACCCCTCGGAGGCCTCGACATCCGGGCGCCGCTGCGAGACCTCGGCGAGCTGGCTGTAGTACTCCGCGGACCGCAGCTCGAAGTCGACCCACGCCTCGATGTCGGAGGCCGGTCCGCGCAACAGGTCCGCGGACGCCTGGGCCAGCAGCAGTCGTACGTCCCTGGCGGCGGCGCCGGTGGTCAGCTCCCGCAGCTCCAGGACCGCGTCGAACGCGCGCTCGCGCGTCCGCCGCCCCGTGAGCGCCATCCGCAACCGCCCCGCGGCGGGCCGGGCCGCGGGCACCAGCGTGCGGAGCCGCTCCTCGATCCGGGTGGCCGCGTCCACGGCGCGGCGCAGCTCCGGGCCGGCCTCGACGAGGGTGCGCAACGCGATGACCAGGGCGGTCGTCAGGGGTTCCGGACGGTCGACGTCGATCCGCACGGAGACGGTCTCCTCCACGGCCCGCGCGATCTGCCGCGCGGCGGCGAGCGCCCGGTCGGCGGTCTGCGCCCCCACTCCCGGAAGCTGCCGCAGCTCGTACCGACTCGTCCCGTGCACCGCCCGCACCGACTCGAACCCGGCCGCCTCCAGGGCGCTGAGCCGCAGCCGCCCCTCGGTGACGTCCTTCAGCCGCGAGACGGGGATGGCTTCGAGCTCCGCGCCGACCAGCTCGGCATGGATCGGTACCAGGGCCGACCGCACCGCTTCGAGCGCCCGCGCGTGATCGTCGAGCACGGCCCGCGCGGCCCCGTACAACCGCGCGCCCGCCGTGACCAGTTCCCTGGCCCGCCGCCCGACCGGCGGAGCCTCGCCGACGCCTCCGGGCGCGCCGCCGCTGCCCGGCCCCGCCGGAGTCCCACTCCCCTCGACACCCGCCATGACGCCCCTCATGTGCCGTCCGCCCCGATGCGCGCATCCTGCCACGGAGGTCTGACAGTCACCGCTCCCGGACATCCGGCCGGGCAGGGTGCCGCGTGCCCCGCCGTGGACGTGTCCCGGGAAACCCGCGTGGCTCCGAACGAGTGGACTCGCGCGAACGCGTACCGGACGGGGACTTTCATCCGGGGACCGGATGGTGACGTTGCCGTCCGAGCCCCTGACCTGGAAGAGGCGCCCCGACATGCGACGTACCCCTCCCCGCCGACTGTTCGCCGCGGCCCTGCTCGTGGCATCCGTTCTGGCCCCGATGACAGCGATTCCCGCCGCGGCCGTCCACGCCGCGAGCGTCGACCGGTGCGACAAGGACGCGTGCCGGCCTGACGGTCTCGGTCCCGCGCTGACCGCCCGGCTGGACAAGGCCATCGAGAACGTCCGCCAGGAGGCCGGCATCCCCGGCGTCGTCGTCGGACTGTGGATGCCCGGCAAGGGAAACTACGTCCGCGCGAGCGGGGTCGCCGACACGGCCACCCGCGAGCCGATGACCACCGGCCCCTTCATGCGGATCGGCAGCGAGACCAAGACCTTCACGGTCACCGCGCTGCTCAAGCTCGTCGACGACAAGCGGATCCGGCTGGACGACCCGATCTCCGCCTACATCCACGGCGTACCGAACGGGCACCGCATCACGCTGCGTCATCTCGCCGAGATGCGCAGCGGCCTGTTTCCGTACAGCTCCGACCCGGACTTCGTGCACGACCTGTTGAGCGACCCGTACCGCTCGTTCACCCCGCAGGAGGTGCTGGCCTACGGCTACAAGCACCGGAACACCTTCGCGCCGGGGAAGCAGTTCGAGTACAACAACAGCAACCTCGTCCTCCTCGGCCTGGTGATCGAGAAGGTCACCGGGCACCGCCTCGCCGACGTCATCGACAAGCGGGTGCTCCGCCCGGCCCGTCTGCACCACACGCTGTTCCCGGAGGGCGCGGAGTTCCCCGAACCGCACCCGCGCGGCTACACCAACCAGACGCTGAGCGGCGAGGTCACGGACTCCACGGACTGGAACCCCAGTTGGGGCTGGGCGGCCGGGGCGATGATCTCGAACCTGCACGACCTGCACCGCTGGGCGAAGATCGTCGCCACCGGGACGCTGCTCAGCCCCGAGACCCAGCGGGAACGGCTCAAGATGCTGCCGACCGGCCACCCCGGCACGGGCTACGGCCTCGGCATCTTCGAATCCGACGGCTGGATCGGACACAACGGCTCCATCCCCGGCTACGAGACCGTGACCGTGTACCTGCCCTCCAAGAAGGCCACCCTGGTGCTCATGCTGAACACCGACATCACCTACGAGGGCCAGGAGCCGTCCTCAGTCCTCGCCCGCGCGATCACCGAAATCGTGACCCCGGACAACATCTACGACCGCCCGGTACCCACGCGCTGAACGGGGCCAACCGCCCGGCACCCACCACGCCGATGGGACCGACCGGAGACCGCGAAGGGCCGAGGTCGGCGACGTCGCCCGCTCACGGCTGGCGAAGGTGATCTGGACGGCCGTGCTTCGGTCTTCAGGTCATCGGGAGCTCGTGCTCTCGGCAGTGTGGTGGTGTTGGGTGTTGATGCGTTGGGCTTCTTGGAGTTGGTCTTCGAGGATGACGATGCGGCAGGCGGCGTCGACGGGGGTGCCCTGGTCGACGAGTTCCCGGGCGCGGGCGGCGATGCGCAGCTGGTAGCGGGAGTAGCGGCGGTGGCCGCCGGCGGAGCGTAGTGGGGTGATGAGGCGGGCTTCGCCGATGGCGCGGAGGAAGCCCTGGGTGGTGCCGAGTATTTCGGCGGCGCGGCCCATGGTGTAGGCGGGGTAGTCGTCGTCGTCGAGCCGGCCGAACGAGTCGTCTGCTGTCATCGCACCTCTCTGTGGAACGCGTGGAGGGGCCCTGGCGCTCGTCGCGCCAGGGCCCCGAAGGAACTGCTACACCATCTGCCGGCCCTGATGCTGCGCCGGCCTACTTGTTTCCGCGGACCCGACCAGCATGCCGTCGGGGGCGCGGGGATCGCGGTTGCTCGACCGGAGACCACCTCACTATCGATGTCCTGCGGTACCCGGGCTCAGCGATTCCGCCCGGGCGATCCTGATGGCGCGAAGCCCTCCGTTCTTCCCTCATGAACAACACTTACCAATGGAACTACGTACTGCGCACTGCTCGTACTGCGTACTGCTGGTACTGCCCTGTCCTGCCGGTGATGCGTACTGCTGGTGGCCTGAGTGAGCGCCACCCTTCGGCAGCCAGCCCCGTCGCCCGTCCTGCGTCCGCTCTGGCTTGGAACCCCACTGCCGAACCTCCCGGTACGCGCGCCCGCAGCCGACGCCTTTACCGGGGAACCTCTGACACCACACTGCTGGTCCTGCTGGTACCGCGAACTGCAACTTCACCTACCGGTACTGCCACCGCGTGAACCGCGGTCCTGCTCACGGCGGCCCCTGATCACCGCGGGCCACCCGGTCCGGTCGTCAGCCCCGTCGCCGTCCTGCAACAACCCTGGCTCCGCAACTCCACCACCGCACCGCACTGCACACTGCAACTGCGTACTGCTGCCCGCCAGTTCGTTTCTGCCGGGCCCTGCTCGATCTCTGGCTACGAGAGAAACCATAACCACACCACCGCCCAATGTCTACTCCCGCCAACACAGATTTCCGCGTGTTCGACAGTGAGGTAACCGGCCTCGAACGGTGACTGAAGACAGACACAAAGCCCGCCACCGCCGGATTAGCGGGCCACGGGCCGGGGCACAAGCACCGCACAGCCGGGGCACAAGCACCAGGCAGACAGGACCCGCCATGGACGATCCAGAGACCAGGTGACCTGATGGACACGATGAGCGTCAACGTCGCAACCGTCCGCTCCGCGACCTCCCTCGCCGGCGCACGCGAGAGCGCCCGCGACTTCCTCGAAGGTCTCGTACAACCAGCCGGAGCCGAGGCCGCCGACACCGTGGTCCTGGTCGTATCGGAACTCGTCACCAACGCCCTCCGGCACGGCGGCGGCACCTGCACCCTCGACCTCACCGCACACCCGGACAGCATCGAGGTAGCCGTCCACGACCCCAGCCCGCAGACACCCCGCATGCGCACTCCCGACCTGAACAACGGCACCGGAGGCTTCGGCTGGCCCATGGTCAACCGCCTCGCCCGCGCCACCGCGGTCACCCGACGAGCACCCACCGGCAAGACCGTAAGCGCCCTCCTCGCCCGGTAACACCAGGCCCCCCGAAGGTCTCCGTCGAGGACGGAGTCGGTGCAATGCCACCTCCTCAGCCCCGGCCGTGCGCGACTCGTACAAACAGCCGCTGTCGGTGTACGAGTCTCGTTGTCCCCCGTGCGAGCTACACGCGATTGTCCCCCTCCGGGGGACGTTTCGGGGTGCCTGCCGCTCATAGCGTTCCCCCCTGATGCAGGGGCGGCTCGGCCGCCGGTCAAGGGATGGGAAACGTCATGTCGTCGTGGTACGGGCCGTCGGTGCAGTGGGTGAAGCGCCAGTTCTCGCAGTCACCGTTCGAGCCAACGCGCCGGGTGTGGCCGGCCGGGGTGCGGTTGGCGCTGATGGTGGTGCTGTTCGTCCTGGTGACGGGGCTCGCCGCGGGGATGAGGAGCGTGGCGGGGGACAATCCGGTGCTGTCCCTGCTGTTCGGTGCGGCGGCCGCGGCGATCGCCCTGACGGTCTACGCGGCGGCGGTGCGGTTCCTCGAACAGCGTCCCGTGTCCGAACTGGACACCGCCGATGCCAGGCCCTGTTTGGGCCGCGGCACCCTCGCCGGTCTGGGACTCTTCGTCGCGACGCTCGCGCTGATCGCTCTGTTCGGCGGATACGGCACGAAGGGCGGGGTCTCCGTCACCGGCGTGTTCACCATTCTGGG